>NZ_JBREVE010000010.1:0-210955 GCF_052921365.1 Paenibacillus sp. T2-29 | reverse complement strand
CTGTTCGGGGAGCCATATGGAGAGGTGTCCGAGTTGGCCGAAGGAGCACGATTGGAAATCGTGTAGGCGCCAAAAGCGTCTCGAGGGTTCGAATCCCTCTCTCTCCGCCAGCTCTTATAATAGATATTTGGCCCGTTGGTCAAGGGGTTAAGACACCTCCCTTTCACGGAGGTAACAGGGGTTCGAATCCCCTACGGGTCATAGTAGTATGGAGGCTTAGCTCAGCTGGGAGAGCATCTGCCTTACAAGCAGAGGGTCGGGGGTTCGATCCCCTCAGCCTCCACCATTAATAATATTGAGAAGTACCTTCAATGTCGCGGGGTGGAGCAGTTCGGTAGCTCGTCGGGCTCATAACCCGAAGGTCGTAGGTTCAAATCCTGCCCCCGCAATTAATTTCCTGATGGAAATGCCTCTGGAACTGTGGTGTAGAGGCCTAACATGCCTGCCTGTCACGCAGGAGATCGCGGGTTCGAATCCCGTCAGTTCCGCCATTTAACTTAATATGCCGGTGTAGCTCAACTGGTAGAGCAACTGACTTGTAATCAGTAGGTTGGGGGTTCAAGTCCTCTCGCCGGCACCATTTTGGAGGATTAGCGAAGTGGCCAAACGCATCAGACTGTAAATCTGCTCCCTTACGGGTTCGGTGGTTCGAATCCATCATCCTCCACCAGTTTTATTATTATGGTGGTCGTGACGAATGGATTAACGTACCGAATTGTGGCTACGGCATTCGTGGGTCCAAGGCCCATTGATCGCCCTGTTAAATACATAATGGGGATTAGCCAAGCGGTAAGGCAACGGACTTTGACTCCGTCATGCATAGGTTCAAATCCTATATCCCCAGCCATTAAGAGCCATTAGCTCAGTTGGTAGAGCACCTGACTTTTAATCAGGGTGTCGAAGGTTCGAGTCCTTCATGGCTCACCATTATCATTGTATGCGCGTGTGGCGGAATTGGCAGACGCACTAGACTTAGGATCTAGCGTCTTTGACGTGGGGGTTCAAGTCCCTCCACGCGCATATTGTTTTTGCGGACGTGGCTCAGCGGTAGAGCATCGCCTTGCCAAGGCGAGGGTCGCGGGTTCGATTCCCGTCGTCCGCTCCATATTTGCGCCCTTAGCTCAGCTGGATAGAGCGTTTGACTACGAATCAAAAGGCCGGGAGTTCGAATCTCTCAGGGCGCGCCATTAATTTCATAAGCCGGTGTGGCGGAATTGGCAGACGCGCGCGACTCAAAATCGTGAGGGAAACCGTGGAGGTTCGAGTCCTCTCACCGGCATCTATTTCGGGATGTAGCTCAGCTTGGTAGAGCACCTGGTTTGGGACCAGGGGGTCGCATGTTCAAATCGTGTCATCCCGACCATTTTTTTGCGGGTGTAGTTCAATGGTAGAACTCCAGCCTTCCAAGCTGGTAGCGTGGGTTCGATTCCCATCACCCGCTTTATATAGATGAAAAAAGAGACGGCTTATGCCATCTCTTTTTTTGCTTTTAAACCATCGTGTCCTTAATCAATAAAGCTCAAGAGTTAGAACATTATAGTCTAAATCGATGATGGTTCTGAAATTGCAATTGTTATTATACTTCATGGATTTACACAGACTGGCTACTCATCGTCCTTACTAAGCTGACATGACCTGTTAGGTTTCCCCGCTATTTTAAACCTCCTTTTCTAATTCAAGTCGCTCGGAGCTCCAATCTCATAACTCGATAGCACGATTGTAGTTGTATGATTTCTCTGAAGATTTGATTTCTTTGGATCCGTCCCACTTTGAATAGAGTTGGTGAGTACAAGCTTTGTTAGACCATTTCCTGATTGTTTGGTTGTTTCACCTCTAAAAACCGAATTTGGCCCAAAGGCCGAATATCGGTTTTTTTGTTTCATGAGTGCCAAGCCAACATTTTAAAGAAAATAAACGCTATGTTTTCAGAGTGATCAGTTTAGTTCTGATAAACGCTAGTGATCCACCGTTGCTAACTATTCTGCACGTGTGTTTATTCTCTAGACTACTGATAACAGGATACGTTAAGTGTGTGATTATGAATCTTCTACATAGTCCAAAAATAGCAATAATTTGAATCTGAATTCACAAGAGTGAAATAAAAGTATTTCTTTTATTACACACTTAGTCTCTACCACACTTTGCGAAGGTTGTTTGTTTATTGTTATATGAATTATTTTTTGATCTAATAGAACTATTTCAACCTTTTCCCTTGATGTCGATATAATTGAGGGTCACAAAAGTGTATTCCTTTAGGCAAATGGAGATCAACTCGCTAAAACGAAAAATATGTAGGTTGCGAATCAGAATTGTCTTATTGAACAGGAGGGGTGTACTAGAAAAAAGACTCATTACGGAACTCAGAATTGAGGAAAAACGGAGGTTATGTTATGGACAAAAAGAATGATAAAAGTTGCTGGATGAAGTGATTGACCATAAGCCTTACGATTACAAGCAGCAAGATATAAACATTAGGAGGATAACCAATATGAATTCATTCAAGAAAACGAAGAGCTTGATCAGCGCCCTGACCGGGGCTGCACTATTATTCTCGCTACCAATGACGGCAGGCGCGGAGAGCAATATCAACTATACAGGCATGTTCCTGGGTTATGACGGAAGTGTAAACACCAGCCCTGTTTGGACCTATAACCCTGACATTGTCTCCTATGATCTGCTGAACTGGAACCAGGGGGGCACCGATGCAGCCTCCATTACCTCTAATAGCGCCTCCGTCATCCAAGACCTAGGGAAAATTGTCACCGTTTCCACCCACATGCCCAATCCTCAGGGTGGAAATGTAAACGCCCCAATGTCTGATTCCGATTTTAATATCTTGGCCAATACAGACATTTCATCCATCAATTCGTCCAGCCCCGCATGGCTACAAAATTATAAGGCCCAGGTTGACAATGTTGTGACCGGTCTGCAAAAGTTTAACTCATCCCCCGTTTACTACAGACCCTTCCATGAAATGAACGGAGGCTGGTTCTGGTGGGGAAACAAGAATACGACAGACTATAAGAACCTGTACATCAATCTGTACAATTACATCGTGACGACCAATGGTATGTCCAACGTCAATTTTGTCTATGCCCCAAATAAAGGAGCTAACGCGGCTGCTTATTACCCCGGCTCTAGCTATGTCACATGGATTGGCATCGATGCTTACAGCGATGATCCGTCAAATGACAATGAAATCAAGATGGCTTACAATGACATCAAAGGACTTGGCAAAACTTACGGCTTTTGCGAAATTGGACCAGCCGTGGGTGGCGACCATGTGGATCGCAACAATAATCAGCTCAAGGAATTCGATTATTCGCTTTGGAACAACGCCCTGAATGAAGTCTACACTGGAGCAAGCTTCTTTATCACCTGGGATGGCGCTTATGCCCCGCAGAATAACACAAACGGCAGCGTGCTGTTTACAAAGGAGAGCTCCCAGTAAGTGCCTAGCGCCCGGCGTCCAGGCAGCACGGCATCAAGGCGTTAATCCCAAGCTGACCGCAGAGCCTTGGGAGAGTGGGACGTTTTCAAGAACGACAACAAAAAGCACCACCTTAATGAATTGGCCCCTGATAGACTAAAAAGACCCAAAAGACACGACCTCCTGTTAGGAGAACGGGTCTTTTGGGTCTACACAGCAACATGCGAGTATGCACGTTAAATATCGGTTGGTCAGATGCGGACTTCCGTCTCATCCGGAACGAACTGACGATATTGAAAATACATACGGAGCCGCCAGTGTAACAACGTCCCGAAGGCTAGTATGAAAAATAGCCCTGCTGTTTGCGGGATGGTAATGTAATGCTGAATAAATTCATGCAGCAGCAATCGGACGATCAGCAGGCTGATCAGGATAAAAAAGAAGGTGCGCGAGCGTTGCACGAAAACCAGCCCTTCTTGTAACTCAAATTTGGTGCTGCGGATCAACGGGTAGGAAAAAATAAACCAGCCGATCAGAAAAGCGCCCAGCGCCCAAAGCCAGGGAACCCGTACTTCTGGCACCACAAACATCATAAAGCCAGTGCTCATGCCGAGCGGAGGAATGATGATTTTTTTGGCATTAATCGGGCGATGACCTGTCTTCATACGGATGAAAATAGCCGATATAGCGATTAAGATCATACCGAAAGTTGCGCCATATTGCAGCAATGGGGTGCTGATATGAAACATGGACTGGCCCCCTCTATAAGGAATATAAGCGTTATTGGGCAGACTGCAAACCTTTTACATTATAGCACATATGCAATGGATATATTTAGTTACAGTCTTTCCTCCGGCAAGCGGATTATACGCCTTTTGGTGGTAACCGGCCCTATAATCGGGTCTCTTTCATCTTATGCGAGTTCTTGTGCTTGTACCTCACCTGCGGTTGATTTTTTCTCTTGGCGCATGATATAAACCATCGCTGCAATAATAAGGATAAAAGCAATGAGTGCGAGCAACGGAATGGTGATGAAATCCAACCAGTTCAGGTAATCCTGTTCACAGGATACTCTGCCGCAGGCCGTTGAAGTTTGTGTGGCTGCTTTGGCGGCTGCATGGATGCGCTGAATAATAAAATGATAGGCCGAAATCGCACCACCGATGACAGCTAATGGCATAACGTAAACACGTATTTTCGTATCGCCTCGAAAATATGCGATTCCGAGCAGAAGGGTCAGGGGATACATTAGAATGCGCTGAAACCAGCACAGCTTACAAGGCTCATATCCCAAGATCTCGCTGAGATACAGACTGCCCAATGTCGCCACACAAGCTACTACCCAGGCGGCAAATAAAGCAATATCCGTTTTTTTAAACGATCCGATCATAGTAACGCTCCTTTTTAAATTCAAATGAGAACAGTATGAACTCATCGTGTCTTGTCCCATCGGCAGGCATTTGCCGATATGCATGTCTTTATCCATATTGTACTGTATTTTGAGTGCGGGGTCATACTTAAACATATTGACATCATTCACTATCATTTTTATAATTGCAGTAGTTTGGGAAGTTAATAAAGATTCAAGATATATATTAAGAAATTAGGAGTGTGCCCAGAATGTCGAGCAGCCGGAAAAATGAAACCTTATCTGTTATTAGTGAAAGACACGCGGTAAAAAGCTATGTAAAGGATTTTAAAATGCCAGAGGAAGATCTGGAAGCTATCTTGACTGCCGCGGTAGAAGCTCCTTCCGCTTGGAACCTTCAACATTGGAAATTCCTTGTTATCGAAAGTGAAGCGGACAAACAAAAATTGCTGCCTATCGCCTACAACCAAGGTCAAGTAGCAGAGAGCTCTGTTACGATTGCCGTACTGGGTGATTTGGAAGCCAACCGCAATGCTGTCATTTATGATCAAGCGGTAGAAGCAGGCGCATTGCCAGCGGAAATCCGTGACGCATTGGTAGGTCAAATCAATGGCGCTTATCAAAACCCGCAGGTAGCTCGCGATGCAGCGATCCTGAACTCTGCTCTTGCAGCACAAAACATTATGCTGGCTGCTAAATCTTTGGGCTACGATACTTGCGCAATGGGCGGATTTATTCCAGCACAATTGATCGAGCAATTCAATATTCCAGCACGATACCTGCCAACCATGCTCATTAGTGTAGGTAAGGCACAAGTACCAGCACGTCCATCAGGACGTTTCCCACTGTCTGACGTTGTTGTAAAAGGCAGCTTCTAAGAAGAATAGTGAATATAAAAGGGTGTCCCTACAACCATTTGTGGTGGGGAACACCCTTTTTTACGTCGTTTTAAACTGTCAAAATCCTTTTGTATCGTACCTTGTTTAGTCCGAGCGTTTGGACACGAGATATACCAGCTCCAGCGTCAGGATCGGCAGAAAAACAGAAGCGGGATAGGCCAGATAGCGCGGCTCCCACTGCGGCTTGAATTTATCCTTAAAGCGTCGAAGCCCCTGGAAGCCGTAAAAATGCCCCCCGTATTGAAAAACGAGTCGAGCCAGCTTTTCCTCGCGCAATGCCTTTTCGCTTTGTCCTACCTGGGACAGCGGGGCCATGCCCAGGTTAAATGTCGTATATCCACTTTCCTTGGCCCACTCGATGACCCGTGTGAATAAGTAATCCATCGTTCCATTGGGTGTGTCGGGCAGGTGACGCATCAGGTCGATAGAGACCGTCTGTCCATGATCATAAGCAGGGGCCATCGTGGCGAAAGCAATGACCTTCCCTTCGGAGTCTCTAAGCAATGCAATTGGAGCTAACTGAAGGTAAGATTCTTTGAACCAGCCGAGAGAATATCCCTTCTCCTTGCGCCCATCCAGCCAAATATCCGAAATATGACGCATCTCCTCAATCAATGACGCCTCTAGAGGCGGCTGGACCATTTCGAATGAATAGCCTTCGCGGTCAAAGCGATTTTTGGCGCTGCGCAGCGCCTGATTGCTTTTGCCCGTTAGTGTAAAGGACTCCAGCGGCACGAGCGCCTCCTCGCCCAATTTAAAAAAGCGATAGCCGTTCTCGTGATAGATGGACAAATATTCCGGTGATGCTTGGTAAAATACAGCCGTCAATGCATATCGATCCGCGAACCGTTGGAATTCCTGAATGGCTTCACTCACACGTTCTTTTGGACCGAGAGGGTCACCTAATACAATCAGTTTGTCCCGGCTGCGAGCATAGGGGAGAACCACCTGTTCGTCCTTGGTCCAATACAGATATTTATCGCCCAGAAAAAGCATATGAGAAACGAGGTTACCACCCTGTCGTTCCAAAAATTCTTTTAGCTTAACCAGCTCCTGTGCGTCGGGTAGATTGCTGATGCTACGCTGAGGACGAAGAAAGAAATACACCGTCAGGAATACCCATGCCAAAATCAAACTAAATACGGCTGTAACTCCGTAATCGCTACGGTTCATAAAAAAGTCCAGATGGACCTTGGCATGTATATGACGCATAAATGGTGTATTGGAGCCTGCCCCGATCATAAAATAAGCGCCGGTTACGAGTAGAGATAATCCGCCCCATATTAAAATGTTGTGCCGATTCAGCGGCGCACTGACCCGATAAAACCGTGAACGCGAAATCCACAGCATTACTGCCACGAACAGCAGGAAAAAGGCTTCTTCAAAATCCAGACCTTTAGTGAAGGTGAAAATGGCTCCTGTCAGCAGAAGTATCAAGGTCAGCCGCAATGCTCTGCGAATACGCAGAGAGATTCCGTGGGACAGAACGACAAGCATAATTCCGATGATGACCGAGATTTCGTGCGATAAGCGCATAACGGGCAGGCTGAGCAAATGTTCAGCAAAACGGAGCCTATACAGCAGACCAGGCGTAGCGGCCGACAACAGAAGCACCACGCCGGAGATGAGTACCAGTTTCCCAAGCGCCCATACCCCCAGATCGGCCAAAAACCGGAATTGACCAGGCCAGCCCCATACCTTCTGCCAGGCATTAAGGGAGTAATCCCAGCCTGTCTCAGCGAGCTGGCTCAGGCGCTCATTACGCGGAATCATTTCCAGCGCGGCTAATACCAAGCCGATGAGCCACGGAATGATGTAATAAAAGACGCGAAAGACCAGCAGCACAGCCAGCGCCCGGTCCGAGTTGGCTCCTGCCATTTGCAGCCCGAGCAGGGCGATAATATCGAATGCACCGACTCCTCCGGGTGCAAGACTGATTAACCCCGCAATTGCGGCTATTACATAAATACCGAACACAGCATGGAGCGGCAGCTCATGGAGCAAGTGCGAGCCGATCCATGCAAAGGTAAGACCAGCCAGCAGCCATTCCAGCAGAGAGGCGCCAATGGAGGCAGAGATGGTGAACCAGGAGAGCTGTCCTTCTCCCTTGTTGAACCATGTGGCATACCTTTTGGAGCGCTGCATGATCAGAAATAGAGGCAGGTAAAGTGCCATTCCCCATAGCGCCCAATGAAGCCATGGGTGAGCATCCAGCACAGGCTGCACCGGATACAGATGGACAATAGCACCCCAAGCTAGCAAAGATAGTCCGGTAATGACGACAGGCGAAAGAAATACGACTGCCGAGGTAATGACACCCAATGGCACACCGCTCTTTTTATACAGCACAGTGCGCAGTCCAGCTCCCGTAAAGCCTGCAAAGCCGAAGACATTATTGAAGGTATTGGATATCCAGGCGTATCGGAATGTCGTTCCAGGCTTGACTTGAAGCTTGAAATGATGCCTGATTACATAATCGTAAGCACTCATAGCAGCCACGGCTACCACGGAGAACAAGCCAATTTCGATGAGAAACGTGGCGTCCATTCGCCGTAGCTCATGAAGCATCCGTGCCAGATTAAAGTCTTTTAGCTCTCGTCCAGCCTCCCATATAATAAAAGCCAGTACAGCCAGCGGCAGTAAAATACGCGTCAATCGCTGCCTGTAGATGGTCATCATATACTGTACGATTTTAAAGGATTGGAACGGTTTGTGATTTGAATTCATAGATTCACCTGCTTGAAAAGGATAAGATTGAGACTGATAATGCGCGAAAACTTCCTGCCCAAATAAAAGGCTTCGTTATATTATACCTGTAATAATAGCTTGAATAACAACAGAAGGGTTACGAAATGGGAGTTCAGATTGATTGCTGTAAATAATTCCAATATAATGATGGAATACCTAGTAAATTGCTTGGCAATGGAGCTGACTGAACATGAGTATATGGGATCGGAATCTTTTTATACGTCGATTGGAGCTATTGTGGCCTCCAGATGCTGACAGGAGCCAATACCCTTTTAACTTAAAGGCTCTTCAACAGTGGAATGAACTCAAATTCCATCCTTCCGTTACCTATATTGTTGGAGAAAACGGCGTAGGTAAATCGACGCTTATGGAGGCAATCGCGGTCGCGTGGGGCTTTAATCCAGAGGGTGGCACTAAAAATTTCAACTTTTCTACACAAGCCACGCATTCCGCGCTGCATGAGCATATCCGGTTGGTGAGAGGGATCGAAAAGCCGAGGGATGGCTTCTTTTTCCGGGCGGAGAGCTACTATAATGTGGCGACTCATATCGACGAGCTGGATCGAGAAGGAGGAGGGCGACCTATTCGAGATTCGTACGGGGGGAAGTCGCTGCATGAGCAATCGCATGGCGAGTCTTTTTTTGCTGCATTTGTGCACCGGTTTGGGGGACAAGGATTGTATATTTTGGATGAGCCAGAGGCAGCGCTATCGCCTTTGCGTCAGATGGCCATGCTTGCCCGGATTCATGAGCTTGTGCAACAGGGATCACAGTTTATCATTTCTACCCATTCCCCCATCTTGATGTCTTATCCAGATTCGGTCCTGTATCATCTGACACATGAAGGGATCGACACACGGACGCTGGAGGAAACCGATCATTATATCATTACCAAACAATTTCTGAATAACAAGGAAAGGTTATTGCAGGAGCTATTCGAAGATTCACCATAAGCATATAGTAAGTTTGGTAGTATCCACTTTGATGAGGAGGAAACCGTATGAGTTCAAATCTCGATGTAGTTATTCAGCGGATATCGGCTTTCAAGGTAGCAGCGCTGACTGCGCGAGCCCCTTTTGCCGAATTGGGTGATGAGGTACGCAGACAGTGGCAACAAGTGCAACAGAACGTCCCAGAGAACCACTCAGGTCGTCTGGACGCGGATATGGGCTATGTGTTAACTCCCCAATGGACAGTTGTTGAGGAGAACGGAAGTACTGCGGTCAAGGTGGGCGTTAAAGTGTCCTCGTGGAATGAAGTACCGGATAGTCTTGAACGCATCGAGGTGCCCGAAGGAGAGTATGCAGTGACCCGTTTTCAGGGAGATCGGGAACGATTGAATACGATTTATGATGATCTATTTGCTTGGTTGGATCGTAATGGCTATGAGCGTAATACGACAGAGGGGGTATATTGGATCGAGTCGAATCGACTGAAGCCGGTGAACCCTTTTGATATTCCATCCGCAGAAATTCAGAAATTTGATTATGATATTGCGATCGCTATTGTACAAAAATAAAGGAGTAACATTCAGGGGTATCGGAAGTATTTTATGATTGTTATTTGCCTCCCACTCTATTAATATAATGAAGAGTTTTGCTGAAATGGTTGCAAAATAAGAATTTCGTATACGAAATAAAGAACCTGAGGAGGACAAAACGCAACATGTCGGATTCACAACAATTGAAAATGGGGCCGCTCGTCATTTTGATGATTAATATGTTTATTGCCATGCTGGGAATTGGACTCATTATTCCGATCCTCCCCAAGTTCATGGGTTCCTTGGGAGGCAGTGGTGAAACGGGAGGCTATCTGGTTGCCGTGTTTGGCTTGACCCAGTTTATATTTTCGCCGTTAGCGGGGGAATGGTCCGATAAATACGGACGTAAAAAAATGATTATTATCGGTTTGGTCATCATGACGGTGTCTTCTGTATTGTTTGCAATTGGACACTCATTGACCATGCTGTATATTTCCCGTTTGCTTGGAGGCGCAGGAGCGGCATTTATGATCCCTCCAATGATGGCTTATATTGCCGACATCACAACAGTCCATAACCGAGGCAGAGGAATGGGGCTGTTGGGGGCCGCTATGTCGCTTGGTTTTGTGATCGGTCCTGGTGTAGGTGGTTTGCTGGCAGATATCTCGCTTCGTACACCCTTATACGTTTCGGCAGCGGTATCAGGTTTAGCGGCACTGATTTCATTGATTTTACTGCCCGAAACCTTGTCGTTGGAGAAGCAGTTGAAGTTTCGAAATGTTAAGGTGAAACGGGACAATGTGATTAAACAGTTTGCGCTGTCTTTCCGCAAGCCGTACTTTATGCTGTTGATTATGATATTCACGTTAACCTTTGGCCTGACGCATTTTGAAACGATGTTTCCGTTCTTTGTAACAGGCAAGTTTCATTACAATGAACGTGATATTGCTATCATTATTACCGTAGGTGCGTTGGTCGGAACTATAATTCAAGCTGTGGTCATTAGTCCGATGTTGAACCGTTTTGGTGAAAAAGGTGTGATTATCGGTTCTTTTCTGTTTTCCGCGATTTCCCTTGTGCTTATGTTGCTCTCAGGGAACTTCTATTATGTACTCGGAGTATCGCTTATCTTCTTTACCGCTACGTCGTTGCTGCGACCAGCCATTAATACTGCTTTATCCAAAATGGCAGGGGATGAGCAGGGAGTTGCAGCCGGGATGAACAATGCTTATATGAGTATTGGTAATATCCTGGGACCTGCGCTCGCCGGTACACTGTTTGAGGTGCATATCAATTTGCCGTACATTTTTGGGGCGGTCATTCTCATGCTTAGTTTAGGGCTGGCTGTAAAATGGAAAAGCAGAGATACGCAATCCACAGCGGTTTAATGTTGTTTTTTCTGTAAAATAGTCTCTTTTGGTGTGAACTGTGGCGTTCTTATGAACTACTACAGATTACAGCGGAAGAGGCTATTTTTTTGCATACATAGCCAAATGTTAATGAAACGGCAGAATCTTGGGTAATAATGCATGATAAGTTTATAACCAGTTAGAAAGTAGAACTTAAAAGTCGGATAACTTGTGAGGAATACGCTAAAAGGAGCTGAGATCGGATGAAAGAGCGGAATGAGCAGTTATTTTATATAGGAACTTATGCGTCTCGTGAGGAAAGAGGAATTTATATAGGAGCTTTGCATACGGACAATGGTGATTTGCGTATGGTTGGAGGTATGGAAGGAATCGAGAGACCTTCTTTTCTGGCACTGCATCCGAATGGGGCGGAGTTGTATGCTGCCAGTGAAACAGAACCAGGCGAACTGTACACGTATCAGGTGAACACCCAAACGGGGGAATTGCATCCTTTGGATCGAAAAGGAACGGAGGGCGCACATACTTGCTATGTATCCGTAACAACAGATGGACGATATGTGCTGGCTTCTAACTATTCTGGGGGCAATGCCGTTGTATTCCCTGCGACAGAAGCAGGAGGATTGGGAGACATGTCGGGGCAGGTTCAGCACACGGGGTCAGGGATTCGTCAGGACCGCCAGGATGCGCCACATCCACACTCGATTATTCCTGATCCTTCAGGACAGTATGCCATGGTATGTGATCTGGGGCTGGATCAGATTATAGTATATCGTTTGACCGAGGATGGAAAACTGGTGACCCACCGTGAGACAGATTTGTCACCTGGTTCCGGCCCACGTCATCTGGTTTTTCATCCCTCGGGACGATATGCCTTTGTCGCCAATGAATTGAATAATACCGTTGCTGTGTTTGGTTATAACGAACGTAATGGTAAGCTTACCTTGCTGCAAAGTCTGTCCACACTACCAGAAGGCATTATAGATGTAGAAAATACAGCAGCGGATATTCGGATTACACCCTGTGGACGTTTTCTGTATGTATCCAATCGAGGACATGACAGCATCGTACTCTACCATGTCGATCTAGACAGCGGCAAGCTGAAGACGATTGAATGGGTCGAGACTTTCGGCAGTACGCCGCGTAACTTCAACATCTTGTCTGGTTATTTGCTAGTGGCGAATCAAGAGGGAAACAACGTCGTATCCTTTGCTATCCATGGGGATGATGGACGGTTGACCCGAACGGGATATGTATTGGAGGTTCCTTCACCAGTTTGTATTGAACCTGTACGCTAATTACACAGCGCATGGCAAAAAGGGGCCGGTAAAAGAGGATGAGAAAGTAAAACACGGCGCTTTGTCTCCCAAGAAAGGCATGGGCAAAACGCCGTGTTCAGGTTTTGAAGGGGTCTAATTATTACTTGCTGCTATCGCCAGCTTCTACCGTTGCTGTTTTGGTATGGTTTTCGGCAGGTTTGTAGTACAAGCGGAACAGGATATCCTGGTTGTAGTTACCAAATCCAGTACCGAACAGGGTTACCCCGCCAATATGCTGGGCATCATCCAAAATGGCAATACGGAATTTCCATTGCTTCTGATCAATCAGCACGTCGCTTAGGGTCACATCGGATATCTGCTTGCCATCCATAAAGGTACCTTCAGACGTCACGCGAAGTCTCTTAAGCAGACCATATTGATTGATAAAATCAGGCCACCATGAAGGTGTATATTTACCACGATTATCACCGAAATCCCCCGGGCTGGTCCAAGTGCCCAAATTCACATCATTTAGAAAAAACGTGATGTCTGAAGGCCAATTATCATTGGTAAAAGGGGCCTCCGATGATAATTCCATCGAAATTTCCAGTTCCTCAGCTTTTTGACTGGACAATAGGAAATTCGGCACTTTATAATCCATATACCCTTGGCTAAACCACAGAATTTTGGAATTGAAGCGCTCAGGGTCTAAGAATGAACGAGGCTCATCGAATTCTCCGATAATCTTTTCGACGGTAGCTAGGCCGCAGGTTGCCTGAATTTCAAAATCTGTAAAGTGTCCGACGGAAATCTCCGTCTGATGAAATTGCCGTATATCCTGCTGATAGCGTGGCATGGCGATTTCAATTTTGTCCGTAGCCAATGAGCATACCTTCTGAACCCCGCCTCGTCCGGGCAGCATTTTAGTCGAAATAATGGATGCTCTCTCCAGTTTCTTAACATGCATGGTCATAATCGCACTACTGAGTCCCAGGGCTTCCGCCAGCTCACGTATATTCATAGGCTTCTCCGCAAGCAGAACAATCATGTTCAGCCGAACCTCACTGGCCAGCGCTTCATAAACGGGAAGTGATTTTTCAGAAATGTCCAGTTGCATAGTTCCTCCAATTCTAACGCGCATCATAAATTGATGGTAGTTTAACATATATGGATTTTTTTCAATATTCATACATATAAAACGATATGATTTACATTTATATAAACAATATACCCTTTCCTTGATCGCTGGCACAAGCCTAACCCCGTAAAAAGCCAAAAATTGTTCAAAAAACAGGACACCCCATAAACTCTTTCTTTGTGTGTTGGGATGTCCTGTGATGGTATGTGATTTGCGGGATGTATACGGGATCTAATTTCAGGCGCAACGGGTGTTTAGGACCGCATATGTTCATCAGCCAAAGAAGAATCGGCGGTTGTATCTTTGTCAGTTGCGTGTAATTCCTGATGCTGCGAAGCATCGGCCTTCATCAAGCCGGGATGACCTACATAAGGACGATCACTTCGCGAGCGGCCTCGGGTAAGTCGGAAGCCAATCAAGAACAGCACAAGCTGTGCAGCCAGTATGTAGGGAGATGCTTCTGGCCCAAGCCACTGAAACAGGGCGACAACGGCAATGACCATACATAACAGGCTTGTTGGGAAATGGGATGCCGTCACGTCCAGATCATTTTGTCTACGCAGGGTCATCAGACGATAGACATACAGCAAGGCGATCAAGCCAGAAACGAACCTTATCCATGCATACCCTATAAGCCATGATACAGATTGTGTGGTGTCGGGTAGACTAACATCGACATGACTGTAAGTCATCAGTTCCACAACCAGTCTTGAGGTCAACCAGACGATTCCCGCCAGCGTCAGCGGACCGGCCGCTGGTCGCAATAGCTTCCATAATGCTGTTCCCCAGCCTGGAGCATGGGATTCCAGCAGAACAAGTCGCCGTTCCTCGATCAGTTTGTTCATTTCACGCTCCAGTGATTTGAGAAGCAATTCCCGGCGGAATGGATCACATTCCCGAAGGGATGCTTGAACCTGCTCTTGAAGGTGAGGGGTCAAATAGGGGGCGGCCTTAGCCTCCTGAAGAGCATGGATTAGTCCATGCTGGTGCTGCTGCTTTTCGCTGTTGTTGATCGCGTTCTGGGTAGCAGTCTGGAGATAACCAGCTAACCGCCCATAGATACGCAGTGATTCCTGTAATTCTTCGAGCCGCTGCTGACGCGAATTCCGAAGCTGGGCTGCACTGTGAACATACAGCCATACCAGCAAGGATAACGCCAGCAGGAAGGCGATCAGACCGGGTGAGATATATGCGGCTAATGCCGCGAAGTCCGTCGGGGACACCCGCAATCCCTCCTTCCATTGTTCTTTCTACACTATTGCACAGACCACGCAGGCATTTCAAGGGCTTGTATATCTTTAAACCAAGAACTATGAAGTATTTTTTGGTAAAATAGACAAGATTACAGCAGGAAGGGAGATTCGGCATGAATAAAAATATAGATTTTGCAACAGAACATCATGAGACATCGAATCAACCGTACGAGCTGCTTCGCGTAGATTACGCCATTCCAGCCGTCGAGGAATATCGGGCTTTACGCAAGGAGGCTGGTTTGTCGCAAATTACGGAAGAAGCGGCAGCTAAGGGCTTGCCGAACAGTCTATTTGCTGTAACGCTACGGCTTGAACAGGAATTGATCGGGATGGGCCGGGTGAGCGGTGATGGCGGTGTGTTTTTTCTGGTTACGGATATTGCAGTCAAGCCTTCCCATCAGGGGAAGGGCTATGGACGTAAGCTTATGGAAGAGATTATGGAGTATTTGAAACGGGAGGTTCCGACGGGCAGCTTTGCAACGCTGATTGCGGATAAGCCAGCCGACCGGTTATATGCGCAGTTCGGCTTCCAACTAGTCAGTCCAAGGTCGGAAGGGATGTATTGGCGACAGCCGGGAGGACTGTAAGCTGAAATCCTGCACGAGTTTGAGCTGGTTATAAAACGGATAAATAACAGTAAGAAAATTATAGATAGGAAGAAGGCACGTTACTATGAAAGTGATTATTTTCGGAGCAACAGGAACAATTGGCAAAGCGTTAGTAAAGGAAGCAATCAAGCGTAAGTATGAGGTGACGGCAGCAGTGCGCGATCCGCAACGAGTGACAGAGCAAAATGAATATTTGACGGTGGTTCAGGCGGATATTCTAAACCCGAATTCCGTTACGGAGGTAGCCAAAGGGCACGATGCTATCATTAGCGCCTATGGTCCCAAGTTTGGAGCTGAGGAGGAATTGCTCGAAGCGACTCGTTCTTTACTGGAAGGAACTCGGCGTTCCGGTGCGGAGCGCATACTTGTCGTTGGCGGAGCGGGTAGTCTGAAAACGGAAAACGGTGAGCGTCTCATGGATACCGCTGAGTTTCCAGAGGAAGTGAAGCCACTGGCGGCGGCGCACGCTGATGCACTGGAGTTGTACCGTGCTGCGGATGTAGACTGGACATATTGTAGTCCTGCCGGAATTATTGAACCGGGTAAACGTACAGGGCAGTTCCGTATTGGTTTGGATCATTTGGTAGTGGACGAATTAGGCCATAGTCGCATCTCTGTTGAGGATTATGCGGTAGCCCTGATTGATGAGTTAGTAGAAGGGGAATTTGTCAATTCCCGCTTTACCGTCGGATATTAATCACAGGGATGGCTATATGGGAGGCGAATAAGCATGTATATGGTGACCGCCGAACAAATGCGGCAACTGGATCGGTACACGATTGCTAAGCTGGGGATCCCGACCCTGACCTTGATGGAAAATGCCGGGCGAGCAGTAGCTGACGAGGTACTGAAACTTTGTGCTGAGAGACGTGGAAAAAGCGGTGGCATAAATGAGGTTACACACACAGGAGCGGGGGATGTACCGGGACATGGCAGTGTTATACGGACGGATTCATCGAGCCGAGGGCGATATGATGTATGTGAACAAGCACACTGGTATATCCTCGTTGGTAAAGGCAACAACGGCGGTGACGGACTGGTGGCAGCCCGCCATCTGACCGATGCAGGTCTGCGCGTCACTGTTGTGTATGCCGAGCCGCCTGAAACGCTACGCGGTGAAGCGGCTGCCCAGCGCGACATCATCGCGGCGCTGGATATCCCGGTTATCCTCTATGGTCGGGATAACCTCGAACTGCACGGTGCCTCCGGCATCGTCGATGCCCTGCTGGGCACGGGCACGCAAGGTCCACCGCGTGAACCCTATGCCTCGCTAATCCGCGAGGCCAATGCCAGCGGCGCGCCAATCGTGTCGGTAGACGTGCCTAGCGGCCTCGACGCCGACACAGGTGCACTGCACGAGCCGTGCATTCATGCGCGTGTCACCGTATGCCTCGCCTACTTGAAGTGTGGGCTCGCCCAATATCCGGGCGCCGGAAACGCTGGTGATGTGGTGGTACGCTACATCGGTATTCCGCCCAGCCTTGCCCGTGAGCACGGCGTACAGCTGCAGCTCCTGACCAGCGCTACGCTACGCGACGCGCTGGACGTGGATGTCAGCCGTAGTCGTGTGCCGGACGGGCACAAGGGCACCTATGGTCACGTTCTGGTCGCGGCCGGAAGCCTGCGCATGAGCGGTGCGGGCCTGCTGGCTGCACGCGCCGCCTTGCGGATCGGCAGCGGCCTTGTGACGTGGGCGGTGCCCGAGGCACTGCTTCCGCACGTCATTGGTGCCGCGCCGGAGCTGATGCTCGCTGCCGCAGCAACAGGCGGAGACGGCGAATGGAACGCTGACTCTGCCGCTGAGCTGCTCCAGCTTGCGCAGGCGCGCGATGTGCTGGCCGTCGGG
Source organism: Paenibacillus sp. T2-29 (assembly GCF_052921365.1). NCBI lineage: Bacteria > Bacillati > Bacillota > Bacilli > Caryophanales > Paenibacillaceae > Paenibacillus > Paenibacillus sp. T2-29. Next base: position 193,559 of record NZ_JBREVE010000010.1, on the reverse strand, counting down.
CCCGGCCTCGGCCGCTTCGCAGGGGACACTGGCTGGCTGCGCCGCCTGTGGGAGGAATACAGCGGTCCGCTCGTGCTCGATGCGGACGCCTTGAACATCCTTGCCTCGGCGGGGCCTGAGCTGGATGCCTGGAAGTCGAGGGATGCGGCGGTCGTGCTAACGCCGCATCCCGGTGAAATGGCTCGCCTGCTGGGCATGCCGACAGCAGAGGTGCAGCGTGACCGAATCAGCCATGCCCGGGAGTACGCCCAGGCACGCGGAGTCACGCTGGTGCTCAAGGGAGCACGCACGGTCATCGCGTGTCCCGATGGAACGGCCTACGTCAATACCACAGGCCATGCCGGCATGGCGACAGGCGGTGCCGGCGATGTGCTGACAGGCATCATCGCAGGGTTGTTGGCCCAAGGCTTAAACGCTTCGCAGGCAGCAGCCTTTGGCGTGTATCTGCATGGCGTGGCTGGGGAAACGGCCGCGCATCATCGCCAGCATCCCGCCTCAGTGGTAGCCGGCGATATTATTGAAGCCCTATAACCCATAGCAGCAGTGGCAGGAGGAAGGCCAGCATGATCTGTACTCCATATTCACGGTTCAGCCAGTGCCTTCCCCCATAATAAAGCAGTGTAATCCCTGCACCTGCTATGCCGTTGCTCCATGATATACCTGTTCCAGCAGGCGACATCAAAGATCCTAGCAGGAGAAAGACACTGAACCCTACGGCAAGGCATAGCGTGAACTGCTCAGGCTTGCGAAGCCAGGGTAAAAGATCACGTAGCGCATCAGCGGCAAGAGCCGCCGGAAGGGCAAAGCCATAGGCCCACAACTGCGCGGTCAGTTCACCGCTATTGCCTGCTATACTCACAGGCAATCCCGTTATTTCCTCTGTCAGATAGCAGTAGACCCATAAGAGACCAAAAACCAATCCTCCACAGGCTAGCTTATTCAGGGCATAACAACCAAGCTCCATCCGCCAAGGCATTTTGGAATTAAACTCATTCCAAGACTGTCTCATATTGCGACTCCCCCCTCATTTCAATCGGTAAATCAAAACCATTCAAGGAATTTATTTTCAATTACAATCCGCTTACCGTTTGCGACATTTGAGTTTACGTTAGCTGTGTATCATGTTCCTAAGCGAAATAAAGATTGCGGATAGCCGCGGTACGGAAAGGCGGGGATTGCATGATACAGGCGGTTATTTTTAATCTTGAAAGTACATTGTTAGACCCCGGAGGACGGGGCTTAATCCAGGGAATGTGCGACATCTTCAGATGGAAGGGCATACAGGTAACTGAAGAGCAGGTATCTCATGGACGGGGATTGCCCATCCGGGATCATATTGCGAATGTGCTCGGACTTTCAGAGGTTCGTAGAAAATGGCTGGAGTGCTTTGGTGCGCATCCTGGCAGAGTGGATATTGAGCATATTTATCTTGAGCTTGTCCCTGTTCTTCGCTCTTTGATCCAAGGGGCAGAGACTGCTACTGGTATAGATAGGGCGCTGCAGGAGCTTCAAGATCGCCGCATTCAGTCAGGCGCTACTGCATCTTGCCCGATAGAGATGCTGAGTCACGTATTCACGCCTGCACAGTCACCCTATACACTGGATTGTATGGTAGCCCCTTGTGAAGTTTCGCAGGGGAGGCCTTATCCGTGGATGATCTATGAAATTGCACATCGCCTGCAGGTATTCCCGCTTAGCGATATTGTGAAGGTAGGAGACACAGCAGCCGATATGCAAGAAGGACGGAATGCCGGCGTTTGGACGATTGGTGTGTTGAACCATAACGAGAGTGCTTTGACCCCGGATCACACTACAAGCTGTGAAACGGACGATAGAGTATCTGAGGAACGACGCAGACAGAGTATATATGGCTTGAAAAGGGCAGGGGCCCACATCGTGATGAACTCAGTCGCTGACTTGCCGCGTATTTTGCGTGAAATTGAAATGCTCCAGCATACGGGAGGCTATCCTTCTTATATGAAACCGATGAAAACAGCCGCGGCTCCTCCATCGTGAGAATAACGGCACAACTCTTAAGTACCTTTAATAGACCTTCTAGGTTATATATGTATGCATCTAACTGGATAAAGGTGTACTCAGCCCGACTTTCTAACCTCAAAAGGAGCATTCGCTATGTTAGCGAATGCTCCTTTTGAATGTACTCCCTTTCGTCTGTAAAATGACCCGTAAGATGGACACTTTAGGTCAAGTGTCCATCTTACGGGTCACAGTTCACCGAAATCATTATTGGTCTGAACTCTTTACCCGGAACTGATCAGCATGACGCTGTAGATTGTTTGATAGTGTAGTCAGATTACGGGCTACTGCGGATAGTTCTTTTACCGCTAAAGCCTGCTTCTGTGCGCTTGCGGATACGTCTTCCGTCATTCCGGCAGTTTGCTGCGCCGCGCTGGCTGTGTGATTCAGATGTTGATCTACGCTGTGACGTACCTCGTGCATTTCTGTCGTCAATTGGGCCAAATGTGCAGCAAGTTCCTGAACCTCCTCTGAAACCTGGGTGACTTTGTCAACAGACTGTAAACATAATGCAATTTGTTTTTCTTGTTCATTGACAGTGTTTATATTTTGATCAAATTGATCGCCCATTTGCTCAATTTGCTCGACAAAGCTGCTTAGGATTTGGTCGATTTCACGAATGGACATGGCAGATTGTTGGGCAAGTTGTCCCATCTCATGAGCTACGACAGAAAAGCCTTTACCAGCTTCCCCTGCACGCGAGGCCTCAATCGAGGCATTAAAGGATAAAATCTGCGTCTGCTTTACGATGCCCTGTACCTGCTGCCCGATGTTAGCTGCTTCACGGGATTTTTCGGTTAGTGCGTGTGACATACGCTGCATCTGCTTGATTCGCAGGGCGCTTTCTCGTCCCTTCTCCAATAGCAGTTCATGTTCACTGGCTACCTGATTACGGACCTCATTGAGATGGCGCGCCGTATCCGTAAACTGGTGCACATGGCTTCCGACTTCATCCAGCGTTTGCCCTAAGCGGTCAGATTGCTGAACCGATTCTAACGTTTGATCCGCTTGGTTTGTAGATACATCAGCAATTTGCTGGAGTGTGCGGGACAGTTCCTCAGTCTGGTGGAGTGTTCCTTCTGTTGTCACGACGATATTCTCTGATGCTTGCTGAAGTGTACTTGAACTGCTTTGAATGTCCACAATCATATTGGACATGGCTTCCACCATTCGGTTCGTCAAGCCGCTGATTTCACCTAGCTGATCATACGTAACTTGCTGCGATGTAACCGTAAGATTGCCGTCGGCTACTTGCTCCAGTGTATTTTTAATGAATCGCACCTGACGCAGTATTCGACGGGTTACCAGCACCATTGCCGCAATGGAAATGATCAGAATGATGGAGACCACAGGGATAACTAGCCGGTAGGCCTCAGGCAGGGTTTTCTCGTATACTTCAGTTACAGAGGCAAGGGATCTGTCAATTCCCAGATAGCCTATGATGGTTCCATCTGTATCCTTAATGGGTGTAAAGGAAGAAAACATCGTTCCCCAATCAGGGTCCGTTGTGATATCTGTAGTGACCGTCTCCCCTTGTTTCAATCTATCTGCCGTTTCTTTACGGGTGAAACTAACAGGGCTTCCAAAAGGACTGTAGTCTTTGTCGTCCCAAGCAGCTCCGTCCACCGTGAGCTTCCACTCATCGCCAACACGGTTGTACATATACATATACAGGACTCCGCTTTGCAGCCTAAGCGTATTTAACTCGTTCCGAAGTTCTTTATACTCGCTGCTCTGCTCGGATGGATTCGTATTTAAGCTTTTGACGGCTGATTTGTCCAATAGCTTGGCCGTATTCACTGCCAGCGCTTCATTGTTGAGCTGCATGGTTGATAGAGAAGCATTCTGAATAGACAGTTTGGTCGTCCACAGAATCATGACGCCAATCACAACTAAAGGAATGAGCAAGATGAAGTAGAGTTTGGATTGTAATCCCATTCTTTTTTTGACTTTGCTTTTCATAATATGCTCCTTACTATATTATTTCACCTTCATATAATATCGTGTTCAAGTAGGGAAATATGAATAGTAATTCATATGTTTCATGAAAATTCTGCGCATTTGTGCAAATTTCATCCCATAGAAAAAAGCCTTAACTCAGTAATAACCGAGTTAAGGCTTGTAGCGTATGACTTACAAATCGTCAAATCCGTTGTCATCTCCGACTTTGCCATAATTGCGTGATTTTGCTTCAAAAAAGTCCGTTTTTGTTGCATTCAGGGCTTCATCCGAAAATGGCTTGATCCAAGGCATACTATTTACATCTACACCTTCATAGGCTTTGTCCATACCCAGAAGTCTCAGGCGCATGTTTGCCATGTATTTGATATAATCGCTCAGCTCGTTCAAGTCAATGCCACGAACCTCCTTGAGCGTATAATGCGCCCAATTCGTTTCCAGTTCCACAGCGCGGTTGATCATACGATAGACGTAGTCCATGTTCTCTTTTGTGTTCAGCTCAGGGAAATCAGCCAAAAGCTGCTTGAACACTTCGGCAAAGAAGTAGCAATGCTGATTTTCATCGCGCTGAATATACGAGATCATCTGGCTGGTAGCCATCATTTTTTGGTCACGAGCCAAATTGTAAAAGAAAGCAAACGTACTGTAAAAGAAAATACCTTCCAGAATTAAATCCGCTACCATCGCTTGGAAAAAGGTTTGCGGGTTCTGCTCATCGCGGAACTCCTGGTAGATCGCCGAGATGAATGTGTTGCGCTCCAGCAGGACAGGATCGTTTTTCCAGTATTCAAAAATTTCTTTCTGCTCCTGTTCCGATACCAGGGAAGATAGCACGTAAGAGTAGGACTGATTATGCACGACTTCCTGTTGTCCGATAATGGCCGAAATGGCTTCCAGCGATGAATCGGTAAAATATCTTTTTACATCTCCGACAAACATGGTTTGCATGGAATCCAGTACAGCCAGCAGACCGATGTTAATTTTGAAGGTGCGCTGTTCTTCGGCATCCAGCATAGGGAACTGGGACGCATCCTTGGACATCGGAATTTCATCCGGAATCCAGTGGTTCAGCAGCAGTACTTTATATAGTTTGTACATATGCGGCATCCGAATATCATTCCAGTTCAGAATACCGGAGTTTTCGCCTTCAATAATACGGGTAGAGCGGTTAGGCGCTTCTGTGTTAAAAATCTTTTGTAACTGCATGAGAGGCTCTCTCCTTTAGTTTAGGATGCGCAGCTTTCGCATTCTTCAATCGTCAGTGCGCGGCTGCGTACATAATAGGTCGACTTCATACCTGATTTCCAAGCATGGATGTGCAGCTCTAAAAATTCGGTAGCTTTAATATCTGGGCGCACATACAGGTTAAAGCTTTGACCTTGGTCAATATGACGCTGACGTGCAGAAGCCATGTTGATCGAAGCATGTTGATCCAGCAAGAAAGCTGTTTTGTAGTACCAGATGGTTTTTTCATTCAAGTCTGGTGCAGGGTTAGCGATCTTGTAGGTTGTTTTCTCTTCATAGGAAAGCAACTCATACAGTGGATCAATGCTAGCGGTAGAGCCTGCAATGATGGACGTGGAACCATTAGGCGCGATGGCGAACAGCCATGCGTTACGGACACCGTTTTGTTGGACTTCTTCCGCAAGCTCGCTCCACTCGGATGTAGTGACGTATTTGCCTTCACGTGTACCGTCTGTATAGCCACGGGAAGTGAAATAATGCCCGGTCGCCCAGTCGGAACCCTCGAATTTGGCATAACGGCCTTTTTCTTTCGCCAGCTCCATGCTGGATTTTACAGCCAGGTAGTTGATTTTTTCATACAAATGATCGTTATAGGTTACCGCTTCATCGGACTCCCAGCGGATGCCCTCAAGTGCGAGCAGATGATGCAGCCCAAATGTACCCAAGCCGACTGCACGATATTGGCTGTTCGTGTATTGTGCTTGCAGCACCTCAATGTTGTTGATATCAATAACATTATCCAGCATACGTACCTGAATCGGTACGAGACGATCCAGCACACCTGCCGGAACAGCACGAGCTAGATGAATGGAGTTCAGGTTGCACACCACAAAGTCGCCAGGAATTTTGGAAATAACAATGCGTGTTTGTCCGTCCTTGGTGACCAGTTCTTCTTTTTCTACTACCGTTGCAGATTGATTTTGCATAATTTCCGTACACAGGTTGGAGGAATACACCATACCATGGGCACGGTTCGGGTTAGCCCGGTTTACCGTATCGCGGTAGAACATGTACGGCGTACCTGTTTCCAACTGTGATTTCATCAGACGCTTCATGATGTCAATGGCAGGCACCGTAATACGAGAAAGGATCGGATGCTGTGACGCCTCCTCATACTTCTCGCGGAAGGAGCCTGAACCGAAGGCTTCATCATAAAAATCTTCCAGTCCCAGTGGACGACCCTTGTCATCTTTCCAGCCCATGACCTTCTTCACTTCATGCGGACAGAACAGATTCCATTCGCCCCGTGCTTCGACCCGCTCCATGAACAGATCGGGTAGACATACGCCGTGGAACACATCATGTGCACGCATCCGCTCGTCACCGTTGTTCAGCTTTAGGTCCAGGAATGCCAGAATGTCTTTGTGGAATACGTCCAGATAAACGGCAATTGCACCTTTGCGTGTACCCAGTTGGTCTACGCTAACAGCTGTATTGTTCAACTGGCGAATCCAAGGAATAACACCAGAGCTTGTATTTTTATGTCCGCGGATATCGGAGCCGCGTGCCCGTACTTTACCGAGGTATACGCCGATGCCGCCACCCATTTTGCTAAGACGGGCTACATCGGTATTGGAATCGAAAATACCTTCCAGCGAGTCGTCTACGGTGTCGATAAAGCAGCTGGAAAGCTGTCCCGCCACCTTTTTTCCGGCATTAGACATGGTAGGTGTAGCTGCTGTCATGTACATGTTGCTCATCGCCCAGTATGCTTCCTTAACCAGCTCCATACGCTTGTCGGCAGGCTCTTGATGCATCAGGTACATTGCGATAATCATGTAGCGTTCTTGCGGAAGTTCCATCACGCGTCCGTCAAAATCATTGGCCAAATAGCGTTCAGACAGCGTCAACAGTCCGATATAGTCGAATAGCAGGTCATTCTGCGGCAATATGGAATCGCCGAGTTCATCAATCTGCTCCTTGGTGTAGCAGTCAAGCAGCTCTTGACGGTAGATTCCTTTTTGAACTAAATCGGTGATCAGTGGATAAAAAGCGCCGTAAGGCTCGTCTGCATAGGATTTGTAACGGCGGTGAGTAGCTGCTTTTTTATATAAAGAAGTGAGCAAAGCACGTGCAGCAGCAAATTTCCAGTCCGGTTCTTCCTTGCTAACCAGTTCCAGGGCAGCCATTGCAAATGCGTTGCTAATTTCATCCCCCGTGACTTCATCCCGGCGCAGCTTACTGGTTACACCGCGAATGAGTCGATCTTTATCCAGCTTGTCCAGCCCGCTGAGCACACGGTCAGCATATACGGATATACGTATTTCATCAAAAGCCAACTGGCGATTGTTTGGTTTGGTTACGAGTTGTGGCATAGGATTAATTCCTCGCTTTCTTGATTTGGAATTCATACTTAGGGAATAGGCATGAAAATGATCTGAGAAAAGAAAATGATGAAAAAAGCGATGGTCAGACAGCATTTTGGGGCTGTATGTAATCCAATAACATAGAAATAGCGATGCGCCTGCCAATGAAGGGGAAAAAGATGGTTCCCGTAGGATTTATCGGCTACATCACTATATTTAGAGGTGTTATGAATGTTTAACCCAACATATTGTGTATATAAACTTAAAATTTCAAATAAGTGCAAGGAGTATTATAGCAACATTCGAAGCCATACGTAAAGGAAAAGGAATGGAAAATCAAAATATGCAGAGAAGTCGCGAGCCGTATTTGAATTGAGACGGAGTGGACGGTACAATAAATAATATAGATGCTTCCTACAGAAACAAGCGGTATACATATGGAACTTTTCTTGCAAAACAAGGTTGCTTTATGGACTGGGTTTTAGAATTTTAAAAAAGAAGATTTTTTTTAAATTAAAGGAGGAACTTGGTGATGGCTATTGCAGAAGTGACTGTGATCCCGATTGGAACGGGGAGTACGAGCCTGAGCGACTATGTTGCTCAAATGCAAAAAGTGTTGAAGACGCAAAAAGGAATTACCTATGAGCTTACCTCCATGAGTACGATTATTGAGGGGTCGTTGGATGATGTGTTCACCGCTATTGCTGCGCTGCACGAAGCGCCATTCCTGGCAGGAGCCAAACGTGTGTCCACCTCGGTCAAAATTGATGATCGCCGTGATAAGCCTTCATCCAGTCGCCAAAAGCTCAGATCCGTCGCAGATAAACTATCCGGAGCCACGGCAGGGAATGTTACAGAATTAAATCCAAATCCTAGTTGATAAAGTTGATGTAAGTGATTGATTTTTATGTAACTAAGAGTATAATAGTTTTTGTTGTCAGTCACACTGACCTGCTGGTGTAGCTCAGGGGTAGAGCAACGCACTCGTAATGCGTAGGTCGGGGGTTCAATTCCCTTCACCAGCATCTTATAAAACTCAAGCACAGCGCGGCTTCCAAGCTTTTTGGAGGTCGCGCTTTTTTTGTGATTTTGGACAATCTTCTACCATTTTTCTACCCTTTAGTCTAGTAGATTGTATAGCTTATTTTTGGCTTGCTCATATTCTTGCTTTCTAAAGTGATTTTCCAAAAAATTAGCGGTATTAGCAAACAGTGCGATGGAGCGAACGCTGCTATCATTTTTAGTATCATCAAGACCATGTCCTATTTCAGAAATGGTATATGCTTGTCGAACCGAAGCTGTTTTTTCTGTAAATCTACCTCTGATCGGGGTAGTGCAAGTATCTCACTTTGACGCATGCCAGTAGAAGCAGCGAGCTCGAAGGCCATAAAGTATTGATCTTCAGATGCAGCATCGAGGAACATTTTGGGGATTGGCTCGTAGTGTCGGCCTATCTTCTGGACAGCTCACTGGAAAGTTGAACAAATACAAAGAGCGCGTTAAAGAGCAAACGGTTCAATCAACTGCTGTTTAAATAAATCCTTTGCAGGGTGGCCCCTACCCTCACGGGCTACGGCGGCCACCTGCATTTTATAAACGGAACATATGATCTTAATCCTCTTTCATTTTCATTTCAACTAAATGTCTGCAATGAGGGCACTGGGAAGTCAATGAAAAAGTTTTCTTCTCATTGATGTTAAGCAGAGATACCAGTTGAACAACTATTCCCGGCAGTGAAAGCATTCCTAATATTAATGCAATTGAGTTAACAGCTGGAGTACTAACTAGCGCTTTTTTGTCAGTAAGCACATCAAATATTAGATAGCCTATAAAAACAACAAGTCCTGTTACATTCACGATAAAAAGTAATTTTAAAACGGTCTTCGTCCAGCGTTTTATTTTTTTGTACGTCATAATATCACCTCATTTGTTATAAGGCAGACTTAATAGAAAGATTCATATTTCCCAAAAAGAATTTTGAAAGGGTGAGTGACATGGAACAACTACTAAGAAGTCTACGACTACGGTAAACATCTTGGAAGAGTGATGACTAAAGTTTGAAATTCAGAGGACTTTGCTACTAAAAAGGTGTGAACCTTGGCAAACATTAACGCATCGATAGAGCAGCTCATGGATATGCGTTTGGAGCTGGATGATACGATACGATTGCTCGGTTTTGACCCGGAAGCATCGGACCGTCAGCAAGCAGGGACGAACGAGCGTGTGTTGCTTCATTTACAGGATATATACGATGTGTTGGATGCTCCGAGACCAAATGGGGATTACGCGAAGCAATTGGTGCAAGAAACGATGAAAATTGCAAAGGAAGAGATGTAATGCTGTTCTTCTTCCACAAGAATACAAACAACCCCGCATTCCTTGGCCAGGCTCGCGGGGGGCACTAATAGTAAATCATTCCTCTTGACATTATATCATATGACAAAGGGGAATGAAGGGAATGGCAATGGTGTGGGAGCAAGGGGAGCTCTTCGCAAAAGCAACTAAACAGGAGATCCAGCGGACAAAGTTCCTGCTCGAAAAATATACAGATATGGTTGCACTTATGAAAGACTTTGAGCAGTTTGAGCAGGAGCTTCAGCAAGTAGGTATTGATGGCGAAGCAGCTCACCGCATCGACCAGACTGATTTGCATGCAGACAAGACAGTCAACGCCACGATTCTGATCGAAAAGCAGCGTTGGGTCTACAGCAGGTATGATTTTTATACGAGGCAGCTTCGCCGGGCGCACAGTTTGATTAAGGATGATGACGCCCGTAAGGCGGTGGAGTACCGTTACATTCAGAGCTATACCTATAAAGAGACATTACTTTTCTTCCGTCGTAGTCTCAGCGATAGTACTATCCGACGTAAAATGAGTGAAGGAGCTGAGAGCATGGCGAATACGTTGAAGCTTATGGGCTTCTTCGAGCAAGAAGAGACGGAATTTTAAGACCCGGATTATTCCCCCTCTTTATCCAGACAATCAAAGAAAATTTGAGCAATAAAAAAGCCACATCCAGGATAGTTCCCGATGTGGCTAAGTCAATAAACAATTCTGCAATTTGTTCTTTGTAAAACATTACTTTAATAAATAACCAAAACATAAATCTCTTCATATAACCATCTCCTATAAATTATTGAGGGCTTTTCCCTCCTACCCTTAAGGGAGCTGGTAGGATGATTTACAAGCTCTCAATATAGAAAGTGATTTGAGAAGAAGAGATTTGCGGTTCTGGTTAAAGGGGAATAAGCACAGATTTTTTGACTCTAAAGTGAGCACTACGCGAACTTAACCTGCTCCTAAATTGAACACCACATGACGATTTCCCCATGATATATTGATAACGTGGAAATGAAGGGAACACGTGAAGGGCTGGCGAATGCGCTGGTCCTTTTTTGTTGCCCACATTATTATTCATGGCACGCGCAGGCGGCAAGGAACCAGTTAACCAGCGGAAACATGAAACAGCCTGGTCAGAACCCTTGCGTGGTTCAATTCCGCAGCGTGTCTCATAATAGGCTGGTAAGATTGTCCATATTTTTGTTGAAAAATTACAATAAAAAACTTATAATGTAATAGAAGACAAAAAAATGGGAAAAACAGCTATTTAATTTATAATAGCTGTTTTTGAACATGCTTTATTAGTCACAAGTACATAAACCGTAGTCTTACATAATCAGCTTGATTAATGAAGTTACTCTTGTCTCGGAAAGAAGGGATTTATTTCTATCTATTCAGAACAAAAAGCTAAATGAGACGGACTAAAAATCGTAGAATTCTAAAATGGAGGGAATTGCATTGAAAAGAAACATGAAATCTGTAATGTCTCTAGCTGTTGCATCTGTGGCGTTAGTAGGTAGTCTCGGGCTTGCAAGCATAGCAAGTGCCAGTTATGCTTACGATGGTTTTAATGGTTTCCCTACATTGCGCCAAGGTGACAGTGGGGGATATGTGAGAGCGCTGCAAGCAAATTTATGGGCCTATGGACAAAAGGGAGACGTGGGAAGCATTGATGGGAGCTTTGGAAGCGGTGTGAAAACAGGGCTCCAAAATTTCCAAAGAAATAAAGGGCTACCGGCAGACGGAATAGCTGGTTCTGGGACTTGGAATAAAATGACCTATAATGTTTCTATTGAAGTTCCAGGAAGATCTTTCACCTTATCTTCTTCTGATAGTTCGACTTATTACGTGTTTTATGGGAGAAACGATAATAATAGAGGTCTGAGATACTCTGTTTTGTACAAATCCAATAATAAGGCCATTACTGAAGGTACAGTATTTTACGATTAATAGGAGGGGTTTAAATTGAAGAAACAATTAGTTGCTGTAGCATTAGGTGGTGCACTAGTAATAGGTGGTGGTGCATATGCATATAATTCATATGCTGCCGAATCAGAAACGCCTGCACAGATTCCGGTTGAAACGAAAGCAGAAGCGATTGATGCTTCAACAGTGCAAGCGCCGACTGAAACACCAGAAGAGGCAGGAGTTGATATCAAAGGTCTCATAAATATATCTGATGTACCAGCAGAAGATATCCATATTCCTAATCTAGCGCAGGGAGCCTCGCTTAGAATTGCAACGCTTGAAAAGCACAGCTTGAAGCCATTAAACACAACAGCTTTGAAAGGCGAGGATGGTTTGGTAATCAGGCAGTCATATCGTGGCGGTGACGGCACTGAAATTATGGTTACTCAAGCAGAATCCCAAATGGATGAACAGGCTACTATTGATTATGTGAAAAAAACATATAATATGGAAAAAGTTGAGTTGGCTAAAATCAACAATCATACTGTAGCTTATGTTGACGGGCAAGAAAGAAGAGTTGTTCATTTGATTACGAAAGACCACTTCTATACTGTTTCTTCTTTCAATTCCACTCTTGACGAATTGATGGAAATTGCAAAAAAAATTCAAGAGTAACAAGATAAGCTACAAAAAAAGCACAGGCATATTTGCTTGTGCTTTTTGTTACATCTTTCAAGTCATTCTCGCAGCCTATCATTATCAGTTAAGGAGGGATCGTCCTTGTTTCATGCTGTGGAGACAGGAAAAATAAAGCGTCCTGTAAGGACAGTGTTTAATATGCAACAATCCGAATCCAGAATTTCACACTACGCTTGGCGCTTCATTTTATTATGTGTGCTGGGAATTCATGATGAGGATAAACTGGGCGATAGGATCGTTTGGGACGAGTAGTATTGAGAAAGTGAGCAAAAGCCAGCTTATAATGGTTTAATTACCTATTTCTCGATATTATCCGGTTTTTATTCTTTGACGTCCATTTCTAGCGATCAGTAAAATGGTCTTGTTCTTCCTCCCTAGTAACTAAGTACAAATGCTTTTATGCAACAGCGTAGCGTTTTGCATCCCGCTTGGGGGAATAGACCCAATCGTTGTTTTTTTTCGGGTTTTAAATAAGCGCCTCAGTTCATTTGCTACTGTAAATACATAGGCAGATACAAGTCACTCATTTGGGTGGCTTTTTTTATTGCCTTGAAAGGATTTTAGTCTTGAAGAAGAAGCAGAAGAAAGGAATTTTGCTATACATGAAAGGCCCACCAAAACAGCCGAAAAAATGCAATGGTTGTGTATGGGGTAGATGGGATGGTGTTAAACAGTTTTGTTTGCGTCCTTGTGTTAAAGAGGAAAAACCTTCCTGAATGTCGAATTGTGGTTTCAGGAGGGGGAGCATATGTTTGATATAATAGCGAATATAAAAGAGCTAAAGGGACTTAGTATTTCAAAGGTCTTAGTCTTCAGTTCATTTATTTTAATTGTTTTGTCATTTATCAGGAAAAACATACCTGATGTAAATGGTGACTTTTTAAAAACGTTATCTTTTTTTTCTAAGAAATTTGGATATGAAAATTGGAGTTCAATTCTTCTAATTTTTCAGATAGTTTTAGCAGCTATCGTGGTGGTGTTGTTTTTCTTATACCTGTTTTGTTTGATAGTTTATTCAGTTTACTGGAAGCGACAAAGAAATGCTCCTTTTCTGAATGCTTTAAGAGAAGATTGGATGTTAAATAAACTTCCTGCTTATTTAGTTTTATCAAGTGTGAGTTACTTAAATTTAATCGGATATTATTTTGTTTTAGAAATTAAGCCGATTGACTATTTTATCCCTATGATAATTTCGATATCCTTTTCATTTCTCTTGTTTTTAGCCTTTTTAGGAAAATATCTAATTCAAAATTCTGATTAGTAGGCACTTTCGAGTGCTTTTTCTTTTGCTCTCATATGACAGAATGTGAGCTATTTTGAGCGTTCTTTCTGTTACATTAACGAATACCGGAAGGAGTGAAGATGAAAGCAGAGAATGGGCATACACGCAGTCTGACAGCCTGTTAGCCGTCTACCTGAATATAGGAAACCAACTCAACTCAAAAATATAGTACAGGGAAACTTTTTGTGCTATTCTAATGAAAAACATGTGTGCCACCGGTATAGGTTCGATTCCTGTGCTCTCTGGATTTCTAACTCATCTCACATCCAATTGGTTCTTAGGAAGCTTGGTTTCAGGGCTTATAGGAGCTGCTTTGTGTGACTGGTTCACTTCTTTGAAACAGAAAGGATTGATGTCGATGAGTACAATCATTATCTCGCTGTCCCTGGTGGCTTGCGGAGAGTTGGTGTAATGGTAGCACGGGTTTTCATAGCTAAGACCTAGGGACAGCCTCATAAAATTTTTAAGTCATCTCATAAGAGATGGCTTTTTTTATTGTGAATAGGGGGTACGAATCGTGGAAATCAGAGTCCTACCAATCGAACAATACAACACAGCGTTACAACGCGAGATTGAAATCATAGAAGGTATCCTCGAACCCAAGGCACAGTACCGGAAGATTGTTAAGGCTGGTATAGCTCAGTGGGTCAAAGACCTGCAAGCTGGAAATATAAAAATGCAGACGGTCCAGGACTTGGATCGTCTGATTGAATTAGATATTAAGTTACAGAAGGATGAATTGTAAAAGCTGATAATAATCTTGCTATCTGATTCATAAATATGGATTTATTAAACAATAATATGATCTTAATGTAAGAAAGATTGAAAACATGGAATCTTTTAGTAGACTGAGGTGGTAGTTAAATATACAAATATAGGAGGAATAAGCTTTGAAGAAGAAACATTTAATTGCATCAGCTTTAGCTTTAGGTATTATTGGCGGGGCTGTTGCCGTACCCAATGCAATTTTTGCGGATTCCGATGCTGTAAGTACTTCCGCAAATACATCGACTTACGGGAACCATGATGAAGTGAAAACACCTGGTAATCATGATGTGGGTCTTTTTAAAACAAAAGACCTTTTTAATGTGGTCCTTGACGGCAAGTCGCCATTAACAGAGTTCTCCATATCTCCTGGATATGGTCATGTTAAGCTGCGTGTAAAAAACAACACCAAGGCGACGCTTACTTTTACCTTAAGGCATGTCAATAGTGGGGATTATTTACTTACTAAGTATGTAGGTGCTGGTGAACCATTTACTTGGTATAGCACGGATAGCTTTTCAAACGGAATGCGCGCAGGAGACTATGAAATACAATGGCGTGCTGGCGGAGCTTATGTAGACGCCACAGCTTGGGGTATATCAGCCACTAGCTCAGATGAACTTTAATTAAACCAAGTTATAAAGTTTTGTATAAAAAAAGCTAACTGGTATCTCGCTTGATTGGAGAACTTTTTTACTTATACTGGAACGAGGTGAGAAAAGCTTCAGGCCATTCGGTTTGAAGCTTTTCTTGCTTCGTTTATAACTCAAAGGAGAAATGATATTTATTGAAAAAGAAAACATTTTTTTCATCAGCCTTATCTTTTTGTTTGTTAGGGGCTGTTGTTGTGCCGAGTGTGATCTGTGCAAGTTCAGATGCGTCTGATTCTGCAAATACATCCAGTATTGCGATCAAAAATGCTGGTAAAACAACTACTGGTGACCATGTAATCACTCCGCAAAGAGCAAGAGATGTTTTTAATGACACGTTCGAAAATGAGAAGAACCCAGTATCACGCTTTGTTTTAGATCCTGGATACGGGCATCTTAAAATTATGGTAAAAAATACAGGTGATTCAACAATGACTTTTAGCCTGGTGCATACAGACAGTAATAAACAATATATTGTTAAGACTGTTGGCGCTCATAAAAGTTTGACCTGGGATAGTGTAAATTCTTTTTCACAAGGGCTGCGCTCTGGAAATTATGAAATACAGTGGAGAGCTGGCGGCGATATTGTGCATGTCACAGCATGGGGTGTGTCAGGAACTGATTCTGCCAAAGTAACGCCTCAAAGGGGTATAGGTGTTATTGATGTCAGATTAACCGGAGGTGCTACCGCAGCAACTGGCTTTGTTATCCCTAAGGGGCATGGACATGTCAAACTCAGTATAAAGAACTATTCGGACCATCCTGTCAAAGTTAGTTTGACACATGAAGGTTCAAACAAAGAATACATCAGTGCTTTACCAATCGCTCCTCATGACACAGTTATTTGGAGAAGCACAGATGAAGGCTACTCATCTGGTATGCGTTCTGGACATTACATACTTCAATGGCGTGGTGCCGATTATAAAGTAGATGGACATGTTTGGGGAGTCGTTGGTACACAACCTGGGGATATCCAATAGCTTCTGAATTAATTTTTTATACTGTAAACGAAAGCAAGGGGAGCTTCAGACCTTCATATGGTCTGGAGCTTTTCTTCTTTGTTTTTTCAAAGTCACATCATTTACATTCGTGGGGGTGGTGATTGTGTAACATGGCGAGAGAACGGAGTCCTGAGCGGAATGAGGCAAAACAGATGTGGCTAGAGAGCGGCGGAGCGATGAAGCTAAAAGACATCGCCGCCGCTCTTTCTATTCCTGAGGGAAGGGTACGCAAATGGAAGTCTATGGACCGCTGGCAGGATCAATTGAAAGGGAACGTTTTTGATTCCTCCAATGGGAACGTTCCAAATGGAACGAAAGGGAACGCTCCTAATCCAAGGGGAGCGCCAAAGGGGAACAAAAATGCTGTTGGCAATCGCGGCGGTGCTCCCCCAGGTAACCAAAACGCCAAGGGGAATAGTGGTGGACCGGGTGGTCCCTATCGCAACAAGAAGGCCCTCAAGACAGGGATGTATGAAACTATCTTTCTGGATGCCTTGGAGGAAGACGAGCAAGAGCTGTTTGATCAGATTGATACTTCTCCTTTGGCACAGCTCAACGAACAGCTTATTATGCTGTCTATCCAAGAGCGACGGCACATGCGCCGAGTCAAGCAGCTTGAAGTTGGCCTGACCGACGAGGAAAAGAAGATCAAACAGGAGCTACACCAGCGCAAGGACAAGGTTCCTTACACTAGCCCTAAAACAGGGAAGCAGATCAATCTGTCCGTTGAAACCGAAGGGATGAAGGTCACGGAAATTACGACCGTCACTACTTCCAAGCTGGATAAGATTTTGAAACAGGAAGAAGCACTGGTCAAAACCCGTGATAAAAAGCTTCGGGTCATTAACCTTATTGCCAGCTTGCAGCAGGAGGAAGAAAAGCTGGAGATTGCTCGCGAACGGCTGGAGCTGGAGAAACGTAAGTTGTTAGGCTATGGCGGCGCGGAAGGGGATGAAGACGACGAAGACGATGAGGAAGATGACGACGAATGGTAATTACTCTTGCTAAGGAGCATCGAAAAAGAGCTAAGCGGCGGCTAAGGGATCGGCCTGAAAAACTGGATGAACTGAAAGAGATTTTATCCGACTTCGAGCGATTTTGTTGGCGCTTTTTGAAGATCAAGACGAAGAGCGGCCGCATTATGCCGCTGACGCTCAATGATGCTCAACGGACATTTGTCCGTGAAGTATTTAGGCAGATCGAAGCTGGCAAGCCTGTCCGGATTATCATCCTTAAAGCCCGGCAGATGGGTTTTTCCACTGTCACGGAAGCACTTATCTATTATTTCACTTCACTCCAAGAAGCCAAGAACGCATTTATCGTTGCGCAGTCTTCTGATGCCTCCAGCAACTTGTACGATATGTTCCAGTTCTATTATGAAAAGGTGCCGGCAATCATCAAACCAATGAGTCGAAAGAACAATGCAAAGAAACTCACCTTCGAAAATCCAACGATTCGAACGGCTGACCGCCGTAAGAATCCGGGGCTCAAATCGAAGATCACTGTACAGACTGCGGAAAGCCGGGTGCTTGCCCGTTCGGACACGATCCATTACCTACATGCTTCAGAGGTGGCATTCTGGCCAGCCAAGAAGAAAAAGAAGCATCTATTGTCCTTGCTGGCAGCTCTGTCAAAAGAGCCAGGTAGTTTGGGTGTGATCGAATCTACCGCCAATGGCATGGAAGAGTTCAAAAAAATGTGGGATGCAGCCGTTAAGGGCGAGAATGATTTTACTCCGCTCTTTTTTGCGTGGTTTGAAATGCCTGATTACCGAAAGCCGGTACCTCCAGGTTGTGAACTGACGGAAGAAGAACGAGAGCTGAGAGCCAAATATGGTCTGGACGATGAACAATTGCAGTGGCGGCGGTATACCATTCGGAACGACTGCGGTGGCGATCCGCGGCAGTTTGACCAGGAGTATCCTTCTGAGCCCGACGATGCCTTTCTGTTATCTGGTGAAGGTATCTTCGATAACAAATTCATCAAGCAGTTGCGGGATGGAATCAGTATCATTGGCAATCACTACGAGATTGAATTTGTTAAAAACAAGATCATCCCAACGAATGCTGGTGAACTGGTTATTTATCGACAGCCAGAACGAGGTAAACGGTACGTGCTGGCTGCCGATACAGCCAAGGGTAAGGAAGACGGGGACTATGATGCTGCTTACGTCATTGAGGAGCGCACAGGGGAAATGTGCGCGGCTCTGCATGGCAAATGGGACACCGATTTGTATGGTAAAAAGCTGAACACGCTTGGTTTGTATTACAACACGGCACTGTTGGCCGTGGAGAACAACAACACTGGGGAATCCGTGCTGAATACGCTGTTCAATACTTGTCATTACCCGCTGTTGTTTATGCATAAGAAGAGTTTGGGCTGGAACACCAACCAGGCAACGCGCCCAGTGATGATCAGCGATTTCAAGGAAGCGATCCGGGACCAGCTCTATGATATCTACTGCCCCGAACTGTACAGTGAGTGCATGACGTTAATAGACAAGAATGGAAGAGCTGAGGCAGATAGCGGGTGCCATGATGACAGAATCTTGGCGTATTCCATTGCGTTGCAGGTCCGTCAGGTGGCTGATAAATGGTTTGAATGGTTTAAGAAGAAACAGCAGCAGCGGGCAGAGTCCCGTGATGATTACAACGAGGAAGTGGGGTGGATTTAAACAATGAGTGAAGGAAATGCACAATGGTTTCAGATCAGCAAAGCAGACGACGAACGGCATATACCGTCCAGTGCTCAATTGCCGGATTTATTTGACGATCTGTACGATCTTCACGGTCTGTTACCCTTTGCACTCGGTAATGACCCTGCTTCCTGTAAGCTGCTGGTCAAAAACTCAAATATCATACCTCAGTGCATTGAGGCGTACAAGCGTAACATAGCCGGTTATGGCATTGCCTTAGAGTATTTGCCAGGAGAGAGCGACGAAACTGCACTGGATGAATGGAACAAAGCCGAAAAGTTCCTTGAAACTGCAATCTGGAGGATACCCCGGACGAAATCATCAGCCAGTTGATTGACGATTTGGAAAGTACGGGGATGGCTCATGTCGAGGTAGCTTGGCCTGTAGGTTCGGAGTTCCCGACCCTTTTCCGAATGAAACCGAAATATGTCCGCTGTACGAAGGAAAGTAACAAGGCGACTATCAAACGCAAGCGGCGTATCAGCTCCACAAAGCAAGTAGAAGAGTTTTCACAGGAGCTTTACACCCGACGCTATGCTATGAAGCGCAATACATCTGTCGTGTGGTTCCGACTGTTTGGGACGGAGGCAGAGGGAGGTAGGGAAGAAAATCAGATCATCCCTCTTCGCATCGGTCATGACGGCCCCTATGGGGAGCCGCGCTGGTTCGGCAATGCGCCTGGTGTAGTCGGCAGCCGAGAAGCTGAGGAATTGAATGTGAATTACTTTAGCAACGGACGGATGCTGTCCATGCTCTTGACTGTTACCAACGGCAAGCTGACCAAGTAATCTCTGGAACTGCTTAAAAATGTGAAAGGCTCCGACTCACAGGGCGGTATTCTCTATCTGGAGGCAAAAGGGGAAGAAACAGGCGGCCCGATGGATGAAAAGGTTGAAAAAGTGCAGATCAAGTTGGACAAGCTTAATGACCTGTTACAACAAGACGCGCTCTTTCTGGAGTATGGCAAGGAAAAGAAGACTGATATCTTGTCTGCCTTCCGGTTGCCGCCGATCTTGGTCGGTCAAAGCTCGGATTACAATAGGGCGACCGCCGACGCTGCGTTACGGTTCGCTGAGGAACAGGTTTTTGAGCCATACCGCAAGTGGATTATGGCAGAGATATTTAATAAACGCCTGTTCCCGGCTATGGATATTTTCCGAGTGCGTGCCGTGTTGAGAGGGCCGAAGATCATTGCCCCTGCGGATCGCAAAGCTATGCTGGACTTTATCGCTGACCGGGGCATTATGCTGGTGCGGGATCTGATTCCGATTGCCGAGGATGTACTTGGCACAACGATTGATGAGACCAAGTTCAGCGAGGAATATCTGGATACGCCGATTGCGCAGCTTGCAGCCAGTCAGCCCACATTGCTTGAACCAGAGCCAGACACGGACACAGACGACATGCAAAATCGTATAGCTACAATTGCCAAACGCTTGTTAAAACAGGCTGACAAGGAGGCAGCTTTGCATGTGTGAGTCCTGTTTGGCGCTGATCGCCAAAGCCGACGATGACGAATTTCTTGATAGCCTTGAGCTGAGCTATGTTGAGCGTAAGGTACTTGAGGAATTGTACAAGCAGGGCGAGGAAAAGATCATTGAGATTTTGGAGCTACAGGGGCAAGCCCTTCATGATGCCATTTCAGAACTAAGCGAGGATGCCCTGGGCGATATCGGGGAACTGGGTAAGGTGCTTATCGCTTTGCATACCACGGATGTATTCGCGGAGCTATTCGAGCAGGCGGTGCAGGAAGCATTTGAGCCATTGTTTCACTTGGTCGGTGAAACGGAACTGATGGCACTGGGCAAGGAAAAGGTATGGAGCACAGGGAACAAGGCCGCTGGCCGTTTTTCCAAAAAGCTCAAGAAGCTGGTACCGGACATGAACAAAGCTTCTACGGATGTGTTGCTACGTAGCTTCAGCAAAGCCATTGAGGAAGGAGCTACACCTTCAGAGCGGGCTTTGCTTGTACAGGAAGTCAGCGCGCAGGCTGCCAGCGGGGAAGATGGCCCATTTAGTATGCAGCGTGCGCAGCGGGTATCACGTACCATGAGCACCGCAGCGGCCAATGGCGGCAAGCTGGAGGGCTGGAAGAAATCCGAAATTGCTAAGGGCAAGAAATGGCGATCCGCTGCTGGCACTCGGACTCGAAAGTCGCACCGCAAGGCTAATGGTCAGATCGTTGATCTGGACAAGCCTTTTAAGGTCGGATCAAGCAAGCTGATGTATCCGGGCGATCCGTCAGGTGAGGCAAAAGAAATTGTAAACTGCCGCTGCACGATGCAATTGGTACTAGGTTAAGATTCGTGGGTCTGAGTAAATATATAATTATTACAATTAAAATCATAATCATTAATTTAAAATATATGTTTATTTGGTATTTATTTTCTGTTTTAAATAAACTCCTTTTTCACAAATTAGTTTTGTTAGTATTCTGAAAAAAGGGGCATTTAATATGAGTGGAGATCACAAACATGAAGAAGGATTTATTCCGAATTACCTGCTTAAAGAATTAGCGGAGAAAGGAAATGAAAATGCAGAGAAAACCCTTGCGGTGACGAAAGAAATTGAAGAAAAGAGAACTGAAGTAAAAAAAAATTTAACAGAAAGAAATATAATGGAAATTAGTGGGAGACCACCAAAGCGATTTGTATATGATAGTGAGAATACAGGAGAGTTTCAACGTAAGTTGGTTCGTCAAGAAGGGGGATCTTCTTCTACGGATGATGTGGTAAACATTTCCTATGATTACTGTGGAAAAACTTTAGAGTATTTCAAACAGAAATTAAATAGGAATTCTATTGACGGAGTTGGTATGGATGTTATTAGTAATGTCCATTTCAGAAGAAATTATAATAACGCGATTTGGGTCGGTGATCAATTAGCTCTGGGAGATGGTGATGGTAGAGCTTTCATTAATTTAGGAAGAAGTATTGATGTCGTTGCACACGAAATAGCTCACGGAGTAACCCAGTTTGTTAATGAACTTGAATATGAGAGACAATCAGGAGCATTGAACGAGCATTTCTCTGATGTAATTGGTTCTGCTGTTCAGCAGTTTGTAAAAGGCCAGACTGCAGATACAGCAGATTGGCTTATTGGCGATGAAATAGTTGGTCCAGAGTGGCCTGGGAAGGCCCTACGATCAATGAGGGCACCAGGAACAGCATACAATGGAGATAGACAAGTAGCACACTTCAATGATTTTGATCCCGATCTACCATTAGATGATGATAACGGAGGTGTACACTATTATAGTGGTATCCCTAATAAGGCTTTTTACCTCACAGCAATTAAGATTGGGACTGACAAGGCAGCCTTTTTATGGTATACAGCGTGGCATAACCGAACAATCATTCATCCACATGCAACTTTTAAAGAGGCCTTACAAGCTATTTTAGAATCTGCTGAGACATTAGTAAATCGTGGTGAATTGCCTCGAGAAACTGTATCTGTTGTAAAAAATGCTTTCGAAGAAGTTGGTGTTTCTACGCTCGTACCGGTATAAGAAAATGATTTTTTATTTTGTACGGCACGGTAAAGCAAAGGGGAATGAAGCTAAAGATCCTTTAACAGAAGAAGGTATTCAACAAGCCAAACAACTTGCCTCCTTTTTAAACACAAAAATTGTTGATCAAGAAATTCAGCTAATAACTAGCCCTTTTTGCAGGGCGTTTCAAACTGCAGAGGAAATAGGTAAAACAATGAATTTAGATATAAAAAAAGAAGTGCTATTAGTTGAGCGAAATCTCGGTAATACTAGTGATTTATCAGATGAGGAACGTTTGAGAAGAATCAAGGAGCAGTTTGAGCATCCGGAAATGTCATTCCCTGGGGGAGAGTCAAATCTTGATGTAACTTTGCGGGTCAAAAAATTCCTCGATCAACCATATTTAAATAATGGGTCTGTAAAAATCATTGTTTCGCACAGATTGACACTTTCTTTACTGCTACAAGAATTTGGTCATAAATCTGCTTACGAGACATTCCTAACAATGACAAACCCAGATGTGTACTACATTGAAACAATGCCGGATGGAAGTAGTCAAATTGAGCATATTTGGGGAGTGTAAATTTGATCACTTCTTTTACTTGAACAAAAAGAGATCGTTCCATTTTGGGACGGTCTTTTGTTTATTCAATATAAATTTTGAGAGGGGGTGAACAAACAACATGGTGCGAAAGCTGCAAAATGCAAACATTACCCACATTACATGTGGACAAAGGAGCAAATCAAAAGCGGTTCTTTTTCACAAAAAGTACGAAGAAACCGGACTTTGAAAAGCAGGTTCGTTTAATTACCAAAGCTGACGACCCAAAACAACTGGTTTACGGTGTGGTATATGAGCCAGACGTCGAAGACACACATGGAGACATGATGACCGCCGATGAAATAGAAAAGGCTGTGCATGGTTTCATGTCCAATCTGGCTATTGCTAAAGGTGCGGTTATGGACACACAACATGACTTTGATCCAGGCGTTGGGGATGTGGTCGAATGTTATGTTGCTCCTTAGATTTTGAAATGGGAGAAGAGACGATCAAGAAAGGTTCCTGGGTGCTTGTCACGAAAGCGAGTGATGAGATTTGGGATAAGATTCAGAGCGAGGAGGTGACTGGCTACTCTATGGCTGGCACTGCTGAAACCATTGAAAAACAACAGAAGTCTGCTGCCAAGTCTAATGATGAGGTAACAGGCTTTTTTTAATGTCATGAAATCATTTTTTGCTGGAGAGAAGATTGCCAAAGGTGCTGTTGCTGATAAGTACAACAGAGGCCGACCGAGTCGCGAATTTTGGGCTGCACAGGATGCGCTCAACACGATCCTTTTTAATTGGGACAGTTGGAACAGTGGAATGGAAACCGATCCGGACACGATCCGGGAAGCCTTACAGGATTTCGTTGACATTGCTCAAACCGTTTTGATTCAAGAGGACATTGTGAAGGCGATGAGAAAACCGCCTGAGCAGATTGCCAGGGCTGGCAAAAAGATTTCTGACGGCAATATGAAACACATTGATGATGCCATTGCTGCACTGACCGAATTAAAAACAAAAACCGCCCCTGAAAAAGATGAGGGGAACGAGGAGGAAGACGATTTGAACACTGAAGATATTGCTAAGGCTGTACAGGCTGCCGTGGCTCCAATCGCCAAGCAGGTAGAAGCACTGTCGACGCAGGTTACTGAATTAAAGAAACAAGAAGGGGAAGAGCCAGGGCAGCCAGCGGGAACAGAACCACCTGCTGAACCGCAAGCAAACGCGCTGACTGACGCGATTACTAAGGCACTAGCACCGCTAACTGAGCAGGTCCAAGCATTGGCTACTGACGTACAAGTTGTAAAGAACAGCCGTGGTGGTTCCGTTCAAGGTGGTACTGGAGAAGATGATATTCAGAAGTCGGCGGGCGTGAGCTTCGGCGGCCTTCTGTAATCGAAAGGGGAGATAAATATGAGAACAAACGGACAAATTATCAAATCCACCATTACGAGCACGCTGGATCAAACAGCCCTGAACTATGAGCAGGTGGACAAGTTTACCGAAATGGCTTATGAATCTACGGAGTTTTTAAAGGGGATTCGCACGGTTAACAAGATCAGCTCTAAAGGTACAATTGACAAAATCGGTGTGACTGGCCGTAACCTTCGCAGTAAAGTGGAAAATAAGGAGGCCACCAATACGGCTGCACCTACTTTTCCACAGGTCCCTTATGCTGTGGCTCCAGTAGTTCTTCCTTTTGAAATCACGGAGGAGTTCATCCGTCAGACTCAACGGGTACGCGGGCAGAATGCCGAGGAAATCATCATGGCGGCCATGACCAAAAACTATGGTGATAACATGCAGGACATTGGGTTCAACGGGGATACTGCTACGCCGAATACGGACCCTGATTATGCTTTCCTCAGCATCAATGACGGATGGCTCAAGTTGGCGAAGACCAAGGGCAACTTCATTGACTGGACGACGCTTCCTGATGTAAAGAAAAAAGGCGTCTTCTTCGAGATCGAGCGTGCAATTCCTACTCGCTTGCGCACAGGTGGTGTGTTCAAATATTTCATGCACCCAAACACATTTAGTGAGCGTATTCAGGCGCTGGCTGAGAAAGACACCAGCGCATCTATTCAGTTGCAAATTACTGGTGGTGTGAAGAAAATCAATAGTTACGATGTGGTTGAAGTCGCACATATGCCAGAGGGTGCTGTGTTGTTCACTTATCACGATAACTTTGCGTTGGTTAACACCTATGACATGCAGATTCGTAAAACTACTGAGGGCAGAGAAGCCATCTATGCAGACAAGCGATTCTACGCTATCCATTCGGATTTTGACTCTATCTTTGAAGAGCCGGGGGCAGTTGCATATGTCGAAGGGGTGACGTTCTGATGGCATATATCACGTACCGGGGAGAAAACACCTCTTTGATGCTTTATGGCATCCGCTTCCTGGCCAAGGTTCCAGTGCTGGTTGATAGTGAATCTGTCATTAAAAATTTTCGTGAACGCTCGGATTTTGATATCAAGGAAGAAAAGGTTATTCCGTTGGAAGACCTTACGTTAATCCAGCTTAAAGATAAGGCTAAGGCTGCCGGGATTAAGGGATTTAGCAACATGAATACACAGGATCTGATCACTGCGCTACGCGGTGGAGGCAAACCTACCGACAATACGCCACCTGCAGGTGATCCGGCGAAATCTGAAGGGGCTGACGGTAAAAATGCTGACGCCAACAATACTCCAACAGCGTAGTCGAGTAACCCCTGTCCAAGAGGCACCGGTTGAACTGCTACAGCAATGCATTGATGACGCGCAAGTACGTATTGAACTGTATCTGCCAATTCCCTTCCCGACCGAACTTGATAAGCAGATTATGCTGGCTTGGACCAAGCTGGCGGAGGGATTGGCATTGCAGGACAGTGAGGAATATCTTGCATCCGTGGCGCGTAATTATGCGTCCGAGAGCGATGGAGCTTGGACGTACACCCGTCAGGCTGTAGAGGGGAAAACAACCGGCAATCCAGATGTGGATGCAATACTGTTCTTGTGGGTCAAGAAGCAAACGGGACCGGATGATGGTAACATCACCGCATACGTACTATGAACCACCGTTTTAAAACGCCATTGGCCGTGTATCGTGTTGGTCAAAAGCGGGATGATGATGACCTGTTCGACGATCGGAAATCCGATAAGATAACTGACGTAAAATGCTTTGTCGTGACAACTACGACGGAAGCCAAAGCGGATGCTAAACCAGTAATGTACATCGTCAAAAAGACTGTAGGAGTCCCGAAGGCAGCCGACATTAAGCTCAGTGACGAAGTGGTTTTGCTAGGCCGTAGATACCTGGTGATTGACTCCATTCGGCGTCGTTACTGGCGCGAGCTGCTTGTAACATGTGAGGTGAAGGGAAATGACCGTGCATGATTTCGATGGACTGGCCCGGCGTTTCCGTCGGATAGCTGATGAAGGGATGGAACGTATTTTACGTAACATCGCGGAGGCAGCCGGGGAAACACTGCTCAATCTAATCATTGATGAAATTGACCGACAAGATCTGATCGACACCGGGGCCATGTGGCAGTCCTTTTCCCGTGGCGATGATAACAACGTATGGGAATGGGACGTAGACCGCAACGCGATCACGCTGGAGCTTGGTTCCAACCTGCCTTATGCACAATTGGTCAATGATGGTTACACCATTGAGAAGAAACATTTTGTGCCGGGTTACTGGAATGGTGGCGGCTCATTTGTCTATGATCCGTCTGCCAAAACTGGGTTCATGGCAAAGCCGCGCAGCTTCATAGGTCGCCACTATTTTGATATTGCTGTGGAGCACCTTGAAGGTGGCATGAACCAACTCATCATGCGCCGCCTGG
Source organism: Paenibacillus sp. T2-29 (assembly GCF_052921365.1). Classification (NCBI taxonomy): domain Bacteria; kingdom Bacillati; phylum Bacillota; class Bacilli; order Caryophanales; family Paenibacillaceae; genus Paenibacillus; species Paenibacillus sp. T2-29. The sequence goes on along the minus strand of NZ_JBREVE010000010.1, from coordinate 166,800 downwards.
AAATCGAACTCGAAAGGATGCTGCGCTGATGATGGATGTTGGTTTAAAAGCCTGGGCCGAAATCGTGCGACGGGTGTTTCCTGAGCTTTCTATCTTGCGAGATCGGTCTAAATGGCTGGCTGGTGATTTTAAACTGCCTGCCGTGTTTATCGAGACGGATCTTGTTTCGGACAAGGTTCACACGCCGCGAGCTGACCGAATAATAGAGGACGTTGGGCTGGTATTCCACTATGACAAGGAACGAGCGGACGAACAGGACGAGGAGCCTATACCGCTTGACCTTGACCCGTTTTTCACCTACCTTCGACAGCAGCGGTTTAACGTACCGTCCAAACGTTTTGGAGTTGTGCTGGTCATTGAGCCGCCACGAACCCGGAAAAAGGCCGATCAAGTAGAGGTTACCTTTAGGTACTCGTATTTGCTCAGTGTACCGAAGCCACTGGTCAATGACGACGGCAGCCCAATTCAGAAGATTAACAATTTCTATATCAGTCACAACGGGGAGGAATTTGACGCATGACTGAGGATTTAAACAAACGGAATAAGCAGGAATGGATTGAGAGCGCAGCGGTCTTGAAGGCAGAGCCTTACGAGATTGCGGGCGCTCTTTTTGATTGCGCTGCTTGCGCATTGCTTTCACGGGCAGAAGTGGAGCAAAGACTGGATGCGTATTTGCATCCGGTCAAGGAAGCCCCTGCTTCTGTGCCTGTTAAACCAGAAGTACCACAAGTGAAAAAACCAAAGGAGGAAACGCCAAATGACAATTCAGCGGGTTAGGCCCAGCGCGTACATTGAATTGCTAGTAAAGGCACGGTCTCGGGTTGTTCCAACAACTGGCCGCGTACTCATTCCCTATCAGGCCGAATGGGGCGCACCGAACCAAGCCGTAGATATGGCTAATGATTCAGAGCGCCTAAAGGAGTCCGGCAAGCTTGTTGATGTATTGGAGCTTGCTGCCGAAAGCGGGGCGACTGTTATCGGCTACCGGGTTACAAACGGGGAAGAAAAGGCTGCATCTGTCGCTGTTGCTGACAGCTACACTATTGAGGCACGTTATCCAGGAACACGAGGCAATGATTTGGAATACATGGTGCGTCCGGCTCTTATCGATGGCACCAAGAAGGAGATCGTAGTTCGCGACACCAAGGGCGTGTATGACACAGAAACGTATCTAGTTGCAGACAAGGCGGCTGCTGTGGAAGCTCTTAAAAAGTCCACTATGGTCCGTTTTAAGGATACTGGCGCAACTGCTCTTGCAGACGTGGCTTATACCAAACTGGATGGCGGTACAACTGGCACGGCCATATTGGCAGCGACCGACTGGAATCGTATCTTTAACCGGGTGTACGGCCTGACGTTCGATACTATTTACCTCTCCGCTGTTGATCCGGCTGTACAAGCTTCCGCCAAACAATGGCTGCTAGATCGTCGCGATAAGGGTCATAAGCTGGCGACGTTGGTTGTCGCGGACGGCGACATTGAGGCGCACAACGCACGCAGTCGCGCCATGAATGCCCGTTATGTAATTAACTGCTCTCTTGCTGGCGATCACACCAACGGTAAGACCTACACATCCGTCGAATGGGCTGCATGGGTGGCTGGGCTGGTTGCGGGTACACCTGCCAATAAGTCATTTACGGGTGTTGAAGTGCCTATGACATTGGCAAAAGTGGACTGGAGTCACACTGAGGCACTAAAAGGACTGGCAGAAGGAACGCTGATGGCTACACGAGATGGGTACAAATACATTATCGAATCTGCTATTAACACTCTGACCACGATCGGACCAAATGAGCGTGAGGACTTTGGGAAGATTCGCGTTTCCGCTACGATTGACCAAGTAATGAACGATATCTACGAAGCGGGCAAGCGTTGGAAAGCCAAGCTGGATAACGACAAAGAAGGCCGCGGCATGTTTATTGCTGCTGTGTTGGAATATCTTAAAATTCGTGCTCAGCAGAAGGCCATTGCAGACAAATTCAGTTTCTCAGAAAATCCAGATAAGACAAGCGAGAACGATTATGCCTATTTCAAGCTCGGCGCCAAACCGCTTGATGCTATCGAAATTTTCTATACTGACTGGGAGGTGGAATAATAGATGGAACGCGAACTTATTGGACGAAATCTCTCGTTACAGGATGACAACGGTGAGGACGTACAGACGGTGAAAGAAGTGGAAGTGCTACTGAAACCAGAAAACTTGGACATTGTTCGAGCACGGCGCATGGCTAAAACGAAGCAACTCACAGGATACGAAATTTCAGTTAAAATTGTCATGTCAAAACTTGAATCGCGATTGCGGTACCGACTGCTGGACGACTTTAAAGCAGGTCGTACAATGTTTCTTCCTCGTATTACAGGTTCCTTGGAAGACCGTATCACGGGCAACACGGAACGTGTCCTTATCACAGGGATTCACATTCATGAGGAAATAGATATTCTTGTCGCGAAAATTGATGATAACAATGGTATAGACATTACCTTGTCGGGTACAGCAACGGATTTCGATTTCGTTGACAAGTTTCCGGATTACATGGCTTAAGTGGAACAAAGGGTTCTTTTCCGCAATGTTGATAGGCTCTAGCAAAGATGGTCTAAAAAAATATGAATATTCATATTAGTTTTACAAGTTTTGATTTCATCCATGAAGTAGCCCATAAAACATTCGAAAATTTAGCGATAATTTTACCAAAAGCTATTTATATTTGGATATATATTCTATATAATAGGTGTGTATTCCAAATATGAAAGGATGATGTAAGGTGAAAAAGAAACTATTGATTGGACTTTTAACTGTTGCAGCATGCTTCTCTTTAGGATCGACATCATTTGCTTCTCCGGCTGCCGCCGCCGCTCCAGATTCTCAAGCCGCAATTACGCAAGGGGTTACTACGAACGCAGTTATCAGTCGATTAACTCTTAAAGTAGGCGAATCGAGGTATCTGACTGGTTCAAGTTTTTGGATTAGTGGGGATCAGGGGGACAATAACCCAATCTATCTCAATGTTGATGGTCTAGTAGTCGGTCTGAAGCCTGGAGTCGCTTTGGTTGTGGCTGATCTACCAGATGGATCGGGGCAAATTGAGTATTACATTACTGTAAAATAATAAATTCCTAGATCATTTAAGCCTGTAGACTGACTCCAATAGGAGTAGTTTGCAGGCTTTTTACATGCAGTGATTATTCAAAATACCTGTGTTTTGATGAAAGAAGACTAATAAATTGGAGGAATCACAATGAGCGACAAATTACAAAAATATCTTGCGGCTGGCACGGCGGCCGCAAAGCCGGAACAACTTGAGGTAGAGGTGGACGGCGAGAAATGGTCCGTTCGGCGCTTGACCACAATGGACATCCGCCGTTGCTATGATGTGGCATTTAATGATGATGGTTCACCAAAGGAAACATTCAACGATATCGACGTTATGATTGTGCGGGCGACGGAGCATGACTTCGATTGGAACAACAAAGAGCTTCTGAAAGTTTATAGTTGCATAAACAAGAATGAGTTACCACCACGAATGCTCAGCAATCCAGACCATTATGCAATCCTCAGCAAGGCGGTACGTAACTTTCAAGAAACTAAGGAAGAATTGATGAAAGAAGCAAAAAACTCATCCGGCGAGATGGCGAGGCAAGCTGGATAGCCCATTTTTGGGTTAACCAAAAAAAGCTGCCTTCTGAGGTCTTGCCGTATGAAGTGGATGAAGAGCGCCAATATTATTTTTGCCTGGCAGCATCAATGATCGCTGAGGAAGAAATGGCGCGTATGAATCGGAAATAACCATGTCGAAACAGGAAGGGGGTGGGAACTATAGCAACTACATCAGTTACGGTACCGTTTGAGGCAAGGGATATGATCACCGGCGCAGTCCGGAATATGCGACGTATGCTTCAGGGCGCACATGACGACCTGATGAATTTTCGTCGTGCATCGGGCAGCATGTTCGATGATTTTGTATCCGGTAGCCGTCGGGCGAGGGAATCAGCGGACGATCTAGGCAGACGGATCAATGGCGCGTCCGATGAAGTACGACGTATGAATCAGATCCACTTGAACGATATCTTTCGTCGTGCACGTGCTGGAGCTGATGATCTTAGGCGTTCTGCTGATCGAGCGGATTCGGAAATACGAAGTATCCGGGACGCCCATGTTAAGCTACGGGCCGAGGATTCGATTAGTCCAGTCGTTGACCAAGTATCCGACAAAATTTCAGCGTTGGCAGCGTTGGCAGCGTTGGCAGGTGGGATTGTGCTCGGTAGCGGTATAAGTGACTCTATGTTTGGGGGCGTGTCCGACTACAACCGTGAGGCGGCACGAAGTGCGGCTTACATGCCAGAAAGCATTCGTCAGCTGAGCCTTAGCACGGTAGATGATTTAGTTAAAAAGGCCATTATTCCAGATCGTATAGAAGGAACCCGACAACTTGCCGATGCAGCTCCTTTAGTTCAGGATAAGTCCAAGATGAGTGACTTCGTAAGTGCGTCTGCTAAAATCCAGTACATTCGCCCGGATGCCGGAGCTGAGGAAGTACAGCGGGCGCTGTCTCAAACGTCGAACAGTTTTAAAGAATCCTACAGTCAAGTCGCTGATAGCATGATGTATGCCTATAAGGAGGTAGGTGACAAGCAGCAGGATCTGTTCGATACGTTTTGGGAGTACAGTCCATACTTTGCAAGCAGCGGCACCGATTCAGCGCAAATGGCAAATTTTTTAACGAAAACTGTCCAGAATGGCGCATTTAACTTCGACAAGCCTGCCGACTTTTTCAAGGAGACGTTTGGTGTCAAAGCTCTGAATACAGGGGATATGGCGAATTACTTTATCAGTCGCGGAGCAGGCAAGGATGAAGCCCAACGTCAGGCGACGGCTTTTACAGACGATATCAATTCAGGTGACAAACAGCGTGCTCAAGGAGCCATAGCGGCATTGGTTGGCGATTTGGCTAGTCAAACGCGGAGCCAATTAAAACAATCCCTTGTAACTTTGGGTTCTGGCGCTGGTGAAGACAACGCTGATTCCATTCTGAAGACGTTCGGCACGGCGTTTCAAAAAGCACCAAACATGAAGGGCACCACTGATAATTTGCTTCGTAAGCAGCAGGCAGCGGACCCAATGACGGAAATGAAGCAGACTCGTGCTGAAATTAGCCTGCAAATGCAAGAGATTGGGACCAATATTGCTCAAGCAGCCCTTCCAGCTATGAAGGAATTTAACGCCTTGCTAGTGCAGAATAAGGATAACATTCAAACACTTGGTACGGGGATAACCAATGCGATAACTGGAGCGACTAGCTTCTATAAAGATCATTTTAATGCCATAAATACTGCTCTAATGGGGTTGGCTGCTGTACTGGTAGCTAAGAAATTATGGGCCTTTGCACAAGGTGTAAAGAAGTTCAACGATGATCTTTCTACTGCTGCTAAATGGGTAGGAGAGAAGGGAAAAGAGGGTGCAAATGCGACAGGGAGGGGAATCAAAGCCGGTTGGAACTGGATTCGGCGGAAACCTCCTGAACCTCCAGCTCCACCACCCGAGGAAACACCAGCCCAACGAGCTGCCCGAATACGGGAGCGGATGGGTGGACGCGGTATTAGACGCCAATTGAGTGGAAACCGTAACCCTGTCGATGATCGTATTGGTGGTTTACGCTCTGTTGCTTCCATGACTGTTAACGCTACGAAAGTCTATATAAATGGCTCTGTGTCCGGTGGTGGGGAAGGAGGGGCAGATGATGACGGTGGCGATAGTGGCGACCGTGACAGAGAACGCCGCCGTAGAAGAAACAGTCGTGGAGGGCGTAGGGGAGCGGGAGGCGGTAGACGTCGTATACGCATTAATGGTCCTCGTCCCACTCCATCCCCTGATCTTAACCCAAGTCCTCGCGGATCGCGTGAAAATCCATGGCGTGTTCGTCGACCTGCTCCACCAAATCCACCGCCACCACCGAGTCCGCCTTCTGGCGGTGGCCGCTTGCGTGGCTTCCTGAAAGGAGCAGGTAAAGCGGCTAAAGTTGGCGGTATTGTTGGTACGGTTGCAAGCGTAGCAGCCGGTGCATATGACCTCTACGAAGCATCAAAGGATAAGGGCTTGCGTGAGGCTGTATCTACGCAAGGCGGTGCTATGGTTGGCCGTGTAGCCGGAGGTGCTATTGGCGGGGATTTTGGGTCTGTTCTTGGGCCACTTGGCACAATGGCCGGTGCATACATCGGGAATATCGTAGGGGAGAAGATCGGTAAATTTGCCGATGAAAGCGGGCTGACCCGGAAGGTCGTGGATGGTGCAGTTGGAATCTTTAATTCTGCTAAGGATACCTGGACTGGCGTGAAGAACTGGTTCACGGGCGACAAGAAGGAAGAGAAGCCTGGCCCCTCTCCTGAGGCAAAAATTACGATCAACAATCTGACTGAGCAGAAGCAGAAGCGCCTTCAGCAGATTGGCGACGAGGTGCGCAAAAGCATAGTCGATAAAGGTCTTAAAGAGGGACTAAAAACCGTTGCTGAGCAACCAGAAGTTAAGCAGCGCCTTAATGCACTTAAAAATGCGTGGGGTGTTGTCTGGAAAATGGGTGACAGCAGCAAAGCCCAGAAAAGTATTAAAGATGTAGGAACCGCTTCTAAGAGCAGCGTGGATGAGGTGGCCAAAGGGGCAGCAAAAAATAAACAGAGTTTTAATAGTGTCAGCGTTGCGGCGAAATCGGCTGTTGATAAGACGAGACAGTATCTGTTCTCACTTAAAAACGTATCGAGCCAGGGCAATAGCTGGGGAAGTGATCTTATGTCCCATTTTATTGCTGGTATGCGCGGCCAGTTCCCTACGTTGTCTTCCGTTGTCAGTTCCGTTGCAGTAGTCCTTAAAAAGATGAAGGACGCAAAAGACGCTAACTCTGGCGGTGGTGGAATTACACCGAAACCTAAGCCAAAACCATATGCTCAAGGTGGATATATCAACCGTCCACACGTCGGCTTGGTCGGCGAAGCTGGTCCGGAAATGATCATTCCGCTGTCAGCCAGCCGCCGCAGTCGGGGCCGCGAGCTTTGGGAACGTGCTGGAATAATCATGGGTGTACGTCCTTATGCTAACGGTGGACAAGTCGGCCGGCCAAGTTTGATCGGTACGGCCAGCATGATGCCAATGGCTCAGACGCTTGCCCAGCCTGCTCCTGCCGCGCCGAAGTCTGTGTCAATAGGTAATATCAATATTGATTTCGGAGAGATGGCAAAGGGCATTAGTAATTTTGCCGAGTTCGCACAGATGCTCACCAGCCCTCAAGGTCGTGCGTTGATCCGTAAAGTGTTTGGTGAAGAAATGATGAAAGTATTGGAGACTGGAGGGTAAGCCATGTTGGCACTATCGCAAGGTAAAATCCGCCTTACTTTTCCCATCACCCCAGCAGAGATTCAAATCACGTCTGGTAATGAGGTTGAAACCTTTACCGTCATAACTGGACAGGAGCGAACAGGGAAACCCGTCTCGAAAGTGAAACGGGTTTCTTTTTCTGCAATCCTTCCACGCTATTGGGAAGAGATTTGGGAGACGGATAGCAAACAGACGGTCACCTATAAAACACCAGAAGTAACGTGGAAGCTACTGGAGCAATGGAAAGGTAAGCCTGTAGTACTTAACTTTGAGAACCTATTTAGTCAAACGATGCTCTTGGAGGGGATGACCAGACGTACAAGGATGGACAGGGGAATCTTCATGGTAACTATTCATTTGTGGAGTATAAGCCTGTTAAAATCGTTTCTTACTCTAACTCTAAACAGGTTCTCAAGCCTGGAACCGTGATCACTAAACCGTCAAAAAGTCGCCCTAATACTACGGGCAAGAAGGACAAAAAGAACGAAAAGAAAAAAGATGATAAAAAAAAGAAGGCCAAGGATAAAAGCAAAAAAGCCAAGGAGGACCCGAACGCTAGGGGCGCTTTTGACTATACCAGTTCCAAAAAGCGAATATCAGACAAGGTTTACAAGGCTAAAGGGAAGTGATGTATTATGGACGACTTTGCGGCTGTATATGGCAAGGAGAACGCCCGGCAGATGCTGACGGAGGGCATCGAGGAAGTGTCCTGGTCTTCTGGCCGTGATGAGATTGCCCGCAGCGCTACGGTACGACTTCGCAATGCGAGCAATATAAAGGTAGCTGGTATGCTGATGTGCTTTTCGCAAAAGGTCGGTGGTGCTCTTTATCATCACAAAAACCAATTTTTTCACGGACCTATTATTAAATACGAGCAGGACGAATTTACAAACGCTTGGGAAATTGAGGCGCGGGAGATCGGCTGGTATTTGAGCAAGAACAAGGGGACGAGGCCATACCTTAAAGGCGAGGCTGGAGCGGAGTTGCAACGATACATCAAGAGCACGGGCATTGACTTTCGCTGTCCTGCTCTCGGCTTTAATTTGGACGAGCGTTATGGAACGATGGCCCATTCGGAAATTATCCTCGACGTATTGCAAAAGGCATATGAGCGTAGCGGCTACCGTTATTATATAGACCTTGTTAGGACGGAAAAGAGCTTTTATCTGCAGGTGATGCGCGAAGGGACCAATACCAAGGTTCCTATTTTTGTACCCGAACAGATGACCTCCAGCACGGCAGGATACAGCATCGAGGAAACTTATACAGTCATAACCGCGCAGAAATGGAAGGATGATAAGATCGCTTCTGCTGTTACTAAAACGGCAGCGGGTGCAGTTAAGGCAATGGGCCGAATGGAAGAGATCATCGAGGTTGGTGAGGATGAAAAGCCGGAGACCATCGCTGTGCAGCGGCTGAAGGTATTGTCCGCTGCCAAACAGATCAAGAAAATTACAGTTCGGCACACGGACCATACGTTATCCGGCTTGCGTTCCGGTTGGCTTGTCCTGACTAAGACCGATCATACTTCAAAATGGATTGTCGTCACGGCTGATAGCAGCTACAAGAATGGAACATATACCGTAACGCTGGAATTGGAAAGGAGGGAATAGGCGTGCTGAATGAAGCGCTCAAGCTTCTAAAAGATCAAACCAAAGAAAAAATCGACGCACGGGACACCGAAAGGGCTATGTTTCTAAGTTGGCCAGGTAGTCCGTCAATAGAGGTGGATGGTGACCTTAGTCCCTATCCAGCGGATAAACTGGTGTTTGCTGAGTATTTGTTGGATCGGGAAGTTAAAGCGGATTTCATAGCTGCTGAATATCTGGAGGGCAATGAAACCAAAGGCAGCGTTACAGGCGTATTGGCTAACGGTGTGGTTTACGAAACAGGGGAGCCATACAAGCAGACCCCACGCAGCTCGTTACGTGGCAAGCTGGTTATTCCAAGCCCTTTGCAGGTCGGAGATCGGCTGATTGTCTCCAGGCTGAGTGGACAGCGCTACTACATCCATGGGAAGGATGTGAGCGGCAATGGCTGACGAGGAAAGTCTGTTCCCTGATTTGGACCTTTCCGAAGTGGACGAAGTAGAGCTGACAGAGATGGTAGCGTCCGAAACCAAGTGGACGTATGTAATTGTTGATTACCGTACAAGGAAGATGGCCACCACAGATGATGGACGTCCCAAGAAGACAGCCACCTATGCTGAATATTTAGTGCAGACAGCGCTCAAAATCCTCAATACAGAGCGATTTCAATATGTGGTGTATGACGCTGATATCGGTGTCGAACGATCTGAATGGGCCAATTGGGAGGACGTTGAAATAAAACGCGACATTGAGGAAGCTTTGGCAGCTCATACGGAAATCTCTCAAGCAGAGGTGCTGTCTATGGAACGGGACAGCCAGAACATGTACTTGAAAATTAAATTAACTGGCTTAGCCGGAGAAGCGGAGCTGAAGGAGGCGATTGAACTGTGAATGTGAAATTAACGGATCTGCCGACACTGCCACCGATGGCAATTTTGGAGGAAACCCCCGAGGAAGTCTACCGCCGATGGGTTAACCGTGCGATTACATTGGCGCAGGAAAAAGGCTTGCCCCCGCCTCCTACTGATCCGGGAGAATATTTCTATGATCTGTGGTACCCGATAGCTATGGAATATTCCGAACAGCAGGAACTGTTAACGTATGCTTTCCTTCAGGGCTTCCCCATTTGGGCAGATGGCGAATTTCTGGATGGTCACGGGTGGTCGGATGGAATGGCCCGTAAAGCGGGTGAGGACGATGATACGTACCGATTGCGAATACTTGATCGTGCGTTTACTGAGGAAGGCAGTGGACGTCGTAAGGACTATGAGGCATGGGCGAAGGAACTGGAGGGTGTCGGTGGTGCTGTGGATGTTGAGAAGGCTCGTAATGATGTATTCCATAGACTTGTATCTGACTGATCTACAGGGTAAACCAGTCACAAAAGATTTTGCTGCTAAGGTTAAGGCGGATATGTGGGAAACCAAGCGGATTGGCGGTCACGATCTTGAAGTGTATCCTGCTCCGGTGTTCACGCTGCAAGTAGCTGCGAAACTAAATACTGTTCTTCCGCTTCCTGAGCTGATTGAACCAATCAGAAAGCGCATTGCTGATTATGCTCTTGGCCGTACAAAGCTTGTCTTTAATTACGTAGGTGCTGCTTTGTTGGTCAAGGGCGTGGAGGATTATGAAAATCTCACGCTTAATGGAACGACTAAAGACGTTGAGATTCCAGTAACGTCCGTATTACAAATTGAGGTGACCCTGACATGATCCCTCTTCGTTATAGGCAGATGTTGCCGCCGCTCATGTATGAGATCGACATGGCCGAGCGGCATTTTGGTGTTATGGAGTTGGTGGTGGATGAGCGTGAAAAGTCAATTGACGATTTGGACAATCAGTTTATCTTACAACGGGCTACCTGGGCGCTACCGATATGGGAGTGGATATATTTCCGACAGGAGCAGATTGGGACACTGGAGCAGCGCCGTGACGCGATACGTCGCAAACGTTGGGCCAAGCGGCCATTTACGCTTCCTACGTTACGGCTGATCGGCAACAAGTATGGCAATCTGTTGGACGTACAAGAGGATTTTCTCGCTAAGCAAATTCGTTTTGTTTACTCAGTCGAATCGGATTTGGTTATTAAAAGCCTGATGGAAGACTTTGAGTACATTCGGCCTGTCCACATCAATAAGGCTTTGCCCTCAATTCACATTGAATTTCATCATGCACATCAGATCCATTCCCGCATACATTTCCGTTCGCGTGTTCGTTTTTTTGGTGGTCGTCCTTGGTATCTGGACGGAGTGGAGCTATTAAACGGTGCTGCGTCCTTGTCTGGATGGACTGGTGAGCGCCAACGATATCAGAATAGGTTGGAACTGAAGACCCGGCATCCAATAGAGAATCGACAGGAAGGCAATGTAAAGGTCCGGCAGAATTATTGGTTGCTGAATGGCAGTGTTGCGCTCGATGGAAGCCGATTACTCAGCTCTACCGAAAAAATAGAAACTGTATAGGAGGTAACAATGGCTGAACAAGTATTAACGGTAACAACCGCCTACGCCAGAGAGCAGATGGCCCGAGCGCGAGCCGAAGGCGGTACACTAACGAAGGTGGCCAAAATGGCATTTGGCAGCGGTGGCGTGGATGCAGAGGGAAAACCGCTGCCTTTGGATGGTACTGAGCAGGCCTTAAAAGTGGAGCTGCTCCAAAAAGATATCACCAGTTACGAATTTATAGCCCCTGCAACTATTTGTTATGTCTGCTCGCTTGCAGAAAACGAGCTGGCCGGGAAAACGATCAATGAGCTGGCGTTGGTTGATTCGGCGGGCAAGCTAACTGCTGTTCGCACCATGACCTATAAAATCAAGGATGCAGATATGGAGTTTATTTTTGAGATCGATAATATCTACTGATAAGGAGGGATAGATCATGCCAATAAAGCAACCAAGGCGTTTTGTTACCACAGACCAAGGACATGCAGACGTTCTGAATGTACCGATTGATACGCTTTATGAAAACGACCAGGCGTTGGCTGCACAGATTGAAAACATTAAAAACGATCCAGCCGGTAATGACATTGCGTCCAAGGCAGCACTGGACAATCACGTCTCTAATACAGACCTGCATGTTACGGCAGCAAAGCAAGCAACATGGAATGCAGCAGAGGGCAACGCCAAGAAGTATACAGAGCAGTATGCAGCACCCAAGGCGCATACGCATCCTGCATCGGATCTGCCTTCCGCATCAACACAGGCGCGCGGAATTGTGCAGATTAATACATCGGTAAGCAGCACTTCTACAGATCAGGCAGCTGCGCCGATCGCGGTCAAGACGGCATATGATCGAGCCAATGAAGCATACAGCCGGGCAGACCAAGCTTTTACGCATGCCGTTGATCTTAAAAATAAAATCGTAGGCGCGATCAACGGCAAATTTGGAGGCGCCAGTTCTGACATGAGCAGCGATCAGATAGCAGCAGCAATCACAAATGCACCTGTAAAACGATTCGCGAGCGGTACGTTCAATGGGCAGAGCGCTACATCCATCGGTATTAGTAGTGGTGCAGATTTATCCCTGGCGGCATCAGGTTTAGGTTTTTCTCCTAACGGGATATTTTTTAGAGTGGAATTGCGTGATACATCCAACAGGATTTATTTAAGCGGAACAGTATACGATGTAAGATCGTTTGGAAGACAAGCTCTGGAAGACGGAAGTTTCAACAATCGGATTAATTCTCCTTACCTAACGCCACAAAACGGTGGTTTCGTCGTGAATGTATCAAGTGGATCGCTGCGAACTGGCGGTGGGGGGTCGCTTGCTATTTTAAAAGCTTTTGAATGGTGGGCATTTGAATAATAGAAAGGGTGGTTTATATGAAAATTGGGCCAAAGGTTTACTGGAGAAAATCAAGCGGTGAGGTTATTTTTATGACTTCCCAAGTCGAATCAGAGTCAGCACGTGAGACCACTAAAGAGGATGATATGGGCTTTTATCCGTTGTTAAAGGGGTATGATCCTGAACAGGTAGACGTCCTCAAACTTGAGTTTGATAAGTATACTGAAGACTTCTACCACGCGACCAGTTACAGAGTGAATCCAGATACTAAGACAATGGAATTCACATACCCGTCTAAGAGTGGCAGTGACTCACCCCCTACGAAACCTCTTACGGATCAGGTAGCGGAGCTTAAACTGGCTGATTTGGACAATAAAGAAGCCATAGCCGGGCTTATTCAGCTAGTTATGTCACAGACCGATGCTAAATAGAATCCGGGAGCGGGTTCTACTTTTTGTTCTCACGCAGTTCATGAGGGGAGGTGAAAAAATCATGAATGAGCAGATTAAAAAAGCTTTTGCGACGACACTTGTACATCTTATCCTTGCTGGCCGCCGTGAAATTGAGGATGTACCAGTAGGATTGCGAGACTTGGTTAAAGCAGACTTGGGCATTAATGAGCCTTCACAGGCGGCTCCAGCAGCTCCAACAACTCTAGCAGCCGAACAAACAACAGAACAAGAAGAGTAAGCGGCGTATCCAATCGGATGCGCTATTTTTTATGCCCCTGGAGTGGTTGGAGGCTTTATTTTTTAAGGGGGAAAAGGTAGTGAGCCAAATAAAAATGTTTGGCAGCACCGTATGGACCGCAATCGTCGGGACATCGGAAAAGGAGGCGGCGGCAGGGGGAGTGGCGGCGCTGACTGGTCTGATTGTTACATTTTTGGGTGGGTGGGACAAGCCGCTTCAGGTGCTGCTTACGATGATGGTATTGGATTATATTTTTGGAGTTGCCGCGGCTATTAAAAACAAAAAAATGGACAGCGATGTGATGTTTTGGGGAGGCATTCGAAAGGCTACGGTTTTGACGGTGGTGGGATTGTCCGCACAATTGGACAATTGGCTGCAACCAGGCGCACCGATCTTCCGAACGGCGGCTATTTACTTCTACGCTGGCCGTGAAGGACTTTCCTTGGCCGAGAACTGGGGAGCAATGGGAATCCCATTGCCGTTCAAGCTCAAAAACTTCTTACAACAATTGAAAGAGAAAGGAGATGACAAAGGTGCTGACACTGGAACAGATACAAAAAAAGTCTCTTAATCGACTTGTCGGGCTGAATCCAGTTTTTAAAATTGTAGTGGAAAAATTAATTGAGCGTTGCTATGTCCGTGGTGTTTGGATTGTGATAACCCAAGGCTTGCGAACGTATGCGGAACAGGACGCGCTCTATGCCCAGGGACGGAATGGAGATAAGCGTCCCAAAGTAACAAAAGCCAGGGGCGGATATAGCAATCATAACTTTGGGTTTGCGGCCGATTTCGCGCTGCTGTTGCGTGACGGTCGTACGGTGTCCTGGGACACATTGAAAGACGATGATAAGGACTCCCTTCCTGACTGGTCGGAGGTGGTCGAAGAAGCAAAGAAACTTGGGCTTGAGTGGGGGGGAGACTGGCGTACATTCAAGGACATGCCCCACCTACAGATGGTCTTTAGCTTGTCTACAGCAGACTTTCGGGCAGGTAAACGACCAAGTCAGGCGCAGCTTAATGCTGTGTTGTCCAGATTGAACAAAATGAATATGGAGGATGAGGAAATGACAGCAGAAGAAAAAACAGCGTTTAATGCACTACAAAAACGTGTGATCGCGCTCGAATCTGCAAACAAACTTACAAAGGTTCCAGCGTGGGCCGAGCAAGCGTGTATTAATGCTAAAGCTGCAGGAGTTCTGGACACGGCAAATGACGGTAGCTACGACTTTTACCGTATGATCACATTGCTTGACCGAGCTGGAGTATTCAAGAAGGGAGACGTTGCATAATGACAGACTGGAAACGAAAATTATCCAGCCGTAAGTTTTGGGCGTTATTGGCTGCTTTGCTGACAAGCTTGCTTACTGCATTTGGAGCCAGTAACGACACGGTTATTCAAGTGACTGGCGTGATCGGTGCATTCGGTGCAGTGATTACCTACATTATGGGCGAGGCTTATGTGGACGGTAAATCGGCTAGTTCAACGACCACGGAAGATCCGCAATAATACATGTTTGCTGGTTTATGTGTATAAGGCAAGGGGATTAAGCGCTACTGGTACAGGAATTGCTATGGAACTTCCTTAAATCATCTCAAGTTCATGCTAAAATCATCCCGAAAGCCCACTATAAATGTTCTAAACTCAATTAGAATTGTAGTATGACAAGTCCATTCTTATTGGACTTGTCATTTTTTATGTCCCAATAAATATACTTTAATTAGTGGAGGCGATAAATTTGAGCAAATTAGAAAAATTGATTGTTCCTTACTCAGTCCCAAACGTTGTTATTACTCACAAAAAAACTGGGGAAAGAAGAGTTTTTTATGCAGTTAGTTCAAATGGTGATATAGCACTTATTGGTCCAATGGAAAAAGATACTAATAAAGAGTGGATAAACCAGTGTAAGAGCATATCTAAGAGCGAACTACTCAAAACTTATAATTTAGAATAAATGCGTGGAATATTGTGGTATAATCCTCTTGAATAAGGGGGGAGATTATTCAATGAAAGTTGATTCAGTAACTATTCAAAATATAGGTGGTATAAAAGACCTTAATGTTTCATTTAATGATAAATTAAATATGATTTGTGGAATGAATGGCGTAGGAAAGAGTACAATTCTCGAATGTATAGTTCATGCTTTCAGTTTTTCGAGTTCTGGAAAGTTGAAACGTAATGCGAGAACCGATAAGGGGATATGGAAAGTAAACATTGATGGGAGAGAAAGTGTCTTCGACACAAATTCATTTTCACCTTCTGATTCAAACAAGAATTACAGCTTACTTTTTCATGAAAAAGTATTGAAAGTAATCTATATAAAAGATCAGAGACACTTTGAATATCAGAAAATTGATGGAATACGTGCTGATGAGGAAAGAAACATAAATAATTACCAACAATATGTTGTTAATGGTATGAGCCCACATTCAATAAAAACCTGGTTTAGTAATAGAGTTCTATTTGAACCTCAGGGAAACCTTTCCGAAGCAGAGTTATTTAACTTGGTTTTAGCGAAGAAATGTTTCTCATTACTAGATCCCAGTGTAACCTATTCTCATATTGACCATTCGACACTAGATACAATGGTAGACACGTCAAGAGGGAGGATTTATTTTGAATATTTATCCTCTGGATTCAAATCAACCCTATTTATTTTATTAGGTTTAATTAAAGAAATTGAATTCAATATGACACCCAAAGTTAAAGTTTCGGATTTTGATGGTATCATTCTAATTGATGAAGCAGATGCTCATTTGCATCCTTATTGGCAAGGTCCTTTTGTTGATGCGCTTAGAACTACGTTCACTAATGCACAAATTATTATTACTACTCATAGTCCACATATGATTCAGGAAGCAAATTCAGAAGAACTTATTGCTCTTGGCATTGATGAAGAGGGAGAAGTGATTGAACTAGATCTATTTAAGTCTGAGTATGGTTTTAAAGGGTGGACAGTAGAAGAAATATTAGAAGATGTTATGGGCTTAAAGGAGACAAGATCGAATAAATATATTGAGATTAAAAATAAATTTGAACATGCTTTGGATAATGAAGATGTTGAGCAAGCAAGAGAATTATTCGACGTTTTAAATAAAATGTTACATCCACGAAGTCCGATGAGGAAGGTATATGAACTCCAATTGGGTTCTTTAGGGTGAGCTATGATAAAAATTACAAGAACTTTTCCTCCACATCAAATGACTAGTGAAAAAGTAAAAGAACTAACCGAAGAATATTTGAAAACTAAAAAAAATGTTTGGAACCAAGATTATATTAAAAAAGCATTATTAACTATGAGTCATGATAAATGTATTTTTTGTGAATGCAAGCTGGGAGAAGAAAGTAAATATATTGAGGTAGAACATTTTCATCCCAAGTCTTTATACCCATATGAAGTTGTAGATTGGTTTAATCTTCTACCAATATGCAAACGATGTAACGGTTTAAAGAGAGATCACGATACGAAACACGAACCAATCATAAATCCTACAATCGATGAACCACGTCAGCACTTATTTATCAAAAATTATCGTTTTTTCAGCAAGGACGAAATTGGAAAAAGGACTGTTCGGATTTTACAGTTAAATGATTCTGAACGTCTTATGTTGCCTAGATTCAAAATAGGTAATCAAGTGTCTGAAACCTTGGATATACTGGTGAAATGGATTGAGAAGACAAATGGAACTCAGGCAATTGATGATCAGAATGAACTGATATGTAAGGTGCATAACCTATTAAATTCTTGCCAATCAGAATCAGAGTATAGTGCTACATGCTCTTATGCTCTGTTTAGTGATGAAAATTACTATGATATCAAGAAACATATGGTCAATAAGGGAATCTGGGATAGTGATTTAGAAGAACTAGAAAAAAAATGTTTAGAACACTGCTTAATCAGTGATGATGTATTAAAGCAATGTAGTGTTTGAATATTTTTGTCAATACTGATAACAACATATATGGAAGCATCGTTCTGAAATCTAAATGATCGGTAACACCCTACTGGCTAAGCTGGTGGGGTGTTTTTTTGTTTACAGGAGTACCCTTATGACAAACGTAGCCTTTCTACATGATTCGCAAAAAAGATATTGACAACTGTTAATTACTGGACAAAAATAGTAAATGATTATAAAATACTGGAATTTCTATGCGAGGGGTGGCTATGACATGAAGCATACACCTACGATTCGAGCAGAATTAGACAGATATCTACAGCAAGAGGGTTTGAACATAGCGCAATTTGGACAAATTGCAGGCATGAATAGGGGAATAATAAGTGCTATTGTAACAGGGAATAAGTCTATGTCAGTTAACCAGCTTGACCTCATTACTGAGGCTATGGGTTTGCCTGAAGGTCACTTTTACGACTTGTTCGTGGAAAATTACATCGTCGACCATCCTCCGAATATGAGGCGAATCGAGCCATTTTTGTATCGCTGTGCAGAATTGGACAAGTTGGATGTGATTCGTCGAGTGGTGGGAGCCATCATGGACAATCTGCTGTATTCACCCAAGTTATTTGAAATTGCAGAAGAATTGTTGTCGCAGGGAAGAAATGCGGCTGCATTGCTGCTCTATGAGGGGGTAGCTGAAGCGGAGAAATATCAACATTCTGAACGTTTGGCAGTCTGTCAATATCGCATATTCACGATTCAAATTGGAGACGATCAAAGTCGTAACATTAGGGCGGCAGCGGTGTTTGAAGCTTTTGTCGAACGGCTGGATGAAAGTGACCAGCTTGATGCGTTGAAGGATTTGGCTAATGTATACAGGTCTTTGCGTAAATGGGACAAGGTTGACGAAATGGCGAGGAAAATGAGAGCCAAGGCAGAAATCCAATATTCAATGAAACATGAACAACGGAGTCGAGAGCGGGATGAGTCTGTCAATAAGCTAAGTCGCCCGTTGTTTGTATATATTTCCTATGCTGACTTGTTGTGTGCAAGTGTATGTGAAGCCCAAGACGATTATCAACAAGCTCTACAATATACATATGCCTACGCTGATTTAGGTTGGGTCGAAGAGACGGACGAGACCACCCAACACTGGATTGGCTTGTTCCAAAACTGGGCAGAATGCAATATTTATGTTAATACACTCCTGTCTGGGGATATAAGTGTACTTTCGGATTATGTAGAATACATTGCTGCCTCAAAGGTCGATAATGAAATGGTTACTAAACTGTTGAACGTAATGTTTGCTGCTAACCGATATAAGTTAGATATAAATGATATACTTAAAAGATTTGATATGGTTATTGATTCTTTTGTACAACAGCCATCATCGGATATATATACTTATCAGGTAGTACCAGAGCAGACAACACGTTTTAAATATGAACTTGCTAAATACTACTTGAACAGAGGCAATTACTCTTATGGCTTCAAATTCCTCCTAGACGTGTTATCTAAATCATTAGCCAATAACAAAGAATCCTTTTTCATTAGATGTATAAGATTGTTTGAGCAGTTTAAACAATTTGCTGACGTTAGAACTTTTATAAAGTATGAAAGTTTAGTTAGCGTAGGGCAAAGAGATAGATTATTTTACTATTAATATTCATGCCCTCTTTATAGAATGCATGGTTAGACAATGTTAAAAAACGGTACTGTTAATCATTGCAGCTAGTTTTTTATTTATTGCTACTGTGCCTGTTCAGTCGAATAACCATAGCCAATTCGTACAATTGTTTGACCAAGTTGGCGGTGCTTAAACGTAAGTAAAGCAAATACCCGCTAACCTTAAGTGGTCGGCGGGTTTATACATTGAAGGGGTTTCTACACAATCCATCAAGTACCTATCCTGAGGTGATCAGCATGAACCATACATATAAAGTGTTAAAATCGGATATAGAACTATTTGCTGCTGCATTAAGCTAGGTAAGAGTATATGTTGTTCAGTCGTTGAGAGAGGATATGGTGTCGGTTGTAGACTATGGTGGCACTATAGAAAAGTTTTCGCCTGATTCGGTAAAAATTGCAGGAGCTTATTACATACGGAATCAATTTGAAATTAGAGTAGATGTGAAAAAGGACTCCGCTGGTATGTAACCAGTATGGAGTCCTTTGTTGTTTATTTAGTTGAATACTCACTTACTTCAAATGTGAGTATTTTATTGAATATTACATAGTCATTGCGACTGCTAAAAGGACCTATGTTATTCTTATGTTTATTGATTGCGTAGGAAGCTGTACCTGTACCTGCTTGTTTAGCCTCATACCAGGCAATAAAATCGTTAACTTCTTTCATACTCAGGTCGAACTCTTTTTCAAGACCAGTATCCATAGTGACTACTAAAATAGCTCGGCCGATATCCTTAGGTGTATCTTGATCAGGAGTAGTTTTTATATCTGGGTTATAAGTTTTCAATATCCCATCAATATCAAATGCATCCATTCCAATAGCACCATTAGTTTTAATTATTAATGTGTGTTCTCCTTGTGGCAAGCCCGTTTTTTCAAACGAAATAGCTTGAAAAGCACTTTTTTTATTGTACTGTGTATAAGGATATTCGACTCCATCAAGTGTCAGGGTATAATTTTGAGTTTTCCAAATAGATACGGTAGTAATGAGTCTTATTTTTGTTCCTGTGAAATTAAATTTAATGAATTTTTCATTATTGTCATTAGTTAATGTCTCAGAGCCATTATAAAAGGTTCCGTTTGTAGATTTAAACCACCCATTACCTTCATATTGAATAGTGGAGTCGGTGTCATCGTACCGATTCCAACCTTCCTCTGGAGAAGTAAGGGGATCACCTACTGTTGCGGCATAAACACCTTGATTAAAACTAAATAAAAGTATTATAGATAATAAAAATAGTGTTGATAGTTTTTTCATATATATTCCCCTTTGTGTTATTTGTTTTATAAGAATATAAGAATAAAAAAGGAATGTCTAAACATTAATGTCTATATATTCGAATTTATGTTTAGACAAGTTCTTAGGAATATATTACCTTAGTATCTATTCAACAGATTACTTAGGGGGAAATTTTGTGAAGATGAAGTTCATCAAAAAAATAAGTGTTTTATTCGGAGTTTTTTTATTTACAACAGGCATACTTTTAAATTCAAATTTATATGCGGCATCCGTGGGACAAAGGCTTACTGAACCAGAGAAAGGATGGCAAAGGTATGATGATACAGAAACTACACTTAAATATAATGGGAACTGGTCTAGCTATTCTAATAATAGCTTATATTACGGAAATACTATCAAAGTTGCTAATGGAACTGGGAATTCAATAGAGTTTAAATTTCATGGAAACAAGATGAGGCTTATAGGGGTTCTTTACAGTGGAGCATCTAAGAACATGGAAGTCTCAATCGACGGTGTCAAAGAACAAATGTCTATGTATACAAGTGGAGTGCTATATCAGACATTGAACTTTGAGAAAACAGGATTAACTGATTCTATTCACCATGTAATTATAACGAATAAGGAAGCCAATGAATTTTATGTCGATGCAATTGACATTAATGAAGATGGAAGGTTGATAGGACAGAACGTTCCTATAAATTTAGAGGCTATAGGTGGAGATAGCCAGGTTAAATTGAATTGGGATTTGGTGAATGATGCCGAGAGCTATACGGTCAAATACGGAACAGAATCCGGCAAATACACTGAAACTGCCACAGCAACAAAAGATGCCTATGGAAACTTCATCATTCCAGGTCTGACTAACGGAAAAAAATACTACTTTGTTGTGTGTGCTAAGGTGAATGGTGCTGATTCTGATTACTCAAATGAGGCCTCTGCAATGCCACAAGGAGGAGGCAGTCAACCTGACCCAGAGCCAACTACTGGAGATCGTGCAATATTGGTGGTCACTATGACAACAGGATTGGAGAAGGAATTTGATTTGAGTATGAAAGAGGTTAACGACTTTATTGCATGGTACGAAGGCAAACAGGCTGGTTCTGGATCGGCATCCTATGCAATTAATAAACATGACAATAATAAAGGGCCGTTCAGCAGCCGAAAGGATTATATGCTATATGATCGTATTCTCATGTTTGAAGTAAGTGAATACTCTAAATAAATATAAAAGCTCTGCTAACCTTAATGGGCCGGCAGAGCCTTTTAGTTGAAAAATTGTTTACAGACGAACATTCAAGGTTCTATGAATCCACTTTTTTAAATGTTCGATGAAAATAAAGTTTTGATAACTACAATAAAAGAAACAACGGTAGGCTAGACGGGAAAATAAAGCCCTAGATTGTCGCTGTTTCATTAAACTAACGTTTCCCGTTAGTTTAATGATCTGACTTTTTTCTTCATCATGACATCAAGAAAATATAGTAAAGTGTGTATATTAGCTTTTACCCCAATATGCACACGCCATCAACATATTTACAGTTAGATACCGTTCTTTTGATAATTTTTCTTGCTACCCGTCCGTGTTATTCTCAGTCTATCTTAGCATTTTAAAATAATCGAATAACGCATGAATTTCTTTATAGGATACATCCCCATTTATTGACATCGTTTCGAAAGTTACGCCTTCATAATTTGAAAACAAGTAATCCTGAGACTCAAAACCTAAGAGTTGATAAAAACTTTTCCTTTTAATTCTTTGATTATTATTAAGAAATTTAGGGTTAACTTCTTCAATATTCAGGCAAATCCGATAGTTAGAGTATTTATTTATTATCTCATTAACAACTGCTTTCCCGTACCCTTTATTTTGATATGCTTTACTAATTGCCAAATACAATATGTAAAGCATATCGTTTTTTACGATTAGATAATTCATTCCTACCAGCGTGTAATCATCATATATTCCATAAAACAAATGGTCGGTATCATTGCTTATCTCTACCAATTTATTATATGGGACCATCTCTTCTTTAGGAAACGAATCATCATAGATTTTTTTTATCTCATCAATATTCTCGTTATTAACTCTTTTTAATACTACAGTCATAAATTTCTCCTCGCTCTATTTTTTAAGAAGATTTTGTACTTATGCCAATCGCTTTGATATGAAAAAAAATATATAGATGTCTATCTCTTACAGGTCACAGTTCAAATTCTCAGGATCCTCTCTTTAAGTGCTCTTTAGTTTACCACTTGATTTTGAATTTTACCTTCTTTCTTTCCATACAACATGTAATATAGAAAAAGTGTAGCTAATACAATTAATCCGAGTATTACATACAAACCACTATATCCTGTAGCTGGAATTATCAAACCGATAATAGATGGGCCAAATCCGTTCCCTAGATCATAGAATATAAAGAACGTCGCAGTTGCTAAGCCAACTCGGTGAGGTTCAGCTAAATTGATGGCTATGGCTTGAGTTATGGAAGAAATATTACCAAATCCCAGAGCAACTAATGCTCCTACCAATAACAATGTAAAGCTACTGTTAACTGAGCTTAAAAGAAGCATCCCTACTCCATATATAATAAGAGCCGGATATATGATAATGTTAGCACCTTTTTTGTCCATTATTCGTCCTGTAAAAGGTCGTGATATTAAGACAAAAACAGTATATACCATAAAGAAGAAACTTGCTGTGTCTATTAACCCTAACTCCAAAGCATAAATATTTAAATATGAAACTATGCCGGAAAAACAAAAAGTCATGAAAAAAATAATAATTGCTATCGGCATAACTTTTGGCTCAACAAAGTCAGAGATTTTTATTCCCTTTTTATTGTTCTTCTCAGTCTTGTACGTTGCGGGAAACTTCAGAAAAAATGCGATTACTAAGCTAAAAATTCCAAGCAATAGACTTAAAGAAAAAATCATTTCAAAGTTTGAGTTTTGACTCAAAACTAAACCAATAAATGGACCGATTCCTGTGGCCAAGGCCGTACTAATTGCAAAATAACTTATCCCTTCACCTTTTCGTGGTGCAGGAAGGCTAAATACAACAACCGTACTCACAATTGTAGATATAATACCCACTGTGATACCGTTTAAAAGCCGATTTAATATGAGAAAGTTAACATTAAGATGAACGGAATAAAGTAATGTTGTTAAAATTAATAAAAACAAGCTGGTCATCAAGATTTTTTTGGAATGTATAAGACGTCCTGTAAACAAACGCCCTAATAATGAACCGATAATAAAAATACCTGCGACGATACCAGCTTGGCCGGTTGATGCATCAAATTCATTAATTGCATAAAGAGTGATTGTCGCGTTTAATAAAAAGAAAATTAATGTCATAATGAAATTGACAGACGAAAGAATAATAAAGTTTTTCGTCCACAGTTTAGGATTCGTTTGGTTCACAGCATATTCTCCTGTCTGTAGATTTTGGTAAATACTTGATATGCAAGTGAGCTAATATTCTGCATTAAAGGAATAAATAATTTGTTATAAAAATTCATAATAAAATGAGACCCATATGAAGGTCTCATTTTATTTGAACAACACAATCTCCAATGCGACTCATATTCCTACCTTTCGCAGTGCACATTAAAAAGTGTACGATTCGCCGTCTTCGGGAACTAATAAATTAGAGGTGAATCCCTTTTCTTCTCCAAAGCTTTTTAGTTCTTTTCTAGATAATGTCCAATGATTAACTGCTTCCATATGGACTGAGATAATTTTGGCGTTAGGAGCCGCCTTATGCACCTCGTAAACATCTTCTTTGCCCATTATAAGTGAGCCCAAATCATGCCAAATATTATTTCCAGCGTTCAACACGATAATCTCAGGAGTGTGGGAAATGATTTCTTTTTCGACACCTTCATACCATACTGTATCTCCGGCTAGGTATAACGTCTTCTCGTTGGCATGTTTGAAGACAACACCACATACCTGACCCACCATTTTTAATAAATCTTTCCCTCTGCCGTGCTCTCCTTTTGTTTTAATTAACTGAATACCTTCAAAAAGCGTATCTTCAGCAAGTACTTCTACTTGTTGAAAACCGTCACTTTCAACTTGTTTAGCATCTTCTTCGTTTTGTACAAAAACTTTAGTGCCTTTTGGAAGCACTGCTTTTGCTATATCATCGTAGTGATCTAGATGCAAATGAGTCAGAATAACAGCATCGACATCCTTAATGATGTCGTAAACGGACATTGGCAAATCAATTATAGGATTTCTCAAATCCTCTCTGATCCCCGCCGGGAATGGATCATACAGACCTTTGTCCGCAAGTAATGGATCGACTAGGAACTTTTTACCTGCATAGTGAACAATGATTGTTGCATTTCGAACTTGTTGAATGTGCATATTTATATATAATTCTCCTTCTGTTTTTTTAATTTTGTTTGTTGACAATGATAAGTTTATACTAGATGCAACCTTCAAATACACAAATTAAATAAAGTGTATTGGTCTTTTTACTTTATTTTTAAAGGAGATGCGTTTGATTTGGATCAAACAGATAAACGAATTATTGAAGAGCTGAGTCAAAATAGTCGAATTACCATGAAAGAATTAGGGGAAAGAGTGCACCTAACTGGACCTGCAGCAGCAGCCCGGGTAGAAAAACTTGAGGATACTGGAGTTATAGAGGGATACAACATTAAAGTTAATCACGCAAAATTAGGATGTTTTACTTATGCATTTCTAAATATCTATATTAAAGATACACACCATCAACCATTTCTTTCATTCATTCATTCTAAAGAGGAACACATCCTAAATAATTACAAAATAAGCGGTGATGGATGCTATCTGCTTGAATGTAGGTTTCAAAGTAATGAAGCGTTAAACCAATTTTTATTAGAGTTAAACAATTACGCTAACTACAAATTATCCATTGTAATCGAGAAAACCTTGTAAACAAGAACGTCAAAGAAATTTGTATTTCTGAGAAACGAACCCATCAGAAAAAGATCCACCCTTAAAAAGAGTATATAAGAAGGTTTTTAAACTAACCTGCCCATTAGCTTAACGTAGCCGTTCAGTCTGCAAGCTTTCAGCAGGCTGCGTAAGATGCCAGCTATTAAGGAGCTGGAGATAAAGACGGGGAAGTGCACGGAGGACATAAAAGGTGCTTGCTTTAGAGCAAGATACCTAACTTTATGGGGGCGGATAATTCTAAACTACGGGATATTGTCATCTGGAGGACTGGGATCGCAATCAAAAGATCATCCTGCTTGCAGGAGACGGAGGGACTTGAGACCATTAAGGCATCTGCCTTGTACTTGTTGCCTCAATTATTTTCTTCTACCAAATCTTCTACCGAAATACGGATATCTGTAATACCTGATGGAATCCTATTTATTGTTGGACAGGCTATAGGAGCTTTGTAAAACCCATCAAAACTCTATTTCAACGCACTCGTAATGCGTAGGCCGGGGGTTCAATTCCCTTCACCAGCATTCTATAAAACTCAAGCACAGCGCGGCTTCCAAGCTTTTTGGAGGTCGCGCTTTTTCGTTGGAGCGAGCATTCTTCTAACCTTTAGTCTAGTAAAGGTGGGGCTATTTTTGCATTTTCGGAATCATACAGTTCCTTAAACCAAAGCTGTTTTTTAAAATCTTATTGAAAAGGTATGGATGACTAATGTTAAAAAAAACGGTACTGCTGATTATCGCGGCTAGCTTTTTGTTGTTTATTATAACTGTTCCAGATCAAGCCTTTAACCACCATAGTATCCAGCCTCAGGTTACCATTGGAGGAGCTTAAACGTAAGCAAAGCAAATCCCCGCTAACCTGAACTGGTCGGCGGGAATTTTTGTTGAACAATCTAAGGACAGTGTATTGTACAGTACCCCTTGTACAAATTTATGATTCTCAGAAGTGATGAATTAATGTGTAATTAAAAGCAATGCTGCATTACAAATAATGTATACAAAATAAGCTGTCTGTTATGATTAATTGAATTGGCAGGTTAAGACAAAGTAATCATAAAGATCAGATAAATAGTCGAGGGGGTGCGCTTCAATAATATGGTTATTTACCTGCTTATTAACCAAAAGAAAAAATAGGTACTAACTATAAGCCCTTCTCTTTTTCTTCCGAATTAGCATGGTCAGGAAAAGGAGGACAGGCAGAGCAATTTGAAAGATAGGCCAGACTTGAACCAAGACTATATGAAGACCGAACCACAAAAATTCGGTTAACCTAGGGGAGAGAAACGTAAGAGCATATATGATGATGCTTAGCAACAGTAACGCAGGCTTATATCTTAAGGAGGTTATCGTTTGAAGCCCTATGACAGCACCAAACATAAAACCCGCCGTTTTGACTCCGATTCCAATAAATAGAATCATCGTAAACAGGACATCAGCTCTCTCAACGATTTTCGGAAGCTGAATTAGTTGAGTAACCTCAAACAAGGGATAGGTGCTTGATGCCGCCCATTCTGGACCTAGAACCAGGACTGATAGCTCATTCATAACGATAAGGAACACAGCAGTGATCCAGTAAACAATGACGATCGACCGCTTTAATTTACGTTTATCCGTGATGATTTTGAATAGCACAAGAAAAAGAACCGTCTGCCCGAAGGGAAAAGACACGATCTCGGGAATGGCAGCCTTCAATACGGGAGTTAAACCGTTCTCCAATACAGGGAACAAAAATTCAAAGTGAATGAGTCCTGTAAAAGGAGTAAGCAATAATAGAGTTCCATAACCAAAAATCAACAGAAGGAGGAATATATGACATAGAAGGAACCAGACCCTCGGTCCAAACCGCACCACATCGGCACAGACAATTAACGCTATAAACGTAATAACTTCGGTAGGGGTTCTGTTCAGCAATGTCAGTGCGCCGAGCTCACCAATGTCCCTGACACTCCTGGAAGCTTCATAAGCAAAGTAACTGATGAACAGAAGTCCCCCCAGACTACCTATCCATTTTCCCCAATAATGGCATAGGAGCTCATATAAGTCCCGGTGTGGGTCAATCTTATGCATGTATAAATACATGATTAGCAGGACGAAGCCTGCAAGCGCACCGATCAGCATGGCCAGCCATGCATCCTGCTTGGCTGTAGCTCCCAATAGGAATAATGTTGTACTGCCTACCTGAAACAAGGAAAAAGCGATTGCTAACCCGGATACCTTGGTGACAGTTTTACTCATACTTTCAAAGCCCCTTTATACAAAATGGGTTAGGTTTGACTTCCGATATGCTTCTGTAGGAGGCCAGGACGCTGAATCCGTGCATCCACTCGAATGTCTAGTTCTATCCTCTTGAATTCTTGCTCCCAGTCTTTTTTCACCGTCTCCCACTCCCTTGGGAACCTCCGGTGAATCCGGTCAGCAAAACCAGTTGCGTCTGCACCAAATTCCTGAAGTTTAGTCCAGCCCTCATTTATCGTTTTGGTCACTTCTTTTGCAATCTCTTCTTCCAGATCATGTATGGTCTTCGTCTTGGAAATATCCTTAGTGCATGTAGTTTCATTTAAAGTCCCGTTAATTTTCACTCTAACCTGCATAGTGTAATGAGAACTGGTTTTTCTGGGTGTAAGCTTTACATTAGCAGAATTTACTAGTAGGGAAGAGTAAATATCCCTACCGGGTTGTTCGTTGCATGGGAACGAAATTTCGGTGTTGTTAACCTTTTGAGACAGATAAGATACACCCAGACTCTCTTCCTTGTTGAGAAACCCTTTAAGCTTTCCTTTTTGGAATATCGCCAATTTAGTCAATGCCAGCTTGAGTGGGACCGAGGTTTTTTTGAAGACATCCAGACTCTCTGCTTCCTTCTCGTCCTGATAGTCCCTTTCTCCGGTCAACTCGGCGACCGGTACTCCAATAGATTTGGAATCCGAGTTCATGCTTAATACGAAATCATAAACCCTAACTTTTGGAAACAACGATAAAATATCGCTCTCTTTGTCGACCAAATCAGCCATGGCGGCGCCTTGAAGTTTTTCAGGTGGCGATAATTTCTTTAATAGATCGGATGCTAGTCCGTCCGTAACAATCATATATACCATTTCCCTCGCTTCCGTATTACGAAGATAAAAATCGATTAAACGGTCCATTCCCTTCTCAGCCGCTCTCTTACCGATATATACAACACGATTATGTGCTACGTAAATTCGTCTGGATGTTTCCAAATTGCTGTACGATAACGCTTGATTATAGGTTTTGGACTTTACAGAGAATACATGGGATGCTGGTTGAGAAGTCGCTCCCGATCCTCCTCCGGTTCCACTTGCAAGGGCGGAGGGAACAATAATCTGATAGGAAACCATCCACTGTCCGTCGTCCATCATATCTACTCCTGTAGCTGCGGTTACCCATAGCTCATTCAGTTCGACTCGGTTCCAGCAACCTGCCAAAATGAATAATACGATCAAGACCAAAATAAACCTGCCTAATTGGGACATATCTGCTCCTCCTTACGCCATGGGATCTCGGCCGTGTTCGCCCGCTTGTTCTGCATATGATTCCTGCTCTGTTGTCTGCCTTACTGGATTGGAACCCCCAATCATTATCGGTCTTTTCTTCATTTTCCACCAAGGTACACGCACTAACATGTCTTTCATATTGCTCTTATAGAAAGGTGCGATCGGTACCATATAAGGAATGCCGAACGAATTTATAGATACTAATCGAACGAGGATGGGGACCATTCCCGCCAAAACGCCGTACAATCCAAATAAACCCGCTAACAGCATAAGTCCAAATCTGAGCAGACGAACAGCCCCCGCCATATTGATCGCAGGTAGTACAAAGTTGCAGATGGCTGTGAATGATACCACAATCACCATAGCTGCGGAAACCAATCCCGCCTGAACAGCAGCTTGTCCAAGAACCAATGCCCCGACAATAGAGATTGCAGGTCCTACGGCACGTGGCATTCGTACACCTGCTTCGCGGATAACCTCAAAGGTCAGTTCCATTAGCAATGCCTCAAGCAAAGCTGGCAATGGTGTACTCTCTCTCTGCGCAGCCAGAGTGATAAGCAGTGTTGTAGGCAACATTTCCTGGTGAAATGTAGTTGTTGCAATAAAGAACGAGGGTAACAGCAATGCCAAGAAAAAGGATGACATCCGAACGATCCGAAGAAAAGATGCCAAATCATAACGTTGGTAGTAGTCCTCACTGGAGGCGATAAATCGAAAAAAAGCTACGGGAGCAATCAGTACAAATGGAGTCCCATCAACCAATATCGCTACTAATCCTTCAAGCAAGCTGCCTGCTACAGTATCCGGGCGCTCAGTGTTATATATGGTTGGAAAGGGTGTCCATACCCCATCTTGAATAAATTCCTCGATATATCCACTTTCGAGAATACTATCAGTGTTGATGGAATCTAATCGTCTGGAGATTTCCTTAACTACTTCTGGATCTGCAATGCCTCGAATATATGCCACTGATACCTTCGTCTGCGTGTATGATCCGATAATTCGAGAATCAAAGTGGAGTTCAGTTGATTTGATCCTTCTCCGGAGGAGTGCGATATTGGTGGATATATCCTCTGTAAACCCCTCTTTAGGGCCGCGAATTACTGTCTGCGATGTTGGCTCCTCAACCGCTCTTTTAGCCCCCCCGCTCATAGAAGCAGCAAAGGCCTTGGTGCTGCTTTCGACAAGGAGAACCACCTGTCCATAAAGAACGGCATGGATAAGTGCTTTCTCATTTTTAAGGCAAGTGATGCCCCCAATAGGAATACGATCCATCAACCAACTTTCAACATTACGATCAGAGAGATCCCCATTTCGAATACCTGCAGTAAGTTCCTCCAGCAGTGTCGTTAAAATTTGCTGATCAATCAGGCCTTGAAGAAAGCCTACGGCGAGAACCGGATTGCCCTGTTTATCGTTCAAACAACGAAGAATGAAATCCGTGCTATGTCCTATTTTCTGCTTCAGCATGGTCACGTTGTCCTTAAGCGTGCCACTCAGCTCCTCCGATAGCTCAGTCAATTTTTCATCATTAGCTGGCTTAGGGCTGCTGCCATTTTTAGATCGTGAAGGCTGTTTAAACAGCCATTTTTTTAACTTGTCAACCATGGCCATATAGTTCCCTTCTAGATATCGGTCAACTGTAATATGCTGCTATTCCACAGTTTATATGTACTGTTCTTGTCAAAAGATGGTCGCATATCAATCCATTGCAGCTATGTTTATTGTGGAGATGCCCGTTAGCTTAACAGTGTACTGGCAGTGCTTCTTTACTTCCAATTTACAGGGCGATGGGCTATTTATGTTCTATTTGAGGCAGATAAAAGACATCATCATCAGCTGACTCATCTGCCTGACGTTGGTAAACTTCTAAATTAGCTGGGATGGTAGTTCTATGTCACGTAGATGACTGATATCTCTCATCGGTGGGCGTCCGAATAAGCGAGCGTATTCTCGGTTGAACTGAGAAGGACTTTCGTAACCGACCTGAAATCCTGCCGTTGCAGCATCGTACCCTTCCGTGAGCATCAGTCGACGTGCGCTCTGCAATCGAATGATCTTTTGATACTGAAGGGGGCTCATTCCCGTTACTCTTTTGAAGTGCTTGTGAAAGGTTGTTGGGTTCATGTTCACTTTTTTTGCTAACTCTTCAATGACTAGCTGTTCAGAATAGTCACGATTGATTACATGTATTGCATTTGAAATACCTTGTGCATAGCTTCCGATCACGGCGAACTGCCTGAGTAACGCTCCTTGCTCTCCCTCCAGCACACGATAAAATATCTCCCGGATGTAGAGTGGAGCTAGTATCTCGATATCCGTGGGTGAATCTAAAAGATTGACGAGGCGTAGAATCGCATCTAACAGAAAGGAAGTGGACGGATTAACCAAAATGCCCCTTCCCGTGTCTCCCTTTTTCTGCGAACTAGATTTCGTGCATATATCTATAATGACATCAGGGCTAAGTGTTAATTGTAAACTTAGGTACGGCAACTGTGGAGAAGCATGAGTGATTTTCCCAATCACCGGTAGATGTACGGATGCAACCATATAACTGGACGAATCGCACATGAGGCTTTCCCCAACAAACGTGACGGTTTTAGAGCCTTGGGCAATTATGTAAAGAGAGGGCATGTTGAGGGTATGCGTCGGTTTCGACTCCGTGGATGCGCGCCTGAAACAAAGCTCTGGAATCGCTGTTTGGTGTAAACCATCCTTAGGCGTATGCCGTGCTATTTGCTTAGCTAACTCCGTAATGAGTTGGTTCAAACTTATTCACCAATCCTTTTTCATTTAATCTGATATGAATATTGTAATTCAAACCGGACAGGAATAGGCAAGGAACGCGTATGAATCGTCTATCTGCTTTATTTTGATATTTCTTATAATTCAAGGCGAAAGACAAATTTCCAGATGAAAGAAGGATTCGGCAATGAGATTAATCCAGAATGCAACCCTGTCCGGAATCAAAGATAAAGTTGTTGTCATTACGGGTGCAAGCAGTGGGATTGGTGAAGCAACTACACTTTTACTGGCTGAGCATGGGGCAAAAGTCGTACTTGGGGCACGGCGACCTGAGCGCCTTGAAGCTCTTGCGGCCCGCATCGCGGAGGTTGGCGGTGAAGTCGTGTATGCTAGCACAGACGTCAGACGGCGGGAGGATGTAACCAAGCTCATCCATTTGGCATGTGAGCGATTCGGCACGATTGACGTTCTCGTGAACAACGCCGGCGTGATGCCGATTTCTCCCCTTGACGACTTGCGTGTTGAGGATTGGGAGGACATGATCGACGTCAACATTAAAGGTGTTTTGTACGGCATCGCCGCAGCACTGCCTGTCTTTCGCAAGCTGGGTTCCGGACATTTCGTCAACATTGCTTCTACAGCAGGACATAAAACTGTACCGCACCAGTCTGTTTATTCTGCCACGAAATTCGCTGTCCGCGCCATCTCTGAGGGTTTGCGACAGGAAGCCGGTGATAAGGTGCGGGTAACGATCATTTCACCCGGTTTGGTTCGGACGAATTTCGCTGAAGGTGTGACGAATCTGGAGGTGAGGGCCCGGCTCGAAGAGTCTCGTGACCAGTTCGCGTTGCCACCGGAGGCGATTGCCCGTGCCATTGCGTACGCGATTGAGCAGCCGGTTGACGTTGATGTGAATGAGATCGTAATTCGCCCCACATCTCAAGTGTAAGGTATAAAGGGGATGATAAGTAAGCCAAACGAGCAAATGTACTCGTTGAGGCTTGCTTTTTTTGCTCCTATAGGAGCTGAGCAACCCACATAGAAACCGGCTGAATGACTTTTTAATTTATTTTCAAAAAGACATTGAAATCTTTGTAACTCCTAGTTATAATACAAGACATAACAATTAAAAGCGCTTACATGAGAGGGGGTGAAGCAAATGAAGATTGCCGGAATGAATATTACGTATAGGCATTTTCCTTTCGAGCACTTCCTGGATCAAGTGACTGGGCTCGGGATCGAGCACATCGAGCTGTGGGCGGGCGAGCCTCATTTGTACGTCTACCGGAATGTTCTTGGCAACTTGAGGCGTGTGAGGCAGCAACTGAAATCCCGAGACCTGAAGGTCGTCTGTTATACGCCGGAACAGTGTGTCTATCCCTTCAATATTGCCGCTTCTGACCTCCAGCTACGGCAGAAGAGCATCGATTACTTCATAGATAATCTGTACGCGGCGCTGGAGCTGGAGACCGATATGATGCTTGTGACTTCAGGAATAGGAGACTTCGCTGTACCGCAATTGGAATCATGGAAATATGCGAGCGACTCCATCTATCAGATATCCAGGGTGGCTGAGAAGGAAGGGATGACTTTAGCGTTGGAGCCTCTGACCCGATTCGAATCGAATCTAATTATCGATGCTAAGGGAATCAAGAGGATGTTGGAGGAGATCCGTTCCCCGTCATTAAAAGGGATGATCGACACCGTAGCGATGCAACTCGCTAACGAGACACCCGAAGATTATTTCTCCTTACTCCCGGAGATGGTTCATTTTCATCTGATCGACGGTGACGGCTCGTCTGATGCGCATCTGGCTCTCGATGATGGGGTGCTGAATTGGCGGGAATATCTAACCAGTCTTCAGAGCCATAATTACGAGGGAGCTTGTACACTAGAAATTATGGGGTTCAATTATTATCAGAATCCGCAGGAAGCACTTAGGGAATCGGTCAGGAAAATAAGGGGAATGCAATTCTTATCACCTTGATTTGGAGGAACTCGTTATGAGTAATAGCTCACTTACACGAAAACTGGGCTTTTGGTCGGCCCTAGCCATCGCTGTTGGAACTACGATAGGTTCCGGAATCTTTGTCTCTTCCGGTGATGTCGCAAAAGCTGCGGGTATGCCCTCGATCTCAATTCTAGCCTGGATTATTGGTGGGGTTATTGCGATTCCGCAGGTCATGGTGCTGGCCGAATTGGCGACTGCCTACCCGCAAAATGGAAGCGGTTACGTATACCTGAATAAAGCAGGATGGAGGCCCTTGGCCTTTCTGTACGGATGGGCAACCTTCTGGGCCCTCGATCCTCCGTCCATTTCAATTATGGCTCTGGCCATTGTTGCATACCTGGCGAGCTTCTTCCCTTTCTTCGTTGGAATTGCCGGTAAACTGCTAGGAGTAGCGATCATTCTGATCATCACGTCCATCCATTATCGAAGTGTCAAGGCAGGCGGTAGTTTTCAAGTCATTATTACGGCTATCAAAATCATCCCTTTCCTGATTGTCATTGTGCTGGGCCTCATGTACATGAACTTTGACAACTTTGCTTACACACCCGCCGCAGGAGCGACAAGTTCAAGCTTAATCGGTGGCGTATCTGCCACGACGTGGGCTTACACGGGAATGGCCGCCATTTGTTTTATGGCTGGAGAATTCAAAAATCCAGGGAAAGTTCTCCCTCGGGCATTAATTAGTTCGGTACTGATTGTATTGGGTCTATATACGCTGCTTGCGGTATGTGTCACTGGCTTAATGCCGTTCGATAAACTGATGGGTTCCAGCTCCGCTGTGTCCGACGCCGTCAAGTATATTCCCGGATTATCCGGCATGGCCTCATCCTTTGTAGCCGTTACTGCGATTATTGTTATCCTGGGTTCCTTGAGCTCTTGCATTATGTTTCAGCCTCGCCTGGAATATGCTATGGCGAAGGATGGGCTGTTCTTTCAGCGTTTTGCAAAAGTTCATCCTAAATTCGAAACACCAAGCTTCTCGATCATTGCCCAGGTTACCTTAGCCTGTATTCTTGTGTTCTTCAGCAATTTAACTGAACTACTTGGTTATTTCACGCTGATTCAGCTGGTCATTAACATTATGGATTTTGCCGCAGTCTATAAATGCCGTAAGAGAGAGGATTATAACCCGATTTACCGCATGCCAATGTGGAGAGTAACCACTATTCTCGCTATCCTTGGGGCAGGATGGCTGGCTTGGGGAACCTTTACGTGGGCTCCAGTGCAGGGCATGATTGCCGCGGCGATAGTCATCGCAACGGGTCTGCCTGTGTATTACTACTGGGAGAAGAAGTATGGATCTAAAAGCAGTCATGACAGCAGCAATATAGTCATTTAGCCCGGATGAAATGAAGGGAGCGAACTCTAACTTACTGATTTCCTTCAGATTTTACAAAAAGAGTTGTTTTAACTGTATTGTCTGGTTATACTACTATATATAACAAATAAAATTGGATGATATTGGAGAGGAGCCGCTCCAGTATTAGGGAGGGAACGTAAATGTTGAATTTTGACGAACAGTTATTCCTTAAGCTTGTGGAGCAAGAGGGCCTGGCCTTTAGAGGACAAATTGAAGAGATTGTAGACGGGATTGCCAAGAAAGGGTACAGCAATATTTTTCTGATTGGTGCGGGTGGCACAATTGCGATGATGTATCCTTATGAGTATATTCTGAAATCAAACTCGACCATTGATGTGCATGCAGAGATTGCCGCTGAGTTTATGGTGATGAACAACAGACATTTCAGTAAGGATTCCGTGTGTATTTTTACATCTGTGTCAGGAACCACGCAGGAGACTGTTGCGGCAGCCGAGTTCTGTAAGGAACGGGGAGCGACTACGATTGCACTTGTGGCAGAAAGGGACACTCCGTTAACCAAAATTGTAGATCACTGCATCACTACTGGCTCGGAGAAACATTCCTTCGATACATTCTTCATGCTCCTGTACATGGTTGTGTTCCGGTTCATGTATAACAACAATGAGTTCCCTCAATATGAGCAGTTCACGAAGGAAGTTGCCTTATTGCCGCGTGCGATTCTGGACGCAGTCAAGACCTTTGACCCTAAAGCGGAAGCTTTTGCAAAAGAACATAAAGATACTGACTATCATATGATGGTTGGCTCCGGCAACCTGTGGGGGAATACTTACTCCTACGCGATGTGTATCCTGGAAGAAATGCAGTGGATTCATGCGAAGTCGATTCATGCGGCGGAATTCTTCCATGGCACGCTTGAGCTTGTGGTTGAAGATACCAGTGTTATTCTGCTGAAAGGCGAAGATGAGACCAGACCTCTGATGGATCGGGTGGAGAGATTCGCCGAGAAGATTACGAAGAAGCTGACCATTATTGATACCAAAGACTTTGCCATGGAAGGCATTAGCGAGGAGTTCAGAAAGCATTTTGCCGTAAGTATCAACTGGTCTGTACTAAGCCGTATCAGCGCCTACCTGGAGCGTGAGAGAAATCATCCGTTAACACTTAGAAGATACTATCGCCAAATGGAATATTAAGATACGCAGTCTTTAGTTCATTCTATATTGATGCATTTGATTTGAGCACTACTTTGTAGTGCTCATTCTTTAATAGCAGGGAAGGCGGGAGCAAGATGAGAATCATTACAGTCGGGGATAACTGCATGGATGTCTATCAAGCAAGCGGCAAAGCCTATCCTGGAGGCAATCCGGTGAATGTTGCCGTCTATTTAACTGAAATGGGTGCAAAGACGGCGTATCTGGGCTGGGTAGGTACCGACATTTATGGGGAGATCATGATCCAGGCTATTCAGGACAAGGGTGTGGATACTTCCCGGATTTCAAAAAAGGACGGAAAAACAGCGGTAACTTACGTGGAGATGGTGGAGAATGACCGGAGGTTCGGCGATTACGATGAGGGAGTTATGGCACAATTTTTCCTTACAGCAGAAGAGCTCGATTTTGCTGGACATTATCAGCTTGTCCACTCGGGGATATGGGGTCATGCCGATGCGTACTTTCCTCTCTTTAAGGAAAAGGGCCTGATCACTTCCTTTGATTTCTCGGATCAGTTGCAGGATGATCGAGTACTGACGTTAACGCCCTATGTAGACTATCCATTCTTTTCGTACACTCAGGATGATGATTATATTCGCCAGCTCTTGGTAGAGGTCAAGCAAAGAGGAGCACAGATTGCTGTAGCTACCTTGGGAGAGAACGGTTCGCTTGCTTACGACGGGGAACAATTCTTTCCGCACGGCGTGGGTAAGGTGAACGTCGTAGATACGATGGGAGCTGGGGATTCCTTCATTGCCGGGTTTATTTACGGCCGATTGAAAGGGTTTTCAACGGAGAACTGCCTGGAGCTTGGGGCAATCACAGCTGGGAAGACGATAGGTTATTTCGGTGCATGGTGACTGGAGATGATCATCAATGTATAATACTTATTATAATCATTGATGGATAAGGATGAATTTACCATGAATTTGAATCCTTCAACCCCCCAGCCGCTGTACATGCAGATCAGGCAAATGTTGAAGAACGATATCCAGGACGGACGATACAAACCGGATGAACAGATTCCAACGGAAGCAGAGCTCTGTGATACGTATAGTGTAAGCCGAATCACCATACGGAAAGCGATTGAGGAACTCGTGCGGGAAGGAACCCTGACGCGAATTCCTCGTAGAGGCACCTTTGTGGCCTCCAACAAATTTCATAATGAACTGTTATCCGTAAGCGGTTTCTCAGAGTTCAGCCACCAGCTGGGCATGATCCCAAACTCACGGATATTAAGGAGCGAAGTAATCCCGGCGTCTGAAGAGGTGGCTGGACATCTTCTTATTGAAGAAGGCAGCCCTGTGTTGGAGCTTGAACGGTTGATGTATGTAGATGACCGCCCGCTTTTCTATGATATAGCCCATTATTCACTCACCCGGTTTCCGGATTTAGAAAAGAAGATCGCAATGAAAGAATCGACTTACAAGATTCTGTCGGAGGATTATAACACCGAAATCGTGAGTAATGATAAGATCATTGATGTAATCGGTGCGACCAAAGATTATGCGAAATTGCTTGAATGTGATATTGGAGCGAACTTGTTCCGGATATTGAAAATTGCTTTTGACGCAAACGATGAGCCTGTTCATCTCTCCACATTTATGTGTGAGACGAATCGGGTCAACCTGACGGTCCACCGGGCAAAATAGTTCATGCCCATCGGCATGGCCTATTCTCCAAAAGGATCTAGCATCGAAACGAGTATACGGCTACTTCAGGACGTAGCTTGTTCATCAGCATTGCTTCTTTTACTTGGACCATGGAATCATGGGCTCTGCTGGCTAAGCGCCGGCAGGCCTTTTTTGTGTGTTGAAATACGAAATCATGTTTTTGTAAGATCGTTACGAGGGTGATCAGCATGTTAGATGGTAACGGCTGAAAGCTATAAATATTCCTGCGCATAGAATCGTATACTTCAACCATAATAAGACAGCCTGTTTATTCCAAACGTAAGAGGAGCGGATGAATATGAAAAATAAATGGTTACTGGCATTGTCGTTAACCTTGACGTTCGTTTTTAGCATGACTCCGGTAGTAGTCTCGCAAGCGAAGGCGGGTGAGGAAAAGGGTTTCACTTGCCTAAGTCCCAAAATGGTGCAACTGAAAGGAGATATGCAGAAGGTATGGATCGACCATACGATATGGACGAGAAGCTATATTGTCAGCGCCATATCTAATCGCCCGGACCAAAAGGACGTATTGGACCGGCTTTTACGGAACCAGCAGGATATAGGCAATGTGATCAAGCCTTATTATGGGGAAGCTGCCGGTAATAAGCTGGCTGACCTTCTGAGAGAGCATATTCTGATCGCAGGAAAAATTGTAGCCGCTGCCAAAGCGGGCAATCAGGCGGATATGAAAAAGCTAGATGCGGATTGGCATGCAAACGCCGACGATATTGCCAAATTTTTAAGTGAAGCGAATCCGAACTGGCAGTTCAAAACA
Organism: Paenibacillus sp. T2-29; assembly: GCF_052921365.1. Classification (NCBI taxonomy): domain Bacteria; kingdom Bacillati; phylum Bacillota; class Bacilli; order Caryophanales; family Paenibacillaceae; genus Paenibacillus; species Paenibacillus sp. T2-29. Next base: position 128,358 of record NZ_JBREVE010000010.1, on the reverse strand, counting down.
CTACAAGATATGCTGTACACGCACCTTCAGTTGATTACGGAAATAGTCCTTAACTGTCTCAAAGGAGATTGGAAAGCAGATATTGCAGCAACCGATAAAAATGAGATCCATATGATTTACCTAGCGGACATCCTGACAGAAGGCATTGTCAAACAGTTCCCTGAAAAATTTTAAGCGAGCGCTATAGACGCTGCAAAGCAGATTAGCTTTTTATAATCACCCCAAGGGTGGCTATGGAAAGCTTTTTTTTGTTTTTTATACTCCCCCTTTTTTTTGTATAAAAATGGGATGTGATATGGTGCTCAAAAAAATAAATATTTTATATTATTTGTTTGTGCTAATATATCTCTATTCCAATACAACTAGAAATGAGGATATTCTGTGCACCATGACAAGGAATTAAAGCTTGTAGAAACAAATATTGCGAAAGGGATTGCTGTAATACTACTTTTGATTCATCATCTTTTTGCTTTTCCTGACAGATTAAAGTACGACTATGTTTCATTATTTAGTTTATTTCATGAAAGAGGAGAGTTCTATTTAGGGCATTTTGGCCAGATCGCTATTTCTATTTTTTTATTTTTAAGTGGTTATGGTTTATATAAGAGCAATGTTCAAAATCCACAGCATTTAATGCAGAAAAGCTTTACAAGATTAAGCAAAATTATGATAAACTACTGGGTTGTTTTTTTACTTTTTATTCCGGTGGGTTTGTACTTCTTTGGAACTTCCGATAGATTTCAACATAATTCAATCATGGACTTTTTGCGAAATTTTATAGCGCTATCCAGTTCATATAATGGTGAGTGGTGGTTTTTATATGATTATATTCTGCTGCTATTGATTTTTCCGGTCACCTTCCAAGCCTTCCAACGTAACACATGGGTAACCCTTCTAATTGCTGGCCTAGTTTTTTATAATTCATATTCACAAGGAAACTATTACAGCATTATGTATTGGCAGTTGCCGTTTATGATAGGGCTGTTCTTTGCGAAATATAAATTGTACTCATGGATGAATAAGATTTATAATTCTATTATTTTCAATAATATACTATTTGATATTGTTGTTCTTGTGCTATTATTCCGTTTTCGTACTACGAGTCAATGGTTTGAGAAGACAACGATTGATATGATCATAGCCCCTGTAGTTATCCTCGTTAGTATTCATTTAATGAATAAATTAAAACTAACCAGACCTTTCGCTTACCTGGGTAAAAATTCAATGAATATTTGGTTAACCCACACCTTTTTTTGTTATTATTATTTTCAGAGTATTGTTTTCTTCCCCAAGGTATCTATCTTGATCTTGTTGTGGTTAACATTGTTAACGGTACTTACTTCAATTATTGTTAACAGTATCATCAGTCTCATTAATAACAAGGTGTACACTAAAAATATGGATATTAATCCAAACCAAGTTGGAAGCCAAGTGTAGTTTGATTTTTTGCACTCATTCAAGAGCAGTTTAGTTAAATATAAGCGCAGCCTCCATGCTTTTTGGAAGCTGCGCTTTTTTTTTGAATTAAGCGGTGGCAAACTTTTTGCCTAAAAAGTATATAAAAAAAGGACTTCATTAGCGTATTAGCCGATATGAAGTCCTTCATAATGTTTATTTGGTTGAATACTCACTTACTTCAAATGTGAGAATTTTGTTGAAGATTACATAGTCTTTGCGATTGCTGAAAGGACCTTTGTTATTATTATGTTTATCGATGGCAAAGAATGAAGCACCTCTGCCGGCATCTTTAGCGTCGTACCAAGCGATGAAGGCATTCAATTCTTTCTTACTCAGTTCGAATTCTTTATCAAATCCATTGTCCATCGTTACAGTCAGAATGGCGCGGTCACCAGTTGGTGAGGAACCATCTGTATCCGACGGATCAAGTGTTGTAGATGAACCAGGCGTTGTAGACGAATCAGGATTTGTAGATGGGTCGGGTTTTGTTGATGGATCAGGTGTTGTAGATGTACCGGATTCTTGGTAAGGCAAAAATCCTTCAGGAACTGGATATTTAAAATCACTTGCTCCAAAATTAGCTTCAAAATTTATTTTCGTACCAGTTCCACTTGCAATCACAGGGAAAACCCGCGTCCCCTCTAGTTCAGATGGTTTAATGGAATTAGCTCCGAGGGAAGCCCCATTCTTATACCAAACAATTTTATCGTTATCCAAATCCAATGCGATGCTGATAACGTCACCATTCCCAAAGCCAGAACTGTAACCTATAATTACAGGTGATTTGATACTATTGTAAATCGATCCATTATTTCCATAAATAGTTTGAGTCTCTTGATCTGATTCACCTGTTATTCCTACGAATGAGGCAACATTGTTTACTTTTACTTCCCAATACCATTTCCCGTTTGTTTTCCCCATGTTCGCTCTGTCTCTTGTTCCTGACCCATCAAGAGAAGCTACTAAAGATCCATTCGTCCAAGTCACATTTGTAGTCTCAGCTTTTGTAACGGTGGGGAACAATGAGAATATCGAAGCTCCAATGAGAAGGGCTAACATTATTGTTCCTAGTTTTTTATAAATATTTTTCATGGCTTCCTCCTAAAATTATGTAATAACAAGTGAATTATAGAACTGGATTGGGATAATTGTCCAAACATTAAATGATATATATTCAAATATGAGTATAATTATGGAAATTAATTTGTTTCGGAGGAACATAAGTAACATACGCAGAAATGTTTATTGCAGAAGGAAGATATTTATAATTTACTGAATGAAAATAGTTGAGGTGATCGTTGTGAAACATACATATAAAATATTGAAGACAGACATGGAGTTGTTTGGAGCTGCTTTGGTCCAGGGGCATGTATATGTGGTGTCCGTTGATGAGGAATTACGCGTGACATTTGAGGACTATGGGGGAATAGTAGAGGAGATTAAGCCAGAATCGGTCAAGATAGCAGGTAAAATTTTTATGAGAAACCAGCTTGAGTTTCGCGTAAACCTGGTAGCAGGAGAAAACCCTGAATGATCTAATAACTCCGGCTTAATTTTCAGAATTAGATTCGTATGAGACGTGGAACTTTGATAATCATAATGACCTGGCATATCCCATATGACTAAGTAGGTGCTTTTTGGCTCACATAGAGGAGGGATATGATTGGATGCATTCGTGGCGCGTTCATTAGATGAAATACGGTTTTGGTCGAGGATCATGAAGGAGCATTCCTTTTTTCTGGGGTTAGGTTTTAGAGCAGAAGATACTCAGCTTAAAACAGAAGCCAATCGGTTTTACTCCATTTTTGAGGATATTGAGAAAAGATCGTATGAATTTAAGACTGACACAGATCCTTATACAATTAGAGAGTTTAATACGGAAGTTCAGAACGCGGCGACGAATATTTGGGCATTTAAGAGAATGGTATTGGGCCTTATATTACAATGCAAACTTCCTGGGCAAACCAATTTTCCCTTACTGGTAGATCACGTAAGCCGGGAAGCAAATTACTTCAGAAATCGTTTAGGGGAACTCAATTCAGGAACGCTTGAACCCTTACCTGATGCTATTATTGACGAAAATGTATTTTTCTTAAAGATTATGGCCGATCACGCAAAATTCATAGGCCATCTACTGGATCCCTCCGAACGTAAACTGGTTGAACAAGCTAGGGAGTTTAGTAATGATTTTGATACACTGATGTTTCAAGCGATTGATTTAAGTTATATGCGCCCACAGTCGCAGACGGTTCCACTTCTGAGTCAATTTGTGGATGAAAACCGTATCTCTGTGAAGTCCTTGCGAGATTTTAAGAAAACAGCGCGTGATTTGATCGACGAGTGTCGAATAAAAAGCATTATCCATCCTTTATTAGCTGATCATGTATTTCGTGAGGCTGAGAGGTTTCTTTTTATTCTCGATATGTTTGATCAGTCCTTATCCGGTGTTAAGGTGAATAAAAATGAAATCATGCACTGAGATTCCTCTGCAAAACGAATACAGTTTCTGTGAAATGTGCATTGGAAATAAAGTTTTAGATTGAGCAAAAAAATCAAACAGCGGCGGACTAAGACTAAAAAAATAAAGTCTTAGACTGCCGCTGTTGTTATTCCACTAACGTATTCTGTTAGGTTGTCCAATATTATTGGCTGCCGTTAATTCTGACTCCGATCCTCCGGTATTTACTACACCTCTCGGCTCTACTAGCGTTCACTAAACTTAGATATCCTCTGATGGATTTATAATCACCAGAACCTGATGGTCCTCCCATTTTCCATTAATTTTTACGTTGCTTCGAGAAATGCCTTCTTTGTGAAAGCCAGCCTTCTCAAGCACACGGATGGATCCTGGATTCCGAGGGGAGGCTTCTCCGACGATCCGATGAAACTTTAGTTCATCGAAAGCGTAGCGAACCACCTGCTTCACCGCCTCTGTCATATAACCCTTGCCGTTATAAGCTTGGTCTAGGCTGTATCCGATCATACAGCTCTGAAGGGGTCCCCTCACCACAAACGATAGGCCTATGCTACCTATAATCCGGTCGTCCTCCTTGTGGCATACCACGAAGGAATATTTCCGATCCTCCACCATGTCAGCCTTACTCTTAATAATCGTTTGGAGCTGGTGCTCCTCCGTATAGTGCTCTTCTTGGTGGTTTGGCGAAAACTTATCAAAGAACTCGCGATTGCGTCTGTACATCGCTGTCAATTCTGTGACGTCCACCTCTTCTGGGAATCGGACGTATACTTGCTGTTCCGACATCTGCACCATCCTTCCATACGATGATATTGAAGGAATTATATCATAGGATGAGGATGCAGAAACTGACTTGATGAGTATGTATATGAGAAGCATTTCTCTGAATTTTAACCAAAAATATATAGCGAAATGATCATATTGGATATAGTATTTTCTAAAAAAGGGAGGCTGGAAAGTATGAATAATGCTTACCAAGTGCTCGAGGAGCGTATATTCGAGCAGCACTGGTTGTATCCATTGAACTGTTCAACCGGTTATCCTTAGAAGTGGCGCTAAGTATAAATATATGTATCCGGAGGATTTGTTTTACCATATTCAAACCTGTTTGGGGGAGCAACATGATAAGCATAGATAAAAAATCGGACACCCTAATTGTCGTGCTGCATGAGATTTATGGGATTAACCAGCATATACAAAATTTTTGTAGTTTATTATCGGGTCAGGGTTATGACGTCATTTGTCCAAATTTGATAGGCAAAGAAACGCCTTTTGATTATTCGCAAGAGGAGGCTGCCTATGCCCATTTTATGGGGAATGTAGGATTTGAACGCGCTTCCTATCATATCGAAAGTGTATTATTAAGTATTCGAGCTCGTTATAAAAAGGTATTTATCGTCGGATTTAGCATCGGGGCAACGATTGCCTGGTTGTGTAGCAAAGAAAAATATGCTGATGGAATCGTAGGATACTATGGCTCTCGTATTCGAAATTATTTGGAAATAACTCCACATTGTCCAACACTGCTTTTTTTCCCGCAGGAAGAAAAATCATTTAATGTAGATGAGCTCATTTCAACTTTAGACAACTATAATATCCGGGTACATAAATTCAACGGACAGCACGGATTCAGTGACCCCTACTCTACCCGATATCACGTACACTCAGCGCAGCAATCATTTAACGAAATGGTAGAGTTCTTCAGGAAGATTGATCAATAAAAGCAGTCGTTTGCTTCTAGCCCACACCTTTTTCACTGTTCTGGGGAAACGCACAGTCATGATGTGCCGATTAGTCATATGTATATAAATCATTGACTATGAAAAGGAGATGCATGTGGCTGTGGCTACCTTTTATCAAGCTTTCAAGTTGAAGAGTCGGATTTGGCGAACGATGCTAAAGCGAAACGGAGTAACAGGAATTGGAGTAGGTTATGCTGATCCCAATAGACCGGCAAAGGGTGCGGCGATTGTGTTATACACCTTGAGAAATCTTTCGGCTGTGTCGCAAACCAAATTACAAGCAGTAACCCAAAATATAAGTCGGGCTTCTGCGGTACCTATCCGAATTTTAGGTGTGGGTTCCTTCAAAAGGGAAGCGGCGACGCCTACCCAAACAAACCCTCGCCAAAGATGGCGCCCCGTGCCCGGTGCAGTCAGTGTAGGAACAACGGTTCCCGCCACTGCAGGAGGGACCGGAGGACTCATTGTTATTAAGAATAATACTTTGTTTATTTTGAGTAATGCCCATGTTCTAGTCCCAACGAATACAAGCCAATTTCACAATACCATTCAGCCTTCTCCGGCAGATGGGGGTAGAACGGCGGATCAGATCGGGAGAGCTTTTCAATTTGTCCCGCTTACTACGACAGGTGTTAACTTTCAGGACTCTGCCATAGCTATTGCCAATTCAAATAGTCTGCTTAATCCGAGGTATCTGATTAACCAAAGTGGTGGTCTCATTACCGTACCTGGGCACTTATTGAGCTATCGTCTGGGGATGACGTTTAAAAGAATGGCTAAAACAAACGGCTTCGCCAGAGGAGTTGTGGAGGCGATTGGCGTGGAGCAAAGAGTGAGGGGCGATTCGGGAATCAAGATTTTCCGTGATCAAACCGTCATTCGTTTTACCCAGGGGCGAACTGGACCTGGAGATTCGGGTTCCGTATGGCTGAATGACAGTAACGATCGGTTGAACAATTATGCAGCCGCGGTTCATTTTGCCGGATCTACCGATGGAACGCGTTCTGTATCTTTCCCAATTGAACGGGCGATGAGAACCTATGGGACTTTGGTTGCCATTCCGGCTGCTGCTGGAGGATATAAGGCAGGTGTGGCAAAAGGAAAGGCTCCAAAAAACAATTATGCCTATGTCCGGCCATTGACCAGAAAACAAAGGTCCTTGTCTCCGGTCATAACATCCAATACAGAACAAGAAAAGCATTAGACTATGATTATCTAGCCGATCTCTATCGAAAATACCTCTTTAAAACCTCTTTTACCCTCGGCTGTAATGCGTATCGCTCGGGTTGTGGGCAGATGCTCGACCCAATGTAATTCGAATAATCTGTCCAGAAGAGCACTTCCTAAAGCACCGGCAAGGTGATGGCGTCGTTCACTCCAATCCAGGCATTTATGTGAGAAGGAGCGACGCTTTTGTCTTGTGTTCTTGAGGTCTATCTGAAAGTCAGCGAAGAAAATCTCTCCTTGTTGGGTAATATGAAGTCCGTCCTGATCCTCGGAAAGAATCCCCCTTTGAATGAAAAAACTCATGATTTGTACGCCTAAATGACCCGCAACATGATCGTAGCAAGTTCTTGCCAACCGTATGGCCTCGTTTTCGGAGGCTTGTTTGAATGACTTGATTGGAACAGGTGGAGCTATGGATAAAAGTGACTCCATCACCTGGGCAACCTCGGGGTCTTGAATGCCATAGTAACGGTGCCGACCTTGTTTTTCTACGGTAACGACTTGTGCCTCGGTCATTTTAGCCAGATGGAAGCTGGCGGTTTGCGGTTTGATACCTGCCATATGGGCTAATTCACTTGCCGTGTGAAATCTGCCGTCTAATAGAGCGGTGAGAATGGCCGCACGGGAAGGCTCACTGACGAGAGAAGCAATCATGGCTACATTTGATTTGGTGCTCATGGCACGGTCATCCCCCTTTGTAATCCATACTTCGATGAAGGTTGAAATGTTTACATTTTACAATAAGGAGGCAGATCTGAACAGAAGGAGAAGAGAACATGGACCAAATGAATCAAATAAATCAAATAAATCAGATGAACTACAGCCCAAGTATAAAAACGATAACCCCTAGCATTTTATATTACGGAACCCCTGTGATTTTACTCAACACGCTGAATGAGGATGGAACGACCAATATTAGCCCTATTTCCTCCTCGTGGGCATTAGGAGATTGTGTGGTACTAGGCATTGGAACAGGTGGCAAAGCATTAGAAAATATGGAGCGGCATCCCGAATGTGTAATCAATGTTCCTGGGCCTTCCATGTGGGAAAATGTAGAGCGTTTGGCTCCTTTTACAGGCAAGAATCCCGTTCCAGTGGAAAAAGAGAAACATGGATTTACATATCAAAAAGATAAGTATGAGATCAGCGGACTGATTGCGATTGACTCGAATAGGGTCAAGCCGGCCCGAATCAGGGAGTGCCCTATTCAAATCGAAGCCAAGGTGAAGGAAGTCCGGATTCCTGACCACTCTCCTTATTTTGCGATCGTCGAAACCCAAGCCATACAGGTGCATGTTCATCAGGATATCATCCTCGGTGAGAATCATATTGATCCGGCAAAGTGGAGCCCACTCATCTATAATTTCCGCCATTATTTTGGTTTGGGTGAGCATTTGGGCAAAACCTTCCGAGCCGAAACCTGATGCTTTAAATAAAATAATAATATCCTACCTGAATAATGAGAATTATCTTCCCAAATCGTTCTTTTTGTGCGAGAATAATTGAAAAATCATCCATGACTACGCATACAGGAAGAGACGATTCATACAGCACGTATAACAAGGGAGGAAATAATCATGTCAGAAGAACGCAAGCTGTCATTCGAAACCCTCGCTGTCCATGCCGGACAAGAGATTGATCCTACTACCTTTTCCCGCGCCGTTCCGTTGTACCAAACCACTTCATATGGATTTCGGGATGCCGAGCATGCGGCTGATTTGTTCTCGCTGAAAGAATTTGGCAACATTTATACGCGTCTGATGAATCCGACCACGGATGTGTTCGAGCAACGGATCGCCGCACTGGAAGGCGGGGCTGGCGCGTTGGCCACAGCTTCGGGAATGGCGGCGATTTCCTTCTCCATTCTGAACATTGCGGGAGCTGGAGATGAAATTGTATCAGCCTCCAGCCTGTATGGCGGTACATATAATCTTTTTTCTACCACACTGCCCAAATTGGGTATTAAGGTGCATTTTGTCGATTCGGATGATCCAGAGAATTTCCGTCATGCCATTACGGATAAAACGAAGGCCATCTTTGCCGAAACGATTGGCAATCCACAGGGCAATGTGCTGGATGTGGAAGCAGTATCTGCGATTGCGCACGAATATGGTATTCCGCTGATTGTGGATAACACGTTCCCGAGCCCTTATTTATTGCGTCCTATCGAATATGGAGCGGACATTGTTGTGCATTCGGCAACAAAGTTCATTGGCGGACACGGTACGTCTATTGGCGGAGTGATTGTGGACAGCGGCAAGTTTGACTGGAAAGCGAGTGGCCGTTTTCCAGGACTGACTGAGCCGGACCCGAGCTACCATGGGGTTGTATACACCGAGGCGGTGGGACCTATTGCGTACATTATCAAGGCACGGGTGCAATTGCTGCGTGACTTGGGAGCAGCCATTTCTCCGTTCAATTCATGGCTGCTGCTTCAAGGCTTGGAAACATTGCATCTGCGGCTGGAAAGACATAGTCAGAATGCCCTGAAGGTAGCGCAATATCTCGAAAGTCACAAGGATGTGGAGTGGGTCAGCTACTCTGGATTGCCGAGCCATCCATCCTATGAGTTAGCCCAAAAATATTTGCCAAAAGGACAAGGGGCAATCCTGACCTTTGGTATCAAAGGCGGGAGCCAGGCGGGAAGCAAGCTGATTGCGAATGTAAAGCTGTTTTCTCATCTGGCGAATGTAGGCGATTCCAAGTCTTTGATTATTCATCCGGCAAGCACGACTCACCAGCAACTGAATGCAGAGGAACAGGTGGCTGCCGGAGTCAAACCGGAGCTGTTACGTTTATCTGTTGGGACCGAAGCGATAGACGATATTTTGTATGATCTGGAGCAGGCAATCGCGGCCAGTCAACAATAACAAACAGTAGTTGGCGTCTTGTTAGGCCCAGTGAGATAGGGAAGTTTTGTAGCATTCGCAAGTGATTTTTGATTCCGATCGGTTTTCATTCAGAGTTTGATCAGGCGGGGGGCAACCTTCGCCTTTTTTGTTTGTTGACATCATACCCCCATAGGTATATATTATACCCCATAGGGTATATTGGGAGGGAAAGAAATGGGTCAGAGGATAGTTATTATTGGCGGGGTCGCAGGTGGAGCTTCTGCTGCGGCGAGATTGCGTAGATGGAGTGAGGAAGACGAGATTATTTTATTTGAACGCGGTGAGCATGTTTCTTTTGCAAACTGTGGTCTTCCCTACTATATTGGGGGGACAATCCAGGCGCGGGAGAAGCTGTTTCTCCAGACGCCTCAAGGCATTAGAGACCGTTTTAATATAGATGTACGGGTGCAAAAAGAAGTAATACAAATAGACCGCGAGCATAAGCTTGTGCGTTACCGCGATATGATCACTGGAGAGACGGATGAGCAGCCATACGATATTGTGGTATTATCGCCAGGAGCCAAACCGATGATACCGGATATTCCCGGATTACATGAAGCTACAAATGTATTTACGTTAAGAAACATTCATGACACCGACCTTATTAAGGCATATGTAGATGAAAGGCATCCCAAGCATGCCACGGTAATCGGGGCCGGGTTTGTTGGGCTGGAGATGGCTGAAAATTTGCGGGAGCGTGGACTTGCAGTAACCATCATGGATAAGGGACAACAATTGTTGAATCCGCTTGACCCCGAAATGGCTAAACTGGTGGAACAGCATGTGAAGCTGAACGGGGTGGAGGTGCGTTTAGAGGAAGGAGTCGCAGCTTTTGAAGAACAGGGTACACAGCTCCGTTTGACTTCCGGGGAGATGCTTCAGACGGACCTGGTTATTCTGGCGATTGGTGTTGTGCCTGAAAATGAGCTGGCCAAGCAATGCGGATTGGAACTAGGTTTTCGCGGTGCCATTCAGGTGAATGCTCAGCTGCAAACCAGTGATCCGTCCATTTATGCGGTAGGGGATGCCATCCAGGTCAAAGACCGCAATCATGGGTTTGCAACGATGGTATCGCTGGCATGGGGAGCCAATCGGCAGGGGCGTTTGGCCGCAGATCATATTAATGGTCAGGCGATTTCCTATGATGGTGCGCTCGGAACATCCGTAATTAAGACCTTTGCATTGACCGCAGCTTCTACAGGCAACAATGAAAAAACATTGCAGCGACTGGCTGTTCCTTATCAGGCTATTCATATTCATCCCGGTTCACATGCCGGTTATTATCCTGGCGCGTCACCCATTTCGATGAAGCTGCTCTTTCATCCGGAGACCGGGATGATCTACGGGGCGCAGGCTGTTGGGGCTGATGGCGCGGACAAAAGGATTGATGTTATTGCGACGGCGATTCGCGGTCATTTGAATGTCCGTGAATTGGCAGATATCGAACTTGCTTATGCACCTCCTTATTCTTCAGCTAAAGATCCTGTGAATATGGCGGGTTACGTGGCTTCGAATATCATGGATGGACTGGTCCAGACGATACAATGGCATGAAGTTGACGATTTCCACCGCAATGGTGGTCTTGTAATTGATGTCCGGGATGCGGTGGAGCTACAGGGAGGAACCATTCCAGGTTCCATTCATATTCCTCTGGCCGAGATCAGAGAGCGGATGTCGGAAATTCCTCGTGATCTGGAGATCGCGGTATCCTGCCAAGGCGGGCTGCGTGGCTATCTAGCGGCCAGAATTCTGACCCAATCGGGCTATCGGGTAAGGAACGTTGATGGTGGCTACAAAACATATTCGGTTATGGCTAAACGTGGTCATCTTTTAAAATAGTTCATCACCCATCCAATCTGATTAAGATGATCCGTTACTTCCCCGTGCAGCGCACCAAAGAAGGTATCTTGTAGCTCTACGGTGATGGTACCTTTTTCTGATAGTGAATAGTAAGCCTGTTTAAGCTCATCCTCACTCTCGCAGTCGAGAATGATTTGGACATGCTGTGCTTTCAGCGGTTTACCGTAGGAGTCGGAGAAATGGATATGACTGCTACCTAGGTGCAGTTCGGCATGTAAAAGCTTGCCTTCTTGCTTGTTCAGTACTTTGATTTTCCCGCCTAAAACAGATTGGTAGTAGTCAACCGATTGCTGCACATCGTTTACAATGACAAAAGGACTTGCACTTCTCATGGGATCCAATCCTCTCATTTCTTCTATGTAGGGCTGTCTGCTAACATACATTATTTACATTGTCGGCAGGGTTTACCCCTTTTCTGATTAAATTTATGGCTTGGTTCACTGTGTGACGTCTGTTACAATAGAAGAGGCATAAATGATGGATAGAAAAGAGGTCGAACAGGTGGGCACTTCAGCGATTTGGGAAGCAGTTATCTATTGGGTAATCTTGGTGATTTCTGCTCTGTGTGTGATTGCAGTATCTGGTAGTCGTAAGACCGCAAGCACGATTATTTTGGCACCCGTTGTTTTGTTCTGTACCATATTTATGATGCAGGGCTCGGTGTTTACTGCTATGAAGCACCCGACCATGGGGGCTAATGTCGGTCTGGGTATGGCGTTTCTGACCACATGGGTAGTCAGCGGAATATTGTTTGCTGTAGCGCTTGTGATTGCTTTTATTAAATATAGCAAAAGGAACAAGGCGTAGTTTAGCCTTAACCTCAGATGAACAAAGGCTTTCGGTGATGTACCGAAAGCCTTTTTTGTATTCTTAGTTAACGATACAGGATGTTTTCGTTCATCTACGTCTTCTCATGAGCAAAACAACGATCAGCACAATGATGATCACGATCAATAGAAACTTCATATTCGATAACCTCCTTGATCTGTCTCCTATTTGATATTAACCATTTTTAATAAGTGTGCACCGATGTATCCCAAGCAAGTATGTATTGTCAAATGTTTGGCGAAAATGTGATTGTGGGGTCAAAAAGAGGTTTACAGGCTTAGCTGGAAAGTGTATACATAAAGTGAGGAGGCGATTGCCATGAGTGATCGTGCATTTCATTTGTTTTATATTATTTTCTTGACGGTTCTGGCACTTGGAAGTGTTGGAGGAATCTCTTGGTGGTTGCGCTCTATCGGTCGTCAGGAGAAGGAAAAAAACTAAATTCAGCATGGGCATACAAGCCCGTATGCATCTTCCAGTAGGAGGGTGCATTTTTATATGTTATAATAGGAACATATGTTCTTTTCAGGAGGGATAGATGATGTTGCCGGATTTGGAACGGAAGTTACTGCGTATTTTGTATAATTATTTTGCCCAGCATCGCCACATGCCTACAATGGCTGAATTGTCAGCAAAAACGGGTAGGCGAGATTCTGAAATTACAGCCGCATTGCGGCATATGGAACAAGAGCGCTATATCACATGGGAAAATAACACAGGTACCCAGCATATTGTGTTACTGGAAGGATGGGAGCGTCCTTCCACCTACAAGCCTGCCCAAGTGGAAGCTGGACGCCCTACTACCCAAACGATACAGTCTGGTAGTACGGATTATTGGACGAATTATTAGCAGCGATATATAGCTGGAAAATTAATGAGTTTTTAAGGTGCATATCATTTAGTTTTAAGAAAGCAAGACTATAATGACCCTATTAACCCCTTTTTGATCAAGCTATAGGCCCTGTCGATGTATCGGCAGGGTCACTTTTTTGTTCATAGATACGTTTTCCGTATATAAAAAATCCCCCGGGGATCATCCGGAGGATGTGTGCAGCTTGCGTATACTGCACGGCCTGCTCAAACTTCATCGTTTGACGGCATAATATATATTTAACCCCTGCTACCTTGTATTATATGGTCAGCATGTTCATAAGGGGCAGTCTGATTCCTCTGTTCATTTTCCAAACGACAAAAGCCCTACCTCTCTTTCGTCCTTGCGGCTCCGATGACCGCGCCAGTGTGAATGTGAAAATCTTCGGCAAAAGCTCAAAATTCTACATTAGGGTTATACATAAAATTTGGAGAAGCTCCATGCGGTATTAGGAGTATAGCTTCTTGCGTGGAATCCTATGGGGTTAATACATATTTTATTAGTATAACAAGCTAAATTCTAAAACGCAAGGTATTTATGGTTTTTTTTGATTGTAGACTGGAAATGATGCACTTTCTGCAATGAATTAGACTTATTTGCATTTGCAGAGAATGGAGACTGTGATAAATTGCCCTGACAAAGCACCCGAATTTTGAAATAGTGTAGTTACACGAAAAGATGGAAGGAAATTAAGAACTATGACTGCCTCAAGGAAAGACAAAAAAACATCACAGAATAACTCGCCCTCAGTCTGCACATGCATTAATCTGCGTCGTGCCTCGATGGCTGTAACAGGGCTGTATGACCAGTATCTGGCTCCAAGCGGACTCAATATCAGCCAGTTTTCGCTGCTCAAGCATTTAACGGTACTGGGACCGGTAAGCGTAAGCGAATTAGCATTGGAGATGCGACTCGACCGAACCACGCTTGTGCGCAATTTGAAGGCACTGGAGCAAAGCGGGTATGTGGAGGATACATCCGCCGAGGGAAGCCGGAACCGCTGCCTTACCCTGACGGAGAGTGGAAAAGCACTATATAACGATGCAGCAGAGCTCTGGGAGGAGGCGCAGTTATTTTTACAGGAGTCACTGGGAAGCGCCGATTTGCAGATATTGACTACACTGTTATCTAAAATTGAAAAATTGAGACTGTGATTAGCTTTTGCCTAATAAGGGAAGTATGCCGACTCATTCGTGTATATACACGAAAAGGGTTCGGATGTGTAACGCAGCCATTCATCGGTCAACAGGTATCCACAAGGAAGTCGAGAGAAGTCACAATAACTTAAGAAGAGGGATGTGGACAGGATGGTAACGCCCGTACCGGACATGAAAGAACTTATCGCAGTTCAGATGAAAGCCTATGTGAGCGAAGACAAGGGCAATTTCTGCGAAGAATTACAGAGCCCGTACTACGAGGAACCGATTATTCAATTTGCAGAGGCCAATGATCCTTTGTTTGAGCAGTATAAAACAGTGGTGGGCTCCGACCATGCTACGCCGCAGGAAGCCTTCGAACGGACCTTCGGCACAGGAAGTTTTGGTGGAGGCACCGTTGTCAGTGTTGTGCTGCCGATCAGTGAGACAATCCGCAAGGCCAATCGTGTGCAAAAAGCAAGAGCCTCCAGAGAGTGGGCGCTGCTACGGACCTTTGGCGATGAATATTTTGTGCGTTCGGCAAGGCAGCATTTGGCGGGATATCTGATCGGGCTTGGTTACCGAGCTGTGGCGCCGCTGGATACGGATTGGTACAGCATCCACGGTGCCGCAGGTGGTCCGGTCTCTAACTGGTCGGAACGGCATATCGCGTATGCAGCCGGTCTTGGCACCTTCAGTATCAACGATGGCTTTATCACCGAGAAAGGAATTGCCATCCGTCTGCTGTCTGTAGTAACGGATCTGCAGGTGCCGCCTGATGTCAGGGTGTCCTCGAACCTGAGCCACACCGGAAACTGCCTGCTGTGCAGCAAAGGCATTTGCGGTGTGTGCATTACTCGCTGCCCTGTGCAGGCCATCAGCAAGGAAGGTGGTCATGACAAAATCGCCTGCATGAAATTTGTGTATGGTGAGGAATCCCGAAAGTGGGCCGTGTTAAACGGCGGTGAGGCTAAATCGGGTGCCGGCTGCGGACTTTGCCAGACCAAGGTGCCCTGCGAAAGCCGCAATCCGATGCGGACCGCTCGCTAGTGTTATTTTCCTAAGATCTATGCAAATTGCTCAAGCAAGAAGGTTAACTTTTGACGGCTGGACTCCGATATTGAATACAAAGATATCTTATGAGCGTACGGATGAAAAGAGGGGTAGCATTTTGCCGATCTATAAGCGCTTTATTCAGCATGTTATCCTGAACTATATTATAGGTTCATTTATTGCTGTACTACTGGTATGTATGATTTTTGTATTTTCCACGTTAAATGTAGCCCACTATGAGCTTCTGGGTCTTGTCAAAATTGTTGCATTTTCCAGCGTCATTATGATTGTTTGTGAAACCATAGTGTTTCGAATGCATTTAAGACCTGTTCATCGTTTTTTTCAAGGAAACCAGGAGACGCTCAAGGATGTAGAAGCGGTGTACATTCGGGTTCACCATCTGCCTAATTTGTCAGTTTTGCGTATTGTTGGGCCGCATTTGTTAGGCTTCTCTATCCCGGCAGCCGTTATTGCATTATGGATGATACATACTGGACAACTTACCTTTCCCTTTTATTATGTAGGAATCGCCTGTATAGGAGCTTGTCTGGTCGCTTCCATGCATGCACTGGTTGAATTTTTTCTGACCATGAGAGCAATCAAACCGCTACTGGAGGAAATTCGGGATCGGACCTACCAGCAATATGGATTGAACCTTTCCCTGCGAGGACGAGTTCTGCTATCACTTCGGCATAAGTTTCAGTTAAGTGCAACGTTAATTGGTGCTTTTCCTCTGTTTCTGTTTTGTTTAGCTACACAGATTCGGCTGGAACGTTTGGAAGCGACGGATTCCGGCTCCTATTGGGCATGGGCGGGTACGATTTTAATATTTGGTGTAGCTTTTGCTTATCTGGGGGGAAGATTGCTGACCCGTGAGATCGAACAGCCCATCCATCACTTGTTGGAAAAAATGAATGAAGTGAAGGAAGGCCGCCTGAATAGTAACGCCAGTGACTTGTATTCGGACGAATTTGCGGAGCTTGTCGAAGGATTTAACATGATGATCGAGGGCCTGAAGGAACGAGAGGAAAAGAACGGTCAGCTATTAGACAGTTATTTTGCCACTTTGGCTGCAGCGCTGGATGCGCGGGATGCCTATACCGCAGGACATTCGTTGCGCGTGGCTGAATACTCTGTACTCATTGGGCGAAAGGGCGGTTTGAGCGAGACGGACCTTGACTTGCTGCGTAAAACAGCCTTGCTGCATGATATCGGTAAAATCGGTGTGGCTGACGCTGTGCTGTTTAAGGATGGCAAGCTGACGGACGAGGAGTTTGACCAGATTAAAATGCATCCGGTTATGGGGGAGAGTATTCTTCGGCAAGTGGAGCCGGCTTATGCTATGGCCCCTTATCTGCCTGGGGTGCGCTCTCATCATGAGCGTTACGATGGCAAGGGATACCCTGATCAGCTCTCCGGGGAAGATATTCCCCTATTTGGGCGAATCATAGCCGTAGCAGATGCCTATGATGCGATGACGTCGGATCGCCCTTATCGGAAAGGGATGAAGGAAGAGAAGGCGGTTATGATATTGGAAGAGGGTAAAGGAACCCAGTGGGACCCTTACTTTGCCGAATTATTTGTCAAGGAGTGGCGCCGGAACAAAGGCATTCTAAGCTGACTCTATAGATACTCCCACTAGGGCGAGCCGTTGCGGTTCGCTTTTTTTATACACACACGCAAGCCTCTTTGGATATGTCGAAAGATGGGGCTTCATGTTATGATGTACGAGTAAGGCAAAATCGGCTAGCATAGGCCTGGCATCCAATTTCTTGCGCAATGGGAGTGTGAATCCATGCAATTTTCAATGATGTTTCTAATGAATTTGGGGATGCTGATTGCTGTTGCCTATGTGGCGAACGTGATTTATAAATATGGTTTGAGTCGTACGTCTACGCGGTTCAAATATGTCAGTTCGGTGTTGCTGGTGGTATTTGGCGGATGGGTCAGCTCTTGCTTTGGTTTTAACTTCAATGAAACCGTTATTTTTGATCTGCGTTTTGTTCCGCTAATTATCGCAGCGTTGGTGTATCCCCGTTCCTACACGCTGATTATTATTGGGGTAGCGATCGGTCTTACAAGATTTTCTTTCGGTCTGAATATGGCGGCGTGGGTCGGGTTTCTGAATATGAGCATTTTGGGTGTATTGTGTGCCGGATTGAACTACTGGATGCGCCGCTCCACCTGGCGCTTGATTATTAAGGCATCCGTAACCATTTTAGCGGTTAATATTGTAAATACGTTAAATATTGCTTTCCTGGGCGTCATTCCCTGGCGCTATTATGTAGCAGAGGTTGTTCCTCTTACACTGCCTATCGGCGTGATCCTCAGCTTTTTATTTGCACTGATATTACGTGATTTTCAGATGGAGCAGCAGCGAAACTATCAGATTCAACAGGCGAATGAGTTATTGTCAGAGCAGCGTGATAAGTTGCAGAAGGCAAAGGTTATTTTAGAGGAACGCGCCAAGCAGCTCATGATGGCTTCCCAGTATAAATCGGATTTTATGGCAACGATGTCGCATGAGTTACGTACACCACTTAACAGCATTATTAACCTGGCACAGATTATCAACGAGCAGGGAAAAGAGCTGGATGAGGACGAGCTATACCAGTACAGTGATCTAATCTATGCCTCGGGGCATGATTTGCTCCAACTGATCAATGACATTCTGGACTTATCCAAGGTCGAGGCTGGGCACATGGAAATCGTAAGTGAGCCAGTCAGTGTGCGTGAGATTGCGCAGGGGATGATGATGCATTTTGAAGTCACAGCGAAGGATAAAAACCTGGAATTCAACTTGAAAGTGCATGAATATATACCGGATGAAATCCGATCCGATTCCAAACGAGTACAGCAAATTTTACGCAATCTATTGTCCAATGCCTTTAAGTTTACTCATAAAGGACGTGTATTGCTGGAAATCAGCACACAGCATTTGGATCGAAAAGGCCAGGAGGGAGATTGGGTTGTATTTGCTGTAAAAGATACAGGCATCGGTATATCCAAGCTTCAGCAACATGTTATTTTTGAGGCATTCCAGCAGGCGAACGGTTCGATTAATCGTAAATATGGTGGAACCGGGCTGGGGTTGTCCATCAGCCGTGATTTTTCCCGCTTGTTAGGCGGGTTTATCCGTCTGGAGAGTGAAGAGGGCAAGGGAAGTACTTTTTCCCTGTACCTGCCTATGTGTCCGTCCGACAGCAAGGAGGCGGACGAACAGCCGTTTAAATTAACCTGATCGCAATCATGGGAACAAGGAGCGTTAGGAGGTATATATGGAACGTAAAGCGGTCGTTGTGGGTGGCACAGGGCTTGTCGGGGGTTATGTTGTACGTGAGCTGCTGGTGCAAAAAGAATACACCCGCGTCATGGTTATGGGCAGGCGTCCATTGGACATCAAGCATCCCAAGCTGGAGCAGGCGTTAATCGACTGGAAACAACCACAGAAGTCGGCCTTCGCCCTCGAAGGGGTGGATGATGTGTTTTGCTGCCTTGGGACAACGATGAAAAAGGCAGGCTCCAAGGAGCGATTTCGACAGGTGGATCTGGACTATCCCGTTCTGACAGCCCAGTTGGGCAAAGAAGCTGGAGCGGTACAAATGCTTGCGGTCTCTGCAATGGGCGCTGATCCGGATTCACGTGTGTTTTATAACCGCACCAAGGGTGAAGCTGAAGAGGCGCTTGCCGCGATTGGGCTGCCTGCACTGCATTTGTTCCGTCCATCGCTCATTTTGGGAGCGAGGTCTGAACGGCGTTTTGGCGAAGCCGCAGCCACGGTTGTCATGAAGGCGCTAGACGGCCTGATGACAGGCAGGCTCGCTTCCTACCGCGCTATCCCCGCTTCGTTCATCGCACGAGCTATGGTCCGAATTGCTCTCGCGCAGGCGAGCGGTGTACATATTTATCCGAACGACATCATTCGGGTCATCGGTGCGGAACTAACCTCCGATGATGAGGAACCTGGTACAGGAACTATTCCTGATGACAATGTATAAAACCATGCTTAGGATTAGAAAATGACAATAACGCCGCTGTTGCCCAATGACTCGGGTAGCAGCGGCGTTATTCGTGTTTTATGAGTGGTTTGTATTTTGCGGCACATCGATCGTAATCTCTAATTCATCCATGTAATGGCGTGGCCAGTTGCCATTAGCATCGAGTAGGGCACTACCTCCTGGTTGGGTTGGCAAGATATACGGCTTGAAGATGATCTTCTGGGGAGTGTCCACAAAAGGAGTAAACAGTGTGATCATTTTGCTGTCACGTTCTTGGGTATGGGGAACTCCAGAACCGCTCAGCAATTGAAGCTCTCTTCCCTGCTCGTCGAATACAGCATAATCGAGTATATCCAATTCCCTTTTGGTGTACTGGATCGTGTGTCCGTTCTTCATGTTATTGTACTCACGCTCTACAGTGTACTCATCTGGCATATGTGCAATATCGGTCAGCATTTTGAATGACGTTGTGATCTTGGTTGTGATGGGGGTAATTTCTAACTTTTCTACCGTAAATGCAAGATACGGATTAGATTTGCTCATTTGCGGCTGAAGTATCTTGTTATTTATTTTAGTTTTGTGAACCGTGGTTTGTATGCGGAACGGCTCGGGTACACCTTTTAACTTTGCATATACCTCTAGCTCAAACTGATCTGGTAAGGCGGATTTACCACTGGCAGGGTCACGCATATACGCAATCAGCATAGAATTATTGTCTTTGCCCGGACGACCATACATGAGATTGAAGGCGCTACTGTTGCTGTTGACCGACGTCCCATTGATGAACAGGTCTATTTTCTCCACCATATCCTCTTCCTGTCCTTGCGTATTGGTAGTTGGATACAGGGGTTCATGTGGTGAATCCCCACCACTCTTTTCCAACGCCACGACCAAGCGTGTCCCGTCAAATATGATTTGAGGTACCTTCAATGTAATACCGCTATGGGTAATACTAAGGTTTACGGAAGTGGCCAACCCTTTCTGGTCAGCGGTTTGCAGCCCAAGATCCCCAGCTAGCTTGAACACACTATCAACAAGAGGGACCTGTTTCAATGACTCCGCCATTGTAGGCGAAACAAAGGCGCTACCAATGATCATAACGCCAATGAGCGCTGCAGAAGCAGCGGTAATTGCAGTTCCCCGAAAAAACCTTTTAACGGATAGATGGGAGGATGGGCGGTTGGGTAGCAGTTCCGGATCCGATTCCATTTGTGCATAAAATGCATCTAGGCGTTGCCTTACCAAATCAGGGATTACTACCATTTCTGCTTCCAAGTTTTCCTTTTCCAATTGTAATTTCTCATCCAGCTCTTGATCCTGTTTTTCAAACCCTGAAGGATTCATTGAAAGGTCACCTTCCTTTCTCCGCGATTTTGTAGCAGGTCCATTAATGTTCTGCGAGCACGGTGCAATCGTGTTTTGACGGCACCCTCTGATAGATCCAGTAACTCTGATATTTCCCTGATCGGCATATCGCGCAAATAGTGCAGGGAAATCACGGTTCGCATGGATTCCTCCAAATGGTCGATGGCCTCGCGCAGTTCGATTTTTTCGTATCCGCCCGAGGTGGACGGTTCCTTTATAAATTCCGCGACGGGTACAACCCGTTTTTGCTTGCGGATCATGAGATGGCATTCATTAATGAGAATACGAAGCAGCCATGTTTTAAAATAGCGAGGTTCACGTAGCTCACCCAGAGACTTGTATGCTTTGAGCATCGCTTCTTGCATTGCGTCCGCGCAATCCTCATTGCTGCGAAGAATGGAACGCGCCATGCCATACATATCGGATTCCATATGTTTCATCAAGGCGACGAACGCCTTGCGGTCCCCATTCCTTGCTTGGTGTAAAATTGTTTCGAGATTCAAAGGATGGTACTCCTTTCCCGTCTATACTACTAGCTATAATCATTGTACTTGTACCTGTATTTGATTTTGTACAATCTATTGTGTAGCAGGTTACAGGAATTAGATGTTACATGGGCGTTAAAGGTTACAGCGGAAATAAAAAAATGTAGCACCATTGCAAACCGTCACACGGAATAGTGGCTTTGGACTTCACATGCTATAATACGGTGAACCAGTATCAGGAAGGAGAATCCAACCCTTATGAAAAAAACAATTGCTACTGAAAAAGCACCCGGTGCGATCGGACCCTATAGTCAAGCGGTAGAGGCAGGCGGGTTTATTTACACCTCAGGACAGCTTGGGCTGAATCCGGCAACAGGTGAGTTTGGCAAGGATGTACAGGAGCAGGCTCGCCTGTCCTTGAGCAATGTACAAGCTATTCTGGAAGCAGCAGGCAGCAACATGAACCAGGTTGTGAAAGCGACTGTATTCCTGAAGGACATGAACGATTTTGTCAGCGTCAATGAGGTGTACAGTTCTTTCTTTGAGCAACCGTATCCAGCGCGCAGTGCGGTCGAGGTAGCTCGTCTGCCTAAGGATGCACTGGTGGAGATTGAAGTCATTGCACTGAAGGGCGAATAGTTGGCAAGGTTTGTTCATAAAATATATAGTTTGCATGACAACCGGGTGTCACTACTATAGTGGCATCCGGTTGTTTTGAATGTAATATGTGTTGTTCTTTGTATACAAAGTGGAGGTGGAGATGATGAATAAAAAAATAATGTTCACTGGTGGAGGCTCTTCAGGACATGTAGCAGTAAACCTAGCTTTGATTCCTCACTTACTGGAACAACATTGGAGTGTCCAATACATAGGCTCAGAACAAGGGATTGAAAAGAATTTGATCTCGGGGCTAGAAGATGTGTGTTATTTTAGTGTCGCAACTGGGAAACTACGTAGATATTTTGACTGGAATAATGTTAAGGACCCGTTTAAAGTGCTAAAGGGGATTTCTCAAGCATACCGGATTATAAAGAAAGAAAAACCGGATATTATTTTTTCAAAAGGCGGGTTTGTTTCTGTTCCTGTGGTATTGGCTGGGTGGCTGAACAAAGTCCCAGTCATCATCCATGAATCTGATCTTACCCCTGGATTAGCGAATAAGATTTCCAGCATGTTTGCTACCGAAATTTGTACTACTTTTCCTGAAACAACTGAATATTTTCGCTCAAAGAATACCCGGTATATTGGTGCTATTGTGAGAGATGAACTAAAAGAGGGGAAGGCAGCCAAAGGGTTGGCCTACTGCGGTTTTACTCGAAATAAGCCCAGCATGCTGATCATGGGTGGGAGTTTAGGTTCCAAGAAGATCAATGAGCTGGTCTGGTTAAATTTAGAGGCTTTGCTTGCTCATTTTCAAATCGTGCATATTTGTGGTAAGGACCAAGTGAATGAATCTATTCGTACGAATGGTTATAAGCAATTTGAATACATAAACGATGAATTGGCGGATGTAATGACGATGGCAGATATGGTTGTTTCCAGGGCAGGTTCAAATTCCATTTTTGAATTCTTGACGCTGCGCAAGCCTATGCTGTTGATTCCTCTTTCAAAGGCAGTCAGCAGGGGAGATCAGATTCTAAATGCAAAATCATTTAAAGCACAAGGCTTGTGTGAGTTTTTAGAAGAAGAAGATCTGGAATCTGAACGATTTGTCGACATGATTCTTCGTTTGTATGAAAAAAGGTCGGATTACATTCGTAATATGGAGAAAATAAATACTGATCAATCGACAAGCAAGCTTTTAGATTTGATTAAAGTCTATGCCTGATCATATTTAATAAAAAACGAAGCAAGCGAGCTTGGGTTAAATAATTCAGACCCATGCTCGCTTGTGCTTGTTAGGAGATTATATTCGTTGACTTTAATCCCGGTCTCGATTACGGGCAAAGAATAGCCATAGCGCGTATACCAGGATGATTGCCGACAAGATCCATGCAGCCAGCCGTACATTTTCATTGTTCGGATGCTCGATGGCGATAGCGACATAGGCCCATACAAATACAAGCGGGTAGATGCTGTCACGATAAGGAAAGCTGACCAAGATGGCTAATGCGGCGCCAATAAGCAGGATGATGATCGCCCATATCGTATCGCTGAGCCCCCAGCCACTCCATTCATTCTTTTCCAGTGCTACTGCAATGTTGATGAGGGTAGCAACGGATACCCAACCGAGGTTCAGACTGAAAGGCAGCTTGACGAACCACATTTCTCCGCGAGTTGGTTGCGGTGTACGGGTACGTGTATATACGACGAATAGGGAGAGCAAGTATAGAATAATGACGATCACGCACAGCTCTACGTATACATACTGCCATAGGAAAATCCAGATGATGTTGAAGAGACAGCTCAAAATAAAGAAAATACCGATAGACTGAACGCTTGTCTTGGCTTGCCCTGTAGATGTAGCTTGGTACACGGCAAAACAGGCGAGCAGCACGTAGATGACCGACCAGATGGAAAAAGCGTAACCTGCTGGCGTAATTAAGGTAGGATACATGTTGGATACAGCCGCAGTGCTTCTTCCGCCAATAGGAAGTGTAGAAGCCAGAATGTTAACGAGAACGACAGCGATGAATGCGATAATATTCCACCATTTATACGGATGGCTTCGTGACATAGGAATAACTCCTCCTCAACGAATGATGTTCAAAATGACCGACTGGTCACTATCTTCTACTATGAATATACCCACTTTGCTTTCAAATATGTCCGAACGGGAAAAAGTTTCTTGAACCCAATATAATCATAAAAAGTTGTATGTATATACATTCATATGTAGTACAATGGTAAAAATTTTAAGCACTATATGAGCTGAATGAAGAGTTCACATTGGGGAGCTAATACGCAGACGGAAGATGCTTCCGATGTGAATTTACTTAAATTCAGCTTATATAGAAATAAGGGGATTAGTAGAATGAGAGGATTAGAGAAAGCAGGTAAATTTGTAGGTGGGACCTTTTCCATCTGGGTGCTTTTGTTTGCATGTTTGGGATTTTTCTTTCCTACGGCGTTTACAGGGTTGAAAGGATACATACAGCTATTTCTGGGCATTGTCATGTTCGGGATGGGACTGACTTTATCTGCAGCTGACTTTCGTGAAGTATTCCGGCGTCCAGTGGATGTGGCTATAGGAGTGGTCGGGCATTATCTGATCATGCCATTTCTCGCTTTTGTATTGGCATTAGTATTACAGCTTCCACCGGATATTGCGGTGGGTGTTATTTTGGTCGGCTGTTGCCCGAGTGGAACTGCATCCAACGTAATGACGCTCTTATCCAAAGGCGACGTGGCGCTTGGCGTATCGATTGCCTCAGTGTCGACGCTGATTGCTCCACTGGCGACCCCGGCGATGATTAGTCTGCTTGCCGGACGCTGGATGAATATTGATGCAAAGTCGCTGATCATGGATATTCTCATCGTAGTTATTGTCCCGATCGTGTTGGGTGTAATCGTCAAGTCGCTATTTCGCAAACAGGCGGAAGCGAGTGTTAAGGCGCTGCCGCTCATTTCAACATTGGCAATTGTACTCATTGTGGCTATTGTGGTTGCAGGCAGCAAAGGCAAGATTTTGGAGACAGGCCCGATTATTTTTGCTGTGGTTATTTTGCATAACGGTATCGGCTTTCTGCTCGGATATTGGTTTGCCAAGCTGTTTGGCATGAATCTTTCCAAACGTAAGGCCGTTACGCTGGAAACGGGAATGCAGAATTCCGGGCTGGGCGCTGCGTTGGCAGCAGCTCATTTTAATCCGATTGCTGCTGTACCGAGTGCGATTTTTAGCGTGTGGCATAATATTTCCGGCTCGTTGCTGGCGACCTGGTTCTCCCGCCGAGAGGAGAAAGATAGCATAGCCGGAGGCAATTAAGCGACTGTCAATAGCTAATGACAAGTGGCTGAAATTCGGTTTTTTCGGACAGTTTAAGGGAGATCAGAAAGGATAGATTTGACTTTGTAGGGGCGGATCATTATACTGTGGTTATTATAACCACTGTATTTAAGTAAGCACGGTAGATAGGCTTTGTCATGGAAGAAAAATGATATCGAATTCGTATTCGCAATCGTTTCATGCTCAAAAGCCTTATATGATCTGTTCTGACTTAAACTGAAGGAGAGAGAACGAATGAATCCGAAATATAATCCTTTATTTGAAGCATTTACTCTGCCATCCGGTGTTACATTGAAGAACCGCATTACGATGGCCCCTATGACTAACTTTGCTTCCCACGAAAATGGCGAAGTCAGTGATGAGGAACTGGCATACTACCGTGAACGCTCCGGTGGTGTGGGCGCGGTTATTACCGCTTGTGTGTATGTAACTCCAGATGGTAAAGGATTTGTTAATGAGTTTGGTGCGGACAAGGATGAAATGATTCCTAGCCTACGCCGTCTGGCAGATACGATTCATCAGGAGGGCGCGAAAGCGATCCTGCAAATTTATCATGGTGGCCGTCTGTGTCCGCCGGATCAAATTCCAGACGGACAACCAATTAGTGCAAGCGCAGTAGCCGAGGAAAAAGAAGGCGCACCTGTGCCGCGTGAAATGACATCTGACGATATCCACCGCGTCATCCGTGCCTATGGCGAAGCAACTCGCCGCGCGATTGAAGCAGGCTATGATGGTGTGGAACTTCACGGAGCGAACGGCTACCTGGTGCAGCAGTTCTTTTCCCCACATTCCAACATTCGTACGGATGAATGGGGAGGAAGCCTTGAAAAACGCTTGACCTTTCCGCTGGCGATTGTTCACGAAGTGAAGAAAGTGATCGCAGAACATGCGAAGCGTCCGTTCATCTTCGGATACCGCTTGTCTCCTGAGGAAGGACACACGCCAGGCATCACGCTGGATGATACGATGGTGCTTGTAGACCGCCTGGCAGATGAAGGGCTGGATTACCTGCACATTTCCGTAAATCATTTCTTCGGCGGTTCGTTCCGTGACCGTAGTGACGAACGGTCACGTACGGTTCTCATCCATGAAAAGGTTGGGAACCGTGTGCCAGTCATGGGCGTTGGTTCACTGAATACACCGGATGAGGCGCTTGCAGCACTGGAGACAGGTGTACCGCTTGTTTCATTGGGACGTCCGTTGCTGATGGAGCCGCAATGGGTTCAGAAGGTGCAAAACGGCACAGAAGATACCATTCGCACGACATTATCCAAGCAAGCCCAGCAGGAGCTGGTCATTCCTGATTATTTGTGGGGTGCACTGACGACCATCCCTGGCTGGATGCCGGTTACGGACTAAATTTTGAATAATAATACCCTAGGCTGCGTTCATGCGCCTAGGGTATTTTCTTGTCTCATAACCGTGATTTACAATTATATAGGAATAACATAGAAAGAAGGTAATAATAATGTTTCATGAAACGAATGGTGTGATTTCGATGAGGTCCACCCATCTGGGGTTACAGATTCGATTGTTACAAGTAAGTGATGCTGAACGTTTATTGGAGATCAGACGTGAAAATTTTGATTTCTTCAAGCCGTACGAGCCAGAACGACCTGAATATTACTTTACCCTGGAAGAACAGGCGCGTCTGATTTCCAACGGCTTAGAAGCCGCACAAGCTGGACAGGGATATACGTTCGGACTTTTTTTGCCGGAAAATGACAAGCTAATCGGCAGAATGGAGCTGTCTGGTGTTGCCAGAGGTCCTTTCCAAAATGCCAATCTGGGCTACCTCGTAGATCCTGCATATCATGGACAAGGCTATGCAACCTCCGCAGTGAAGGATATTGTGCACTATGCCTTGAATGAGTTGGAATTACACCGTATTCAAGCTGGAGTCATGCCAAGAAATACGCCCTCCCATCGAGTGATGGAAAAGGCGGGATTTCGCCGCGAAGGGCTGGCTCTCAACTATTTGAAGATTAATGGTGTGTGGGAAGATCATGTGTTATATGCGATGACGGCTGAGGATTTGCAGAATGGCGCCTTCTGAATTCGCCAGGCGTGACACCCTCAAGCTTTTTGAACACCTTGCCAAAGTATTTCTCATCCTGATATCCGACCATACCGGCAATATGATGAAGCCGCAGCTTGTCATTCAGCAGTAGTAGCTTTGCCTTGCCCATCCTGATCTGGCACAAATAATCGGACAGATTGACCCCGTACTCCTGCTTGAACTTACGAGAAATATATTCTCGGCTGAGATAAAAGCGGCTCGCTATATCCTGTAGAGAAATGTCCTCGTCGTAGTGAGCATCCAGATAGCGGGCAATATCACGGATCGTCGGATTGTTGGGGCTATGGCTTGGTGTAAGTGCCTGACCGGCTGCCAGCAATCGATTTTCGATTTGTTTTTTCCATAAAGGCAGGGAAAGCATGCCGCGATTGTCGACCGGCAAGGCAGGAATGGTGCTCGACTCATCCGTCAGTTCCTCGCCTTCGGTATCTCCAGGTCTGTCATTCAGCCAGCGAGCCAGCATCCAATCCAGCTCTTGATTCCAGCCGGCTAGCTGCTCTGCTGTAACCGAAGGCAGTACGGCTACGGCTTCCATCCAGCTGCTTACCGCCATAGATACGCGACTGGCATTACAGCTGAGCGCACTAAGCCGTAGTTCTTCTTCCATTTCAGACAACTGGGGAAGACGAACGGTCTGCCGGGCCGGAGAACTCTCGTGCATCCAGTTGGTGGCCTGTAGCACATCCCGTTTCCACAGTGCTTGCCGTGCTTCTTGGTAGGCTGTGGCTGCCCCCACGGGAAAGGTTCCGAAAGAACCAATCCCGATGTGCATGTAGCATCGCAGCGCCGTTCTAATCCCTGCGTGAATGTCCTGCAAGAGCACTGGCCAACGAGCCGGCTCCCCCCAATATAGCAGAATAATTTCGTCCGTACGCTCCAGATGACGGAATGCAACTCCGGTCTGAGAGGTACCCAGAAATTCGTTGCAGATGTTCATGAGGGAAAAGCCTAGAAGCGCGCGACGCGTTTTATATTTGTCGAGTATATCGGCATCCAGTTGAGTGGTACTCATCACTGCCGCATTACATACCTGAATAGCTGGCGGGAGACGCAGCTCCTCACGTAAAGGCGTGATGGAAAGCGATGTACCGGAAATGAGCTCGGTCAGGAGTTTATCAGCATAGTGCGGCCTCATCCGGTTGACCTCCATAGCCTGCATGGTCTGCCTGTTCCGGTCTTGTTCCGCTGTCCGCCAAGCTTGAGTAGCTTTACTGAGCGCCTCATTGATCTCTACCGGATCTACAGGCTTAAGAATATAGTCCATACCTCCCCGGCGAATGGCCTGCCGAACTAACTCAAAATCATCATAGCCACTGACCACCACGACTCTGGTAGCTGGAGAATTCGCCTGAATCCACTCCATCAAGGCTACTCCATCTCTACCAGGCATTCGCATATCTGTGAGTACCACGGGCGGGGAAAGTGCGGTAATGACCTCAATCGCCTGATCGCCCGATTCAGCCTCAATCACCTCGGTCACACCGTAAGCTTCCCAATGTACAAGCATCCGAATGGCGTGACGTACATGCTTTTCATCATCCACAATCAGGACCTTCATTGACAGATCACTCTCCCTTAATATGAATTTCTGTATGGGGCTCAGTGCGAATTTCAAGTGTGAAACGAACGCCATGAGGCAGAATATTGTCTACACACAGGGTATTAGAACCATCCTCCGAGTGAAGTTGGATACGTAATAGAACATTACGAAGACCAATGGAGTTCTGCTCGCTAGGGTCTGATTCTTCATGGGCTTTCAGCGGACGTTTCAGCATTTGCTGGAGCTGCTCCAACTCGGTTGGTGGAATCGACGCGCCGTTATTTTCCACTTCAATCCTCACAATGCCTTCCCGGATTCGGAAGGCTGTAATACGAATCTTACCAGGCCCCAGCCGGGGATCGGCACCGTGTTTAAAGTAGTTTTCCACCAATGGCTGGAGAATCATTTTAGGCACTCGATCATTCAGAACTTGATCATCCCATTGATAGGTGACTTCTAATTGCTCACCGAAGCGTTCCTTTTGCAAATCAAGATATTGTTTTACATGCTCAGCTTCTTCCTTAAGTGTAACAACCGTATGGTCTCGCATGTTATAGCGCAGCATTTTGGCAAGGGA
This sequence comes from Paenibacillus sp. T2-29, assembly GCF_052921365.1. Lineage (NCBI taxonomy): Bacteria > Bacillati > Bacillota > Bacilli > Caryophanales > Paenibacillaceae > Paenibacillus > Paenibacillus sp. T2-29. Next base: position 98,825 of record NZ_JBREVE010000010.1, on the reverse strand, counting down.
AGAGAGCAGAGAATAGATTCGCGGCACCTCATGCTGTAGAGCCAGTGTTCCAATAGACTGTAGCGTATTATATAAAAAATGAGGATTAATCTGTGCCTGAAGCGCTTTCAATTGGTGTGTCTTGTTAGCCAGTTCCAGCTTGTATTCCCGCAAAATGAGGTTATTGATGGTATCCATCATCTGTCTGAAACGACGCGACAGCACTCCAATCTCATCGTTACTCATCGCCCGGATGTCTACATCCAGCTGACCGGACTGAATCTGGTTTATGTAGCGAGTCAGCCGTTTAATAGGTTCCGTAATTTTTATTGAAATCCATAACGTGGCAACAATAACGAGCAGCAACGCTGTGCCTGTAATGACCGCATTGATCTGGGTCAGTTGGGTAGCCCGCAAATAAAGCGTCCGATGAGGGATTTTCTTGACGAGCGTCCAGCCTGACAGATTGGCATCCAGTTTGCCATATACGTGCAGTGCTGTATCATCTTCAATTACACCGTGCTCGTCTTCTTTAGAAATTCGCTTGAGTAGGCCAGATTCCTTCCAGTGTGTTCCAATGGATGATTCTTTTCCGCTATATATGATCGTTCCGTTCCGATCAATTAAAAATAGCTCCTCTGTATCTGCATCATACAACTGACGGCAAATACTGCGCAGCGGCTCCAGATCAACATCTATAGCCAGTACCCCAAGCGTTTCTGAAGACGGAATGTTCCGAATCGCCCGGTGGAGTGTAAATACCTGCCGCTTTGTATTCTGCTCAGCATAGGAAACTGCTGAAAAGCCGTACAAATGCTTTATGTGCGAGGGTTGTATGAACAGCCCGGAAGAACCGTAATGAATAGAACCGGTGAAGGGCTCCAGCCGGAACTCCCGTAGAGGGACCGTGCTGGTAATCAGTGTAGATTGCCCAGCCTCAAACGAATGCAAGTACACCTGGTCAATGCCTGAGGAAGCATTCATCATCGTTTGCAGCGTGGTGTAAATCTCGGCAACGGCCCGGTAATCATCCGGAATTTTAGCCAGGTTGCGCAGAAAATGAGGGTCATTATAGACTCCGATCGATGCGCGATTTAATCCCTGTAAATAGTTATCCAGATTCGTAATTCCCTGAAAAATAAGCCGTTCGTTTTCTTGGGTGGCCTGTTCCCGTAAGGATTGCTTGGTGAGGATGAAGGTCATGGTCATTGAAAGCAGCAACGGAAGAGTGACCGCAATGAGTAGAAACCAGATTAGGCGAGAACGAATGCTATGAAATTTCATGCAGGTAGCTCCTTTCACAATTCAAGGCAAGCCAGAGGTCAATATTTTCCCCCCTAATGGTTCACGATCTTGCGTGTTCTCCAGAGCGCTTATTCGACATAATGAACATGTGAATCGCATATCCATACGGATTCAACGTCCACACTGCTTGCAAGGATGCCGTAGAGGAGCGTTCCAGACACCAAAGAGAACAAAGGGGGGATCGGTTTGAATCGCGCCAAGTCGTCGCAATGGCTCCAGCAATGGATTTTTGTAGGGCCATCGACGTTATTTTTCGTTATCATTATTGTAATCCCTTTCATGCTAGGAATGTACTATTCTTTTACAGAGTGGAATGGGGTAGCCAATCAGGCAAAGTGGGTCGGGCTGGATAATTTCAGTCACATTTTATTTAATGATGACAAATTCGGGACAGCGTTCTGGTTTACCGTCCGTTTTACGGTGATTGGAGTGGTAGCTGCCAATATTTTTGGTTTTCTGCTGGCGTATTTTCTAACCAAGCCGCTAAAAACAAAAAATGTGCTTCGAACTATTTTTTTCATGCCTAATGTGATCGGAGGTCTGTTGCTCGGTTTTATCTGGCAGTTTATTTTCGTCAAGGGATTTGCAGCGATCGGCGAGAGTACGGGGTTATCCTTCTTCAACCTATCCTGGCTGGGAGATGAGATTACGGCCTTTTGGGGCATTGTGATCGTGTTTATCTGGCAAACAGCCGGATATTTAATGGTGATTTATATCTCTTCCCTTACCAATGTGCCCCGGGATATGCTGGAGGCAGCCGAGATTGATGGGGCGAGTCGGATGCAAATCTTGCGGTCGATTATACTGCCTTTGATCATGCCCGCCATTACGGTATGTCTCTTCCTGGCGATATCATGGTCGTTTAAAATGTTCGATCTCAACCTGTCATTGACGAAGGGTGGTCCCTTTGGTTCTACAGAGTCAGTGGCACTCAATATATACAATGAAGCGTTTGTCAATAATCGTTATGGGTTGGGAACGGCTAAAGCACTTATCTTCTTTATCATTGTTGCTCTCGTTACGAGCCTTCAGGTACGCCTGACGAAAAGCCGGGAGGTGGAATCGTAAATGGAAACAAACAATCGCTACCGCGTTGGAACCTGGGCGACCGAGTTGGTGATGATCCTCGTCGCATTGGTATTCCTCGTCCCGTTTTACTTTTTGTTCGTGAATTCAGTCAAAAGCTTTGGTGACTTGCTCACCGATTCTGCGGCCTGGCCACAAACCTTTGTATGGAGCAACTATGCTAGAGCTTGGAGCATCACGCGTTTTCCTGAAGCGTTATGGAACTCACTCGTGGTTACGGTGGTCAGCAATCTGCTGCTCGTACTGATCAGCTCAATGGCTGCCTATCGAATGGTTCGGCGTCCAACACGTTACAATCGGGTACTGTTCAGCCTGTTCGTGGCTGCGATGGTCATTCCTTTCCAATCGGTGATGATTCCTTTGGTCAAGGTTGTAAGTACGCTGGATTTAATGAACAGTATTAGTGGTCTGGTAATCTGTTATCTGGGATTCGGGGCTCCTATGTCCATCTTTCTCTTTCACGGATTCGTCAAAGGTGTGCCTGTTGAGGTGGAAGAAGCAGCTACAGTGGACGGTTGCACGCCTTACGGGGTGTTTTTCCGGATTGTATATCCGTTGATGCTGCCCATGATGGTAACGGTTATTATTTTGAATACACTCTGGATCTGGAATGACTATCTACTGCCTTCTCTGGTACTGCAAAAGGCTGAATTGCGCACCATTCCGATTGCAACCTATGCCTTTTTCGGACAATACACGAAGCAGTGGGATTTGGCTTTGCCAGCTCTGGTGCTGGGTATTTTGCCGGTCATCGCGTTCTTTCTGGCCATGCAAAAATATATTATACAAGGTATCATGGCAGGCTCGGTTAAAGGTTGAGTGTTGATTATGGTGCTATGAAACCTAGAATAGAAAGGAACATCAAAATGAAAACGCATACTTTTAAGAAGAAAGCCCAAGCACTGATTTTGCTTTTTGCAGCTTTTGCTCTGGTTTTGGCGGGATGTAACAGCAGTGGGGGGCAAGATGCAAGCAATGAGGAAGTTAAGGAGAAAACCATTCACATTTTTCAGTTTAAAGTAGAGATTGCAGAAGCACTAAATCGCATGAAGGGGGAGTATGAAGCGACTCACCCGGGGATTAAGCTCGACATTCAGACCGTAGGTGGGGGTAGTGACTATGGGGCGGCGTTGAAGGCCAAGTTTGCCTCTGGCGAACAGCCGGATGTTTTTAACGTCGGCGGTTATCGTGAGCTGGATACGTGGCTGGAATATTTGGAGGACCTGTCCGACCAGCCTTGGGTTGGTGATGTGGTCGATGTCGCCAAAGAACCGATGACCAAGGAAGGCAAACTGTACGGTCAGCCGATGAATCTGGAAGGGTACGGCTTTATTTACAATAAGGATTTGTTCAAAAAGGCTGGAATCACCGAGCCTCCTAAAACACTATCCGAGCTGGAGGCTGCTGCGCAAAAGCTGCAAGCCGCAGGGATCACACCTTTTTCCAATGGATACCAGGAGTTTTGGGTGCTGGGTAATCATTTGCTGAACGTGGCATTTGCCAATCAGCCAGACCCCTCGGCCTTCGTCAAGGGACTGAATGATGGTACAGCCAAAATTCCAGGCAATGCTGTATTCGCCGAATGGATTAAGCTGCTCGATCTGACGCTCAAGTATGGCAATTCGAAGCCACTCACGACTGATTACAATACGCAGGTAACGAACTTTGCCACTGGCAAAGCTGCCATGATGCAGCAAGGGAACTGGACTCAGGTCCAAATTGACGGAATTAATCCGAAGCTGAATCTGGGTATCCTGCCTATGCCGATTGGTGAAGACGCAACAGCCGGAGATAAGCTGTTTGTAGGGGTTGCCAATAACTGGGTGGTTAATAAAAATTCGTCTGTCAAAGCTGAGGCCAAAGAGTTCTTAAACTGGATAGTGACATCCGAGCAGGGGAAAAAGTATATCACCAAGGAGTTTAAGTTCATTCCGGCGTTCAAGAGCATCAAAGGCGACGAGGCCGATATGGGTCAACTGGGTGCCGAAGTAGTGAAATATAGTCAGGAAAATAAACTGCTGGGCTGGTTCTTTAGCCGTTATCCTGAAGGAGCACAGCAAGAATTCGGAAGTCAGATGCAAGCCTATGTGGCAGGTAAATCGGATGCCGGGAAGCTGTTCGAGGATTTCCAGAGAACATGGGATAATTTAAAGACCAAATAATGAAATGAAATACGCAGTAGAGCCTTCGTATGTCAGGGAGATTGCATGATCCTGAGCATACGAAGGTTTTTTTGTGAACATAATTATAAATGATAATGAAGTAGAACAATATCCCCGCGGCGTTCGATTTCTTGGAGTTCAAAAGTACTTGGCAGCGTTCCTTCTGGGAATAAGGGTATTCCTTGTCCCAGTACTTTGGGAATGATCGCAATGATCGCCTTTTCCAGTAGCCCAGCCTGCATGAAGGCCTGAACTAACTGACCCCCACCTACTAACCATACCAAACCTTCCGATTGTTTTTGTAGACGCGGAACCAGTTCAGACAAAGCCTCGTCCGTAAATGTAACATGTGGTGCCTGCTGTTGCTCCGTCAATGACCGGGTGAGTACATAACACGGCTTTCCGGCATAAGGAAAATCATCCGAAAGCTTTAACACTTCCTCATACGTCAGCCTGCCCATCAGCACTGTACTTACAGTATCGTAAAAATCAGCGTATCCATTGTCCCCGCCATCTCCTTTGACATCATACAGCCAGTCCACCGACCCGTCAGGCAACGCAATATACCCGTCGAGACTCATGGCGATATACAGCACTACTTCATTTGATTTCAAATCCTTCATCGTTCATCACTCCTTTTTATCTCTATGTTACAATCTATTTATGACATACTTTGTCGTAGTTAAATGATCGTCTAAACTTTATTTTTGATTAGAGGAGTACCTTATGAACGAACGCAGAATTGCTCTTATGAGGATACTGGATTCCCGAAAAAAATATACGGCGCGTGAGTTGGCCGAACGCTTTGGCGTCTCCGTCAGAACGATACAAAGAGATCTCGATTATCTGCAGCAAACCGGGTTGCCCCTGTATACCGAGACGGGCCCTCATGGCGGATACCGGGCACTTCCCAATCGGCTTCTTCCTCCCCTTCATCTTGCGCGCGACGAGGCACTGGGTCTTTTTCTCATGCTGCAACTGCTGGAAGACATTCCGGATATCCCTTTTGGATCGGTTCGTGGACATTTGTCCGAGCATTATTATGCCGAGCTTCCCCAGGATGTACAGGACAGCATTGACCAATTAAAGGATTACATTTCTTTTCGTATGATACCTACTCACGCAGACTCACCCTACACCTCGCTCATTTTGGAGGCTGCACTAAACAAGCGCAGGGTGAACATGCACTACCGCTCCGCTTCCGGGGCAAAGTGGACCCAGGTATATCCGATTGGGCTTTATTTTGATCACGGATATTGGTATATGCCAGCGCATAACAAAGACCGCATCATTCTGTACCGTTCAGATCGGGTGATCACCATCACGATACTAGATGAAACCTTGGACAGCCTCCCCACCCTTCAAGCATGGTTGGCTTCAGAGGATTCCCGTGTAGGAATTCCGTCCAAAATAAAATTTACCGCATTGGGTGCTAGGTTGGCCGAATCAGATACCCTCTTCCACAATGTCTCCCATCAGGAAGGCCTGGGTCAGGAATGGCACGGACATATCCCCGTTGAAGAGTTTAGGTATGTATCCAGACTTTTGTTAAAGTATGGGCCAGAAGCCGAGGTCGTATATCCGCAAGAACTGCGTATGCTGGTCAGGAAATTGCTGCAAGACAGCCTGAATCCTTATCTGAAGGATGATGAAGAATAAGAGGCAGTGCTTATAGTTAATCACATGAATATTTAAGGTTATTAACGTATGACTTTCCATTTATTTTTGTGATAAAGTTTTGAAATGAGCCCGTTTTCGTATATGATGAAGAGTAATAATTCAAAAGGCTGGACGGGAGACAGATATGAATCAACCGCTTTATGGAATATGGCTCGGAGATGTGTTTTTTTGCTTTTCTGGTGAGACGTCGGAACCACGTATTGATGCGTGGAGCAGTGTAATCCGCAGGCTGACGCTAAAGGGAGACCTTCGGCCGTTTCGGCAGGCTGCGTTGCGTCTTGCCGAGGTGCGGATACCTAACAATGCTCGCGTGGAAACCGCAGGCAGAGGTGGCAAGAGACGTTCCATGCTGGGGCGTACGCTGGAGGGTCTGGCACTGGAACCCCGCGAGACGATGACTCTGCTGACTCGCATGGACGAGAAGGGCTGTGCGGCATCGGGCATTACGCTTGGCGAGGAAATGCAATATTGGCAAAAGGCTGCTTATTTTGCGCTGGAGCTGATGCAGCGGGGCGAAATCGTGCCATCACTTACAGAGGCGCGTCCATCTGGACCGCGACGGCGCGGCCCGGATGCGGCGGTAGGGGTGTGGATTCCTCGGCTTCGCGAAGAGGAGGACATCCGCCGCTTTCATGAGCTGGCAGCTGCGATGCCGGCTGTTTGTATGGCAGCTCCGGCCGTTTTTGCGGGCAAGGAGCCAGAAACACGTGAGGATGCAGCTGGAATGGTGCTGTATTCCTTCTTGTGTGCGGTCGTTCATGCAGAAACGACCGCGGTGCTGGCTGCGTCAGATCGTGAATTGGGACGATATCGGGCAGATTATCGGCGCGGAGGATCACCACTGGCGGAGCTGTGGTGGAACAGTCTGTTGACAGGTTCGCGTCAGGTTGCGATTCAGGGAACGCCTGCTGAGATGGAGGAGCTGGTGCTTCAGGCGTCCTCTCTTAAGGGAAGCACGATGCCTATAACGGAACGGGAAGCCAAGGAACCCGTTGAAGGGCAATTGCGTCTGTGCCTTCGTTTGGAGCCTTCTTTGGAAGAGAGTATCCAGGAATGGCGCATTACCTTTTGGGCAGAAAGCGATGCTGAGCCCGGATTACGACTGCCTGCTTTGGCATTGTGGGCATATCCGGAACGTGATCTGGTTCGCGGTGAAATTGTGTACCGTCAAGTACAGGCGCAACTGCTGACGAGGCTCGGACAGGCGGCTGAAGCGGCACCTATATTGCAGGAAGCATTAAACCGCCCTTATCCCGAGGGACTGACCCTGGAGCCGGAGATGTTCTTCCGCTTCCTGACGGAAGCCGTACCTTCTTTACAAAAGAATGGTATCACTGTGCAAATGCCTTCACGCTGGAGCCGGGAGGGGCGAAGACGTGCAGGCTTGCGGCTTAAAATGCGCTCGACAGAGCAGGGTGCCAAGCCAGATGGTGTGATCGCCGATACATCGTCGGTTGGCATTAACCGCATGATTTCGTTTGATGCCGAGGCTGTGCTGGGGGATACGACCTTGACGATGGAGGAATTGGAAAGCATCGTCGCGGCCAATTTGCCTTATGTACGTCTCGGAGGGGAATGGATTGAGGTAGATCCCAAGGAAATTCGTCAGGTGCTGCGTTTTATCAAGCGCGGAGAAAACGGTGAAATGAGCTTGTCTGAATGGATGCATTTGGCTGCGGAAAATGAAAGTGCAGGCGAGGCCTCGTGGAAGGGCTTGTCCATCTTTGGCGCGGAATCCGCCGGATTGCTTGCCTCGTTGGCTGAGGGCGGGGTACTCCGTTCCGTAGAGCCGCGGCCTGTGCCGGAGACGCTGCATGGTGCACTACGGCCGTATCAAGAGCGTGGCTTTCAATGGCTGGCTGCGATGCGCGGATTGGGCTTTGGTGTGTGTCTTGCCGACGACATGGGGCTGGGTAAAACGATTCAGGTTATTACCTGTTTGCTCGATGGTGGCATCGGCGCAGATGATCAGCGTCCGGCGTTAATTATCTGTCCGACGTCTTTGCTTGGCAACTGGCAGCGGGAATTGAAGCGTTTTTCACCGGATTTGTCGCTTTATATTCACCATGGCAACCAGCGACTCCACGGTGAGCTGTTTCAGGAAAATGTACGAGAGTATGATATCGTCCTCACTACCTATCATTTGGCGGGCCGGGACGGCAGCGATTTATCTGCGGTCTACTGGTCTTCCATTGTGTTGGATGAGGCGCAATATATAAAAAATGCACGCACTAAGCAGGCACAAAGCGTCATGAAGTTGTCCGCCCCGCATCGAATTGCCATGACGGGCACGCCGGTAGAGAATCGGCTAAGCGAGCTGTGGTCTATTTTTCAGTTTTTGAATCCAGGGTATCTCGGTACGGCATCTTCATTCCGCCAGCGGTACAGTCTGGCAGGAGAGGAGCGAGGGTCCGCGTTGCGTGAGCTTCATCGCCTCGTCTCCCCGTTCATGCTGCGTCGGCTCAAAAGCGACCCGGATATTCGCAAGGATTTGCCAGAGAAGCTGGAGTTGAAGTCCTATTGTGTACTGACACCAGAACAGGCCGGATTATACCGCGGTGTGGTGGATCAATTATTAGGAACATTGGATGGGCAGGTCGGTATGGCCCGTAAGGGGCTTGTTCTGTCATCGCTGACCAAGTTGAAGCAAATCTGTGACCATCCGGGTTTGATCATCCCAGGCCGTGCTGACAGCAGTAAAACAGAAAACTCGGGTAAAATGGAGCGACTGCTGGAATTGGTAGAAACCATTCGCGAGAACGATGAATCGGCGCTGATTTTCACCCAATATGTGTCGATGGGAGAACTGCTGGTATCCCGTTTGGCCAAGATTTTGGGAGAAGAGCCATATTTCCTGCATGGAGGACTGGCGAAAACCAGACGGGACGAAATGGTTCACAACTTCCAGCAGGGAAAAGGACCGAATATATTCGTACTTTCCTTGCGTGCAGGTGGCGTGGGTCTGAACCTGACGCGTGCCAGCCATGTCATTCACTATGATCGCTGGTGGAATCCTGCGGTGGAAAATCAGGCGACAGACCGAGTATTCCGTATTGGCCAAAGCCGCAACGTACAAGTGCACAAGCTGATTTGTCAGGGGACACTGGAGGAAAGAATCGACGAGCTGATCGAGAGCAAAAAGGCCCTTTCCGAGCAGGTTGTCGGCTCTGGAGAACATTGGCTCACCGAAATGTCTGATGATGAACTGCGTGGTCTGATTGCGTTGCAAAATGACGTATGGATCGAGTGAGCAGAGAAAGGATGAAGGCGATGACGAGACCGCAAGTGAAGCTGAAAGTAACTGACGGTCGATGGATCGTGGAATTAGACGGCAATGGGCCAGAAGGTAAATCGACGGGTGTACCTTTCGCACATCCCGTTCAATGGACTGGCCCAGTGCCTGTACTGAACCTGGAACAGCGAGGGGCATGGCTGGAGCAGTTAAAAGCGGAGCCTTTGGACATCTACCGTCTTCTGAAAGGGGAAGCATGCCTGTCGCTGGATGAGATTGTTCAACTCGCAGCTGAGACCGCCATCTCCAGCAGAGAGAATGGGCTGGGTGCGGTTGAAGACGTGAAGAAAGCTCTTCAGGCCGGACTGGAAAACGAGCCACAACACTGTCCGGCGTTGATCGGAATGACGCAGGAAGAGCTGCTGGAATACGTGTTTAGTGCTTGGGCTGGAGAGTTATCCCATATGCAGAGAACATCCCCCGCGCTTGAGCCTACCTCACGCGCGGAGGGCGGACGCAGCGGAACGGCAGCGATTAGCGAGTGGATTGCAGAATCTGCAGCTGAAGGAGCGTTACATCGTCCCGGAGCAGGCTTTCATGCCATTGAAATCCGCCTACCGCAGAAACTTGCTTCCAAAAAGGAGACCGATATTACGTCCTTGCTGCCAGGGTTACCCCGTGCCGAAGAAGCATTGAAACTCATACGTGAACGGGTAGCCGAGCGAGCCCAGGCTGCAATCCCGCAAAAACGTCATAATCCGTAATAATTCGGGTATATGCTTTCTTTTTCGAGTCTGTTCACCCTCATTGGATAGGATAACGGCTTCGAAGAGTGTCCAAAGTTCAGTTACAATGAGGGAACGGAAAAGTCACTGCAAGTCATGTATCAATTGCAATATTGGAGGAGATACCAGCATGAAACGACATATACAACAGACGCGCACATCTCAGCGATGGACCAAAGCGCTCATTCCGGGGCTGATCTTGCCAGGGCTATTGCTGGCAGCTTGCCAGCAAGGAGGATCAGGTGGACAGGAAAGTGAGCCATTAAAATCATCCACAACGGTACAGGAGAATGTACAGCCTTCCACCCAGACGGATGCGGGGAATGGCAGTACTAGCGCTGGACAAGCCTCTGCGGATACAGGAAGTGGACAGGCTGATCCTGTGATGGCGTTGCGAAGCCAAAGTGCACTGCAGGCCACAGTTAAGGAAGAGGATGGAACTGCGGTTGTAACCAATGCGACTTCGGATACAGTCGTGGTGAACAAAAAGCGCAGCTTGCCTGTGGGCTACGTCCCGGATGATCTGGTAGAGCCGCAGGTGCCTTTTTCCTTCGAGGGACCGCATGAGAAGCGGCATTTGCGTAAGGAAGCGGCAGAGGCACTGGAGAAGCTGTTCGACGGTGCGAAAAAGGACGGCATTGAGCTGCGTGCGGTATCGGGATACCGTTCCTATAAGCGTCAGGTGTCTATTTTCGACAACAATGTAAAGACAAAGGGGCAGGAATATGCCTCTAAAGTCAGCGCTGTACCAGGTACGAGTGAGCATCAGACGGGATTGTCCATTGACGTATCCAGCCCCAGCGTAGGCAATGTGCTGGAGCAATCGTTCGGAGCTTCCAAGGAAGGTCAATGGCTGGAACAACATGCACCGGAATACGGATTTATTATTCGTTATATGCAGGGTAAGGAAGATGTGACCGGCTATGTGTACGAGCCTTGGCATATCCGTTATGTGGGAGTAGACATTGCAGAGGATGTAGCCAAGCAAGGGTTGACGCTGGAGGAATATTTCGACGAAAACAATATCAAGCTATAGGCGCTACAACCAAGCCGTAATCCTGGGGATTGCGGCTTTTTGTCGTATTTTTCTTCCAAATTGAACCTTTTCAAGGTAGAATCTCGTATAGTGAACGACGACAGAAGCTTGAATTTATAGTAAACCTCATGACAGAAGCGTACAGGAAGGGAAGGGAATCATCATTTATTATTCATTAACGTATCGCGAATGGTCAGAAGACACTCAAAAGGAACTGCGCAGCCTGACACGGGAATCCGTATCGGGAGATGAGCTGTTTCTGCGCAAGCTTGTAGACGCTACGCGTCTCCATGACAAACTATGGGCGCATACCTCGAATGAAAGTGAGGAGCATACGGATCATTCCGTCTATGTGACCGAATTTACAGGGGAACGTGCAAAGCCTTACGGCGCGTCGATCACGGACCTCGTGCTAGCCAGTGAGGGAGGCTATACGTCCACATTCAGCGCATTGTACTGGGTATGGCATGAGCCTGCGTTCCGTAGCATGGATCAGCGGGAAGGCTCGGTATTTACCTTAGACTTAGCCCAACGGCTATTGGATCACTATACGGTATTGGGTGGCAAAACATACGAATTTATATATTCGGTATTGGACCCTCAGTTGAAAAAGGTGCATTTGTTTGTGAAGGAGGTCGATCTGTGATGGAGCATTCTTGGGAAACCATGAAATCCAAGCCCGGCTCTCGTGCACGGATGGCGGCCTTTGCCCTGATGTTGGCTGTCCCGGCCGCTCTGACGGGTTGCGGTGATGACGAGTATTATGACTGCGACGAGCTCCCTGTATCAGAGCAAACGGCCTGTCGGGATTCAGGCAGCAGCGGGTATTATTATGGCGGATCGACCTATTATAGTGGAGGCTCCTCATATCATAGCAGCCGTTCTTCCTCCAGCTCTTATCGCAAAAGCTCGTCCTCATCTTCCAGTTCACACAGTGGTTTTGGCAGCAGTGGCTCACGCAGCGGCTTTTTTTCTGGGGGTTAAGATGAGCATGCGTACGATTCGGCAATTACCTTATGAACATGACGAGCTTTTTAAGGGTGAAATCAGCCATATGATTCCGTATCATCGCATGTACGGCAAGTCCTACTGCGTGCCGGCCTTAACGGTGTATCGGGAAAGCGAGCTGGCAGAGCTTCAGGCTGCTTCTGAGGCGGTACATCGTATTTATCGCAAGGTTCAGCAATTTATCCAGCACTATATGCCGGATGAATATCTGGTAGAGCGTTTGGGGATTCATCCAGGCTTGCTGCGTGCTGCACGGATGGAAGCCGCGCCGGATGGGATCACCCGTCAGGACTGGATTGTGGGGGAAGCGGGGATCAAGTGCATTGAGAATAACACCGATACCCCGACCGGGATTCCCGAGGTGGCTTATCTCGAAGGAAAGCTGTTGGAAGTGCTGCGTTGTGAGGGAATGTCAAGGGATGACATTGATTTACATGGACCCTCATCAGGAATGGATGAGGCGATTCAGTCTGCCTTGACGGAGCTCATTCATTTTTATAGTCGTAAGGGTTTGGGGACAAAGGTGTATTTCACTTGCTATGAATGGCATATCGAGGATCAGACGAATACCAAATATATCATGCGTTTATGTGAACAAGCCGGGTTTGAAGTGGTTTATGCGCCATTGGAAGAACTGGAAATTATCCCAAATGAAGGATTGTATCACCGTGGAGAGCAGATTCACATCCTCTATCGCCTGTATCCGCTGGAGTATCTGATTGAAGATCGGGAAGAGGACACAGGGCTTGAGGTGGGGCAGGCGTTAATGGATATGGTGGCAGACGGAAAAATAGGACTAATCAATCCGCCGCAGCATATCATTACGCAGAGCAAAGGGTTCACCGCAACCGTATGGTCGCTGTACGAGCGCAATGAACAGACACCAGCGTTCTGCGGTTTTCGTTTGTTTGACGAACGGGAGCTGGAGGTGATACGAACCTACCTGCTACCTACATATTTTGAGCCATCCGTGTTTCTGCAAAATAAAGAGCCTTATGTCGCCAAAGGCATATGGGGCCGAGAGGGTAAAGGCACGCATTTGATTGAGCAGCCTGAACCCGAGAAGAGACTGGAAGGTGTCTTGGGAGTGGCCCAAAATGCGAAGGCTGACCAGCCTGATCTGCATCATCAAGCTGATGCTCCACTAACACCTGAACAGGAGGAAGCCGCACATATTGCCGCTTATTACGAGGGACAGCCTAAGATTTATCAGCGGCTGTGGCCCATGCAGAGCGCAGAGTTGCAGACCGAGGAAGGGCTATTTCACGGCTATGTACTGACAGGCATATTCGTGATCGGGGGGCGTTTTGCGGGGGTTCTGCCGCGAATCGGTGAAAAGGTAACAGGCGATATGGCCTACTATTGCGCTGCCGCCGTTGCCAACGAACCTTCTAATCCACCCGCTGTATAAGCTGAATTGTGAAATGTAAAATATTCGAACAGATCTGTTCCTATTCACAAGTATCATAAGGAGGAAAAAAATTGGACTCTCATATCAGTTTGGGCAACGCATTGGGCAATGTAGGTATCGGCCTGCTTATCTTGTTTGCCATCTTAATCGTAGGTTATTTTGTGTTCAGCTTGCTGACACGTTATAACGATAATCAGGAAATCGCACGCGGCAATGAAGCGGCAGGCATCTATATGGGGGCAAAGCTGCTAGGTCTGTGTATCATCGTGGGAATGGTGTCGTATAGCAGCCATTCATGGCTCGATATGCTGACCTGGTCGGCCGTGGGCATTGTGGTGCTGTGCCTGGTGTATGTGATTTTTGATCTGGTGACGCCGCGCACCAAGGTGTGCGAGGAAATTGCCAAAGGTAATGTAGCTCTGGCACAGCTGTTGCGCTCAATCATCATCGGGGTATCTTTTGTCGTAGGTACATTTTTGATGTAGTCGATGTAGTCGATATAAAGAAGAAGCATAAAGGATCTGCAAAACCTGACAACGGAGCTGCAGATCCTTTTTTTATGGGGAATTGTATTCACTGTCTGCTATCTGTCTGTGGAAGTAAAACTTACGACGATCACTTCTGATGGGGACTATTCTACGAAGGTACGGGTGATACTGCATAGCAAAAAGGAATGTGCTCCAGATATCAAACCAAATTGTAGAGAAGGGAATTCTGAACATATGAGTACCTCTACCTCCCCAACCCTACCCATTCGGATGGGTATCATCGGCTTGGGCCTGATCGCTGAATATCACATCAGATCATTACACAGCATGTCGGGGGTATCGATTGTGGCCGTTAGTGATGTAAATGCGAACCGCCTTCAAGCCATCGGAGAGCAATTGCAACTGCCTGCCTCCAAGCGGTACTCCCATTATGAAGCATTGATCCGTGACCCAGAGGTAGATGCGATTCTGTCGCTGACACCCAATGATGTGCATTTTGACATTATTCGTATTGCGCTGGAAGAACACAAAGCTGTACTGGCAGAGAAACCATTGACACTCACGTGGTCGGAGGCAGGTCAGTTGAAAAAGCTGTATACCGCGAATCCGGTGCCTTTGCTGGTTCACTACAAGCATCGCTACGGCGCGGCCTTCCAATATACCAAGCAACTGCTGGATGAGCACAAGCTGGGCAAAATCTATAATATTCAATTTCGTTATCTAATGGATGCATTTTCACCGTATCGTCAGCATCCGTATACATGGCGACACAATTTAGCCAAGGCCGGCTCTGGAGTAGTGGGGGATACGGCCTCACATATTATTGATCTGGCCCGTTTTCTGATTGGTGAATTTAAAAGCGTCGCGGCGCTGCTACATATCATTACACCTGAGCGGCCCGATCCGGTCACGGGTCTGCCTGTAAAAGTGGATGTGGAAGATCTCGCCGCCTTTCATGGCATCATTGGCGATAATACTGTGGGTACCTTCATCACTCACAAAAATGCCATCGGCAAGCGCCACGATATCGAAGTGGATATTTACGGTGAGCTCGGTACGCTGCACGCAAGTCTCAATAATCCGGAAAATATTCGCATCGTGTTGCGTGACCTAGAACACCCGGATGCCGAATACGAGACTTGGGCTGTTCCTGCAATCTATAATCATACAGCCGATGGAGACTTTATTAAGCTGGCAAGAGGGGAGTTCGTAGACCGAGCTCCCTTGTTCGATGACGGATACAAGAATCAATGGGTACTTGAGAAAATTCTGCAATCCTGGAGAGAGAACGGACGTTTAGTAGAAGTGTAAGAGGATACGTAATCCTTATTACAATAGCCTGTTTGGCATCCTGAAGGCTCTATCTCTTTTCTTGCTGCGTTCTTGCCCGTTTTGCCCCGATCAGCCTCCAGCCTGTTAACAATGCCGACACAAGACAGATGGAGGCAGACGTCATAAAGACTGCATGCATTCCTTCCAGAAAAATTTCAGGGTGACCCGGAACCAATCCGGTGACTCGATAACCAGCCTCTTTACTCATAACATTAAAGAGAATGGTTGTGGCCAGCGTGATCCCTACAACCATCCCGACGTTGCGCACCAGTGAATTAACACTTCCGGCTGAGCCAAGCTGTGTACGGGGTACCTTTGACATAATCAGCGAATTGTTCGGCGATTGGAATAAACCACTGCCAATACCCAGCATGGCAATCCACAGACCGACGAGCGGGATGGAGCTACCTGCATGCAGCTCCGCTAATCCAATTTGGGCAACGACCATAACGACCAGCCCGGCGAAGGTGAGTAGTTCAGACCCGATTTTATCGGAAAGCGCGCCGCTGAGCGGGGCCACAATAACCATAGAGATGGGGAACAACATCAGCAGAAATCCGGCATAAAAAGGCGACAAGTTCAGCATATTCTGTGCATAGAAAGGCGAAATGATGTTAAAGCAGAAGTTAGCGACAAACACCAGAAAAGCACACAAAATACTGAGCGAAAACAACGGATTTTTGAATAGAGCGAGCTGTAACAGCGGCTGTGGACGACGCAATTCTAACCAAATGAATATGGCAAAAGCAACTACGGCTACTAGCAGCGAAGCAATAATACGTGGGTCTCCATACCCGACCTGCTGTCCCAGCAACAATCCGACGAATAAAGTGAGAATAAAAATAGCAAACACCAGGCTGCCAGGAACGTCGATCTTATCCTTCACCTTGATCAGATCCTTAGGCAGAAGCCTCCAGCCTAGAAAGACAGCGATCAGGCCTATCGGTACATTGACCCAGAAAATGTATTGCCAACCCAGCGAGGAGACAATAATACCGCCCAAGCTCGGCCCGGCGATACTACCCAAAGAAACGAAGGTTCCGATGAGGCCAAGCGCTTTGCCCCGTTCAGTAGACGGGAAGATATCTGTTACGATCCCTTGGCTGTTCGCCATGGTCATGGATGCTCCAATTGCCTGAATGATGCGCGAAATCAGCAATAGGGAGAGTGAAGAGCTAAGACCGCACAATAGGGAGCCAAGAATGAATATGATGGTGCCGATTTTGAATATTTTGATTTTACCGACCATATCCCCTAGCTTGCCAAAAAATAAAATAGCGGTACATATCGCCATTAAATAGGCGGTTGTCACCCATTCAATCTGTGCCACAGGTAAATGTAACGTGCGAGACAACACAGGAAGAGCAATATTAACAATACTTCCATCCAAGGTGGACATAAACGTAAACAGATTTAAAACAATCAAAATCATCCAACGTTTCTTCTGAACTTCGATATTCTCTTGATAGGTTGCAGCAGTTGTAGCAGTTGAACTCATCATTAACACCTCTTTATCGTTGACAGTTCCTCTTTAGTTGCATACGCAACTAAATGAACGGTTCTAGTTTACAGCAAATTAGTTGCGTGCGCAACAATATTATTGTAAACTTTGTTTTGGTCCCAGCTGGGGATTGCCATTTTCAAGCCAATGAGGTGTATTTAATGAGGAAAAAACCGATTGGAAAGCTAATTTCCCACCTGTACCGTCGAAATCAAAAAATACTGTCCAAAAAACTGGCTCCTTACGGAATCGGCAGTGGGGGGCAACACAGTTTTTTAAAGATTATTTTGCAGCGGCCAGGTATTACACAGGAGCAGCTGACGAATGAACTTAAATTTGATAAGGCAACCACGGCACGCTCTGTAAAACAATTAGAGGAATCAGGCTACATTGAACGTAAAACGGATCCGAATGATCGACGTTCTCAACTTGTGTCTCCCACGGCCAAGGCATTAGAATTCGCTCCTGTCCTACAAGCAATACTGGACGAGCTCAATGCCGGTCTTGTCCACAATTTATCCGAAGAGGAAGAGGACCTTCTGATCGACTTACTGCAAAAGATTAGTATAGATCCTGACGAATAAATAAAGCAGGAGTTAGCATAGAGGATCGGCGGGTAAAAGAAAAAGGAAAAAAGAAATAAGCAGCCACCACGGAGAATACTCTGTGGTGGCTGCCAGCCCCGCTATATGGCATTCGCCATTCAGTCCAAGCTAATTCCTTCGAACGCATTCATGACTAATTGTCGTACATAGGCATCGTCTAATGGATAACCGGTCACCAGCAAACGATAAAAAATCGGTCCATAAATGAGATCGATACATAATTCAACATCCAGATGCTCCCTCAATTCCCCGCGCTCAATTCCCCGCTCAATAAGATGCCGGGCTTCAAGTCGCCGTGGATGGAAATATCGTGTTCGGTATGCCTCTGACAACCCTGCATCAAGTTGCCCTTCACCAATTAACTCCGTAATGATTTTACCTTCTCGACTTATTAAGAACCGCACTAAATTCGTAGCATGAATGAGAATATCGTCCAATACACGACCCGTGTCGGGCACGGGCAATCTTGCCATGGTAGCTGACAGGAAACCATCCATCACTACGGCAGCTTTGTTAGGCCACCATTTATATATGGTGGCTTTGCTCACTTTTGCTCGCTCAGCAATTTTTTCTACCGTAACAGCCCCAAAGCCTTGCTCCAACAGTAGATCATAAGAGGCGGCAAGGATAGATTTTTGCGACTCGACATTACGCGGACGTCCTCTTTTACTCTGCACTGGAATGCTCACCTTCTTACATAGATATAAGAAAACATTAAAATAAACTATACGTTCAGTATATCAAATATCAGGTAAGAATAAAAAGTTGAATTTGCCTATTTACAAAACGAAACGTTCAGTATATTATTTGATTATCGAATTAAAGAACTATACGTTCAGTATTTAAATTATTGAGGAGGATTATCATGCAAAGAGAACAACAAGCCGTAGAAGGTAACCGTATTTCAAATTGGATGATGTTTCTGTTGGCAGCGGCATGCGGCCTTATTGTTGCCAACCTTTACTATGCTCAAACCCTGGTAGGACCTATTCATGTAGCGATGGGCCTTTCTTCCACAACAGCGGGCTTCATTGTCACTTTAACTCAAATCGGTTATGTTGTGGGACTGCTGTTTATCGTACCCATTAGCGACATTATTGAAAATCGACGGCTCATGGTCGTATCGCTCATCATTACAGTCTGTGCATTGCTTGTTGCTGCCTTTGCCCCCAATGCCACGTCGTTCCTGACCGCATCCTTGTTCATTGGAGTTGGATCTGTAGTAGCCCAAATACTGGTACCGTACGCTACCTATTTAGCATCCGAAGAACAGCGCGGTCGGGTTGTCGGGAATGTCATGAGTGGACTCCTGCTAGGCATTATGTTCGCACGTCCATTGGCAAGCTTCATAACCAGCATTTGGGGATGGAAAGCCGTATTTATTATGTCCGCCATCGTTCTGACATTGTTGACGATTCTTCTCTCGCGGGCTCTTCCAGAGCGCAAGCCTGTACCTACGGTATCTTACAGTAAACTGATTCTCTCGCTAGGTACTCTTTTCAAACAAACGCCTGCATTGCGCCGCCGTGCCTTATATCAAGCCTGCCTATTTGGTGCTTTCAGCCTGTTTTGGACGGTTGTTCCTCTACGCTTGGCGGATGATTTCGGCATGTCCCAGCAAGGAATTGCACTGTTTGCTCTAGTAGGTGTAGGGGGCGCAATAGCAGCTCCGATTGCCGGGAGATTGGCTGATAAAGGTTGGAGCAAAGGTTTAACCGGGCTAGCTATGGTCATTGCCGCCTTGTCCTTTTTGGTCATCTATATTTTCCAAAGTCATTCGACGGCTGCGCTCATCCTTCTCTTTGTTTCAGCGATTACACTGGATATGGCTGTATCAGGAAACCTTGTGCTTGGGCAACGCGTTATTTACTCCTTGGGAAGTGAAGCGAGAGGGCGTCTGAATGGATTATTCATGTCTATCTTTTTCATAGGTGGAGCGATTGGATCATCATTAGGTGGTTGGTCTTATGCGTTGGGTGGTTGGAATTTCAGCGCTCTGATTGGAGTCATTTTGCCTGTGCTGGCTTTACTGTACTATTTCACTGAGAAAGAAACTGGTGGAGACGTACGAAAGAAACAAATCGGGTAAAGATCAGCTTTAAGCTATGCCGTACGTAAAAGCATCATCATTAAAATGGCTGTTCCCAAGAGAAAACAAAGGGGCGAATAGAGCACAGTATCCCATTTTGCAAAAACCGTTCCTTTTTTTCTCTTGAAGAACCCTACCCATTTGAAATCTCCTATAGAACGTAAAATAAATAAACATGACAACAAGCCTGCACCGTAGAAATAGAAGAAATGGAAAAACTGAATTGGCACGACTCTCCCTAACTCCAAAACGAACCAAGCGGCTAAGGCTAGTAAAATGGCAACAATCGACGTCCCTATTTTGGAGGGTTTAAAAAGCAAATCCGTTCCCGTGCTTGGGATCGCTGCCTTAGCACCTTTTTGTCCGCCGAATACCCAATATAAGTGCATACCGCTCAGTACAAATAGAATTCCGCCAACTGCCCATGTAAGTAACTCCAACATCTGATATCCCCCTTAATTTGAAATCCACTCTGTCCAAATCATATGAATATGCTGCTGGATCGCTTCTTCACTTAACGTCTCTTGCTTGTGACGCTCATACCAACCCAAATAGTAATGGTACAACATCCATGACCTCTGAGAGGCTTTCTCTGGCTGCATTCCCTTCTGGACTAAAAGCTCTTTCATAAACTCCATTCGCATCTGTTCGACTTCATTGAGCAAGGAACGGTAACTATCATCCTTCAATGACAGCTTGCGCAGATAAAACAGAAAATCGCCCCGTTTTGTCTTGCCAAACATCTGGGTTAGCAACTCTTGGATTCGCTCATCTATAGCAGCATGGGTGATGGACGCGGTCATCACCTGTTGTGTCGTCTGTGCCTTCCATGTCTCTACAATTTGTCTAATATAGCTGCTGCGATTGGTAAAATACCAATAAAAACTGCTCTTACTGCACCCTAAAGCAGTAGCCATTTTTTCAACAATGAGTTGATCAATTCCGCCCTGTTCAAAACGTTCCATTCCTTTTTGAATCCATTGTTCTTCTGTGACAATGATCTTAGGTATCTCTTTCTCCTTCTTTCTGTACGGTATCGTCTAGATGAGAAATATTCTACAGTGTTTTTAGTGGGGTGTAAATATAGGCTTATTCGTCTTCATAGCTGGATGATAAATAAGACAGAAACTTACATAAACGTCCACTTGAAATACCTGCAAATTTGATCTATAATGCTGTAGCATATAGTAATATTCAAGGCATTGACCAAAGACATGATTTCCTTGAAGGGCCGTTCAGAGAGAAAAGACGAGGCTGAGAGCTTTTCCGGCAACCGCATGTGAAGTTACCCCTTTGTAGCCGTGACGTTGAACGTGTAGCTGTGCAAGCTGGCAGTGACATCAGTAAGCGCCCACCGATTTATCCCCGTTAACGGATACCAATGGAGGGCCATGCAGGTCGTGCATGAGCATGTTTGGATGAACATGAATGTATGTACAGTAGCGGGCCGAACTAGGGTGGAACCACGAGCTGAACGCACTCGTCCCTTGAGGGAGAGAGGCGTTTTTTTGCGTTCAATTTTGATATAGCACACAATTTGAAATGGAGGCTTTAATCGTGAGTATTCAAGTGAAATTGCCGGATGGAGCCGTACGTGAGTACGAGCATGGCGTAACTATCGCCGACGTGGCGGGTTCGATCAGCTCCGGGCTGAAAAAAAACGCAGTAGCAGGTAAAGTGAACGGGAAGGCTGTCGATCTGAACACCGTTTTGGATCAGAACGTTGACCTTGAAATTGTTACGCTGGACAGTGCAGATGGTCTGGAAATTTACCGTCACAGCACAGCGCATTTGCTGGCCCAGGCGCTCAAACGCATTTACGGTGAGAAAAATGTGAAGCTGGGTATTGGTCCAGTCATCGACAGCGGCTTCTATTATGACATTGATATCGAAAACCCACTGTCCGTTGACGATCTGGCGAAGATCGAAAAGGAAATGGCGAAGATCACGCAGGAAAATCTGCCGATTACACGTCGTGTGGTTAGCCGTGAGGAAGCAACTCGTATTTTTGGTGAAATGGAAGATCCATTGAAGCTGGAACTGATCCGTGATTTGCCAGAAGAAGCGGAAATTACGATTTATGATCAAGGCGAATTTTTTGACCTGTGTCGTGGCCCGCATCTGCCGTCCACTGGCCGTATCAAGGCTTTCAAACTGTTAAGTGTAGCGGGTGCATACTGGAGAGGCGATTCCAACAACAAGATGCTGCAACGTATCTACGGAACAGCTTTCCCTAAAAAAGCACAACTGGATGAGCATCTGCACTTGCTGGAGGAAGCAAAAAAACGCGATCATCGCAAGCTGGGTAAGGAGCTGGAACTGTTCATGTTCTCCGAAGAAGCACCTGGCATGCCGTTCTACCTGCCTAAAGGTATGGTTGTGCGTACTGCGTTGGAAGATTACTCCCGTGACATTCAACGTCTGCATGGCTATGAGGAAGTACGTACACCGCTGATGATGAACAACCGTCTGTGGGAACAATCGGGACACTATGAGCATTACAAGGAAAACATGTACTTCTCCGAAGTAGATGAAACTACTTTTGCTTTGAAACCGATGAACTGCCCGGGGCATATGCTTGTATTTAAAAATGAACTTCATTCTTACCGCGATCTGCCGATTCGTATATCCGAATTTGGACAAGTGCATCGTCATGAGCTGTCCGGCGCGCTGAACGGTATGATGCGTGTTCGTACATTCTGTCAGGATGATGCGCATATTTTCGTTACACCAGGTCAGATTGAAAAAGAGATTACGGACGTAATCAAGCTGATTAACGAAATGTATAGTGTGTTTGGCTTTGACTTCACAGTGGAATTGTCCACACGTCCAGATGACTTTATGGGCGAGCCAGCGCTGTGGGATCAAGCGGAACAAGCTCTGCAAAACGTGCTGGATCACCTGGGCATCAACTACCGTATTAATGCGGGAGATGGAGCATTTTACGGTCCGAAAATTGACTTCCACATTCTCGATGCGCTCAAACGCAGCTGGCAGTGCGGAACGATCCAATTGGACTTCCAAATGCCTGAAAAATTCGACCTCACTTATGTGGGCGAGGACAACCAGAAGCACCGTCCGGTCGTTATTCACCGTGCTATCTACGGTTCAATCGACCGCTTCATGGGCATCCTGACTGAGCATTTTACAGGTGCATTCCCATTGTGGCTGGCTCCTGTTCATGCGAAACTGTTGCCTGTATCCGAGAACTATATCGAGACTGCCAATGAGGTGCAGGAAGCGTTGCTGAAAGCGGGTCTACGCGTCGAAGTGGATACTCGGAATGAGAAGCTTGGTTATAAAATCCGTGAAGCGCAATTGGAGAAGGTTCCATACATGTTCGTTATCGGGGAAAATGAAAAAACAACCGGTACTGTAGCCGTGCGCAAACGGGGCGAAGGCGATCTGGGGTCATTCAGCATTGCGGACATCGTTGAGAAAATCAGCACAGAGATTCATGAGAAGCAGTAATATTTGATTTGACTGAAAAAAAGTGTAAAAGAGCCGTCAAAACCATGATCATAGTGGTGTTGACGGCTCTTTATTTATACATTTTACATAAGTTCCTAAGTTCCAGCACGAGGGGGAACAGCCTAGAATGAATGATTTAGTTATCCTGTGGCTGTATGCCTAGCACGTCTGCGACCGAGAAGTGGCGTGATCTGCGGGGAGGGAAAGTGCCTTCAAAGCTGACTCCTCGGCTCGTTTGACCGGGGCCTCTTCCACATCCTGTTCCTCGCTAAGCGATAAAATTTCCCCGCGCAGCTTGAGCATTTTCTGATCCAGTTCGTAGGTTGCACGTGCAGCTTCGGTCAATCCGTTAACGACATGTTCGGGCACTTTCTTATCAAACTTATAGTACAAAATATGCTCCATACTGGCCCAAAAATCCATAGCCAATGTGCGCAATTGAATCTCGACCTTAATCCAGCGTGTGCCCTCAAACAGAATCAGTGGAATTTCCACAATAACATGTAGGCTCTGATAGCCGTTGGGCTTAGGATGGGCAATATAGTCCTTGACCTCCAGTATGCGAATGTCTTCCCGTGTGCGGAGGTGATCCATCAGGCGATAGATATCTTTGACAAATGCGCATACCACACGCATGCCTGCGATATCATGAATTTCACGCAATATATTGTCCAGGGTGACCTCATGCCCTTTGCGCCGAACTTTTTCCACAATGCTGTGGGGTTCTTTGATCCGGGTTTTAATGTGCTCAATCGGGCTAAAACCATCTATCAGCTTCCATTCCGTTTGGATCAGCTTAATTTTGTTCTTTAATTCCTCCAGAGCTAGTTGATAAAGGACGGGGATTTTTTTCCATTCCTCTAGTTGCTTGGCGTCAACACTGTTCTGGTCCAGCTGTAGCTGAAATTCCTGCAAGGGCAAAGGGACAGCATTCAAGTGCTTCCAATCCGGTTCATTCACAGAGCATTCTCCTAAATGAGGCTTACGATGTCCTCGATCTATTTCGTAAAGATGGATTACCGTATATATTGTACACTATGTCAAAACGTACAGGCAAAGGAGAAACGGACAAAGAAATGAGAAATAAAATAATAATTATAGTGGTAAAACCGAGTAATCCGATGTATAATTGCAAAAATGCTGATTTAAAGCATTAAATTTTAAAAAAATAGCACAAATGTTGAGTAGTCGTCATTAGACTAAAAATAAAAATTACAGAAAATGAGGATGAGAAAAATGGCAAAAGTAGAAAGCTTCCAATTAGACCACACGATTGTAAAGGCTCCTTATGTAAGAGCAGCAGGAGTAGAGCATGATGAAAAAGGAAGCACGGTACAAAAGTATGACTTGAGATTTCTGCAACCGAATGAAGACGCACTGCCAACAGCAGCTGTACATACGCTGGAGCATTTATTGGCAACGTATCTGAGAGACGAAATCAAAGGCATTATTGATATTTCTCCTATGGGCTGCAGAACGGGATTCTACTTGATTTTATGGAATGAACACGAGCCTGAGGAAATTGCACTTGCTTTGGAAAAAACCTTGAAAAGAATTCTGGAAACGACAGAAGTTCCGGCTGTTACTGCTTTGGAATGCGGGAACTATAAGGATCATTCTCTTTTTTCAGCACAGGAATATGTGAAGATTGTGTTGGAGGCTGGCATTAGCCGCGATCCTTTCAAAAGAGTATTTTAAAATCTATGATTTCAATAGACCTATCTCATCAAACAGCAGTAGTGACAGGCGGCAAGTCAGGTATAGGCAAGGGGATTGTAGAGCTGTTCATTCAGAGTGGAGCTAAAGTCATTTCTGCTGATATTTCTTATGAAGAGCCGTATAGAGTGGTCAATTCACAGCTAGTTGAAACTCAATTGGACATATCCAAACCGGGTGATATCGAAAGATGGTGCAATCTGCTAATCAGCGAATCGGGAGTTCCTGACATTTTAGTGAACTGCGCAGGTACTTCTACGATGGATTATGTCATTGATAGTGAGTTGGCTGATTGGGAAAAAGTATTTTCGATTAATTCAACTGGGCTGTATGTAGCGTCCAAACGGTTTGCCAAGGAAATGGTGGATGCGCGTAAACCAGGGCGAATTATCCAAATTGCTTCGCAGGCTGGTAAAAATGGATATCGGGCCATGGGCGGATATTGTGCATCCAAACATGCGGTTCTCGGCTTGACCAAGGTGATGGCCATTGAGCTTGCTCCGCACCAAATTTTGGTGAATGCGGTTTGTCCAGGTATCGTAGAAACGCCGATGAAGCATCGCGAGCGGATTGAAGGGGGCGTTATTCGCGGAATGACCGCCCAGGATATATATGAAGAAGATTGTTCGCAGGTACCTTTGGGGAGAACGGCTGAGGTAGAGGATGTCGCCAATGTGGTGTTGTTTCTGGCAAGTCCGCTCTCCGCATATATGACAGGACAAGCGATTAATGTTACAGGTGGAATGACGATGCACTAGCATACTAGCATGATCTGGGGGAAAACAACATGAAAAAATCGTTCGTTTTACTATTAGGGATTAGTTTGTTACTCGTAGCCGCAGGATGCGGTAATAAAAGCACAGACAGTAATGGATCCAGCTCCGCTTCCGGTGCGGAAAAGCAAAAAGTAGTCATTGGTTCCATGGGGTCTGACGCGCAGATTTGGAAGCATATTGCCCAATCCCAGGCCGCCAAGGATGCCAAGCTGGATATTGAAGTAAAGGAAATTAACGGTGGGATCGAAACGAACAATGCGACTAGACAAGGCGATGTGGACGTGAATGCATTCCAATCATGGGCGTATCTGGTGAGCTATAACAAAGAGAGCAAAGCCGATTTGAAGGCGATAGCCACTACCTACCTGGAGCCGATGGGGATTTATTCGCAAAAGTTCAAAAGCATTGATGAAGTGACTGACGGAGCGTTGGTGGCTTTGGCGGACAACCCGGCGAATACAGCAAGAGGTTTGAAGCTGTTGGAAGCATCCGGTTTAATTAAGCTTAAAGCTGACTTTAATGATGCTTTAGGTACAGTCAATGATATTACTAGTAATCCTAAAAACCTGAAATTTGAACTAATCGACGACAAAACAGGTCCGCGCGTGATTCAGGATGTAGGCTTGGTGTTGATCGGGAACACGATTGCTTTAGAAGGCGGTCTGAACGTACTGAAGGATTCCTTGTTCCACGAAGAGATCAGTCAGGCAACAAAGAACAATATTAACGTCCTGGTTACTTCATCGGATAAGGCAAACGATAAGGGACTACAAAAATTAGCGGATCTCTATCATAACGAGGATACCCAAAAATACATTAAGGATGAATTTGGGGGCACCAAAGTAGAGGTTAAAGAACCTGTTTCTTATTTGGAAGGGCAAACCACAAAATAAATAAAAGAGGTCAGCCAGTTTTTCTGGTTGACCTCTTTTGTTCATTAGAGGTTTCTACTTGTAATTTCAGTAGTCGTTTTGAATTTGAGCATGGGTTTCGGATCGATAATGCTTGGGAGAGAATCCCTTTACCTTTTTAAAAATTTTGGAGAAGAGCAAAGGATCATTATAGCCGACTGAACGGGAAATATCGCCTATTGAAAGTTCAGCGTTACCCATCATTTCACAAGCTTTGTTGATCCTATAGCGAATCAAATAATTCTGAATGCTTGTGTTTACTCGTTGTTTAAATAACGAACATAAATAGCTCCGATTGAGTCCGATAAAATGTGCAATATGCTCAATGGTAATTTTCTGAGCATAATTCATTTCAATAAAATCCTTCACTTTTTCAACGTAAATCTCCGCCCGACCTTCTTTTTGTTCGGAGGATGTTGCCGGGCTGAATTCTATAAGCTCCGATAACATTAAGTAAAGCAGCCCGGTCAGTTTAGTTTCCCGAGCTTTAAGGCACCTACTTGATTCGTTCATTTGCTGCAAATACTGATAAATCAAATGGTCTCCTTCAAAGTAGAGGATTGGGGACGTCATCGTCAGGCCTGCTTGCTTGAGGAGTGTTTCTGCCAGTGTCCCGTTAAAACCAAACCAGCAATAAGACCAGGGATTTACGGCATCGGCTTGATAATAAGTGATGACTTGCGGGCAGATTAGAAACCACTGTCCTTTCCGCAAGCTATAACTGAACCCGCCAACCTCGAAGGTACCCTCTCCGTCCAAAACATAATGGAGCAAATAGTGATCTCTTATAGCAGGTCCAAAAAAGTGACTGGGTATGCATTTCTCTATGCCAAACTGAGTTAGATACAATTCAGAGTGCTGTTTACTACGTGGCAAATACTCTATCACGGTAAAATCTCCTTATGTAAATTATCAAGCATTATAACATAAATAGTGAGCACCATGCCATGTACTTCATATCTAAAATTAATATATGATTTCTGTAGAACCTACTGCTATATTGTTGGATCTTATCAAGCTTTACACCATATGAACTTAGTTGATGGTTGTTACAAAATGCTTCTTCTGAGTGCCTTTTTAGGTGTGGAACTCTGATGATTATTATTTAAGAGAGGGGTTATTTTTCCCAATGGCTATCATTGTTCAAGAGCAACCGGGGCTGTTTCATTTGCAGTCGTCGGGCATGAGTTATATTATTCAGATTGTCGATGGATTTCCTGTGCATGTATACTGGGGAGACAGGTTGAAGCACCGTGAGCCCATGGCTGATCTTTTGCTTCACACTCCTACGACGGCTGGATTGGATCGGCTGCCGCAAGAATACCCACAGTATGGAAGTGGGGACTTCCGTACCCCGGCGTATCAAGTAGAGCTTGAGGATGGAACTCGCATCACGGAATTAAAGTACGATGGTTACCGGATTATTAAGGGAAAGCCATCTCTACCGGGTCTTCCGGCCGTATATACCGAGAATGAAGCTGAAGCGGATACGTTGGAACTGGAATTAAAAGATGCCTTTTCAGGTCTTAAAGTGGTTCTTCTTTATACTGTTTTTGCGGATCGAAACGTAATCGCTCGTTCGGCTCGTCTAAGTAATGAGGGGGAACAAAGTCTTCGACTCCTCCGTGCGCTAAGTGCCAGTGTCGATTTCTCGGGGAAAAGCGATTTAGAGTTCATGTATCTTTCGGGAGCATGGGCACGGGAAGGGAATATTACCCGTAAACCGATCCTTCAAGGTGAAACCCGAATTGATAGTAAAAGGGGCATGAGCAGTCACCAACTTAATCCTTTTACTGCATTGGTCACGCAGGAGACAACAGAACGCCATGGTGAGGCATTCGGCTTTAGCCTTGTGTACAGCGGGGGCTTTGAGGCTGGCGCGGAATTAGATTCATTTGGCTCTACACGGTTTAGCATTGGCGTAAACTCCTTTGACTTTTCATGGTTACTGAGCCCAGGAGAGAGCTTCCAGACACCAGAAGCCGTTATGGTTTACTCTGGTCAAGGACTGGGAGAAATGTCGCGTACATATCATCGCTTGTATCGAACTCGGCTTTGCCGAGGGACATATCGGGATGAAGAACGCCCTATTCTGGTCAATAACTGGGAAGCTACCTATTTTGACTTCAATGCAGATAAGCTGGTATCGATAGCGAAAGAGGGGGCAGAGCTAGGCATCGAACTTTTTGTCTTGGATGACGGTTGGTTCGGAAAACGGGATTCTGACAATTCGTCTCTCGGTGATTGGTACGAGGATCGTCGGAAGCTGCCAGACGGACTGGCTGATGTCGCGAAACGTATCAATCAATTGGGGCTTAAATTCGGGCTCTGGTTCGAGCCGGAGATGATCTCCCCAGACAGTGAGCTGTACCGGAAGCATCCAGATTGGTGCCTTCACGTTCCAGGACGGCGGCGCAGCGAAGCCAGATGGCAGCTGGTGCTGGACTATACTCGCAAGGAAGTACGCGATTACATCTACGATTCGCTGGCTGCCATTTTCTCCAGCGCCCCGGTCTCTTATGTGAAATGGGATATGAATCGCTGTCTGACGGAAATTGGTTCCGCCGAACTGCCGCCGGAACGTCAATCCGAGACTGCGCATCGCTATGTTCTTGGATTGTATGAGCTGCTAGAGCGCGTCACCACCGAATTTCCGCATATTCTTTTTGAGAGCTGTTCAAGTGGCGGAGGACGCTTTGACCCAGGCATGCTTTACTACATGCCTCAAGTCTGGACTAGTGATAATACCGATGCGGTGGAACGCCTGAAGATTCAATATGGAACTAGCCTTGTCTATCCTGTAAGCGCCACCGGAGCGCATGTGTCAGCAGTTCCGAACCATCAAGTTGGACGCATAACCCCCCTTGATTTTCGAGGTGATGTGGCCATGTCCGGAAATTTTGGATATGAGCTTGATCTCACGAAATTCACCGATGAGGAAAAAGAGACGGTCAAACGCCAAATCGCAGTATATAAGCAGATACGTGGCTTAGTACAGAAGGGTGACTTGTATCGCCTAAAGAGCCCGTTTGAAGATAACGAATCGGCTTGGATGTTTGTTTCTGAAGACCAAGAGGATGCCATCGTCTACTATTTCCAAGTGATGGCTGTTCCGAACGCGCCTTGGCGAGCCCTGCGCCTTGATGGACTAAATCCAGAGCTTGAATATGAAGTTCAGTCAGGAAATAGCGGGCAAAAGTCTATCCATGGGGGGGATCGGCTTATGAAGTTGGGCCTCCCTCTTGTCTACAGACAGAAAGACTATGAAAGTGGATGGTTCAGGCTTCGGGCATTAAGGTCCAACAAGGCTTAAGGCTTAAAGGATCAGTACAACAGTACAATTGGCGAAAGTTAGAAAACAATTGATTGAGTTATGCATGCCCCTTTTTGTATAAAAGGGGCATTTTGCGCGCATCAGCGTACTGATTGGGGAGGACAAGCCATGTTTTTTATACGAATGATGAATGACATGAAACTGAGAAAGAAGATGACGCTTACATTCATTTCGGTAGCTGTTCTTCCCTTGCTGTTATGCGGCCTGTTTCTGACAGGGAAGCTTCGAGAGTCCGTCATTAAGGACGCCTTTATGCAAGCATCCAACAATGTCGAGCGGGTCCAAAATCGTACAGAAGAACTGATTAAAGTGCCGCTGGACATCTCGTATCGGCTAACCAATGACAATCGGATGAAAATGGTGGCCAGCCAAAAGTATGACAGCTACATCGAAGTCATTCAGGCTTACCGGGAGTATACAGGTATTCGTGACTACCTCCAATTGTACAAAGAGATATCCGGCATTCGTGTCTATGTCCCTAATCCTGGAGCACTTAATAATTGGGAATTTATCCAGCCGGACGAAAGAATCACAACCGCAGGTTGGTACAAGGAGGCCATAGAGCAGAAAGGATTGGTTGGCTGGAATTTAATTAAGGATGAGAGGTACAATGCCGATTATCTCAGCCTGATTCGATCATTCTCAGTAAATTCACCAGGGCGCAAAGGGGTTCTGGTCATAAATGTTAACAAGCGCCAATTAAATTCAATTCTGAATCAGGAATCGTTCCCTACCTTGATCGTGGATAACCGGAATCAGATTGTCGCGTCCAATGAAGCAGAGTTGTTTGGGAAGAATCTTTCTGAAATTCATGCCGACGAAAATATACTTTTCCAACAGGAAGGAAGTTACAACACACTCATTAACGGAAAAGCATCGAAAGTGGTGATCGCAAATCTAACTCCACAGAACAGCTGGAATGGACTTCGCATTATTTCCGTTTTTACCGTTTCTGAAATTACCCGAGATGCTAATCAAGTGATATGGCTCGGCGGAGTCGTGATCACAGCTAGTCTAATATTTGCAGCCTTACTTATCTATGCTTCTGCTTCGCTATTATCCAGAAGGCTTCTCCGCTTGAGCAAGCATATGACCCAAGTAGGAGCGGGCTCGTGGGAAACCTATCTCCATATCGACGGAAAAGATGAAGTTGGTCTACTATCGAGGGAATTTAACGCGCTCGTCAGTAACGTAAACCATTTGGTCCAGGAGGTTCAAGAAACGAATCGTCAGAAAAGCCTGGTGGAGCAGAGACAGAACGAGATCAAGTTCAAAATGCTGGCAAGCCAGATCAACCCGCATTTTCTCTTCAATTCTCTAGAGTCCATTAGAATGGAGGCCCACATTCGCCAACAGGACGATATCGCTAAAGCCGTATGGCAGTTGAGCGCGTTGTTGCGCAGCAGTCTGGAGGCCGGTAACGACAAGATTCCACTGCGTAAAGAGCTTGAGCAAGTGTGCTGTTATCTTGATCTTCAAAAATTCCGGTATGAAGACCGTTTGGAGTATCGCTTAATGGTTGATCCGGATTTGGAGGAAACACTGGTTCCACCTCTGATTATTCAACCATTGGTGGAGAATTCTATTGTACACGGTCTGGATAATCAAGCAGAAGGAGCTGTCATTGAAGTGAAAGTTAAGAAAATCCCGGAGGGGGTTCGAGTTATAGTATGTGACAACGGCGCCGGTTTCACGGACGATCGTCTCGTCCTTGTACAAGCAGAGCTTGCTGCATCTGTACATGAACAGGAGGTCCAGCGAATTGGACTACGAAACGTAAATGATCGTCTCGTCTTACTGTATGGGACCTCTAGTGCCTTACATATTGAGAGCGAGCCTGGAAAAGGCACTTGTATTCAGTTTTTCATACCTGGAGGTGAAACCAAATGATTAAGGTAGTCATCGTTGACGATGAACCGAAGCTTCGTCAAGGGCTTCAAACATTGATTCCATGGGAAAGCCTCGGATGTATCGTTACAGCTACGGCAGCCAATGGAAAAGAAGCATTGGAAGTCATCGAGGAAAAAGCTCCTGATGTCGTAATTGTCGATATCCGCATGCCGGTTATGGATGGCTTACAGTTGATTGAGCACTTGAGGTCCGGTGGTCATCATTTGCATTTTATTATCCTCAGTGGATATGCCGACTTCGAGTATGCCAAACAAGCGATTAAATACGGGGTGTTCGGCTATCTCCTTAAACCGGTCGACATTGATGAAATGACGTCCAGTATAAAACGGATACGCGAGCGAATCGAAGAGGAGCGCCTTCAAGAGGAGTGGCGTAAGAGAGAAGTTATTAATCGCGATTTATACCTGCACAGTCTGCTCGTCCCTCAAGAGAAAACTGAAGATCCCGCCAAGTTGAGAAGTAAAGCAATAGAAGCGGATTTGTTGTGGACCAGCTACGAAGTCGTGGTCGTTTACCCGCGTGTTTCTGAAGTGGACCGTTCCGATGTCGCATACCAGCTTTCGAATGGATTAAAGGCAAAGATCGAGGGGCAGATGATAGGGCTTGTCACAGTAATCCCACCGTATACAGTCCTGTTGCTCAACGCGCCGCTGCGCGGAAGAGAACGGCGTGAAATTCTGCACAATGAGATTCGTAATGCTGCGGATAATGTTAGGTTCGTCGCTGCAACCGGAGGGGCAGTATCTGCTCCTGAAGATATTTGTAAATCTTTTTTAAAGGCCCAGGAAGCGGTAAAACAATCCTTTTTCAGTGAGAAGAACCGACTGCTAGGTCCGTATCCTTTCTTTTCTCCTGCGCTGGATTCCCCCCGATTATCTGCTGATAAAGCTGAAGAAACGATGGAGGAATTCATCTTCCGCCTGTATTACAGTCTGGAAGTAGGGAACCAGACTGTAATACTTCCATTGTTGAACGAGGCGGCAGCATTTTTTCTCCAACAGGGGCAAGATGAGAAGTCGATCAAAGAGTCGTTCTTCTTTCTGTCCAATGCGGTCATTCACAAGCTGACCGCGGGTTTCTGTATCGAGTTGAAAGAGACGGAGGAAGTTTCCCGTTTTTTGAATGGGATATACCAGCATGATCATTTACATGATCTTTTGGAAGAGACCTACCGTTTCCTGCTAGCTTTGGCGAAAGACTCCGAACCTCGTGGAAAGGAGCAGGAATTCAAAAAAATGATCGACTTCATTCACAGTCATTATACAGACAACCTGAAGCTGGAAACGCTGGCTGGACTACTAAACTATAGTACTGCCTATTTGGGTCAGCTATTCAAGAACAAGACTGGGGAGTACTTTAACACCTATCTGGACAGAGTCCGTATTCACAAGGCAAAGGAGTTGCTGGACCAGGGAATGAAAGTTTACGAAGTCGCTGAAAGCGTCGGCTATACAAGTGTTAACTACTTTTACAGCAAATTCAAAAGGTACGAAGGCTGTTCACCGTCGGAATATAGAAATCCATAATTTGTGGATGATTTTTCCCGAAATCCGTTGTATGGGCTCTGACTCTCCTCTGTTTTATGATGGATTTAAGAGAGGGGATGAAAAAAATGAAAGCGGTAACAGTAAATTCGGAAAACGTATACAAAAAACCGAAGCGGAATGCTTGGAAGGTATTTAAAAGCCAAAGGTATCTTTATTATATGTCCATTCCGTTTGTGATCTGGGTCTTCATCTTTCAGTATTTGCCGCTATGGGGCTGGACAATGGCATTTCAGAAATACAGACCCGGTTTGAGTTTTTTTGAACAGAAGTGGGTGGGCTTGGAGCATTTTCGTACTTTGTTCCAAGATGATCATTTTTACCAAGTACTGCGGAACACGTTGGCTATGAGTCTTATGGGACTGGTCGCTGGTTTTATTGTACCGGTTGTCTTTGCTCTATTGCTCAACGAGGTCCGTATTCAGGTTGTAAAACGATTTGTTCAGACTGTATCTTATCTGCCGCACTTTGTTTCATGGGTGGTTGCTGCAGGCATTGTCACCAAAATGCTTTCAGCGGATGGCGGTGTCGTAAACGATATGCTCATGGGTCTAGGCATCATCGATCAGCCAGTCCAGTTTATGGCCCAAGGTAAATTATTTTGGTGGGTTGTAACTTTCGGAGACATCTGGAAGGAAACCGGTTGGAACGCTATTATTTATCTGGCTGCCATCGCCGGTATTGGTCCTGAATTATACGAGGCTGCACGGGTGGACGGCGCTAGCCGATTCCAGCAAATGTGGCATATTACGCTGCCGGGGATCCGGCCGACCATTATCATTCTCCTGATTATGTCTATTGGCCATCTGCTCGGTACGGGATTCGAGAAGCAATTTCTGTTGGGCAATCACCTGGTCATCGATTACTCTGAAGTACTTGATTTGTATGCGCTTAATTATGGTCTGGCGATGGGACGCTACTCTTTCGGGACGGCCATTAATATCTTCAATTCGGTGATAAGCCTGGTCCTATTGTTTGCGGCTAACGGAATCTTTAAGCGCTATACCAACGAGAGCATTATGTAAGGAGGAGAATAGACATGGAGGCTGTCAAAAGCACTACGCCGGTCAGCGGATTAAATAACAAGCTTAAGTCTAAATCACTACAAGACCGAATCCTAGAGGTAGTTGTTTATGTTTTCATGATTGTGGTAACCGTTCTGACGATCTACCCGTTCTTAAATGTGCTGGCTATCTCTTTTAACGATTCGGTGGACACCATTAGAGGTGGAATCACCATCTGGCCAAGGCAATTTACTTTGAAAAATTACGATTTGATTTTCACCTATGAGGGGTTAATCACTGGATTCAAAATCTCCTTTCTGCGGACCGTCATTGGCACTGTAGCGGGCTTGGTCAGCGGCTCGATGCTTGCCTATACGCTTGCACGAAGTGATTTTCAAGCCAGAAGGTTCATCTCAATTTTTCTTGCTGTTACCATGTATGTTTCCGGAGGGTTAATTCCAGGTTTTATCCTGATGAAGGAATTGCATTTAATTGATACATTTGCCGTCTATATTTTACCGGGCCTTGTAAGTGCGTTTAACGTCTTCATTATTCGTTCCTTCATTGATGGTCTGCCTTATGCGTTACAGGAATCAGCTAAGCTGGATGGTGCCAACGATTTCACGATCTACTGGCGCGTTATTCTTCCTCTTTGCAAACCAGCATTAGCGACCGTAGCGCTCTTCTTGGCGGTTGGACAATGGAACTCTTGGTTCGATACTTATCTGTTTAATGGGTCCAACGAATCGTTGACGACCCTGCAATATGAATTGATGAAAATTTTGCAAAGTACGACAACAAGCGCAACCAATTCCCAGGACGCTGCCAATATGGCGGAGCGTATGGCACAGGTTTCGCCGGAATCCGTCAAAATGGCAATCACCATCATTGTTACCGTACCGATTCTAATCGTCTATCCTTTTCTGCAAAAATATTTTGTTAAAGGTATGACGCTTGGAGCGGTAAAAAGCTAAAACGAGGCAACATTCATTATACAGGGAGGTTTAGCTCCATGAAGTCAAGAAAAAATAGAATGATCGTACCTTTCGTAATGTCACTAACTTTAGTGGCGACCCTTGCAGGGTGTAGTGGTAATAATCCGTCTGAGGCTACCAAGGCCGTAACAACAGGAGACATCACGCTTACTTATTTTTCGGAAGACTCCAGTACAAATTGGAATAACATGAAGGATGAAGTCGGTAAGGTCATCGCTGAAAAAACCGGAGTAACCCTAGATGCTGAATTCGCTGTCGGAGACCCGGTCCAAAAGATTTCATTGATTGCAGCCACAGGAAACTATCCTGATTTAATCGCTGCTAAGGCGGATGTCGGCAAACTTGTCGATGCTGGTGCAATTATTGATCTGACGGATTTGATCGACAAGCATGCACCGAATATCAAAAAAATGCTGGGAGACAAGCTTGTTCGGACGAAGTACAGTTTGGATGATCAATCCATCTATGTTATTCCGACCTGGTCTGCTGTCGAAGAGGAAAAAATCAAACCCGACGTAGGATTTAAACTCCAACACCGTGTCGTCAAGGAAGCGGGATACCCAGACATCCGTACAGTACAGGATTTCGAAAAAGTCATTAAGGACTATATCACCAAGCATCCGACGGACGAAAATGGCAACAAAAATATCGGACTGTCCCTAAATGCCGACGATTGGCATATGTACCAGGTAACGAATTCAGGCTTCCAGACGACCGGGGGACCAGACGACGGCGAATACTACATTGATCAAAAAACTCACCAAGCGACTTATCATTTCCGCCGACCGGAAGAAAAGGAATATTTCCGTTGGTTGAATCACATGAATGCCATTGGATTGCTTGATTCGGAAAGCTTTGTGCAGAAGACCGATCAGTTTAAGGCAAAAGTGGCATCTGGCCGCGTACTGGGTCTGGCCGATCCGGAATGGGACTATGGCGACGGACAAAATGCGCTGAAGGCGGAGGGCAAATTCGATCAGACTTACGGTCATTACCCAGTCACCATGAGCAAGGAGTACAAGGATACCAACTTCTGGCTGCCTGGTTTTGATGGGGGATATGGAATCTCGATCTCTAGCAAGTGTAAGGACCCGGTACGTGCCATCCAGTTCCTCGACTTTCTGGCATCGGAAGAGGGTCAAGTCCTGAATAATTGGGGGATTGAAGGCAAGCATTACACAGTTAAAGACGGCAAACGGACGATTATTCCGGCTGTACTTGAACGGATGAACAATGACAATGCGGCTTTCCAAAAAGAGTCCGGAATCGGTCTATATTGGAACTTGATGGTCCATTATGGTGATGGCATCAAGGACTCAACTGGCAACTATTTTACTCGTAGTTATCCGGAACTGCTGACAGCGACTTATAACAAGTCGGAGAAGGAAGTGCTTAAGGCCTATAAGATTGAGCACTGGAAGGATCTATTCCCGAAGGAAGATGAATTCCAACCGAGAGCATATGGAGCAGCGTATACGATGCCTCTTCCCAATGACGATCCGGCTGTTATTCTCGGAGCCAAGATGAAGGATATTACATGGAAACGGATTCCGGAAGCTGTCATGACTAAACCGGAAAACTTCGACAAGGTTTGGGACGACTATATGGCAGAACTGGAGAAAGCCGGAGTACAAGAAATGGAACAATCCTTTACCAAGCATATCCAAGACCGAATTAAGCTGTGGTCCACTAACTAACTCGTTTCGCATAAAAGAACGGGGCCGTTTCCACTTTCCAATTGGAGAGGAGACGGTCCTTTTTCATTAAGGTTTGCGATAGACTGCATTCGTTCAGGTTATAAATCAAAAGCGGCCACCCCGGTTACTTTCTGAGGTGGCCGCTGTTCTTTAGAGACAGGCTTCTACGCTGCTTCATGGTGCTGGATGGGACGGTACAGTTATGGGCACGTTCAAAGTAATACCAAGTTATCACCGTTGTTATCGAATTCGATCACATACCCAAAGTCCGAATATCCAAAATAAGAGTGCCTTACTCCGCTTCATTCTTGGACGAAGTAAATAGGTCTTGGGGAAGCTCATCCCTCGTAATCACGTAATCGCTGTTGAACACTTTTATGAGATGATCCAGGGAGTTATATTGTCCGTTGCGGATGAAGTCGCCTGTCCATGTGGTGAAAAAGAGCCAATGTGCTGAATATGTTTGAAGTAATTCAGGATCGCCAATCGGGCCGTTTTCGGACAGACCAACCAGCTTCTTGCCTTGTACGAGATTCACCAAGCTGTCATACTTGCCGATACTGGGGCTATAATTAGCCGCCTGGTTGTAGATATCCACACTTACAATATCGACGACATCGTCTCCCGGATACCACTCGGGGCTCTCGGAGTTCCATACCCAGATCAGGTTGTTCAGGTGATGGTAGTTTGTTAGGCGGTCGTACATGATATGGTAAAGTTGCTTGGCGGAGTCTGGCCCTTGGGCGCCCCACCAGAACCATTTGCCCTCCGCCTCGTGCAGCGGTCTCCACAGCACCGGAACGTGAGCGTCTTGGAGGCGTTTCAACTGAGCAGCAATAGCATCGATATCCCTTAGGATAAGCTGATACTCTTCCGACTCGGGATGAGTAAGCGCATATTGAACGTCGAATGTAGTAGCGTCCGTGTAAAACCCGCGCCACCATTCTTTGCCGGGAATATCATGCAGTCCCTTAGGAGCATTCCAGTGCCATGCGAATGTGACAATTCCACCTTCTTTGGCCCATTGAATCGCCTTTTCCACTTCAGTTGAGGTGGCGCCATGTTCGATGCGAGAGGGGGAATAATCCATCATGTCCGTTGATAATATGGCAGGATACTTTCCAGTTTGGTCTTTAATCCACTGGGCATCCTCAAGAGTGTGCTGACCGGAAAGAATGTTGCTGCCGTAACTATCGACGAGATAACCCATAAGTGCCTTGGTTTCCGCAGTCGCATTCGGGTTTACTGGCTTTTTCTCAATCTGATACAGTTTCGGGGGAGACACTGCTGACAGCTTGACGTAGTCGATATGATATTGGTCCGAATCGACATTGAACTGTATGGTATTGTTTCCCGCACTCAGCATCAGTTTACCGCCAGATACCTCTGTGTAGCTTGCTGTTGTCGGGAGTGATGTTTCGCTGGTCTGGCCATTGACCACCAATTGGGTCTTTTTGTCTCCATTGGGGTTACTGTAACCGATTACAAGATTGTAAAGCCCGCTTGAGGCTGCGTTATAGGCAAAGGTTAACGACCCTGTGCCTTTAAAGGCTGCGTAACCGGTACCGGAATAACCCGTATCAGCAGCCTCGATGCTGACCTCACCAGTAATGGCTCCGTCTTCGGCTTCCATTTTGCTTATTGCAGCTGGCAGATTGGCGAATTCAACCTTCACATACTCGATCCCGTAATATCCCCAGCCTCTTGAAAAAGTCAGCTCGTTTGTGCCAGCATTCAGCATGATCTTAGTTACCATTTTCTCGTTCACCGCCACACCTTTCGGAGGAGCAGCCAGCGTTATGTTTTCAGCTATTGTGCCATTGACTTTGATGCTGGTATCCTTGGAGCCGGTGTCCGCCGGAATGTAGTAGCCGAGGCTCAGCCTATAAAGACCTGCTGTAGGTACGTTCACTTTAAACGTAGCCGTCCCGTCAGACTTGCCGGAATTAGGGTCATAGTCATAAAAGAAGGATACATAGCTATCGCCTTTATAAAGCGTATCGCCGGTATAGGGTGTATCCCGTTTTTCTACACCGTAACCTTGAAGAATTGCATCTTTGGAGCTGACGACTATAGGAGAGGAATTGCCGTTAGTGGATAAATCTTGACTTGCATTCATCACCGGTCGGTCTTCAACATCGGTGACCAAGGGAGCTGATTCTGCTTTTGCTAAGCTTGGAATTAAACTGAGAGATACCAACAAAAAGGATAAGAGAACAAAGCTGAGAATACCGAAAGACCTTCTTTTCCATGGATCTGGCATATTATTCACTCCTTGAATTAGTAGATGTTACCGCCTCGATTGACCTGCAACGCATATTACAGAAAACGCTTTCATTAGTGTGTACATATTAAGTACACTTTGAAGTAATCGATGACAGGTGATTAAGGACCAGCTTGCATTTTTAAGCATTCTTTCTTCGTTTGTATGCGTTTTCAATATTTGTCATTAATTTTTTAGGACCTCACCTCTCTTTAATTTCATCATAAATTAGAGGCGAGGCAGGAACCATACAATGAATTTCGGAGAAAATCATCCTTAAATTATGGATTTTTATACTTCGATAGCAAACAATCTTTATATTTTTTGAAACGCATAGCTCAAGATTGTTAAGGCTACATGGGATAAGCGGGAAGGATCATTTCCATTTGTGGTATTATGCCAATAAGAATATTACCCACATGGGAATGAAAGGGACTAATACATGATTTCTCATCGACTGCTTAGCGACGAAACTGTTTATCAATTAACGAACCAGATTCATAGAGACCAACACTTGTTATTCTATAGCTATTTAAGTCAACGTAAGGAGCAGGCTAAATTTGTTGGTCAATATGTAGATGACAAGCTGACAGGGGTCTTAGCATACTTTTGCGGGCTCTCCTTCCCTGCGTTTTCTTTCCACTGCATAAACCGAGAGAAACTTAACTTTTCAGCTCTTATTGCTTTTACTGAGGAACTCATTCAACTTAAGAAAAATACCGTTTGTGGTACAATCCTGTGTGATCGTGACCTACAACTTTTTCAGTCTCATGGGCTCATAACGGGTAACCCACAACGTTTCTTAACGATGAAACATATGGATCAATCGAAACTGCTTGATTCTAACTTGGCTGAGTTAGTTAAGGAAAACGAAGTTCCAGAAATAGTGGATTTATTACGAAATGGGGGCATGAAATTTTTTACGAGGAGCGAACTCGAACAATATCCTTTCCTTGGGATCAAGGAATGTGGTCATTTTATTGCCGTAGGTGGCTTTCACTTTTATGATTCTAAGCTCGTGGAGCTCGGAAACATATATACAAGCCCTGCTCACAGAGGGAAAGGGCTAGCAAAGCACTTGACGAGCCAACTTACAAAACTGGGCAGAACGCTATCATCAGATGTCTATCTGGGAGTAATGGAGGAGAACCAAGTTGCTGTACAACTTTACAAGGGCTTAGGCTATGAGGTTACGGCTGAACAGACGATTGTTGATTTTAAACTATCTATTGATTGACGAAAGAGGAGGGAGAAGGTTTTGGAACAGAATGATATTAATATTCATCAACTGACTGACGAGATCTATCAAATTTTACACAAGAGAATGGATAAACTAGGTATAGCATACGGCATCGTTAGTGAATTTAGTTACAATCCTGAGGAGCCACCGTCATGGATTATTAGTATCGAGGATTCTGAAATCATGCTCACCTCGTCCATCTTGTTCCAATATATGAAACAGCATCAAAATTTAGAGGATACGTTAACTCATTTTATGCGTGATCACTTTTCATACTTCAATTAAACAGTATCCACCGTATTATAAAAACTTACTTAAAGATCATATCAATGTAAAGAGGTAAGACCCATAAAGAATGAAATTGCTGGATAAGCAAGTAAAGGAAACTGGCTAAGTCTACTGGAGGGTGCAAATATGTGGTTTGGGAAGAAAGAAACGCAACTGGATCGAATAAAAGACAAACTGAATCAGGCCATGCGCAAAGACAAGGATTTCTCGGTGTTTGGAGCATCCTCACATCAGTACAGGGTTAAAGAGAAGCTTACAGCAAAAGAGCTGGCGGACTGGCAAGCCCACAATCAAGTCACCCTACCCGAGCCTTACGCGCTGTTTTTAACAAACATCGGCAACGGAGGCGCCGGACCCTATTATGGAGTTTATCCGATTGAAAAGGCAACTTCCTATACCGAGCACCAGGCACTCCTTGCAAAATCCGTTCTGCATCCCGGGATGGCCAAAGAGGAATGGAACCATCTGATTGAGCCCTTGACCAAGGATGAGGACATCCCTGATGAGGAATACGATGACGCCCGTAATAAGGTGCTGGGCGGCATGTTGTGCATAGGTACCCAAGGCTGCGAATACGACATGTATCTCGTACTTGAAGGGAAATACAGGGGGAGAATTGTGTACACCTCCGATTTTCATCCCGATCATCCCTTTTTCTTTGTCTATGAAGACAGCTTTCTGGACTGGTACGAGCGCTGGCTGGATGAAATTATTTTGGATTATGATATCGGGTGGTTTGGCAGTCGAATGCCGGGTGATGAGAATGCACTGATCCAGATGTATCAGAGCGCTCCAAACGAAGAAATCCAAGCAAAGGCGCTTGATGGAATGTTCAAGTTTAAGGAAGTTGCCCAGCCAACCCTTGGTTTTTTGAAAAACATTGCGGAGCAAAGCCCAAAAAATCGGACCACAGCTGTTTGGCTAATCTGCAAAACTTCTTTTGACAAGGGTAGAAAATATCTTCTGGAATTGTTGCAATCGGATGAACATAGGGATTTTCTGCAAGCTTTAACGATTCTGCACGCTTCCAGTAAAACAGCAAATTTAACGGAATTTATTCCAGTGATTTTGCAAAGTCTTGACAGGATTCATGACCCGGAAACGTTGCGTTATGCAGGATATATTTTAGAG
This sequence comes from Paenibacillus sp. T2-29, assembly GCF_052921365.1. NCBI lineage: Bacteria > Bacillati > Bacillota > Bacilli > Caryophanales > Paenibacillaceae > Paenibacillus > Paenibacillus sp. T2-29. Next base: position 56,845 of record NZ_JBREVE010000010.1, on the reverse strand, counting down.
GATTACGGTGAGATTACGCTCCGAAATTTTGCGCCTTTCTTGTGTCACGCCGACCCGAAAATGCAGACCACTGCCATCTATGCCGCGCGTAGTTGCGAAAACAAGCAGGGAAGCTGGCAGATCATTGAACAGATGTTGATAGGGGGCGACCCGCAGGTTCTGAAAAACATGATTTTATACTGGGGCATTATTCCACATGAGAAGTTGCTGCCTTACTATAAGGCGGTATGGCCGGAATATAAAAAAAATCCGAATTTCAAAGAAAAATTTATCGGTTGTTTGCGAGAACTACATTTGCCAGATGATTATTTCGATAAAGACGAATCGTGAGAAATGAGATTTGGGAATTATGATAACGTGCCAGCAAATTCTACAAGGTAAATCAATAAAAAGCGAAATAAAGGAAAGGGCCATCCCGCAAAAGGATGGCTCATTAAGCAAGTTATTCTATTGAGTTTTTCGTTGCCTTATACATATTTTCTACGTGTTCGTCGACTTCATTTCGTGACATGCGTAGGCGAGCCACAGAAGTACCATATCCTATTTCTATTTTACCTTCTTCTAATCCTTTGAAAATTCCATCTGCGAAGTCATCTAATGGTTCTCCTTGCGTGTGCAATCCTGCTCCACCTAAATCTGTATTCACTGCCGGAGGGACAACTTCAATTACCTCTACAGACGTATCAGAAAGTTGGTGTCTTAGGCTAATTGTAAATGAATGAAGTGCCGCTTTCGTTGCTGAATAAATCGGAGCAATCACAAACGGCGTAAAAGCTAACCCAGAAGTGACATTAATGATAGTCGCCTCTTCTTTTGTTGCAAAATATGGAGCCAGCAGCATGGATAGATGGAAAGGTGCTTCAATGTTAGTTGTGATTTCTTTACTGAAATAATCCCAATTGTTTTTTGCATCCGTTTTTAGAACGTTAAAGCGTTGTTGGATACCGGCGTTGTTAACTAACACATTTACTTCTGGATAGTTGGTTGTTACCCAATCCGATAATGCTATACGCTCGGATTCAATATTCAAATCACTTACATGAGTAATAAGGCTAGGCAATTTCTCTTTCGCTTTTTGAAGTACATGTTCACGTCGTCCAGAAACAATGACTTTATTTCCAGCTTTTAAAAATCGTTCTGCAAAAGCTAATCCTATTCCAGTACTTCCACCCGTAATTAGTATTGTATTTCCTGAAAGTTTCATTATATGTTCTCTCCTTTTAGGGATTCAATTTTTAACGAAATTTATCTAGAATAAATGAGGGTTAACTTAGATAAAATGATATATAAAAAAACGGCAGATTAGGATTTTATTCTCACATCCTAGTCTACCGTTTTTTATTTGATTTAGTCTGTCTAAAACTTATTTTTGCAGGGTGCCGGGAAAATGTACATTAGTGCTTTTTTGGATTCATTACAGGTCTGCACAAGCCGGACTGGAAATGACGAATGCAGTGGGAGTACAGCTCCATAGCGGCTATACACGCCTCGCACTTATCTGGCCGGGATGTTGCGCGTTCCCTCCGTCATCGGGGAGGAGCAAAGCGGACACACCGGTGGCGTGCCTGCACTGGCCCCCGTGGTGCGGCGTCCACCTACTGTGTCGCGCCGCATCCACGCCTTGCAGGCGGCGTCCGTGCATTTCCACACAGGCACATCGACGCGTGGCTCTGTCTGTGACCTAGCCGCCGCCGAGGCCGTCCGTGCTGTAGTGGCGGCTGGGGTTGACCCCGGTCTGCTGCTCACGCGGGTTGCCGTGCCAGACGCTGGCGAACCACCACCGGCCCGGCTGCCATAACCCGAAGTACCCTTCGGTTGGCCAAAGCTGCTGCGACGCGTGTCCGGCTTGGAAGTCTCGGGGGGAGTGACCCCATAGGCTTCCAGCAAGAAGCGAGACACGGGGGCAGGCTTGCCGTGATTGGAGGCGGGGGAGGTGATGTACAGCAGCTCCTTCGCCCGGGTGACGGCCACGTAAGCGAGGCGGCGCTCTTCCTCCAGCGCAGCATCGTTATCCACAGCCGTTGCGGGGGCGGCGCCTGCCCGACGATCCTCTGGCAGCTCGCTGTGTAGAGCCGAGCTATGCGGAAGGATGCCTTCACTTGCTCCGATCCAATATACGCAAGGGAACTCCAGTCCCTTGGCACGGTGGATCGTCATGAGCCGAACAGCATCGCTGTCTTCCTCTCTGCGCAGAGATTCCATCTGGCGGTGGCGCTCTGAAAGCTCGTCCGCAAAGTTGACGAATGCCTCTACCGTGTCAAAGCGCTTGGCTGCCGTTTCAAGCTCCTCCAGACTTTCTTGCATCGTTTCCTTATAATGTGTCCACGCGCCCGTATCTCCGCTTTCCAAATACTTGTCATAAAAGACGCGCCGCATTTCTTGAATGGCATAGGCAGGCTTCATGGTAGTGAGACTGCGAATCAACCGAATGCGTTCTTTCACCTGTTCACGCTGAAAATCACGTAGTCGATCCCAGCGGCTGAGGTGGATTAGCGGGTATTTTTTAGCCTGCTGTTTCTCTTCGCGCATAATCCATTCCATCCCAGCCTCACGGGAGACATACAGCGGTCCAAGGGTACTTGGAATGGATTCCATTCGACGGGGATTCAGCGACAAGCGCAAGTGATCCATTAAGGGACGAATCAGAGACTGATCGTAAAATACGGCTCCTGCTCCGTACTGAATAAATGGGACATCCCGCATAATTAATTGCTCAAAAATAGATCGGCTTCCGCTGGCTGTCCGATGTAAAATAGCGATATCCCGGTAGCGAAGACGACCTTCTTCTACCTGCCCTAGCAGATGAGTAACAATATGTCCCGCCTCTTCCTCAGGCCCGGATGGGGTCGCAAACTGTGGCGGCAAGCCCTCGCGCCCGGCAGCCGCAAGACGTTTGGAGCGTCGATGAACATTTTTGGCGACGATGTTGGAGCCCAGCCCCAAAATGCGTGCATCACTGCGATAATTAATATCAAGAGTAATGACCTTTGCATCTTTATAGACCTTATCAAACTCCAGAATGGATTCCTGGCGGGCTCCATTAAAGGTATAGATCGTCTGGTCATCATCTCCGACGACCATCAGATTGCGATGCCTCGCAGCCAATCGTTGCACCATTTCGTATTGCAGGGCATTCGTATCCTGAAATTCATCGACCATGATATAGGAAAAACGTCGTTGAAGCGGCTGAAGCACATCCGGATCACGCAGGAGAACGGAGGCACGCAGCAGAATATCGTCAAAATCCATTTTGCTCCGTTCCTGTTTCCACGCTTCATAGGCGAGCATGGCACGCTTGGCATCCGCTTCCTCGCGTATGGTTTCCGGCAGCTCATCTGCGCTACGGCCTTCCGCTTTCCAGGCGGAGAGGGCGGACAGCAGGCTTTCCGGCTGGAAAGCCTCACTCAGTCCAAGCTGGCGCAGCATCATTTTCATAACGGTATGCTGGGCCTGTGTTTCACCGAACACTTCATCTTGCACACCGCGATGTCGAAGCATCGCCAAAGCGAATGAGTGGAAGGTACGCGCCTGTACTGCGCGTGCAGCGGCAGGTCGCACACCGGGTAGTCCCGCGATGCGCAGCTTCATTTCGGCAGCTGCTTTGCTGGTGAAGGTCACCAGCAGGATGGACGATGCAGGGACATCCCGCATCGCCATGAGGTAGCCTGCACGGGCAGCCAGCACCGTAGTTTTACCGCAGCCAGCCCCTGCCAGGGTTAGAAGGGGGCCTTTACCATGGCGTACAGCCTGAATCTGCGGGCGGTTCAGATGAATGCCCGCGTTCTCTATAGCACGGAAAAAAGCCGCGTCTTGGTCGGTGTCGGGTACCAGCGTTATACTGGTATCCATAGAAGCTCGACGCGCCTGAGGGCTCGTCGTTGAATAAGGAACCCCGATGGGTCGGGGGTAAAATGCAGGATTTGGGTTCATGATCCTGAAACCCCTTTCGTTCTTAAAATCTTCCATTTTCACAAATGGGGGTAGTTTTTGGTATGATAGAGTTCTAGTCAGCTTTAGTTGATGATAAGAACAAGGCGAATGGACTAAAAATGATGCTGAATTCATGCGGATCTAGAGCAGGAGCGTCAGAACGTTAATATGTTGACGCCAATGCCTATAGCCTCAAACAGGCGATATGACCGCATTCCATTATACAGGAGTTCGAGGCTTGCCAACAGAAAAAAACTTTGGGATATACGGACGGTACAGTGAAATCCGGCTGGATATGGGGAGGAAATGACGATGAAGCTGATTCAACGTATAAAGGAAGGCGCTAATCGCGCAACAGAAAAGGCGCAGCATGCTGTCGAGATTAGTAAGATTAATTCGCAAATTACAACGATTCAGCAGGAAATGGATGTTCATTTCTTACGAATGGGTCAAATCTTTTACGAAGGCTACCGGGCATCCGATATGTCAGTGGCTGAAACCGAGATGACACAGTTGTCTACTGCTTGTGATGAGCTTCAGGATGAAATTGATGAGCTGCGCAGTAGAATTGCAGAATTGAAAAACGCCCATTTATGTACCTGTGGTGCAGTTGTGCCGCTGGATGCGAACTTTTGTCCCAAATGCGGACGCAAGTTAAATGGAGGGCAGGCTGCCTCCAAGCAAGTAGCGGCCGTGCGGGAAGAGGTTCCAACAGACGCCTATTCTTTTGATCTGCGCAAGCCTGAGGCAGCGAAGGATGCTGTGCCTGCCTACATGGAGTATGCAGAAGATGAAGTCATCGATCGGCATGAACAGGATGAGCGGTATGAAACGCACGATCCAACGGAATCAGACCGCAATTACACGGTGTCTGATTTTACTCCGGAAGAAAAAGCGGCATTCGATGAAGAGTGGGAGCGCCGTCGTCAGGAAGAACTGGAGAAAGAACACCATCGTCTTGAAGAACTGGAACGTGAACGGGAGCGTCAGGAGGAGCTGGACGAGCGCATTCGATATTGGAAGGCCAACAATTCGGGGGCAGAGAAGCCGGCAACACCGTCAACGCAAATACGCGAAAATGTAAAATGCCAAATCTGCACAGCGGAATTACCCAAAGGCTCCAAATGGTGCCCACGCTGTGGAGCTGAACAGATTTGACGCAGCCGAACAGGCTGCCGCAGGACACAGACATAACGCCGGGCAGCATAGGGGGAACAGAACATATGGAGCGTTTGCTGCAACATCTGCGGAATCTGGGTTTTACGGAGATGGAAGCCAAGGTGATGGTCGAGCTTTCGAGACAAAATGCGGCTTCCGGCTATGAAGTTGCTAAGCGTTTGGGGGCATCGCGCTCCAACGTGTACGCAGCTTTGCAGCGTTTGGCCGGGCAGGGATATCTCAGAGCGAGTGCGGGAGAGCCTGTACGCTACAGCATGCTGCCGCCGGGTGAGCTGACCCGAATGATCGAAGGGCAGATGCGGGAGTCCCTGCTGGCGGTGGAGAAGGAGATGCCACGAACAGAACCAGCCAAGCCGACCTTCTACAACGTGGAAGGTGACCGGAAGGTGCTGGAAAGTCTGACACGCGAGCTGGAACGGGCAGAGCATGAGATTGTGCTGAATTTGTGGCGCGAGGAAGCCGAACTGCTGCGGGAAGCGTTGAAAAAAGCCGAGAGTCGGGGTGTGCGTCTGCTATGGTCCTGCGACAACGGAGAAAGTATGTTGGGACCGTGGCTACCGCGTGCGTCTGGTACAGACGGACAGGAACCGTCAGGGCGTAAGTTTTCCTTTGTTATTGATCGGCGTTGGTGCATGCTGGGTATGCGGGGAGAGAATTGTCCGACACAGGCGCTTATTACCGAGCATCCGGTGATGACAGGTTTGCTGCTTGATCATTTTGCCCAGGATCTTATTCTGTATGAGCTGGAGCATGATATGGGCAGCGAGCTGTCGACCCGATATGGCTGGCGATATGAAGGCATTATCGGCAAATATATGTCAGCTGGAGAATAGTATAAGGATTACTGGGAGGGAAGTTCCATCAGGGCCCGGCATACAGTTGTAATATAGCCCGCTTGATGAGGCACGAATTGATCCGGTGTAATCAGGCGGCGAGTTTTTTCTGGGTTCGGCCCCGACGTAATACCTTGGGCTTCGATAAATGGAATATGGCCTTCAAACAGATATAGTGCTTGGTCAAGGTCTGCTTCGTACAGTCCGGCTACTTCTTCCTGCTGGAGACAATAGGCTTCCAGGGGCTGGTTGGACAGCAGTCCAAACACCGAGCTGACCTCCCGATCCCAAAAAGAGGTGCCCTGTGCGGTACCTTTACTTTCATACCGAACGGTCATCAGTGGTGTTAAGGAGGTAAAGGGAACATAAATGCCTAGTTCTTCCTCCAGCTCGCGAGCCGCCTGGGACATATCTTCGCCTGAAGTCAAATGCCCGGCTGCTGTAATATCGTAGCATCCGGGAAAGGTGTCCTTTGTATCCTGACGCTGTTGGAATAGCAAGCGGCGGCCTGTCGAGGTGTCTCGTGCCAGCCAGCAGTGAAAGGTATGATGCCAGTAGCCCTTGGCATGTGCTTCCTGTCGGGAGGCTGTGCCGAGGGGGTTGTTTTCATCGTCGTAGATATCCAGAAGCTCGCTAGTCATCGTGATTCCTCCTATAATATGCAGAAAATCAAAGTCTACTTTACAGTATAACGTGTTTTCCGTTCTGACGATATGATGGACGATGTGGAATGCGGAGTAGCTTTTGGGGTATGCTGGGAACATGGGGATTTGCGCCATAACATAGCTTTATGATTGAAAGGAGCGATTTTACATGGAATGTATTGTACATTTCCGAGTTATGCATCCAGAGGAGCCCAAGGAACTGCGTGGGCTGATTATGCTGGAAAGCGGAGGCAAGCCGGGGATTGATCAAATAACAGATATGTTCAAGAATATGGGCTATGATGTGCGTCCAGACAATCCCGAGGAATTGATTTTTAAACCCGTCGATGCCAGAGCGAACTATACATATATCCGGGTAATTGAGCTGGATACGGGTGAGGAAGTTTATCAGGAAGACAGGGATTTGCGCGCGATTTTGGAAACCTTGCTGAATAAGCATTAAAAATTAGGAAAACTCACTGTTGGAATGAGATAAAGCGATCCTGTCGCCATTCATAGGAACGGAGAACAAATAATGAGATTGTATATTATCCGACATGCAGACCCCGATTATCCTAACAACACCATCACGCCAGAGGGTCATTTGGAAGCCAAGGCATTGGCCAAACGGCTGTCCAGTCACGGACTGGACCGTATTTACGTCTCTCCTTTGGGACGGGCCTTGGATACGATGCGGTACACCGCCGATTCTCTCGGTATGACTTATGAAGTGGAGGACTGGACGCAGGAGCTGGCTCTAAAGCTGGAGGATACTCCATACGGTCGTCTTTCCCATTGGGATTTGCCTGGTGAAGTGATTCGTTCCGGGTCGCCTCTGCCGACTCATGATTCTTGGAAGGAAATTTCCTATTATCAAGGGACGCAAAGTCCTGAAACCTTCGAGCGACTGAAAGTTCATTCTGATGAATTTTTGAAGCGGCAAGGCTTTGAGCGGGTGGAGGGCAGGTACCGAATTCTGAAGCACACGGAAGACAGGGTAGCCGTATTTTGTCATGGCGGCTTCGGGCTAACCTGGCTTGCACATCTGTTGGAACTACCGTTGGCTTTGGTCTGGTCCGGTTTTTGGATGCCGCCTAGCTCCGTAACCACCATCTTGTTTGATGAACGCTCCAAGGAATGGGCAGTTCCCCGTTGCATTGGCTTCGGTGATGTCTCCCATCTGTACGCAGAAGGTTTGCCAGTCAGACCTCGGGGTATTATCACCAACTTCAATTAATGATTTTTAGAGCCATGCTAAAAACGGCTTAAGACGATGCACCGTCTTAAGCCGTTTGTTGTATTCATAGGAATGTAGTTCGAGTCAGCGTGCTTCAACGAATCCCTCTAGCTTGGAAGTGCAATGTGCACAGCGGGTAGCAGCTATAGGGATTTCGGACAGGCAATGTGGACATTCCTTGATTGTTTTTTCCTGAGGAGGTTTTTCTTCCTCTTTGCGCTTCAGCATGTTAATCCCTTTGACGAGCATGAACACACAGAAGGCCACGATGAGGAAATCTAGCAGGACATTAATAAACTGACCATAGGCAAGGACCGCAATCCCTGCTTCCTTGGCTTGTGCCAAAGTCTTGCGTGTACCGTCAGCATTTAGAGGGTCGGCAGCTTGTAAAGCTACATATAAGTCTGGAAAATTCATACCGCCCAGAAGTTTACCAATCGGAGGCATAATAATATCGTTTACCACAGAAGTAACAATCTTGCCAAACGCTCCACCAATGATAACACCGACCGCGAGGTCAATCACGTTACCCCGTACAGCGAATTCTTTAAATTCTTTAATAAAACCTTTTTCACTCATGTGAGTGCACACCTTCTTTGCATAAAATCATTTATCTATAATACATGCTATGTCAATTGAGGGCAATTCCAAATTGATGTATTGCACTTTGTCACAAAATCACATGTTCATTTGTCTTCTGTATGTAAACCAATAATGGAGGCGATGTATCGTGAGTTTAAGATTTAACCACAGAGCAGTGAGTCCTAGTACATTCAAGGCAATGATGGAGATGGAAAAGTATATTTCCGGTCGTTTTACAGACAAAGTATTGTACGAACTGCTGAAAATTAGAGTATCCCAAATCAATGGCTGTTCCTATTGTCTTGATATGCATGCAAAGGATTTGCTAAAACTAGGGGATTATGCTGACCACATTTTGCAGCTTGCTTTATGGCGGGAGGTTCCTTTGTTCACAGAAAAAGAACGTGCTATGCTTGAATTAGCTGAAGCGGTCACTCATATTTCAGAGCAAGGGGTACCCACAGACTTGTATAATCGAGTCAGAGAACATTTTACAGAGGAAGAGTACTTAGATTTGATCACTGCCATTAATGTGATCAACAGCTGGAACCGGATTGCCATCGCGACCGGGATGTATCCAGGCAGTCTTTAATGAACAGGGGGCTACGTTTTGACTGGCAAAGAACAAGGGATTGAACAAGAATCGGGGGAATCGGTGGATGTAAGTCTGGAGGAGCTGTATCAAAAATATCGCAAATATTCTTTTGCCATTGCTTATCGCATGCTTGGAACGGTTACGGATGCCGAGGATGTCGTTCAAGACTGTTTTGTTGAGCTGGAGAATAAGCCCCTGAATGATATACAGAATCCCAAAGCCTATGTAGCCAAAATGACGATGAATCGGTGTCTGAATCTACTGAATTCTGCGCGTAAGCAAAGAGAGACATATGTAGGAGAATGGTTGCCGGAGCCGCTGGGTGAGAGTGCAGATCTCCCTGCCGATTGGTTGGAACGTAAAGATATGATTTCTTACGCATTTCTGGTTCTGCTGGAGCAGCTAAAACCGATAGAGCGAGCTGTTTTTGTGCTGAGAGAAGCTTTTCAATATGATTATAAAGAAATTGCAGAATTACTGGGCAAGACCGAGAGCAACTGTCGGCAGTTGTTCAGTCGTTCCCGTCGTATTCTATCTTCCGGAGAATCTGCTCCTGAAGCTCCAATCAGTCCTAATATAAATAACTCTTCCCGGGTAAAACTGCTGGAGCGTTTTACAACCGCCTTTCTCGCCTACGATGTGACTGCTATGCTGGAACTACTGGCTGAACAACCTATATTCGTGTCAGATGGTGGAGGTAATGTGCATACAGTGATGAGGCCGATGGTTGTACGCAAAGGCGTTCTCGCCCTGTTGACCTCTCGTCGGGTATTAACCGTTTTACGAGAAAGAGAAGTGGTCCACACCGTCATTAATGGTGAGGTTCAGCTGGCATTTCTGAAAGACAGTGAAGTGAGAGAAACCTTATGCCTCATACTGACACCGGACGGGGAGCATATTCAGAATTTTTATTTAATGGTTAATCCAGATAAGCTGGGACACATCCATATATGACAGAAGAAGCTAGCGTAAAAAAATGAACTGCCCAAACATAAAAAACCTTGATTCCTTGCTTAGGATCAAGGTTTTTTGCTGTTTTCATAACTGCCGAGCTTGATGAAGAGCCAGATCGCCTATCCAGGGAAGCTTGAGCCACTTTCCTTGTCCCGCACGAATTAACAAGATAATCCACAAGGCAAGGCTTGCCAGCGTTAGCAGGGAAGCGAGGAAAGGACCGAGTAGCGGAATGAATCCGACCAGCACATGTCCGATCATGAGGGCTACAAAAAGAAGTATGGATTGCAGTGCGTGAAATAATACGAATCGGCTTTTCTTTTCCAGCATGACAAAGGCCAGCGCGCCAATAAAGGCGAACAAATAGCACAGGACAGCTGCTATATTTTCATCCAATCCTGTGGAAGACTTATAGACTGACATGTCAGGCATATCCTCCTTTATAAAAGATTCAAGCTAAGTCTCCGTACTATACAAGCTATGAGGATAGGATTGAAAGATATGCCCGATCTCGGTAAAAAAGTTGTCTCTACACAAAACATACTAACTCATTGAACCACTTCCACCTTACGAATTGCCTGATAGTCTTTCCCGAGAATCCGTTTCGGTTCCCGCCAAACGTTTTAGAAACGTATTTCTCCAGTTTACGGACAATTCTTCCACTTCGAGAATTTGTTTAATACCCTCGATATGATCCTTCTCTTGATGCATAATTCGATTGGCAAATGAAACTGTAATTGCTTTCGGATGGCGATGGAGGAGGGATAGTCCGTCGGCTTTAGAGGCAACTCCCTCTTCCAGAACGCGGAAGTAGAATCCCGTGTAGCCTGTTTGCTGTACCTTCAAGGGCATGTCCGGTACGCCGTACTTGATGGACAACTTGTAGCAAGGCTGTCTCGGCTGGCTAACTTGAACGATAGCTTTGCCAAGCTTAAAGACGTCTCCAATGCAAACGTCGGATTCTAGCAAACCCTTTATCGTTAAATTTTCCCCGAACGCGCCGTAATCGAGCGGTCTCCGCAATTCATTTTCCCAGAACGGATAGTGCTCGTAGGGATAGACGCATACAGCTTTCTCTTTACCCCCGTGATGAACTAGATCGCCCTGCCCATCCCCTTCGAAGTTTAGATAAGATAAATACAAATATTCATCTGTGGCCGACTTGAATATCCCCGTAGAAACGTCCTTCTGATTAAACTGGATCTGCTTGGGCATGCCGACATTAAGTGAAAGGATTTTAATAGATGCCATTCGGATCACCCTTACTCTTTTTACATTTCGGTAATTTCTTCTTTTGACTCTGTTCGTCCCCGTTTCCATTTTACACTCCTCTATGCGCTATTTGCGAATTTTTGATTAGTCTCCGTTAATGGGATAGAGTCCTTTTTGGGCAACTCATCGTTCCGGGAGCGATGTTCTCGTTCGAACATACCCGATCTCGGTAAAAAATGAATTAGAGAATGTGTATAAAAATACGAAAAAGGCTGAACGAAAAGAATTCGTTCAGCCTTTTAAACGGTTATGCACATGTTTTGCACATGTTGTATACACTTTATCCACCGCATATTAATGTTTATCCACAGAAGTAGCATGATTTATACACAAATTGTGCACAATCTGTAGATAATATTACGATAATTTATACTTTGCACACAGTTTGTCCACAAACTATCAACATATTGGGTGTAATTGTGGATATACTTCCGTAATTATCGGTCACCAGTTTTCAAATGGCGGCGTGGGTGTGTGATTTTACCCATTTTATTCTTGTCATCCTCTTTGGGGATAAGTCGTTCATCGGTACGTCCTTCGTGATGGTTATCAAAGGCATATTCGGTCATTTTCCACTCGGAAGTACCCAAAACAACATCAGCTGGAAAGTGCTGGCCTCTGTGCAAATGTTGCTCATGTCCATCCTCATCCACATAAATACCATCCACTTCTACCTTTTCACCCGTTAGTGGGAGTAAATCCTTTCCTTTGTGTTCCATTGGTATCCCCTCCGTCTGGCTTATTCTTCGTTAATTTGTCCGGACAGAGGTTCTTTTATCCTCAAGCTGCTGTAAAATATCCTCGGCAATCTGGTCTGCGGGATGAGGTTTGCGAAGTAACTCAATCGCCTGCTTCATTTCCTTAGCAAGAGAGGGGGTGGAGATCAGATCCAGACAATGTTGAATCAGTTCCTCTGTTGTGCGAGCAATGCGGGCTGCTCCTTTTTGCTGCAGATACAGAGCATTATTTAGTTCCTGCCCGGGTACGGGTTTGAACACCAGGATAGGTAAACCCGATGCGATGCTTTCCGAGAGTGTGATACCGCCAGGCTTTGTAATCACCAGATTGCTTGCTCGCATAAGTGCCGGGACGTAGTCCACGAATCCGTAGGTGTAGATGTCGGGGTGGTCCGCATACAGCGCATCCAATTCTGCTTTTAGCTGCTGGTTGCGTCCGCAGACGATCAGCAGTCGTAGCTGCGGAAGTCGGCTTAAATGACGACAGATATCCAGTATGCCGGATAACACACCATATGCACCTGCCATAATGAGCAACGTGGTCGTCTCAGTTTGTAACGGTGGGATTACCTGTTGCTGATCAGGGACTTCGTTGACAGATAGGTTATAAAAAGAAGCGTGAATCGGAATCCCGGTCGCGGCAATACGTTCGATAGGTATTCCTCGCTGTGCGGCTTCCTGCTGAAGATCCTCAGTGGCTACATAGTAGCGATCAATATCGGGATGCAGCCAGCGCCCATGCAGGTCAAAGTCTGTAACCACGTTGACAATAGGCAAATTCATTCCCATTTTGCGGCGTAACGCCGGGAGAGCGAGCTGCGGGAACGTATGGATTACGAGATCCGGCAACTCCTTTTTCAGTGTGAGAGCAAGTTGACGCATTCCGAATGAATGCAACACATGGCCAAAGGCCGATTTAGCCTGCATACCGCGCGTGATGTTATAGACCCAGCCGTAAAGCTGTGGAATGGTTTTGAAGCTTTGCATATATACAAATTTGGTCAGCCCATTCAACCATGGATGTGATTCAGCCATCAGGTCGAGTAGTTGTACCTCGCAGTGTCCGAGTCTTCGCAGACTATCCATGATTGCCCGGGCGGCCTGCACATGGCCTTCCCCGTAGCTGGCGTATAATATTAGAATTTTTGGTGCTGAGACTTCCATGATTGTTTAGCCCCCTATATTCAATAAGCACATGTAGCTCATTTTAGGAACGTTCCAAGTTGAGGGAGGATACAGCTGGCAAAACGAAACGTTCTAGCAGTGTTCGTGGGTTTTTCCAACGGCTTACCTTGCTGTCTGCTGTAAATACCACGACTGCATTCGCTTCCGGTATCAGATAAATTTGCTGTCCTCCATGTCCGTGTGCACAGGCATAATCAATGCCGTGGAGTCGTCCAGTCCACCATTGGAATCCGTAATCTCCGAATTCCGGATAGCCTTCAATCTGTCGCTGCGTCGCCTCATGCAGCCAATCGGCTGGAATCAATTCTCTGCCATTCCAGATGCCTTGATGAAGGCAGCAATCGCCGAATTTAGCCATGTCTCGCGACGTCAGATACAGTCCGATGTGGCCCATGGTGTAGCCCTCTGGATCTTGTGCCCAACCACTTCTCCCGAACCCTAACGGTTCGAATAAATGCTGGAGAGCATACGTATAGGCGTCAATCCCACAGCAACGGGTGAGCAGAACGGACAACAGATGTGAATCCACACTGCGATATTGGAATACGCCGATTTGATCCTCCTGTACAGGTAAGCGTAGGGCAAAGGACGGCCAGCTTTTGCTGCGATGAAAACGGTGGATAAAGGCTTCACCGAGCTTTTTGCCCGTCTGCCAATACAAGCCTGACGTCATAGTCAACAGATGACGAATTGTAATCCGTTCTAGCAGTGTTTCCTTCCGCTTGGGTAAATACTCAGGCAACAACTTATGCACAGCAGTCTCTAGTCCGGGCATATCCCCACGTGTCATAGCAATGCCGACGAGCGTGGAAGTGAAGCTTTTGGTTGCGGAACGCAAATCGTTCAGAGAGCTTGCTTCATGACCGTTGTAATAGCGTTCCCAGATCAGCTTGCCGTGGCGAAGCAGCAGAAAGCTATGCATTTTCGGAAATTTGGCTCGGATTTCGTGGTCTGCCTGATCAAGTAGGGAGGCATCGATGTCTTCCTCTTCACAAGTTCCGAGGTTCAGCGCAGATAGACGGGCAACAGGTGCAGTGAACAGTGGAGCATAACGGCTCATCCTTTTCCCCCCTTGTTATGTTTATTTATTTTACCCCAAACACATACGCTCCAAAAGCCGATAAATAAGGTATACCTCTATGCAGCAGCTAATTGAGAACTCCAAATGATATGAAGCGTAAAAGATAGGTAAAATCAATGTAAATTTACTGGAAAGCTGAAAGCTGTATCTGAATATGGTATAATGGGGTAGTGATTCAGCCAAAAGAAAATCGGTTAATAATAGTGTCAGGTACATGCCTCGCATAAGGCATTCCCGACCTAAGCTGCACTAGACATACTACTTCACTGCATAAGGACATCAATACTTTTCGGCATTCTCTTCAACGGAGCACTTATTTTCAACGTTTTGGGAGGGAGTTACATGGCAACGAAAGGTCATAATGAAGTTAAGGAAAGTCTGCGGGAAATGACTCGAATTTTCCGGCCTAAGGATCCCAAAAAATTTGTAAAGGAATATGTGCGAAAATACCGGATAACAGGAGGGTATGAGGAAGAGTTGACCATGGTGGTGGAAAACGAACTCGGCCGCATAAATTCTTCAGTATCTTAAGGGTTCGCTTACGAACAACTAGAAACACGACTTTTATAAACCGTCTATCCACAGAGGAGACGGTTTTTTTGTGTCCGTCCTGCATACAATGGGATAGGTTTAGTGAATTTGTATGCTCAAAGGAGGCGGATTCCAATAGAAATAGCGATACGAACACCGGAGGAAATCGGCTACATGAGGGAGGCCGGACGTATTTTGGCAGATTGCCATCGTACGCTGGAAAGTCGTATTCTTCCGGGAATCACAACGCTTGAAATCGATGCTTGGGTGGAGCAATTTCTAAGCAAGCGTGGAGCTACGCCTGAACAAAAGGGCTACAAAGGGTTCCCTTATGCTACCTGCGCTTCGGTCAATGAGGTGGTATGTCACGGCTTTCCCTCGGAGCGGGTGCTTCATGACGGGGATATTGTGACCATCGACATTGTGGTCAACAAGGACGGGTGGCTGGCTGACCGGGGATGGACCTACGCAGTGGGTAACATCAGCCGGCCGGTAGCAAAGCTGTTGCGGCAGACCCATAAGGCGCTAATGCGAGGCATCGACGTTGCCCGCCCCGGCAGGACATTAGGGGATATCGGGCATGCGGTGGGAAAAGCGGCAGGCTGGCGGCGGTACGGTAACGTCAAATCTCTGATTGGGCATGGGATCGGCCGCCAAATGCATGAACCGCCGGACGTTCTCCACTACGGTCGTGCCAGAACAGGATTGCCACTGCGCGAAGGGATGGTGATTACCATTGAGCCGGTATTTACCCTCGGACCCGAAGGCGCGGTGCTCTGGGGGGATGATGGTTGGACCATCAGCACAGCAGACGGCAGTTGGGGCGCTCAATATGAGCACACCATTGCGATTACAAAGAACGGTCCTTATATTTTGACCTCGTAAAAGAGTATTGTGCCATAGGGAGTCCAATGTGCGGGTCGTGTGCATAAGACTCTCTTGGTAAGTTTTTTAGGATGGCATATCCACTTCACCAAACAATGAGCTTCTTGTTATAGATCATAGATCGAGATTCGGATCGTCGGTATAATAGGAGGCATAATATTGGAAACTAGGAGTGGAACCCACATGATGATCAGGGAAGCGATGATATCAGATGCCGAAGACATCGCCAAGGTGCACGTAGACTGCTGGAGAACGACATACAAAGATATCATGCCTGCCGAGGTTCTGGAACGTCTTTCCTATGAGCAAAGAATAGAATTATGGAATGCGAATCTATCTACTGAAGACGGTCACCTCGTATATGTGGCTGAAAATGAAAAAGGGGAAATTATCGGATTTGTGAGTGGAGGTCCGGAAAAGTCAGGGGAATATCCCCCGTATGGGGGAGAGATCACGGCTATTTATGTTTTGAGTGAATACCATAGTTTAGGGCTCGGTAAGAGACTTTTTCTACGCTTGCTTCAACATTTTAATAGTATGGATATTCACTCTGTTATGGTGTGGGTGCTGGCAGATAATCCAGCGTGTACTTTTTATGAAAGACTGGGGGCCAAGCCTATAGTAGAACAGCATATTATAAATATGGGTGGCAAAAACCTGAACATGGTGGCTTACGGCTGGCTGCTATTCCGATAGAATACGTTTTTGTCCTTCCAAGGCGCGAATAGGAGCGATATTTTGCGTGAATTCCAGCGTTCCCAGATAGCGTCCTTCGTTATCCCGAACGGCAAAATAACGGATGTAGACAAATTTGTCCTTGATTGGAATCCAAAAATCCTCAACATCCTTGCGGCCGGCCTTAAAATCCTCCAGCAGTTTCTCAACGACATGCACGCTTTGCGGCGGATGGCAATTTTGCACGGTACGACCAATGACGGCCTTTGTGCGGGCAAAGATCCGTTCTTTACCGTGAGAGAAATAGCGAACAACATCATTTTCATCGATAAAGGTCAGGTCCACAGGCAGATGATTCAACAGCAGTTCCAATTGTTGTACAGATACAATCCCTGTCTCAAATCGCACGAACCCTTGCGGAGTGCCAGAAGTGTCTTCTTTTTGCTCAAGGGCTTCTACAGGCTCCTCTGCCCGTTCAGGTATCCATTCACGCTCAGGAGCGGTCAGGCAGAAACCGATTTCCTCGCTTTCCCGGGCTATTTTTAGCCATTCATCCTCGGTCAGCTTACTGAGTGCCATCGGCAGCAAAATATTTTCTTCCTTGAATACCATTTCATTCACTTCGCTCATGATATGGGCAAGCGCCTTCCCGATCTGCTCACGATCTCCGTTATATTCGGTGAGCAACTTCTTCGCATCCTTGATTGCGGCACGAATGCCGTCGTCCACTCCCCACATTACTTTGGTTGGACCAAAGATTCCATAACGTTCTAGATAAGGAAAGACCAGATTTTCTTTGCGGCTATAGTGTTTGTCTACATCCATCAGCAGACTTAAATCCTCAAGCAGCTTGTAAATAACCTTGGGACTGTCTTCTTTTTGAAATTGCTCTGCATGCAATGCCAGCTTAAAGTTGACTAGCCGTTCGATCTCACGATTTTCCAGCTTAAAGGTGTGAACAGGATGTCCCGGTTGTTCCTCAGGTCCTGCAGGACGGTGAATATCCTCAATAGAGCCCTTGAATATCGACGTATGAACGGAACAGAGGCGTTGGACTTCCGACACCGGAATTCCTTCCTCAGTCATTAAGGCATGCTCCATCGCTGAAATTTCTGCCACACTTACTCCACCAACAGCCTCTGCAAAACGCGCTTTGACTTCCTCCACGCTTTTCCCAGCATGTAGTTCTTTAATAATTTCCTTCAGTATTCGCTGACGCTCCGTTAATTCCTGTGCTGTATGTTCACGGTTGTTAATTAGCTCGCTCATGATCGTTAACCCCTTTATTTTTGAATGGTAAAACCATGTTGCATAAACGTCTGCTGCACAGTTTCCATACCTATTTTCTTCAATGCAATTCCCTTGGACAGTGTCATAAAACGTCCTGCGGTTTGGAGCATACCGGGCTTGGCAATATCGTGAAAACCTAGTTCTACCATAATGTCCTTCACTTCAGGATGACGATTAACAAGGTTAAATATGGACTCATCCCAATGCAGTATTTTATCCATTTGTTCATCCCCTCGATTGAGAACGTTTTTCATTTACAGAGTAGCATAGGTCCAAACGAGCTATTGTGATTGTACGCACAATATTGTTCAGGTGGTTGACAACTGTAAATCTTGGTTTATATACTGTGTATAAGGATATATACAGTAATAACACTGAATACTGTCGTAACACCTTCGAAATGAAGAGCGAACGAGGTCGTTATTCACAGGCAGTGCAGAAGGGATCAGGATAAGAAAATGACGATCATGAAGCAAGCATGGATGATTACCCGTCAGGATTTTCGCAAGAATCCATATGCAGCACTATGGACGTTGCTGTTTATTGCGTATTTGGGATTTACCATGAGTTTTGCGGTAAGTGTGCAATGGGGTGAGCATGCAGCCTTGAGTCCAGTAGCTGATTTCATCATGCTGACGTTGATTCCGTTTTTGGGGTTCATTTATAACCGTCGAGCGTTCAAATATTTGCAGGAAGATTCTTATACGCACATGCTAGCCTTTTTCCGCACCTTGCCTATACCGATGAAAGCGGTAATTATGAGTCGAATTCAACAGGCGGTGTTGGCGTTTGTTGCGAATAGTGTGATATTTTTTGCTCTTTTGTTTACGTTGTCAGGTACGCTTCGGGTATATGCCAGCACAGGTTTCTTTGTATCGTTTGCTCTGACCTGGATAGGCTACGGAATGCTCATTCAAGCCATTTATATTCACTTGGAATTTTTGAAAAGAGGAAAAGAGTACTTCTGGCTATCTATTGTGATCATGCTAATGTGCGGGATGGTTACGATTATAGCTCGAGTATGCGGGGCCAACCTGGTATCGATAACGGCTTCTTATAGTAAGGAATGGTTGCTGTTGTCCCCGGTGATGTGGGGAGCATTGTTAGCAGGAGTTCTGGCTATGTCAGTGTCCTATCGGGTGACACAGCGTAAGCTCATGAAACGGAACTTAACTTAGTAGTATGTGTACAAAAATAACTAAAAAGGGGGGGAAAGCAGGTGAATATTCCAGTGCAAATTGATGAGAATAGCGCGGAACCGCTGTATGCGCAGATTGAAAAGCAGCTTCGTTCACTCATTGTAACCGGACAAATTGCAGCGGGAACGCTGCTTCCCTCCATTCGTGAGTTTGCAGGGACGCTTCGTTGCAGTGTAATCACCGTCCGGCGGGTCTATCAGGATTTGGAGAACGAAGGCTTGCTACGTACCCGGCAGGGAACGGGCACCTTTGTCGCTCTGGTCGAGGATGATATGCGCTCAGGTTACCGCCTTAAAGCGGTGACCGAGGCATTGGAAACGGCGATTGCCACAGGCATCGCTGTACAGATGACAGAGCAGGAATTATTGGAGCTTTTTGCAGAAATGGTGAAAAGAAGGTATGAAGTCCAGGTGAAGGAGTGACAGCTGTGAACAATCATGTGGAAGTTCCTACGCAAATACAGAGGAAAGCACCAATTATTGAGATGAGCCAGGTCTATAAAACCCGGGGTAACCGGAATATTGGGCCGATTAATTTAACGGTTGAACCAGGATATGTGGTCGCTTTGGCTGGACATAACGGATCAGGGAAAAGCACATTGATTCATTTGCTGACTCAGCTTGTTCATCCGGATTCCGGTGAGATTCGTTGGTTCGGTCAAGCATACCCCGACGGCATGCCGGCAGATACACGACAATGGGTTGGGTATATACCGGAGCAGCCGGTTCGTGAGGAGGATCGATTAACGGCAGAAGCAGCAGCGGCTTTTCGAGCATTGTGGTATCCCGGCTGGGATGAAACACGTTTTCAGCGTTTAATGGACCGCTTTCAGGTTCCATCACATACGAAATTATCGCGTATGTCCAAGGGACAGCGTCGGAAATTTGAATTGGCTGCTGCCTTGGCGCCACACCCTCGTGTGTTGCTGCTGGATGAGCCTTCATCAGGTTTAGATCCTTTTGCCTGGAAAATCATGCTAGATGAACTGCGGGATTGTATGAAGAACGGCAAAACGACGATCATTATTGCTACCCATATCATGGACGAGATCAAGCGTTTGGCGGATTATATTGTCTTGATGCACGATGGCAGGCTGCTTGGCAAACTGGAAAAAGACCATCTGCTCGAAAATGGCAAGGAAATGTGGTTTGAAGGTACACCAGAGGAGGCATCAGAGCTTCCGGGAGTTGTAGAGACGGAGAGTGATGGGAATTTACAGCGAATTATAACGCTGGCAGCCGGGGAGGCCAGTGCTATATTGGAACAAGCGGGGATTCGCCCCATCCGTGTGCGGCGTCTGGAACTGGATGATATTTTAGTATATTGGTCTGCAGGACAAATATCTGCGAATGCAGAGACATTTATGGAGAAGGAAGGGGTAAAACAATCATGAGTATGCTGCAATTGGAAAAGGTCGTGAAGCAATATGGGAACCATACGGCGGTAAATGGAATATCGCTGAATGTGAACGGCGGCGAGATTTACGGACTGCTGGGAGGCAATGGAGCAGGCAAAACGACAACGATGCGCATGGTGCTCGGTCTGATTTACCCTGACGGGGGAAGCATCCAATATGAGGGCAAGCCCTACAGCAAGGAGCTTCAGCGGACAATGGGCTATTTGCCCGAAGAGCGTGGGTTGTACCCCAAGGTGAAGGTGAGCGAGCAAATTAACTATTTGGGCAGGCTGCGCGGAATGTCGGCCAAGGAGGCAGACAAAAGTCTACGCTACTGGCTGGAGCGCTTTGGAGTGCTAGAATATTATGACAAGCGGATTGAGGAGCTATCCAAGGGAAATCAGCAAAAAATGGGTTTTATTGCCGCGGTTGTGCATCGCCCGACGCTGCTCATTTTGGATGAGGCCTTTAGTGGACTAGACCCGGTGAACGTCGAATTGCTTAAGGATACGGTGAAGGAATTACGGGATGATGGGGCTGCGATTTTATTCTCAACCCACCGTATGGAGCATGTGGAGGAACTGTGCCGACATATTACGATTTTGCATCGCTCAAATACTGTGGTGCAAGGAAGTGTGCAAGAGATTAAAGGCCGCTATCCACGTGAAAAAGTTCGTCTCATCACTACGGGTGAAGTGAGCGGGCTGGAACAGCTGCCAGGCGTACGCAGCATAGAGAATATGGATCGTGGCTGGATGCTGCATATTGAGCAGCCGGATGCGGCGAAGTTAATTTTGCAAACAGCATTGGGGCAAACGGATGTGGAGCATTTTGAGATCAAGGAACCTACGCTCAACGAAATTTTCATAAGAGAGGTGGGGGATTCCCATGAATAGACTAGGTACGGTGATCGGTTTTACGTTTCGTCAGAAGGCGAGGACCAAATCTTTTATCATTACGACACTGGTACTGGCCTTGCTTATTACGGTTGGCATGAATCTGCCATATTTGATTTCTTTGTTTAAAGGAGAAGGGGCCGGAGGTTCCGGTACAACGGCAGCTGAGCATCAACGCTTGGGGCTGATTGCCGGGAGCCAGACAGAAGTGGCGAATCAGCTGGAGCAGTTTACCAAGGAGCAGTCCAACCCGGCAGCCATCTGGGTACGTTATGACAGCGTACAAGCGCCAGCAATGCAGCAAGCCTTGAAAAATGGGAAGCTGCAAGGTTACGTGCGGTTTACGGAGCCTGCCGCCAAGGAAGACACATTTCCCAAAGTGGAGTACGTCTCTGTAGAAAAAGAGCCATCTCCGGCTGTAATCACATTGGTGCAAACGGGACTTCAGGAAGCAAAGGTCAAGGCTATTATGGGCAATAAATCGTTGACCAGCGATCAAATTCGTGAAATCAGTACACCTGTAATGGTGGATAGCAGAGAAGTAGACAGTCCATCTGAACCAGGGGGAGCTGTAGGGACAGAGGAAAAAGAAACCTCAATGATTAACTATGGTTTGGTCTATGTATTGATGATATTATTCTTCACCTCTTCCATGATGACAGGGAATATGATTGCTGCAGAAGTAACATCGGAAAAAAGCTCACGGATCATGGAGATTCTCATCACAAGTGTTTCGCCGTTGACCCAAATGTTTGGGAAAATTATCGGCATCTTCCTGGTTGGTCTGCTGCAAATTGCTGTTTTTGCAGCCGTTGTGTGTGCCAATCTTATGCTGCCACATAATAATGTGATCCTTAGCTCTGCCGGGCTGGATCTGTCGCAACTGAATATCGCGGTGCTAGGATATGGTCTCATATTTTACATTCTTGGCTACTTTCTATATGCAGTACTGTTCGCTGCGGTGGGCTCCATTGTTAGCCGTACCGAGGAGTTGGGACAGGCCATTATGCCAATTACCGTGCTGTCACTGGCAGCCTTTTATATCGGTATCTTCAATATCGCCGCACCTGATACGATTTTCGTTAAGGTGGCTGGGTACATTCCGTTCTTTTCTCCTACCGTTATGCTGTTGCGGATTGGTCTGGAGCGGGCGAGCTTGCTGGAAATCTGGCTGTCACTTGCCATTCTGGTCGCTTCCATTTTGTTGTTCGGTTGGTTGGCCGCCAAGATCTATCGTACGGGTGTCTTAATGTACGGGAAACGACCTTCATTCAAAGAGCTAAGAAAAGCAATGAAGGCTTATAAGATTTAAAAAATTAAGAAAACGTGTCCGAGTATAAGAAGGTTGTGTACAGACAATAAAGTTGTATACTAATTATTAATGACGGATAACAAGAATATCTCTTCTTAATAAGAATTTAATAAAAAGCCCGATGAGCACGTATCATCGGGCTTTTTATTAAATTCAGAGGGTGACTGCTTAGGTTTCAATCAGAGCGAATATAAATTGCATAACAAGTCAAAATCTTTTGAATCTTTTCCTGTTGGGGAAATCCGAGCAAATGCGTTAAACCAAAGACTTGATCGGTGTAACCGGCTGTATCCGTATAATGCATCTCGATGGCCAAGTCCGTTTCATGGTGGAGCAAACCGTCGATGACGTGTACGGCATCCCAAGTGTTCGTATTGATGACTTTCGTGTAGAAAGAGGAGAATTGGTCGCTCACGAACCGATAAATCGTAGCTCCTTTTCCCGTCCCGTAATGGGGATTCGCATCTACGTGAAGCGTCGAAACTCCAATCTGGACGGTAATTCTATAATTTAAATTATTTTACATACAAAAAAAGAGTAGCCTGTTTAGTTGCTCTTTGTGTATGTAAAACATATTGAGTTTTCATCAATTGAATCTCCTAATAGAGAATATGACTGTCCCATTTTTTTGTAGATTAATCAATTGTACATATTTTCCCCTTTAGAGGATACTCTCTACTAGAAGATAAGAATATAATCTTTTCGTCAAAATATTTATTAAAATAGTTGTTCGTTTTTAAATGAATATCAGGCTGATACCATTTAGAAAACCCATTTCGCTGAAACAACAAAGGCATACCCAATTGCTCGGATCGATTCCCCTTTAAACCATCTCCAATGTTCAGCGAATCAATATATATTCGATCAACAATCCCCTGTAATCTTTTGGGGAAATCTGGCGTGAAAGGCAAAAGAGGAGAAATGGATGCCTGTGTAGCAATTCCTGCTGCATGGACATTTCTAAGAGCCTTTAAGCGCAGGTTGATCCCTGGAGCTAAAGGTGCAAAAAGTCGCTTTACATCTTCTCGGTCTGTTTCAATAGTCATAGAAACTAATAACCCACAACGTTGTTGTAATTCTAAAAGTATATCGAGGTCTCTAACCACCAGAGGACTTCTTGTTTGGATTTGAAGGAAATCTGGTGGAGATTCAATCATCTCCGTTAATATTTTTCTTGTGATCTCAACCTTACGCTCGATGGGTTGGTATGGATCTGTAGCAGTAGACATGAATATATTGATAGGTTTATTTCTTCGGCGAAGACTATTAATTTCTTTACTATAGTTTTCAACAGCGTTAAGTTTAATATCAATCCATTCTCCCCAAGGAATATCTTTATATTTTTGAATGGGCATTTCTCTAACATAGCAATAACTACATCCAAAAGCACAACCACTGTAAGGATTCAAAGAGTGAGTAAATCCAACGGTAGATGCTCCTTTGGTTTCGCTCAAAATTTTTTTTGCCATCGTATTATCAATCTGCATGTTAGATACCCCTTCATTTTAAATATTTACATAAATGAAATTCCGAATGAACAGAAACTCCCTCCATCAGTTCAACTGATAAAGGGAGTTTTAATTAATTATAGTAAAAGGTGTGTTTATTTAGAACGTATCAAGACCCGATATAATCCCAGGATGGCGGACAAAAGACCAATGGGAATGTACTGTGCGCCATTCGCCATTAATTAAACGAAAAACTTCAGTAGTATTCCAACTTTTTTGAAGTTTTTCTTGTCCATCTTCTCCTGCTACGTAATTGTATAAATTATAACTCAACACAGCCAAATCACCAGCTTGAGTGACAGCGACATCGGGATTGAGATATTCACTCCGAATAATATTAGGATTTTTATAGCGTGACAAAATATGTTCTCTCACCGCTGAATTACCTACAATAAGTTTTTCAGTCACAGGATCGAAGTATGAAATATCATCACTGTAACTATCCAGGTACCCATAGCAGTCTCCTTGATTCCACCGTTCATTATTAGCGCGTTCTATATTCAATACAGTTTCAGCTACTTCTTTGATATTTACACTCATTTTTTTTACTCCTTTTTTTAGATGTTGGAAATGATATGATCATTTTAGGTCATTCAACACAAACGATAAAGGCAAAACCGGGAAAATAAATGATACTTTTCGGACATTCTGCATTTTTAGTATAGGAGGTTTATGTAGTGGTTCGCATATCAAAACAGAAAATAAATATAGAACGTCTTAAATATCAACCTGTACTACCTTATCCATACGATGTGGAAATTTTTCGAGTCTCTGATCTTAAACAACGGACACCCAAAGAAAGGATGAGTGTAACTTATAGATATGAATTCTATATGCTCATATGTGTTACTCAAGGTGAGTGTATACAATGGGTCGATTTTGAGCCGATTTCCTGTAGCACAGGAACCTTTCTTGCCATATCCCCAGGTCAAGTTCATAATTTCGGACATGATGAGAATTGGGATGGTTGGATTATTTTGTTTCGTTCGGAGTTTCTTATACCTAACACATCAACATTAAATGAGCTTAAACTAGCTTTTGATTTTGGAAGGCTACCAAGCATTCTAAATTTAAATCATAATGAGTTGCGTCGTAGCATCGCTTCTATCGAACGAATGATCGAAGACTTGTTGATTGAAGGGACAGAAGAAGATATTCATATGTTGTTGCGTTACCAACTCTACGCATTTGTAACTTGGCTCAGTATTCTTCATAAATGCAAACGGATGAATGAAACAATAGATTCTCAAACATCGCTGCGTTTTATAAGCTTCCAGAAACTCGTTGAAAAATACTTCGCTAAGTTGAGCCATGTCAGTGAATACGCTACTCGTCTAAACTGCACGGAAAAAACTCTAACTCGAGCAACTATGGCAGCAGTTGGAATAAGTGCAAAGGCTTTCATTTCGGCCCGGATTAATCTTGAAGCAAAACGTCTGTTAATGCATACGGACTATTCTATTAGTGACATTGCGGAAAAACTTAACTTCAAGGAAGCAACCCACTTTAGTAAATTTTTCAAACGTGAAACAGGTTGTACGCCTGCAGAATTTCGACAGCAGCATCTTTGAAATTATTAACTTACTCGAGTGTCTACTACTATATTTCATAATTGAATAAAACACTAATTGTAGTTATATATTAATGTTATCTTATGAACTCTTTTAAAATGCGTTGTTTAAGGAAGTGATTTTATGATCCAAGGATCTTTATTTGATGACGAGTATGATCAGGGGCGGCCTTTAGCAAATCGGGTACGTCCACAAAATTTAGAAGAATTTGTAGGTCAAAAACATTTGCTTGAACCCGGAAAAGTATTACGTGAAATGATTGAGAATGATCAAGTTTCATCTATGATTTTTTGGGGGCCACCAGGAGTGGGAAAGACAACGTTAGCTAAAATAATCGCCAATCAAACCCAATCTAAATTTATTGATTTTAGCGCTGTGACTAGCGGTATCAAAGATATTCGTAGTGTCATGAAAGAAGCTGAAGGAAACAGGCAATTAGGTGAGAAAACACTTTTATTTATTGATGAAATTCATCGTTTTAACAAAGCACAGCAGGATGCCTTTCTGCCTTATGTGGAAAAAGGAAGCATTATATTGATTGGAGCAACAACCGAAAATCCATCGTTTGAAGTGAATTCAGCCTTGCTTTTTCGTAGTAAAGTGTTTGTGCTTCATCCGCTCAATCATGCAGATATTTTAGAGCTATTACAGAAAGCATTAGCGAACCCAAAAGGGTTTAATAATCAATCAATCGAGATCGAAGAAGGCGTTCTATCAGCGATTGCTGAATATTGCGATGGAGATGCCAGAATAGCTTTAAACACACTAGAAATGGCTGTATTACACAGGAAAAAATCAGATGGAGCCATTGTAGTGAATAAAAATGATTTAGTACAAATGTTAAATCGCAAGTCATTATTATATGACAAAAATGGTGAGGAACATTATAACATCATATCTGCTTTGCATAAGGCGATGAGAAATAGTGATGTTAATGCTGCAATTTACTGGTTATCGCGCATGTTGGAGTCCGGAGAAGATCCATTATTTATTGCCCGAAGATTGGTCAGATTTGCAAGTGAAGACATTGGTTTAGCAGATAACCGAGCTTTGGAGATAGCAGTAGCTGTCTTCCAGGCTTGTCAGTTTATTGGTATGCCATAGTGCGATGTACATCTAACCCAAGCTGTCATTTATCTCACCTTGGCCCCGAAGTCCAACGCAGCTTATTTAGCCTATAGAGCTGCCAAAAAAGACGCCCTGCATTCCGTAAATGAACCTGTTCCCTTGCATTTACGAAATGCTCCGACTAAGTTGATGAAAGAACTGAATTACGGGAAAGGTTATAAATATGCCCATGATACACAAGAAAAATTAACAATGATGCAGACCATGCCAGATTCTCTCATCGGACGGGAATATTACCACCCCACTATACAAGGATCTGAAATGAAATTTAAACAACGGATGGAAGAGATTTCAGCATGGTATGCAAGCCACAAAGAAACCTAATTGCGTTTAATGCATAGAAGATCCAATAGAAATCGAGGTAATTCGTCATGACAATAAAAGAAATTATTGAGCATTGCTTATCATATCCAAGTTCATATGAAGATCACCCTTTTGGAGACGGATGGACTGCGATGAGACATCAAGGGAACAAAAAAATTTTCGCCTTGATATACAATCATGATGAGCATCTTTGCGTCAACCTAAAATGCAACCCTGATCATGCTGATTTTTTGCGAAAAGCGTTTGAAGAGGTAAAGCCCGGTTATCACATGAACAAGGAACATTGGAATACAGTAATATTAGATGGTAATCTACCAGAAGATGAAGTTCACGATATGGTGCATCATAGCTTCGAATTGACCAAGCCAAAAAGCTCCAAAAAACATACTAGCTAGAGAGTAAACTCCTTGTTGACAATTAAATTTTGCGGAAGTCATTATGGAAAAGTATCCGTTTCGAGAGGTGTAATATGAAGTTTAATGAATTCTTTGTAGGGCAGCGGTTCGAGACTGATTCTATAAAAGTAACCAAAGAAAAAATTATGGAATTCGCATCTGAATTTGACCCTCAGTACATGCATTTGGATGAGAAGAAAACTCAGGAAGGCATATTTGGAGGAATTATTGCTTCAGGAATCCAAACATTAGCTCTAACATTTAAACTATGGGTAGAGTGTGGTTTATACGGTGAGGATGTAGTGGCTGGTACTGCTATGGATAATATCCGATTTATGAAACCTGTATACCCTGATGATGAGTTACATGTAGTTGTTGAAGTCATTAATCTAGAAGATAACCGAAAGAATACAGGAATTGTAACTGTGAATTTATCCACTTTTAATCATACGACTCAAAAAATTTTTGAAGGGGATCTTTCTGTAATAATAAAAAAATAACGTATCGTTAAATAAATGAAATTGACGGGATATCCCTAATTTACGTATTGGGGTAATACCAGCGTCGCTGTCACCAAGTGCAAGCGTATGGGTTAGATTGGAAATTTTTTGATAACCTCGTTGTACTCGTTTTGTGTTTCGGTAATGGCGAGCTTTGAATACATTTCTAATGACTTGCGGCTTTCATGGCCGGAGTACGGTTGTATGAGTGCGTCGTCAATTCTCTTCTTTTTCAGCCAGGTTAGTAGGAAGTGGCGTAGTTTATGTGGCGTAAGGTTTTATGTAAGACCTGCTTCTTCCGAATACTTGGCTAAAATTTTCCAAATACCTCGATCCGTATATTTCTTCTTCCACGATGACTCAATAGATACATTGCCTGTTTTTTCTTCATCGCGTCAACATACATGGCCAGTACTTCTTTAAATGACTGCGGGAAAATGGAACAATGCGATCCTTGCAGTCCTTTCCGTTATTAATGCGAATTTGGCAGCAATGAAAATCAATGTCCGTCAGCCGAATATTGATGAGTTCGCTTACCCCGATTGCGGTATACATGAGCGTCTTAACAATCAGTGTCCGAAGGTATAACGACAGGATGATTTCCTGAAATTTTCCAACAAAAAAATGACTTGGGTAGGTTCAATTTGGGCGTATTGTTGTTTGTGATTTAGATAACATAAAGTTAACCTTATTCATAAATAATGTTAATTTTATGTCATTCATCGCTTCAATTGCTCTGATATAATTTCTGCTAGGTAGATGAGTTTTGCTTTCAGGATGTGGGTCAGATAAGCCTACAATGGTTACGCGAGGTGCGAGCGAGCCTCCCAGTAAACAAGTAACAACTCAACCGGAACAAAATACTGAGGCAAAACTGATAAAGGCATCGGAAAATAAAGAAAAAGTATCACCCCATTTGTTATACAGCAGTGAAGGATTACTCGCTGTATGGAAGTAGCTTTTAGCACATGGTGATATAAAAACGATGGAATAGGAGATTTTAATCCATACGGGGATTAATTCAGTTAGCAAGCGAGTAAACATGCGAAAACATAACTTTATAGTAGGAGTGTGAGATATGAAAAAAACATTATTGGCTTGTATTATGATAATGTTGATGCTAGCATCAGCTTGTGGAAATGTTGACACGACATCAAATCCAAATACTTCTAGTGAGCCTAAACCTGAAACGGAAGAGTCTATTATTCCAAAAAACACATCCGAATATTGTACTGTAGAACGTATAAGTCTGGATAGTGAAACTGAAAAATATTTCTATGGAACTTGGAAAGTTGAGAAGCTTTTAGGATTTGCAAATTCATATAATGATGCTTCTGAATATCCAACAGGGCAAAAATTTATTGGAGACGAAATTATAATCAAAAAAGACTTTTTTTCATCAAAAGGACTTAAAAACTATAGTAATTATCAATATGAATTAAAAAATCCATTATATGAGATTACAGCGACATGCCATAACTCTGACTCTTTTTATAGATTATATAAAATAGATATCCCAGACTTAAATATAAATGATGTAGTAAAAGCAATAGATATAAGTGACCCTTCTACAAAACTTAGCATACCTGTAAGTGTAAGTTTTTTTGTTGTTAATAACGATAGGCTTATCTTGTTATCAGAGGCAACTATTTTTGAACTTAAAAAAATTACTGATTAAATGAATTAAGGTTATGTAATAAGTTCTGTGCTAATAAAATAGAAAATATCCAGGAAGGTAAGTATATCCTATAAGCGATTCTGAAAATGCCTGTGAATATAATTTTTTAAACAAGAAAGGTCAGCCTTTAGGCTGACCTTTCTTGTTTATGTCGTATAACGATTAAACTATAGTGTATATACTGGATATTTGTGAGTATACTTCCTTTCTTTACAAAATAAAGTTGCTTCTTCATTTCTTCTTTTTTGTAAATTTCTATCATATGAAAATGCTTTGCTGACTAATTTTGAACAAGTATCAATTTGACTTTGTGAAAGTGGACCAACAAAAGTTGGATATATATGCGCATTGGCAAGCATAGCTTTTACATCATTGGTTTTTAGCACCCCAGGACCTGCATTAAAAGTGAGCGAAACAAGTGCATCAAACTGAGATTGTGAAAATTTATGACCGCTAGGAAGTACCAAGTTATTTACTGCCGCTACAGCACTTGCAGTATCATTAGAAAAAAAAGTATTTGCTTTAGACTGAGAAATTGGTGAAGTATAACCTAAATTTAAAGATTTTGATAGAGCATCAGCTTGTACTTGAGAGAGAAGAGAATCATTTGGATTACCTGTTGTATTCTTAGTATATACTTTAGACTTTGTTATCAAATGTCCCCATCCAACTGTTGGATACCCATAAGGATCTCCATAAAATTTCAAGGAAAATCCCTCATGTTTTTTGATAAGGTTTGCTCCATCTGTGCCTAAAGAAAAATTTGCCATAATAATCACTCCTGAAATTAATATTAGTAGAAGAACAATAAGGAGGAATCATAGACAGAGCACCATTCCCAAGTTTTCTGCAATGCCGTATTGCCTTCACATATATAAAGAGAAATGAGTCTCTTTTTTACAACCACTCTCTAAATTTTATTTCAATTCACTAATATCAAAAGTTTGTATAACCTCAATCATTTTGACATAGAGTTCCTGTTAATCTATAGGAGGAATGAAAATGAAATTTAACAAGTTGTTCTGTGGATAAATGAATTCGAAGATACGAAGGTATTTTACTCCAAATTGAATTATTTAATTGCGGATGATAAGGATGATAATGAATTTACGGTTTATATGGGCTACACGCAAGTGGTCTTCAAAAAGGCGGATGATCGATTCTTAGTGCAGTATGGTAAGCCTTATTATCATATAGCCATCAACATTCCAGAGAATAAATTTACAGAAGCGAAAAAAAGGGTATCTTCTCAAATCAGTCTTATTGAAGAGGATCACGAAGATGAAGTGTTTTTCGATTTCTGGAATTCTCATTCATACTATTTTGAGGACCTGTCAGGAAATATCGTAGAATTCATTGCTAGGCATAATATGAAAAACCAAAAGGATTATCCATTTTCAATGAAGGATTTGATCGGGGTGAGTGAGATCGGTATCGTTTCGAAAAACGTTCCAAATGCAGTGAAAAAGTTAAATGAACTGGGATGAACTTCCTATAAGCAACTTTAGTTTGTTTATCGACTATGGTTGCTTAAGTTTTTATCGAAAAACGCTCATGGTACGGCTTCTTATAACAGAAAAGGTGGGGCTATATGCTGATAGCGGGTATGAGGATTTACAATATACATTTGATTGTTTTTCCCTGATTGATTAATATAATGGGCGATGTCCTAAACCTGTCGTATTAAAAATAGAGATGAGGATTACGATGAATAAAGCAAAGATTCTTATTATTGAAGATGATGCCCCGATTGCCGACTTGCTATCGTACGGACTTTCTATGGAGGGGTTCCAGACATGCACAGCGGCCAGCGGAGCAGCGGGAATGCATGAACTGCAGTCGTTTCAGCCCGATTTGCTGCTGCTGGACTGGATGCTGCCTGACCAGAGCGGCCTAGACATTTGCAAAAAGGTGACTACGAATTATAACATACCGATCTGCATGATTACCGCTAAATCGGATATTACCGATAAAATTCTCGGTCTTGAATTCGGAGCCGATGATTATATTACCAAGCCTTTTGATCTGCGTGAAGTTGTTGCACGCATTCGAACCATTTTACGCAGAGTGGAGCAGGCGAGCAGCCCCGACAGGGAGGAAACAACGAAAGCCGTCATTCGGTTTAAAAACATTGAGGTGATCGAAGAAGAACGACTTGTCCAAAAAGAAGGTCGTCCCGTTGAGCTGACCCCCAAGGAATTTGACCTGCTTATGATGCTGGTTAAACATCCGGGCAAAACTTTTTCACGTTCCGAACTGCTTGATTTGGTATGGGGTTATCATTTTGCTGGAGATACACGTACAGTTGATACGCATATCCAGAGACTCCGCAAAAAGCTGGATGACACCGAATGCATTGCTACCGTCTTCGGAATCGGGTACAAATTTAAAAAAATGGGTGAATAAGCATGATACGCAAAATCAGCATCAAATTTCTGATCGGTTTTTTTCTGATTTTTTCGCTTTCTTTTATCGTGCTTAATCAGACCGTCAAGGAATTTATCCGAACAAGCAATCAGAACCTGGTTACCTCGGAACTGGTCGGACTGAAAAATAACAGCAATGTTTATGTGCGCCAAGCGTTCCTGATTAACCATTTCAGCAGCAATGAGCTGTATTTTGGAGGAATTGCCAAGGAGATAGCAACTGATCTGAACCATACCACGAACAGCAGTATTGGCGTGTATACGGTGGAAGGCAAATTGCTGTATGCCCCGGACAACTCCCCGTTTCAGCAGCAAATGCAAAGCGATCTGCAGCAGGCGATTGGTGGCAATACAGCGTACAGCATTACTTATGATCGTAATAAGACGACAGTCCTCTTCTCCTACCCGGTTGTTATAGACGGTTCAAAGGTGGGCATACTGCGTTTTTACAAGGATTTCAGCTCACTCTACGAACAAACCGGACAGATTCGGGAGATTACCCTCTATATGGCCCTAGCGATTTTTGCGGCAGCCTTTCTGTTTTCCTATATTCTTTCCAGGCATATTACCATCCCGCTGACCAGATTGACGCAAGCATCCACCGAGGTGAAAAACGGGAATCTGGATATCCGTCTTCATTTTAAACGCAAGGATGAAATTGGCCGATTAGCTGAGAATTATAACGATATGATTGATCAAATCAGTAGACAGATCCATATTATTGAGAAGGACCGGGACCATTTGAAGCAGCTTCACCAGCAGGAAAAGCGCTTTTTTGACAATATTACTCACGAACTGAAAACGCCATTAACCTCAATTCTGGGATATGCGGAGTTGATCAGGCTGAACGGTGAGAAAGACCGTGCTTTTTTTGACAAAGGAATGAATCATATTATCGAGGAGAGCAGGCGCCTGCATGCGATGGTGCTAAAACTGCTGGAAGTCTCACGCAAAAATATCATGCTCAAGGAGCTTGATCGGGTGGATATTGGGTTAATCCTGCAGGATGTGTGTGAATCGATGATGATCCGAGCGCAGCGCTATAAAAAGACCATTGAATATGAGATCAATGAGGAATTGTTCATGTTGACTGATGGGGACAGAATTAGACAGATGTTCATCAATTTGATAGATAATGCGATTAAATATAGTTTGCCGTTTTCGGCAGTATCTGTAAAAGCAGTACGGGCAGAAGAAAAGATCCGCCTGATCTTCAGAAATCCAAGCGATCCGATTGAGGCAGAACATCTGTCACGCCTGTTACAGCCATTTTATCTGGCTCATTCCGACAGCGCAGAAGAAGGTAGTGTAGGATTGGGGCTTAGCATTGTGAAATCCATCGTTGAAGAATTTGCGGGTTCCATCATGATTACCAACGAGCAAAATGAAACCATCGTTACGGTGGAATTTGATGCTCTGGAAACCGCACGGAACGGAGAATAAATAATGGGCAATAAATATAAACATTTTGTAATGCTTGTGGTCGTATCTCTCGTAGTATTTTTGCTGTCAGCATGCGTTTCAGAACCAAAAACAGAGACCGTTGTCATCGCCGATAGTAATGAAGTTTCCAATGCCGATCAAAGCTCTCGTCCGTTTCAGGTCCAAAAAATATATCGGCTTCCTGAGCGTTTTGCAAATAGTGGTCAACTGCTGGGCTGGTCGTCTGGAGATGCCGTCATCGCATCGTTCGGAGCCATGACCATACTGAAGCGAGGTACGTTGGAACGTTTAACTTATCCGTATGAGCAGAGCAAGGTCATATCCGGAATCGGCAAGGTAACTTCCAATACGATACTTTCTCCCGATGGGAAATATATTTGCGAAGTTTCCCCTTCTTCCTTGGAGACAACCTTAAAGCTTATTTCCTTGCAGGATGGAAAGGAAAGGGAAATAGACAGGATCAGCACCAGGAACGAGTCTTATGTACAATATGTTTCCTGGTCGGCTAACAGTTCGCACGGTATCTCCCAACTCAGGCATCACGTACCATCCGCTATGTCCTTCCGCAGTATAAGGAGAAACATAGGTAAACCAGTGGGCCTTCGCAGGGTCTTGAACGGCATCTATATTCAAATGTAATTTGATACGATCTCGCTCTACCTGAATGACTTTACCTGGTAAAGACAGACCGATAAGCTGTTCGTTAAACACTTCCTTGTGCCTCAACCCCTTGTGAGAGGTTAAGGTATACACGTGCTGCATCACACCCTTTTGCATGTGAGTGTCTACCTTGTACACGTACAAGTTTTTACCTTTAAAAGTAACGGTGCTGCCCAACTCCAAAACTTGCTCCGCCTCAACCAGGTAATCAATAAAATCATGCTCGTTTACATGTGCTGTATCATTGCCGTTAAAATAACGATAATCTGCAACTCGTTTGCTGACGGTATAATGATAATTTGTTAAATCAAGTCCTGACTGGGTCTCCTCAACACCAAAATAACACTTTGGTACATCAAACACCGAGGCAGGCGTAAGTGAAGTATGGTAACGCGAAGCGATCCGCTTTAGGAACTCCCAATCTGTTTCACGATACTGGACCGCTATGCACGGTGCTTCACCAGGAGGATCACCGCATAAGAAGGATGATCATTCTTCTGAGGGGACGGTTAATGTCCCTGAGGGTTATTATCAAGATACAAGCGGAAGATGGCACCGCCCTGACGGGGGGTATGCAAGTAACAAAGAAGTGGGTTTACCTGAACCAAGTGGCCTCACAAAACGTTTAGAGTATATGGGGGATACACCTGGAAAAAATTCTAGAACAGGTAAAGAAGTAATAGACCGAATGAAGAATGAAGTTCCACCAAAAATTCGAACAACACGTGATGGAGATATGGAATTTATGGCAAGTGACGAAAAATGGTATCCTATAGATCAAGCAGATATGGCTCATCTAACTGACGCTGTCTCATGGTGGAACAGTAAGGGGAGATATTATGGTGCAAAGTCCCCAGAAGTTAGGGAATGGATGCTTGACTCCGATAATTATGTGTTAGATCATTATAGTTTGAACCGATCCGCAGGTGCGAAGTTAAATGAAACCTATTTGCCACCAGATAAATAATCATTTGGAGGGACTGATATTGGAACTAGATGATCAGGTATATGAGCAAATTTTACAATTGTGTAAAGAGGGAAATGCTTTAACTGAAAAAGGACAAATTATTAAAGCTATCGAGAGCTATACAGCCGCTCTGGAACTAGTTCCGTTACCGAAGAACAACTGGGAAACAAGTACATGGATTTATACAGCGCTAGGCGACACTTATTTTCATAATAATAGCTATGAAATGGCAAGAAATAATTTTTATAATGCTTTAAACTGTCCAGATGGGATTTCAAATCCATTTATTTTATTGAGACTTGGAGAGAGTTTGTTCGAGTGTGGGGAGCTTGATAAAGCTAAGGACTACCTGTTAAGAACTTACATGTTAGAAGGATATAAGATTTTTTTTAGTGAAGATGATAAGTATTTTGAATTGATTAAAGATATGATTTGAGGAGGATTAATATGGCTATTTTGCAATCGCCCATCAAAGAAAAGTTTGAAAGTCTTGTGAATAAAAGTGATGAACAATTTAATAATGGTAATCATGAAGATTCTATTTTGTTGTTAGAAGAGGCTTGGAATTTAATACCCGACCCAAAGGGGATATATTGCGAAGAAAGCTATCATTTGGTGAAGGATGTTGTTGCTACTTGTTTAATTATAAATGATCTTAAGAAAGCAAAGGTGTGGGCAGATAAAATATTTTTAACTGGATTTGATCGCATAGATTCGGGTGATAAGGAATTTATTTCTGGAAAAGTTGCTTTCGAACTAGGTGATTTAGAAACAGCGAAAGAATTTTTCAGCATCGCCAATAGGAAATCAGAAGGTAGATGTTTTGGAAGTCCAAAGAATACTAAATATCTCAAATTTTTTAAAAGTTAAAGATTTAATTGCGGCAATAAGCTATGAATTAGTGTGTAAACTCATGAACAATACTATTAACAACTCCACAACACGGACTATTCGCCTGTGTTGTGGTTTCTTTATATCCGCCGCTATATGCTGTGAACAATACTAGCATACAGGCGGCGGCTTCTCAAAAAAGACCCCACCCACTGCCGAGTAAGTCATCTATTCATTCAAAAACACATATAACCCATGTAATACCTGTATAAAGATCCCTCCATTATGTTTGCGCATCAAAATGGTTTAATTTTGTAACCTAAATAACGCTATTGACGTTGCAACGAACAGGTCGATTATGGTTAGATACCACCATGATTGACTTGCTATTTTTTCTATTTTTTCTATTTTTGCTTTCTCGCATTTTTAAGATTAATTGCAGCAATATACATAGAACAATAATTAGAGTGGAAAGAACATTAACCAAGTCTAAAATATCGGGATGATTTGAAAGGGTACACGGCAGAACAGGAAAAATATTTAATTGATTTTCTGAATTCGATTGACGAATATAGAAAAGAGTATGGGCTGTATAGGGAAAGTCCTTTTATGAAAGACCTGAATGAGACTGAGCGGATTGTGTTTAATGAAATCAAAAACTCTGCCTATGAGAGTGTAGAAGCGACATGGGAACGAATACGTAACTTCCCTAATATAGATATTCGTCAAATAGTGGTTGATAACTTCGAAGGAAAACAAGACGTAGCAGACAAAATTGTTAACGTCATAACGGATCCAGATGCTGTATATGAAAAAAACGATAAACAGCTCCAAACAAGAAAATGTCGTCTGTTAGTAGAAACAACATTTCTATTTGCCGTTGGAAGGAAAGGAAAGGAAAGGAAAGAAGCATTCTAAAGATGACCGTACTTCACCAGGAGGATCACCACCTAAGAAGGAGGACCATTCTTCTGAGGGTACAGGTAATGGTGGTTCGAAACCTTTTGAATGGAATACAACCGAGTCTGTAGACACTTTTGTTAAGAGGGGTGCAGTTGTTTTAGTTAATCGACAGGCAAACGAAATATTGACTTTCTTAAATAAAAAAAAGATCGTTTATCAAGTAAATTAAAATCTGAATTAGATTTGATTGGAGAGTGAGGACGACTATGAATAACTATATAATATCTTATACAAAAAAGTTTGATTATTTTTTCGAGCAAAAAGAAATCTCAAATATTATTTATTTACATGATGAGGAGGATAATGAGAGATTAGACCATGTCTTTTTCCTTGAGAAAGAGGAAGGTAATGTTATAGGCCTGTATATAAGAGGCATGAATCCGTTAATCTCAGTGAATAGAATTTATGATTTGGATGATTTTAATCTATTTGCAAGTTATGAAGGATTGGTTGAATCTAAGGAAAATATTAAACTCAGAATAGAGTATATAGATTTGTTTTTTAGTACTCAATACAACGAATTATTGGGTTTGTATTTGGCTAATAACGATGCGTCTAGTTCTATATTTATATTATTTTTACAAGATGAAATTTATGTAGAAAAAGATTGTAGTAAATATGAGGCTAGCAGGGCGCTTGTAAAAAGGTTTTCGGCTGAAGGTTTTATAACATACGAAAAAAAATGTGAGGCTGACTGGAAGAAAATAAGCTTCTAGCCGGAAAAAATACTTTTTATTTTAATGTATTGCGACCTTCAGTGGAATTACTGAATAGAAATTATCTTCAATTATAAATAAGATTTTTCGTTTGGGGAACAATTGCAACTACCACCAAAAACTCAGATGATTCTTAAGAGGTTCAATGAATTAGTCGGTGATTTTCAGAGTACGTAGCCTAAGCGAAGGCGAGGGAATGACCTTTTTATTGAACTAACGGGCAGAATAGTTGAACAGCTTCTCAATGTTCTGAGGGGAGGGTTACAAGGCGACCCTTATCATTACGAACTATCGCTTGGCTCGTGTGCAGAGCTTATGTCCAAAGGCGGGGAGGGCTGCTAGTAGTTGGGTTGAGATAATAATACGATCATTGACATTTATCCAAATAAACCTTTGTGTTTTTTTCATTGTTTCCCCTTTTCATACTACCTATAATAATGCCGTAAATGATAACCATTTTCAATTAATAGAGAGAAGGAAAGGGGTAACAAGTGTGAAGAAACAACGTGGAAAGCAAATTATACTCTGGTTAGGGAGTTTCCTCTTGTTATTGATAATATCGGCATGCAGTACTTCTATTGCTAATAGCAGCGTGTCTGATGAACAGAAAGAGGAAAGTGAGAAAACTGTTCAATATACAACGATAACAGGTCAACAGGTTGAAATACCTGCAGATCCAAAACGAG
Source organism: Paenibacillus sp. T2-29 (assembly GCF_052921365.1). Lineage (NCBI taxonomy): Bacteria > Bacillati > Bacillota > Bacilli > Caryophanales > Paenibacillaceae > Paenibacillus > Paenibacillus sp. T2-29. The sequence goes on along the minus strand of NZ_JBREVE010000010.1, from coordinate 18,636 downwards.
TTGTTTATATTGGCCAGACAATTGGTGATTTCTTGGCGATGAGCATTCCAATTGTTGGTAATAACCTTCCCCAAGATACTCCTAGTTACTATGAAGGTAGATTTAAAGGAATCGTTGATGTTGGAAATCCTGGTGACTTAGAGACGATTCTGAGTTTAAAACCCGATCTGATTATTAATGGTTATTACAAGGCAGAAGCAGATCATAATGAGGCATTGTCGAAAATTGCTACTACTATCCCCTTTAACCCAGCTCTTCCTTATACAGAACGTGTAAAGGAGATTGGAAATATCTTTGGCAAACAGAAAGAGGCAGCTCAAATGATTGCTAAGTTTAAAGCACAGTCGAAAGAAATGTTTGATAAGTTTCAATTAGCAGACGGGGAGACAGCAACAATTTTCTACCAGTTGGGTAAAACACTTTATGTTATGGGCAATCGTAGCCTGGGTGCTATTATTTATGGGGAGAACGGTTTTGCCGTCCCACCAGCTGTACAGGAGAATATTCTTGATAAAGAAGGCGTGTCTTTCGTTAATATTTCAGAAGAAGTGCTTTCAGAATTTGCTGGTGATCATTTGTTTGTAGTTGTACAAGATGATGGTGAAAGTAAAACAGAAGCTGACCGACTGCTACAAAGACCGATATGGGCAACTTTGCCTGCAGTTCAAAAGGGAAATGTTCATATTGTTCCTAGTGAATGGAATACAGATAATTTGTTAGCTTTGGAGCAATTGTTTAAACAAATGCCACAATGGATGGACCAACAGTAAGAACTTATTTTGGCACATTCAGTTCTTTATATTGTTAGTTTTCTAAAATAGCACATACTCCAACTATTAAAAGCTGAACTATAGTTATAGTTGAAAGCAGGTCATTATATGTTACAATATCGATAATGATTCTCATTTTCAATTGTTGGAGAGTTGCTTATGAATCTAGCACCCCTGTATATTAGGCTGCAACACTATGATAGGTTTCAAGTTGACCAGGTAATTCCAGCGAACGGCCACAATGAGGGGATGAATGACAATGAAACAAATTTATGCACATTATTGATAGCACTCAGTCACGGCATACGGCTGTATGTAGACAATATTGCAATCGATCTGCGACAAGGAAGCTGCATTCTGGTTTTGCCTGTACAACGCTACACTATGGAATCAAGTAACAAAGAGGCACAGCTTGCACGCTTTACCTTTGAAGCCTTTAAAGTAGAAGGAATGACTTTGAATCCGGTTGCTCATCCACCTTTGCTTTGTGGTTACCCCTATAATCTGTTGATTTCTCAAGTCAATCGAGTATTAGGAAATGAAGCATGGACAAGTAACCAATGTTGTTCCTCTCTATCCACATCAGAAATGGCTATGATGCAAGGTAGACTTCAGCTCATTCTGGGGTTGATGGCTCAGTTCGATGAGCAAGTTTCCCAGTTGCAGAACAATGAAAAGATAAACTTGGTTCAACAAACCGTACAGTATATGGAACAGCATTATGATGAGGACTTAACAGTTGAAAAACTTGCTAACATGGCTGGAATGGTCAGATGGCAATATAGTCAAAAGTTTAAAATAATGACCGGCAAAAAGCCAAATGATTATTTGGTCCAATTACGTATAAACCACGCAAAAAGACTTCTGTGTAATTCCACCGAGACATTGGGCAAAATATCTCGACAAATTGGGTTTAAGGATGAATACTATTTCAGCCGGTGCTTTCATAAATTAACTGGACACACCCCGCGTGAGTATGAGAATATTCATCTTCGTACTGGGCAAAAAACAGTTATCGATTCATTTGGCAGAAAGATTCATATTCCCAAAGATACAACACGTATCGTGACTGATGGCAAATTTACGCTTGGAGAATTACTCGTTTTAGCCATGCCCCCTATAGGAGCAGCCATCTCTATCATGAAAGATAACGTGATTTATCACAATAAGTTGCGAAATATTCATAATATCGGGCATTGGGCAGATCCAGATAAAATTGCACAACTGCAGCCGGAGTTATTATTGCTTAGCTATGTTCATCCCGAACAAGATTTGCAGAAACTAGATGCGATCGCTCCTACTGTTATATTGAACAGTAAGTTTAGACTATTTGAGCGGTTACGGTATATTGCTAAACTAGTTGAACGTAGTAAAGCGGCGGAGAAGTGGATTACCAGATATGAGAACAAAGTAAGATGGGTACGCAGGCAATTAGCAGATGCTTATGTTGCTGGGGAGACAGCTGCTGTTTATCTCAAGTTTGGTGCAAAACTTTATATTATGGGCCAGAGCGGATTGGCTGCCACCTTGTATGAATCTCTTGGCTTTCGTCCTTCTGCCAATGTGATGCACCTAATCGAGCAAGGGCAAGCATGGATAGAAATTCAGCAGCATCAAATGAATCACTATGCGGGAGACCGTAATTTCGTCTTGGCTTCTCGGCAGGAATTGCAAACCGTTGCTCACTGTCCACATATCGCGGCTTTAGCCGATCTAAGTAGCAGTAAGACTCATTTTGTGGATAGTATATGGAATTATGATGATCCCATTACACGCGGACAGTTGCTAGAGGTGCTGCCGTATATTTTTAATAAGAAAATTAAGTGACCAGCGCAGAGCCGTGAGTTGGCAAATGTCTTAGAATTATAGCGGGAGCACCGGAGAAATCTCCGGTGCTTTTTATTATCCGGGAGCGATAATATTAGTCCGTTCTACATAACATGGCATTCCTCTGCTAACCATACAGCTGGGATAAAGCAGCAGTAGTATGTTGACTACAAAAGGAATATAATTTAGACATCTAATATTTAGGTATCTAAATAATGTCTCTAAATATATAGGATTTGAGCAGATTGATAATGATAAAAGGAGATATCGACATGAATAGACTGGCAGATAAAGTTGCTATTATCACAGGCGGAGGATCAGGGATAGGAGAACGGATGGTTGACCTCTTTAGTGAGGAGGGAGCTGTAGTTATTGCTGCAGACATCAATGATCAAGCTCTAGAACGGGCTAGTAAGAAAACGAATGTGTACGGAATGAAACTGGATGTTTCTTCTGACGAGGATTGGAAGGCTCTTTCCGCAGAAGTGAACATTAAATTCGGTAAAATTGACATTCTGGTTAACAATGCAGGAATAACTTCTGAAAAAGGATATCAGGATATCGACCAAGATGACTGGCATAAACTGATGACGATTAACGGATATGGTCCGTTTGCAGGTATTAAGCATGTAGCTCCGTATATGGCTGCCCAAAAGAGTGGCTCTATTATTAATATTTCTTCTTACACCGCTCAAATCGGTCAGGGATTTAATCATTATTCCGCTTCAAAAGGTGCTGTACGTGCTTTGTCGAAGGCTGCGGCAACAACGTTTGGCCGGGTTGGAGTCCGTGTAAATACGCTTTTTCCGGGCATTATCGAGACACCAATGACTGAAGCGCTCAGCACATCCAGGGAAATGCTGACCCACTTAATTCAAGCGACTCCGTTGCAGCGGCTTGGTCGACCTGATGATGTAGCTAACGCTGCCTTGTTTTTGGCTTCGGACGAGTCTTCATACATTACGGGATCGGAGCTTGTTATTGACGGTGGTTTTTCTGCCCAATAAAATTAGGATTCACTTTACTGGGAAAAGGATATATGCCTGACCTTCTTTCAATAAAGAATGACTTTTATACAAGCCCCTATACAATATAGGGGGTTATTATTTTATTTGAGAAAGCAGGTTAAAGAGTGTTAATGAAAGAACAAAATATATTTACGTTGATTCATGCTATGGACCAAGTTACCAACAACCTATTAATTAGATGGAATAAAATGTTTAATGAGAATCTAGGGATATCACATATCCTTATTCTTTCGTATCTAAATAGTTACGGAAAGTATCGCCCTTCTGATCTGGCCAGATTATTGGGGCTAACTCCTCCGACATTAACCCATCTATCTGGAAAGCTTGTGAAAAAAGGGTTGATTGTCCGAGTGGCGGATGAGGAGGACCGGCGGATTGTGTACCTGCAAATAACTGACGCTGGTGACGAAATGCTAAATAAAGCGCAGGAAGAAGGACGAAAGCTTAGAAGAAAACTATTTGAAAACCTAACCGAAGAAGAAAGAGAGTCTTTATTGTCTGTTTATGAAAAACTAAATAAGGTAATGAGTGAGGATTGATACAGGTAATCATAAGGAAGCCGCCATATTGGCGGCTTTTTTATTGATAATTAGAACCGCTTCGATTTTAAGAAGCAGAGACCGTACTGCGCTTATTCTTAGCGTTGGCGCGGTCGCGGCGACTCAGCAGAAATCCGACCAGAGATGCCGTGGATTGCTGGAAAATCATTCCGAGTACAACGGGCAGCGCTACCGGAGCCGGGAAGTAGGTAATGGCAAGCACAGCCCCCGCGCTAATATTGCGCATGCCGCCGTTAAAGACAAGCGCCGTACGGTCTGCATTATTCCACCGCATCAGCCCAGATATGAGGTAACCTATCGCATACCCTGTGGAGGCAAGGATAATGATGGAGACGCATACTCCAACAAGCTTGAGATTAAAATCGACCAGGTAAGGTGCGATGACAGATCCGTTAATCATGACGACAAGAGCCATGGCGAGCTTGGAGAACGGGCCCAGCCGAGGTCCCCACACCTGCTTAATCTTCCCTTTGGTCCATTCGTTCAACACCATGCCAACTAGTGAAGGAACGACAATCATCCAGAACAGGCTCTGCATCATCGCCCAGGTATCAAGCTGCACATTCGCTCCGATCAACAGAGACATGATGCCGGGTACGGCGAACGGGGCCAAAATTGTATCAATAAGAATGATCGCCAATGTCAGCGCTGTATTGCCTTTGTAGATACTGACCCACACAAAGCTGGAAATCCCGGTAGGGATAGCCGCGCCAAGAATCAGTCCAGTAATCGTATAAGGATCATCACTGAAAGCCAGATGCCCAAGCATCATGGCGAGAAGCGGCATGGCTAGGTGAAGAATAAACAGACAGGCAATCAGCGGACCAGGATGCTTGATCACATGGATAAAATCCTTGAACCCCATACCGATACTGCCCGCGAAGGTCATGAATGCAAACAGCCAGGGAGAAAGCTCGGTATATTGGGACAACGGCGTACCGATGAGGACGCCGATGAGAATGCTGATGGGTGTGATTAGCGGCATAGCTGCATTTAGTCTTCGATTCAACGTTAGGAGCATACAAAACTTCCTTTTTTGAACTTAAGTATAGACCTTGCTCTTTGATCCGTAAATGATCCGTGTAGGGGGAAGATCATCTATGATTTAGCCCTTTAAATTATGTCGGTAATCCAGAGGAGAGCAGCCCATTATTTTTTTGAATAGCCTGGAGAAGTAATAAGGGTCCCTAAAACCAAGTTGTAAGCTGATTTCTTTAATAGAAGCATTCGTTAAATCCAAGAGCTGACTGGCCCTCTGAATTTTCATTCTTAAATAGTAATCGACAGGAGAGTAGCCGGTTGATTGCTTGAATATCAAGTTTAAATGCTGCTTGGATACCTGAACATGCCGGCTAAGCTCATCAAGTGAAACGGTAGATTCCAATTGTTCGCCCATATAACGTGTGGCCTTATCGACATGGCTCTGGTATGTGCTGTCTTCCTTGCGAGATGCAACAGATACAACAAAACTTAGCAGATAACGGATGGTTTGCGACACTTGAACTAAATGTATCATGGAGTATGATTTGTTCAGTAAAAGGTCGTAACACTGATGAAATAGCTCCAGCAGTTTGATTTCATCACTGGCGGCCATTGAAATATACATTTTAAACGGCTCAAACAACGCCATAAAATCATCCATTTGATCCCCTTGAAGATGAAACCAGTAAATTGTCCATGGATCTTCATCGTCAGCCCCATAAGCATGCGGTATGTCCCTGGGAATGTAAGCAAAGCTTCGCTCTTTCAGGACAATGGTTAGGTTATCCTCGGTTCGCACCCAGCCTTGTCCACTCGCACAGTAAATGAATATATGCGAGTCACAGCCGTGTGTTCTTTCACGAAAATGATGACGGGCATGGCTAAAGCAGCCTATATCCGTAATATATAAATCTTTCGTAAGCGGATTCATTTTTAATTTTCTCAGCATATAGGGAGGAAGGACATATACCTTTTTACGTTCAAAATCATCGGCTTTCTTAGTCATAATCTATTTATCTCCCAGCCGTAGGCGGCTCTAATGATGAAATACGTATATAGTCCATCATAAACAGTGGATTGTCAATTGTCTGTGATACCGCTTACTTGTAAGCTTTGATATAAGAGCGATTATGAGGGAGTGATGAATTGAAAATGAAGGTAACCGGTCAGAGTGAACAGGCTGTAGAAGGGCTGCGGAAGGCTTGTAGATTAAGGAGCATTGAACCCTATGGACTGGAGCTGGGAGGGAAATCACATGAGTAATCTGATGAGAAATGTACCGCGTAAATTGACGATCACGATGTGGGACTTCTCTTGGTATACCATGACACAGGAGAGGGAGCCCTACAGCGACCTGGCAGCTCGTTTTCAGGAAGCGGTCGAAAGAGGATACAATACGATCCGAATATGCGCTATGCCCTTTATGTTGTTTACGGTGGATGGCAAACGCCCAGGTCCATTGGAGTTTGCGAGTCTGGGAAAAGTGGGCCAGCGTACGCGCTGGTATAACTGTCGCGGCGGTGCAGTGCTGGATGGGCATGCTCATTTGCTCGAACTGTTTAGACAGGCAAAGGCTCATAATTGTTACATTATATTATCCTCTTGGGAATATCAGCAGAGTCCGACCTTCCTGGCCCATGCTGAGCTTAGAGATGAATTAGCTGCGATCCCACCTAAGGAAAGATTCATGACGATTGCAAAATCAATGGATCAGTTGATTCGTTTTGTTACAGCAGCAGGCTATAGGGATCAGATTATCTATACAGAGTTACATAACGAAGTGGAGTTTGGGCAGTTAAACGCTGTCGGAACGTCTGAAGGCATAGCGGAAACAAACATACCAGCGCTTATTGAAGCAATGCAGCCCTACGTAGAAGAAGCGATTGAATATCTTCGCCAAAGCCATTCAGATATTATGATGACAGCCAGCTATACGTTAAATGAAGCCTACCCCAAAGCTTACGTCGCGCGCAATATGCAGGTGGCCCATTTTCATCTTTATATTAAAGGGGTGCTGAATGAGCTGATGGAAGCGGCAGGGCTTGATAATGAGTTGGCGACATTCCCCAATTCATTCGTCCAATCCCTATTGAGGGAAGATGCCCCTCCATTTGCAGAATGGGCTCTGCCTCCAGAGCAAAATTGGCGGATGGAGGGCAATCCCGTTGGCATGAGGCTTATTTATTTACACGACTGGGTAGATCCGGATCAATGGGATTTATTTTTGTACGATCGGTACGGAGATCATAAAATGGCCATGTTGCAGAAGGCCGACTCCCGATTGGAGGAGATTCATGAGTGGACCCGTCGTTCCGGTATTCCAATTGTCATAGGAGAAGGATATGTAGGCTATACGCCCCTGCATGCCCAATTTGAAGAAGGTCCGGTCGGTAAATATATAGCCGAATATGTGTTGCGAAAAGGAATGGCACTGGGGTTCTGGGGAATGACCCTCTGCTCCAACTGTGCTCCGCATCATCCGTTCTGGAATGATATAGCCTGGCAGCGCAAGTGGAACCAATTTATCCTAAATTCAGATTAGAGGTTCCTTCCTAGACAATCTATTGTCTCTGAGATAGCTGGTGTCATTCAATATGAACGATTGAGGGGAGTGAACTTTATGAGAAACTATCGAATTACGGTCCAAGATGATCATAAGCATATTGTGAAAGGCCAACTCAGACTTGGCGGCATCAATCCAAAGGGAGAACAAATCGGCTTCACCAACTATTTTATGGAGAAGGATGGAGAGCTTTTTTTCGGGATTTGTGGTGAATTCCATTATGCACGCTATGATGAACGCTATTGGGAAGACGAAATTATTAAAGTAAAAATGGGTGGCGTCAATATCATTGCTACTTATGTTTTTTGGAATTTACATGAAGAAGTCGAAGGTATTTTTAATTGGAGTGCGAACAAAAACCTCCGCTATTTTATTGAGTTATGTGGCAAACATCAGCTCTATGTCATTATCCGAATCGGACCCTTCAATCATGGCGAAATCCGAAACGGCGGTATACCGGATTGGCTATTTGGCCGCCCATTTGAGGTTCGTTCTAATGATGAGGGATATTTGTTTTATACGAGAAGAATGTATAACGAAATCGGTATTCAGGTTCAAGGGTTGTTATATAAGGAGGGTGGGCCGATCATCGGCACCCAAATCGAAAACGAGCATCATCATTCCTCTGCTCAGTGGGGATTGACTGTAGGAATTAATGATATGTGGTTAAACTCTGGGAGTGACGGTAATTCGCATATGTTAAAACTTAAAAAAATAGCTCTGGAAGCGGGTATTGATACTCCGATCTATACATGCACAGGATGGGGAGGAGCGACAACGCCTGTTCCTGATATGCTGCCCTTATGGGGCGGATATGCCTACTGGCCGTGGATCTATTATGAAGAGGGACGGTTGGAGGGGAAGGATGAGCATCCTGCGACACCGGAATACATTTTCCGAGACAAGCATAATAACAAGATTCCGAAAAGCTACAATTTTGAGCCCCTATACGCCCCGGAAGACTATCCGTACGCTTGCTGCGAAATGGGTGGCGGTATGGTTCAGTTTTATAAATACCGGTTTGCCTTTCCCTATCGCAGTGTTCCAGCGATGACTGTCATGAAGGTTGCAGAAGGCTGTAACCTGATCGGATACTATATGTATCATGGGGGTTCCAATCCGCGAGGTAAGGTTAACCCGTTCACAAACGATATGGCTACACCTAAAATATCCTATGATTTCAATGCCATGATTGGAGAATTCGGTCAAATAAGGGAGTCATACCGAAGAACAAAGCTACAGCATTATTTTCTTTCAACGTTTCAAAAGCAATTCTCTCTGACGAAGACTATTCTGCCAGAGGACACGTCCCCAATGGACCCTTATGATGTGGATACCTTACGATATGCGATTCGCTCCAGTGCCGGGGCGGGGTACCTGTTTCTAAATAATTTTCAGGACCATGTTGAAAATTACGACCTGTACAATTTCAATGTAAGCATTGAGCTGCCTGAGGAAACGATTGTAATCCCTAGTCAAGGTGAACTGACATTAGGACGGGATAGCTTCGCTATTTTGCCTTTTAACCTCAATTTGGATGGAATAAAGCTCAAATATGCAACAGCCCAGCTGATAACAAGAATAGAAGAGGATGGAGAAATATATTATTTTTTCTTTGTACCAGACGGGATGAAAGGAACGTATGCATTGGAATCAAAACATATCATCCGTGCCACAATCGACAAAGGTTCGATAGAGCAATTGGATGAGAATACGATCATTCAGGTTGCTGAAGAGGAAGAGAGTCTCATCCGCCTGGTATCTGAAAGTGGCCAAAAAGTTGTCATCTATACGATGACTGATGGTCAAAGCTTGGAGTTTTGGAAGGTCAACCTGCAAGGTCGAGACAGAGTTATCCTGACAAGTGCCAATTTACTTGTATCCGGAGCTGAGGTGAAACTGGAATCAACAGATCAGGAGATTGTAACACTGAGTGTATTCCCGGATTTTGACGACTCAATCACATCCATATCCGGTGGAGAGTTGCTTGCAACAACAGAAAGTGAATTATTTACAACGTATCAGTTAAGAGTTTCAAAGAAAGAAATACACTTCCATCTGAAAAGGGTGAATCATGATAAATTCGTCCTTGATTTTGAAAAAAATGCCCTTGATGGGATCAAAGAGGCTCTGCTGCGTATCAATTATACGGGAGATATCGGTTATGCATTTATTGATGGCGAACTGATTCACGATAACTTCTGCAACCATACGACCTGGGAAATAGGTTTAAAATCATTTGAACATCGGCTCATCGAACGAGGGATGTACGTATATGTTTCTCCAATTCGAAAGGGCAGGGTTGTAAACAGCAATACAACCATGGCTGGCTGGAAAGAGACAACGGAGGAACGAATCGCGAACATTGGCGCGGTCAGCATAGTGCCTGTGTATGAAATCAAAATCACTGTATAACCCAGAAAGTGTAAGATCAGAGACGCTCAGCGAGTGCTTTTAGTACGAAGTATAAAAATGTAATAGCTCATGGTGGTTCAACCATGAGTCTATTACATTTATTTTCCTATATTGCTATTAGTAGATACCGGCTTTTTTCGATGTTTCTTTGATACCGTTGGTTCCTTCTACCACAGTGCGGCCCCAATCGGTCAGATTGCCGTTAGGTCCTGTTACAAGATCAAGATAAGAAAGGTTGGAGCTATTACCGTACCAGGACCAAGCTAACCAGCCTATGCTTTTAGATTGGCCGTATCTCATGATTTCTGTCTCGTCGACGTCTGCTCCCTGGTGGTAACCGCCAAATTCACCAATAATCAGAGGGAGTCCTTGATTCAGAACGTTATCAATATTGGTTCGAACAGTTTGAACATCTTTACCAGCGAACTCATACATATGGATGGAGAATACCGTATTCTTCAAAGAATCAGCTGCAAATACAGACTTACCGAAGTCATTGATAGATTGAGGATATTGTCCCCAACCAGCACAATCGACGATGAGTGTATTTTTAATACCTGCGTTTCTCAGCTTGGGAATCGCTTGCTTATACCCATCTGCCCAGCCGCCTCCATTCCAAGAGCCATACCATTCGTTCGCAATGTTCACGATAACCCGATCTTCCTTGCCGATCAGGGCATCTTTTATGCTAATCCAGTAATTCACAGCCGCATCCAAAGACGCATAGTCGTCTTTACCCGTAGCGTCATGAACCTCAAGTACAGGAATCATTTTATAACTTGTGACTAGGGAGATAATATTTTTTACGGAATTTATGTCATCCTTGGTGTATTGTGTTCCGTTAGAAAGGACAATCCGAACGGTATTAGCACCTGTCTTGGCAATGGCTGGGATGGCAGTATAAAGATCGTTTTTGTACCAAGTGTGAGCATGATTGACGCCTCTCATAACGAACGGCTTGCCTGTAGAGTCATACAATTTGGTACCGCTTACATAAAAACCTGAAGCAGCTTGCGCCTTGGAGAAGAATCCCCCCAAACCAATCATGATAAGCAGACCAGCGAGTCCAGACAATAATGCTTTTCTTAACAATGTTTTCACTTTTATTCCTCCCTAAATATATTATTCAACTTCCTGCTATATAGAGGTGGAGTAGGGGGGCAAGTATGTAAATAGCAGTAAGCTAAACACGTTATGAAGCGCTTTCATTTTTGTTATTAGTTATTTTTCGTTATTCTACCATTTGTGTTTTTGTTATTCAATTGATTTTTTTAATTTTTTTTGTTTTCGGATCATATCTGTATAGGTTTCTTATTGAAGTGTGATTTATAAAGGTTTTATTATAACTTTTCTCTCTATTATGATATGTTTACTTGATTTTTCTGTAGGATAAGTTAGCTAAAAATAATAAAATAAAACCTAACTATTTTGATGATTGATTTGTTGGATATAAACCAACCTAACGATATGTTTGGTTAGCTATCAGTAGTTATGTGAGGAACCGATAGTATAGCTTCATGCCAAGCTTCACCCCAGTATTAAATTATTGTATGATATTCTCGTAATACTTTTACCAGAATGGATAGGGGCAAGATGATGAGAAAACCAATCATAGCAGTCGATATGGACGATACGATCTGTCATCTCGTCAAACGGGCTATATACCATAACAATAGTGAATTTCCCACTCATCCGCTTCGTTATGAAGAAATGTTAGATTGGAACACCGATCATCTACGTCATCCCAAAAGCACACATGATGTATTTTATGGACGACCGGGTTTGTTTGAGGAACTTGAACTGTATGACGAGTATGTCGTAGAAGAAATGGAGAAGCTTTGCAATGCTTTTGATGTCATTATTGTGACAGCGGCAGAACCAAAAACCGTCGTGGAGAAATGGAATTGGCTTCAAAGACATATGCCATTCATTCCGATTGAGAACTTTTTCCCATGTAAACGAAAGAATCTGATTAACTATGATCTCCTGATTGATGATGGTCCTCATAATTTAGTGCCTGCACTGCAGGAGGGGAAGCAAGTGCTTTGTATTCCTCATCCATGGAATATGAAGGCAAGAGAGCAATATGAGTTCCCGGTCATGGCATCTTGGCAAGGAGCAAAAGAACGAATTGACTCCATTTTGGGAGTTCTGAAATAAAAAAATAGATGCATTCGTAAAACAGCTGGCTCACTTGGAGCTGGCTATTTTGCTAGAAATAATAGACCCCATAACAGAATAAAATGGTACAATTGATACATATTTTTCATGGGGAGGGATACGTGTATGACCATGACTATGGGGCAGATGGTGAATCATCTGACAAAGGGAATAGACATACCCAATACGACCGTAGATCTGCTTAACCCAGAGCTCAGGGATATTGAGATTCAAGGAATTGTAACCGCTTTCTGTGCATCGCAATATGTGATAGAACAAGCTATTTCGCTTGGCGCGAATTTTATCATTACACATGAAGGTCTGTATTATAGCCATCACGGGATGCAGGAATATTTACTACATGATCCCGTCTATTTGCACAAATCTCGCCTGGTCGCCGACTCAGGCGTAGGGATTTATCGTTTTCATGACACCATACACCGTTATCAGCCAGATGGAGTGATGGTTGGACTTCTTCAGGCGCTTGATTGGCATCCTTACGTTGTGAAGCAGCAGCCCTCTTCCGCCATTTTGGCTATTCCAGCTATGGAAGTTAAGGAGATCGCTGAATATATGAAAGCCAAACTTCATATTCGTTATGTACGAGTAGCTGGCGAGGTATCCATGCCGTGTGAACGAGTGGGAATCTTAGTCGGATATAGGGGAGGTGGTGAACTAGCCATACCATTATTTCTACATGAAAATGTAGACCTGATCATTGCTGGTGAAGGGCCCGAATGGGAAACACCGGAATATGTGAAAGACGCTGTCTATCAAGGGCAAAATAAAGCACTTATCATGCTGGGACATGCTGAAAGTGAAGCACCTGGTATGAAGTATCTTGCTGAAACACTTTCCGTCCAATTTCCAACGCTCCCCGTCTACTTTGTTGAGGATCGCCCTGTGTTTGAAATATTGTAAGAGAGAACATACCTATGCTGATGATCATCCCGCACTGTTGTTTATATCCGTTCATCTACTTTATGAAATGGAGGCAAGATAATGGGAAGCAGAGTGATTATGCCGTTCAGAACGGACTGGAAATTTATAGAAGGCAATTACACAGGCGCTGAGAAGACAAACTATAACGATGGGCATTGGCAGGACCTTCATATCCCTCATGATTGGAGTATTGAAAAGTCCTTTGATCCACATATGCTGTATGGCGGCAATCAAGCTTATTTGCCCAGGTGGTCTGTTGGGTGGTACAGAAAGCATTTTAATGTGAAGCCCTCCTCTCCAAAACAGCGCGTATACATACAATTCGATGGCATTCACAGTAATAGTGAGGTTTGGCTCAATGGGCATTTTGTGGGCAAGCGGCCCTATGGGTATGTTAGCTTTCAATATGATTTGACTCCATATATTCGGTGGGACGAGGATAACGTAATTGCGGTCAAAGTGGACAATACGCTTCTTCCGCCTGACAGATGGTATTCGGGGGCCGGTATTTATCGTAATGTGTGGCTGATTTATACGGATTATCTTCACGTAACCGAATGGGGAACTACTATTACCACACCTGAAATTTCGCCAGATGAAGCCAAGGTGAGTGCCAGAATTAAGATCAGCAATCACCATGAGCATGCCGTAGAGTGTACGATTAAGACTGAAATACTGGATTCACAGGGACAACTAAAAGGAAAAATTGAAAACCGAGTAGCTCTTGCGGGCTTTGAAACAGAGGAAATTGAGCAGAGAACGAGAGTTATAGAACCAGAATTATGGTCACCGGACAACCCGGTGCTCTATGAAGCCCAAACGACGATCTATTGCGACAATACTGAGGTGGATCGTTATCGTATCCCTTTTGGCATAAGAGAAGTGATCCTCGAATCTCAAAAAGGATTATTGCTAAATGGAAGCAGCTTGAAGCTGAAGGGAGTGTGCATTCACCATGATTTAGGCTGTCTAGGGGCTGCTTACCATGATACGGCCATGAAGAGAAGGCTGGAGAAGCTGAAGGAAATGGGCTGCAACTCAATCCGTTTTGCGCATAATCCTATGGCGCCCGAATTATTAGACTTATGTGACCATATGGGTTTCTTGGTGGTGGATGAGGCTTTTGACAAATGGAAATCTCTTTCCTATGAGCATGTATATGATGAATGGTGGGCAAAGGATCTGGAGGCCATGCTTGTTAGAGACAGAAATCATCCTAGTGTTTTTATGTGGAGCGTTGGTAATGAAGTGGAGAACCAAGGTCAACCGTCCATGCTAAACATGTTGGAGAAGCTCGTTGCCTTTTGCCATGAAAAAGATCCAACCCGGCCTGTTACCTGCGCGCTTGAGCCGCATAATACACCGATCAGCTTGCGTGATGGTTCGATTGAGGCCAAGGTGGAGCATACCAAGCTACTGGCCCAACGAGTGGATGTACTGGGGCTGAACTATCAAGAACAGTGGTACGAGCACTATAGAGCGGCCATGCCGGATACGCTTATCCTTGGAACAGAGACGTTCCCATATTATCGGGGTAAAGATAACCGGGTTAAAGGTTATTTGCCCCTGAATCCCTGGTTTGATGTCGCTAATCATGATTATGTGATTGGTCAATTTGTTTGGAGTGGAATCGACTATTTGGGAGAAACAGGCTACCCCTCCAAAGGGTGGTCCTCCGGCCTGATTGACACGTGTGGGTTTCGCAAACCTGTATCTTATCTCCAGCAAAGTCTTTGGTCTGATCAGCCAGTTGTGCACATAGCCGTATTTAATGAGTATATGAAATCGGAGTATAATCCGACATGGACAATGCACTGGAAATCGCCAGCTATGGAAGATCATTGGACATTTCCTGAATACGCAGGAAAACTGATACGGTTGGTTACCTTTACCAACTGCGAGAGCGTAGAATTGATCGTTAACG
Source organism: Paenibacillus sp. T2-29 (assembly GCF_052921365.1). NCBI lineage: Bacteria > Bacillati > Bacillota > Bacilli > Caryophanales > Paenibacillaceae > Paenibacillus > Paenibacillus sp. T2-29. The sequence goes on along the minus strand of NZ_JBREVE010000010.1, from coordinate 3,466 downwards.
AGGAATCATACGGTAAGAGAAAGTTGGCTGATTACCCTAATCATTTAATCCTATGGGAGCTCCCCTATACACCAGGCAAAATTCGGGCTATAGGCCGGAATGGAAATCAGCAGGTTTGTGAACATGAACTGACTACCGCCGAGCTTCCTTATGCTCTAAAAATGGAGGCTGATCGGGCGATTCTCCCTGCTGATGGGCATGAAATATCTCATGTGGAAGTAACCGTTATAGATCAACATGGGATTGTTGTACCCAACCAGGATGTTGATTTGAGCTTTGAACTGCATGGTGATGGTCGTATCCTTGGAATAGACAATGGAGATCTCACCAGTGATGAACCCTACAAGGGGAAAGGGAGACGAACACACAGAGGAAGGTGTCTTGTGATTGTACAATCAGGGGATGTGGCTGGTGAGCTGTTGCTTCAAGCCTCAGCGGATGGGGAGTTACAGGGAGAAGTCAGTCTGAAAGTGGAATAAAGGGGAAAATGGATATTTGCCAGCTCATGCAGCTGGCTTTTTTTGCGTGAAAACTGAATGTATTTCAGAATTGACATGAAAAAAAGGAAGAATTATAATTTCATTATTAAAGGAGTTAATTGAATAGTTTAATGAATGGGGTGTTTGATAGTGAACGAACGAGATTTCAAAGATGGTCTTTTCACCGAATACGCACGGATCGGAAAATGCTTGTCCAGCCCGAAAAGGTTGGAAATTCTTGATATTCTCATACAAGGACCCAAATCAGTTGAAGTTCTATCTAAAATGACTTCGATGTCCGTTGCCAATGTTTCTCAGCATCTACAAACTCTATATCAGGCTAAGTTGGTTCAATCCAAAAAGCAGGGAAACTTTGTGTATTATGAACTTTCTGATTCATCTGTTTTGCACTTTTTAAATTCACTGTATGACCTGTCTGAAAAGCAGTTAATTGAAGTTCAGCACATTAAGGAGCAATTTTTGGGCCAATTCTCAGATGTTGAAGGAGTCACAATGGAAGAATTGGCAATGCGGATGGAAAAAGGGGAAGTGACACTTCTTGATGTACGGCCGCGAGATGAATATGAAACTGCGCATATACCGGGAGCTGTTTCCGTTCCAATTGAAGAATTAGCGGAGCAGTTATCCTTGTTGCCAGCCGACTCGAAGATTGTGGCTTATTGCAGAGGCCCGTATTGCTTAATGGCGGTTAGAGCTATTGAATTGTTGCAAGCTCATGGTTTCGAAGCTAGACACTTGGATAAGAGTGTTCACGATTGGAACGACTTTATTCTTAACGAAGTGACAGGCTCATGAAGATTGGAATGCTTGTCACTTTTTGATGAAAAACAGATAACTGTTTTGAAGGGAATCAGGGGAGGATGTTAGCCTTAATGAATTTGACGAATGCTTCGCGGAAGAAGCAAGCGCTTATCAATTCCTATGTGGAATCTTCAGATAAGCAAAGAAAACTGTATCGTCGTACGCTTATCACCGTTATTTTCTCTCAAATTTTTGGAGGCGCCGGACTGGCTGCCGGAGTAACCGTGGGTGCGTTATTGGCGCAAGATATGCTGGGTACGGATAAGTTCACGGGGATTCCTACAGTACTATTTACACTTGGATCAGCGGTTGCAGCGCTCCTCGTTGGTCGGTTTTCCCAAAGATTTGGCCGACGGATGGGGTTGGGACTCGGTTTTATTGCAGGGGGAGTTGGGGCGATCGGTGTCGTTGTTGCAGCTCTTATGAATAGTATTACCCTGCTTTTGGTCTCCCTTCTTATTTATGGATCGGGAACGGCTACAAACCTGCAGGCTCGTTATGCCGGTACAGATCTCGCGAATTCAAAGCAGAGAGCAACAGCTGCGAGTATGGCTATGGTCTTTACAACGATCGGAGCGGTAGCCGGTCCCAACTTAGTTAACGTTACGGGAGAGTTTGCGTTATCCATTGGAGTTCCCAGTTTAGCGGGACCTTTTCTTTTAGCGGCTGTAGCCTATACACTAGCAGGCATAATATTATTGCTACTTCTTCATCCAGATCCTTTATTGGTAGCCAAAGCGGTTGCGAATCAGGCGGCACAAGGAAGCCAGTCGTCTTCTGATCTTGAAGCTACTCGTGATGGCAAAAAAGGAATTACTCTTGGCGCTTTAATTATGATAATAACTCAAATTGTCATGGTTGCGATTATGACGATGACTCCCGTACATATGAAGCATCATGGACATGGACTTGGCGAAGTAGGATTAGTCATCGGTTTTCATATTGGCGCTATGTATCTTCCGTCTCTGATTACAGGTATTCTTGTCGATAAGATTGGTCGTATAGCGATGGCGCTGGCTTCGGCTGTAACGTTACTTCTCGCTGGCGTAGTAGCTGCGTTGGCTCCCACTGATTCCATGGTTATGCTTATTGTGGCGCTTTCTCTTTTAGGGATAGGGTGGAATTTTGGACTGATTAGCGGAACCGCTTTGATCGTAGATTCGACGACAACATCTAATCAAGCTAAGGTACAGGGGGCGGTGGATGTACTTATTGCTTTGGCAGGAGCGTCGGGAGGAGCACTGTCTGGGATGATTGTAGCAAATTCAAGCTATTCCATACTTTCTTATGCGGGAGGAATTCTGGCGCTGGCGTTACTTCCTATTATGTTATGGATGCGTCCAAAGAGAGCATAGACTAGAAAAAAACGACCTTAAGGTCGTTTTTTTGTGTGTTTATTTAACTGTCAGGGGGGAGGAGTTTGCATGAAACCGAATAGAGAAGTCCTAATTTCAAATTTGCACCGGTCCTTATCCTAAAACTAAACGATTTCATTGCTCTTAGCATCAACCAAACTAGGTCAGGTCTGGCGATCTATCTTGATGCCCAAAAACAATAGGTATAAACCGAAATGCTATCGTTATATATAATTAATTGTATAATTTACCTGTGGTAATTAGCAAAGCTAAATGGTATATTATTTGAGCTGACAACAAAACAGCCGTTTCGAAAGAGAATCCACAGGGTGAAATGATCTTCAGAAAAAAAGAAGAAAATAACCCTTGCATTTTTGAAATGAACATGGTATGATCTTATAGCTGCTGAAAAACGCAGCGAAAAAAGAATTTGATCTTTGAAAACTGAACAACGAGTGAGTACGGATTTTGTTTACAAAATCCAACGTTGAAATTTTGGTACATGCCATCTGGCTGTATGAAATGGAAACGAAAATGAGATATTTTATCTCGTCAGTTTCAAAATGAGCTAATCGCTCTTTCTATAACCAACTTCGGTTGGTCTTTAATGGAGAGTTTGATCCTGGCTCAGGACGAACGCTGGCGGCGTGCCTAATACATGCAAGTCGAGCGAGGTTGTTTAGAAGCTTGCTTCTAAACAACCTAGCGGCGGACGGGTGAGTAACACGTAGGCAACCTGCCCACAAGACAGGGATAACTACCGGAAACGGTAGCTAATACCCGATACATCCTTTTCCTGCATGGGAGAAG
>NZ_JBREVE010000009.1:0-213526 GCF_052921365.1 Paenibacillus sp. T2-29 | reverse complement strand
CAGGCATTAAAGTACCCGGCATTAACGATTAAGCCCCATAGGGGATAAGAAGGAGGGAACAGACCTCCAGGGGGATACACCCCCTACTACCTATAAAGGAGAGATATACAATGTCCATCGAAGCACATCGTTGTAATGCTGCTGGATGCAAAGGGTTCGTCCTTTTTGAAAATGCTGATTTTGATTTTAAGGATATTCCTACGGATGAAAAACGAGGAGTGTACGCATTCGGACACCCTACATGCAGTGAATGCGGAAAGGAATTTTTAATTGTGCCTCATTATGTTGTCATTGATGTAAAAAGCGATGATTTTAGCGATTCCGAACAAATAGAATCTGCATGTATAACCGCTTGGGAGAAGCGGGAGAAAGAGCGCAAGTATGAGGCATAACAGCCTCTTACCCTATCCAACAGAAAGGAGAAGGCGACATGGAGCGGATATACAGGACTTATGCTGATACCGAAGTTACTCAGTTATCTACAGCCGTAAAATGCCCTTATTGCGGTGAAGAGTGGATGGAGCCAGATACGGACGAATGTGGGGAAACTTATAAATTGAGATGTGAAAATGAGGACTGTGAACGAGAATTTGAGATGCACTTTGATGCTTCATAGCCTCTTACCCTATACCCCTATATACCACCTATAAGGAGATGATAGAGCAATGAACGCAGCGAGTGAATGGATCAAGTATGATCCAACAGATAGATCAATCGAAAGTCACGTAGACCACTTGGTTATAACAAGTTCAGGGGATTGCAGTATTGCACAACATGCTAAGTCACTGGTTAGTGACGGGTATGTTTGGTACGGCATTGGTGGTTACAGGATTAATAATGTAACCCACTATGCGGCAATAAAGCCACCTATTAAAGAGTTGGAGGAAGAGTAGTCATGAGAGATATTAAATTCCGTGGTAAAAAGATCAATGGCACTGGCTGGGTGTATGGATACTATGTCTATCAATTTGAAATTGGCTATTATTCGCAAGGATATACTGATGTTCCGCCGCGAGTACATTATATCTTTGGCGACAAAGGAGACTTTTGCGAGGTCGATCCTGCAACAGTAGGTCAATATACCGGATTAAAAGACCGTAACGGTAAAGAAGCATACCATAAAGACATTGTTGATTATGACGATTGCCTCTACGTGATTGAATGGGATGAAAAAACAACCGGATTCTATCTAGCGTATATTCCTGACTTGCACGATCCAGAAAGTGAAGAACATTTAAAAGGGTCATGTATAACATTGTCAACGATAAAGAGTCACGCTTTGGAAACCGGGAAACTGCTCCAAGGAGAGAATAAGTTGGGATAATACACCTCAAACGTCGGATAGAGCGGTTTTACGTTGACGAGGACGGAGATACGGTATTTGCCCTATACGAAGACATAGATGGATACGTGCATTACAGATACTGCACGTTTGATACGGATAAATATACGATGCTGTCAGTACTGTTTTACAAAAAATTCGATGGAGGCGGTAAAGGTGAGTGAACAGACAGTAGATTTAATCCGTAAAGATGTGCAGCAGGCTAAAAACGAAGCGAAGAAAAATATCCTGTTACCAGTTAGAGAGGTATCAGACCTGCTTGCCCTGGTAGACTCACTCCAGCAGCAGCTTGGAGAGAAGGACCGGACAATAGCCCGGCTATCTGCTGACCTGGATACATCCGTTTCAAGCCAAATAGACATGACTGACAAAGCATACAGATACCAAAAGGCACTGGAAGAAGCCAAGACAGCTATACAGAAGAACTTAGCATTTGCTAACGGTAAGGATGAACAAGCTCTATTATCGGCGTTTAACCATATCAACACAGCGTTAGGGGAGTAACCACCAATACAATACGCTCAGTCACCCTGACGGAGCGTTGGAAGGATGATAGATATGATACCAAATTATTATATGATGTGGCACGATCTGCGCGAGGAAATTAACCGCCTTGAAGCAGAGGGGATTGAGGATAACAATCTGGATTTGGGAGACTTGCAGCGGATCATGGACGAACTTGAGCTGGACCATCGGGATTAAACCAATACAGGGAAGGATGATAGATATGCCAAATCATATTACAAACAAAGTCAAAGTTATTGGTACGGACGAACAAATACAAGAAGTATTTGAGTTTATAAAGAATGATACTCTCGGTATTGGTACGATAGATTTTAATAAAATCACACCTATGCCCAAATGGGTATACGGAAATTCACCAGGAATCGTGGGCATCAGTTTTGACGATGAAAAACTTTGGGGAGTGGAAAACACAGTGCTTGGGTGGTCAAGAAAACACTGGGGTACTAAATGGAATGCTTATGGACAACCTGATGATCGAAACAGTAAGGATATCATCTTTTTTGAAACAGCATGGAACGGAATTCCGGATTTAATTCAAAAACTCGCTTGGATCTTTCCGATGGTTAAGATCGAATATAGTTTTGCGGATGAAGATACGGGAAGCAGTAACTGCGGATTCTACTGTTTTGAATACGACAAGATAAACGAGCAAAGGGAATACGAACTATGCAGTAAGGAAGCTTATGAATTAGCGTTTGAACTGGTCCATAATGGCGAGATGCCAGATTGGTATATCTTCAACCCTGAAACAAACACATATGAGCATGTAGAAGGGTAGGGGATTAAACCAATACAGGGTGTAGGACCTACACCCACTAAGGGAGGATATATAGATGACAGATAAACCACGTATCGAATGGATTAAATATGATCCCAAGAATCCCGGCGAACTGGAAGAGCAGAATTATCTTATTAATTTAGCCACTCGTCATTTATCAACAGCGGCCATGGTTTTGGCAGTATATGACGCTATAGATAATATGTTTTATGTTGAAACGGAGTTTGGAAGAGAAGGATTTCGTGATTACGTGTCTCATTATGCAGTCATTAATACACCAGGGGATGTGATTTCATGACAGAACGTAACTGGCAAGAGGATATGAACGGATGTACTGGCCTGCCGCCAACGCCTTGGGCATGGGTAGAAACAGAAGAAGCTGAGTGGATAGAAGATTCTAATCAGGAAATAGTCATTGGTAGTGAGTTTGAGTATATTTTTGATGATTTGCTTGGTCCAAATGTCAGAAAGGAAGCATTTATGCGTTTCATGATTAATGCGCCTGAAGCCCTTCCTTACTGGCTCCAACAATATGCAGCACTTGAAAGGGAATACGAACGGTTCCGGAAAGCTGCAATGGGCTGGAATGACGATTTAACGAAGGCTGAATCCCTTATACAACAAAAGGATGCAGAGATAGCCGCAGCCGAGAAAGCATATGAAGGGCTACAAGCAGACTGTGTAAGCCGCGGGGAGTACGAAGCAACATTAAAGAAGCTTGATGACATGACTAAAGCTTACAACGCTCTCAAAGGAGACAAGCCATGACCTACGCTTATACCACTATATTAGCTGCTGTACTGTTGTTTATAGGTGTAGTAAGTATAGATCGGTATTTCCTTATCGAGACAGTTTCACCAAGCGAGGTGAGTATAAAATATGGCAGATAACAACGGAATAACGGCAAAAAACTTCTGGGTGTGGACGAAAAAGGCGGAGTTGAAGAACCCGGCCCGGTCCAGAGAAGGCGAACCAGTCTGGGATAATTACCTGTATACGGCTCCAAAGTGGATGCTGGATGATGGATTAATACAGGACTCGGCAGATTCGCCGCGTGAAGGGCAGACGACTATTTTTGATTACATCTTTTGATTATTCTAGGAGGCGGTTATATGGAAACGAGAGATAAGGCGAAAAATGAAGTGTTTCAAATCGCTTTCCCGGGAATGGAAATCGACGAGGACGCAACATTTTTACAAGTTGAAGGCGCATTAGAAAAAGCAGCGATCTACAAACGGTTAGGATTTGTACGTAAGGAAATAAAAAATACTGCAACTTATGAATACCAGCCATCGCAAAGGACGAACGTAATCAGCAAGCCAGTAGAAGCTGCAGCAATCATTAATGTAGATGGTCCTGATAGGCTTAAAAAGACGCATGATCAAGTCATAAAGGCAATAGACAGGCTTAGAAATATTCATCAGCGGATCATAACAACCCGTTACCTCGAATCAGAGGATGTTTTGGATGTGAATGTATGGTTAGAACTAAACCTTGCGGAGCGGACTTACTACAGGCTTAAACGGGAAGCGATGTCCGAGTTGGCTTACGCTCTAGGATTAGAAGTGAAAGTTGAATAGTGGCAGGAATTTGGCAGGAGAATGGCAGGGTATTAGGATTTATCCATGTTAATATGTAAATGTGATGTGGTGGCGGAATGGGCATTAATGAGACGCATACACAGGACATACACGGCTTTAAGGGCGAAGTATGGTATGAGGTAATACTCAGTACAAGGGTTAAAGTCCCTTGTCCACATCGAAACTAATTACACCAAATTGAGACAGCCGTAAAGAGGGTCATAATACCCCATCAGTAAGGGCGGCAGAATGTTCCGCACGTAATGCGGACTATGTATCCTGTAAGCCCTGGTAATCTGACGCGGCCGTTCTGGTTATCAGGCAAGGCTATAATTCGTTAGGGAACCATACCGCAAGTATAAGGGAGCGGCAGTGGCAAGCGCATGACGGAGGGTTAGGGCGCAACTAAATAAGCAAGCATGAGGGCATCGTTATACGGTGTCCTTTTTGCTGTGTACAAATAGGAGGAAATAAGCGATGGCACAGAATTACGCATATCTTGATCAATACGGCATCCTGCATCTGCATAACCAACAAGAGGCAGCGAAACATGGCAAACATGTTGCTACTGAGCTACAAGCAGACGAAAGCGGCTATCCGGTAGTGGACGGCGAGGGAGTCGTGTACTACAGCCAAGAAAACGCAGCATACATCCGTGGTAACCGTAAAGACGGTGAACGAGTAGCTACGCCTGCTGAGATTAAGCGGTTGGCGGATCAACTCAAGTAACACCTTTTTCCCGGCTTAGTCCGGGGATATGACACATACAGGATTATAGCGGTTCGATTCCGCTATGTGTCTTACTAGGGAGGGGTATAACGAATGAAAGTAAAAATACCTATGGGTGAAGTAGTTAACGAAATTATGAAGAGACATCAGGGATTGATTGTTACAGATGTTTATATTGATGATGATGAAGATGTCTTTGTAATTGAAGTAAAAGAGCAGAAATAAACATCCCGTAATCTAAACCCGAAACACCGCATGAGCGAACGGTAAAGTAAGGTACACGGGGATAGCACATGAAAGGAGCTGAACTGTGATGGCAGAGGAGAAACATCCTGGGGGCAGACCATTGAAATTCAAATCTGCCGAAGAATTGCAAGGAAAGATTGACGATTACTTCGAATCTTGTTATGAGGAGATATGGACAAGGGAAAGTGATAAGGACGGTAAAGAAGCTTGGGCCCCTCTCTATGACAGACACGGCAATATTGAAAAACGATTGGTTAGACCATTTACAATATCGGGACTGGCCGTTTTTTTGGAAACTGATCGCAAGACATTGCTCAACTATGAGGATCGAGAAGAGTTTTTCCACACTATAAAAAAAGCGAAGGCCAGAATTGAAAATTATACAGAGGAACAGCTTTACAACGCGAGTGCGAAAAACATGACAGGCATTATATTCAATTTGAAAAATAATTACGGATGGCAAGATAAACAGGAGATAAACAACAATATTGGCAATCAGAACGGAGAAACATTCGAAGTATCTCATTCCAAATCGCTCAAGAACTTGAGTCCAGAGGAGTTGGCAGAACTTGAACGGATCATTTCAAAAACTTCCGACTCTGAGTGAAGTGAGATCTGCCCGCGCATTCGCTGATTTTTCATATTTTATGGACCATGACAGCAACGGGATGGACAAACCAGGCGCTCACCTAGACTTGTTGGATGCTACTTTACAAAGGGTCAGCCAAGGAGATTTAAAGCGAGTTATAGTTACAATGCCACCACGTCATGGCAAGTCTGAACGAGTGAGTAAAAAGTTTCCGGCATGGCATGTAGGGCGCAATCCTGACGACGAAATCATTGTTGCTTCATATAGTATTGATCTATCCAGAGGATTCAGCCGGATAGCAAGAGACACGCTTACAGCTAATCAGGATGTATTTGACCAGCAATTGGACAAGAACAATCAATCGAGTGAGTCGTGGACCATACAAGGACACAGAGGCGGTGTTACTGCAGCTGGTGTTGGTGGATCGATCACAGGTAAAGGCGCAAAAATAGCCATTATTGATGACCCTGTAAAGAACAGCGAGGAAGCCAACTCTGAGGTGATGCGTGAAAAGGTATGGGAATGGTATCGATCTACGCTGTATACACGACTAACGCCTGACGGTCGGATTATAGTGGTGATGACGCGCTGGCATGAGGATGACCTAGTGGGGCGGTTATTGAAAGAGGAACAAGACGCTATTAAGAATGGAACACATAAAGGCGACCGCTGGACCGTAATAAACTTCCCGGCAATTGCTGAAGAAGCCGACGTGTTGGGGCGAAAACCAGGAGAACCATTGTGGGCTGAATTTGGATTTGATGGACAACGGCTCGAGCAAATCAGGCATGATGTTGGCTCCTACGTGTTCAGCGCCTTGTATCAACAACGGCCTTCTGCTGCTGGGGGTACGATCTTTCAGCGCAAGCATTTCCGATATTTCCGTTTTGAGCGGATTCACAATATCGAATACGTTGTGCTTTCAGATGGACGCCGCTTCATAGTTAATGCTTGTTGGATGTTTCAGACCGTGGATACCGCGAACAGCGAAAAGACGATCAATGACTATTTCGCTGTTACCACCATCATGGTCACACCTGATCGGGATATATTAGTACGGGATGTGTATCGCACCCATATAGAGGGACCAGAACAAAAAGGCTTGATGAAACAAATGGAGATGCGGTACAAACCGAAATTTCAGGCTATTGAGGACAAGACGTTTGGTACTAACCTGATTCAAGAATGCAAGCGTGATGGTATGACCATACTGCCTGTAAAGGTGGACAAGGATAAGGTTACTCGTTCCCTGCCTATCGCTGCTAGGTATGAGTTAGGGAAGGTATTTCACCGGGAGGATGGAGCGTGGCTCGATGATTTTGAAGCGGAGTTGCTTAGCTTCCCTAAGGGGAAAAACGATGATCAGGTAGATACGATGTCAATGACCGGGGAGCTGGTACACACTATAAGTAATCATCAGGAGACGGCATGGAGTGCCAATCCTGAATCAATCCCCGATAGGGCTTCTAACTTTGATTCTGACGACGATGATGATGACCAAATAGTGCAACACTTTTGGTAATTGTTTATACAGTTAATATGCAAGACATGTGTACAAAAGACATGATTTTGTGAACAAGTATGTAAGCTGAAACCCTTAGTGCATAAGGGTTTATTTGTATTTGCACCAAAACACTTTATGCATAGGGTATGCAAAATGACGAAAGCCGCGTAACTACAGGGTTTTGCTTTCAGGCTAAGGCACTAAAATATACAGTCTTTATACATTGAGGGGTGAACAAATTGGAAATTGTATTCGGTGCGATGGGAATAGCGACCATCGTTTTTTTGTATCTGCGTATACGTGACCAAGATCGCACGATTAAAGATTTGGTTGATCGTCTGTCTGCCCGTAATTATAGCGAATACGTGGCAGCTAAAGGTTATGAAGAACACCCGCCAGATCCATCATATCGCAAGCCTATGAGTTGGCACGACGACCCGACAATTGATGATGTTAAGGGGCGTGATTTCTAATGGCTAAAGTGCTGGACAAGATCAAGGGAATATTCAGTGAAGTGAGCGGAGAAAAGCAGGACTCTACCAACCCTAATACGCCTGAGCAACAGCAGATGTGGGATACAGTCAATGAGGATTATCAGGTTTTCAAGGCAGCACGACAGCCCGTAGAACGACACTGGCGTAAGGAACAGCGCTTTTATATGGGTGATCATTGGCACGGTCTGCGTACAGAAGCAGTATCCAAACGCCGACCTGATGCCGTAGAGAACGTAGCGTTTAGCCAGATTGAGGCAATTGTCGGTAAACTTGCAGGTTGGATGCCATATCCGGATTATAGCGCACCTGAACCAGGAGACGAACGAAAGGCGCAGGATTTGAATGATTATATGCCATATGAGCTGCGGAAGATCAACTTCAAGCAGAAGCATCTGAGGGCAGTACGCCGTATGGTTATCCATGGTCCACTGGTGTACAAGACTATATTTGATCCAACTGTGGAGGGCGGACGAGGTCAGAACCGATATACGGGGCGCAACGACATCCTACCCGTGGATCTGGCGACATTCTTTCCTGATCCGCGCATAAATGATTTTATCTATTTACAACAGATGTCAGCTGTAATCATTCACACTCGCCAACCGTTGGAATATTTCCGTAAACGCTGGCCCGAGCAAGGAAGAAAGGTACAGCCGGATAACGGTTCATCCGACGTGGATATTTTCAACAACGATGTGCAGGATAGCAGGTCATTCAACCACGATACGTCCATTGGTAGCAACCACGTGACTGATAAAACATCAGGCTTGATTGAGTATTGGTACCGTGGGTTGCCAAAGATGGTGACGGAGGAAGACAAAGAAATATTTTCAGAGCAGGCCGATGAGATGTTGCAACGCGGTGTCGATCCATCTGAACTAGTGGCTAAAGCTGCTGGACAGATGGAGGGAGTGCATTGCATCTACATTTCTACATCCGGCGTGTTTCTAGAACATAAATCCTATGTGTATGACCATGGTCAGTACCCATTTGTAGCCCGAACCTTGTACCCAGAAGAAGGATCGGCGTGGGGTAAGGGCTTCATGCGCGACATGATTAAACCACAGATCATGAAGAACAAATATGCGGAAATCGCGGTGGAAACGTCTGCGAAACAAGGTGGTTCTGCAATCATGTATGAGGAAGGTGTTATAACCAAACCCCGTACATGGCAGGAACAACGTGGCTTGCCCGGCGCTATGCTGCCTGTAGCTCCTGGGAGGCTGAATGGTGTCAAGGAATTACAAGGTGTCAATGCTCCAGCTACCGTGTTCAATGCGCTGGACTATTACGACAAGATGCTCCAGAAGATTCCAGGGCAGTTTGACAGTGCAAACGGGCAGGCCAGCAGCAATGTGACCAGCGGCGAACAGGCCAAGGCACTTATGGCTGCGGCAGGAACTAGGCTGAACACAGCATCGGATATGATTCAAGAGGCACTGGAGGAAGTTTTCGCACAGTATGTGGAACTGATCGTTCAATTCTATACGACTGAACGTATTGCCCGGGTGACTGGTCGTAAGGTGTCAATCAGTCGTGAGGCAATTGTTTCGCGTGTACCGTCAGAGTTTCAGACGGGTAACGTGATTACCGATCCAGTGACAGGAGAAGAATTGCCTGAAAAGCTGCCGGTTGAAGAAGAATTTACTCCTGAGTTTGATATTTTGGTGAATATCAGCGTGGACAAACCACAGGATCGTGAATATTGGTTGCAGCTTGTATTCAATCTGTTGAATATGCGCGACCCAATCACACAGCTTCCCATGGTAGATGCAGAGGCTGTACGATTTGTTATACAAACAGGCCGTATGGAGTCTATGGACGTTATTAAGCGTCGGATCGAGGAAGCGGCTGGTATGCAGCAGCAGTTTATGCAGGCTCAACAGCAAGCACAGCAACTGTCGCAGGAAAACCAACAGCTTCAACAGACAGTCACTCAAATGCAAGGTCAACAGCAACAACAGGATACGCAGGCCAAAGCGTTTGACCAGGATTTACAGCAGCAAAAAATGAATCTGGAAGCTGCTAAGGTAGCTCACACTCTTATGGGTCAGAACACGGTAGGACGGTGACCAGTTTGACACATAATGTGAAGGTTCAACTGAATGGGAAAAACTCATTGGGTTATGGTCATTTGCTGTATTGCTGTGGCAAGAGACAACCTGTGAATATAAAAGAATTGGAAAATGACGAAACTTGGCATTGTTGCTGTTGTGACAAACCGCTGATGATCAAGTACAGAGATCGACATTACCGTATCGCTGAAAACATAACGATTTAGGCCCTTTCCAGTCGTGGATTGGGCCTTTTATTCTGCCGCCACCCATAGCGGATTAGGAGGATTTTTCATGGAAGATGTAGACCAAACCGCCACCCATAGCGAGGAAGTCACAGACCAGCCAGTAGATACACAGGCAGGTGAGCAACAGCAGATTCGTGACGCTTATGCAGCGTTCGATCTGGAGTATCCGCAAGACCAAGCAACAGACGAAGAAGACCAGGACGACACGGATGTTCCTTCTGATCCACCCATAGATGATGAGGAACAACCAGAAGACGAAGAACCTAAAGGCATCACCGTCAAATACAACGGTCAAGACGTCTTCATCCCAGAAGACGAGGTTGTGGCGCACGCCCGTAAAGGTCTGAATTATGACAAGATCGAGAGTCGTTCCAAACAGTATGAATCTGCACTGGATAGATTAGCCCGGCAGCAGGGGTTCAAGGATCATGCTGCTTTGCTTGAAAACCTCGATCACATTGAGCAGCAAGCAGCCCAGCAAAAGCTTAATGACTTTGAACAGTTGAAGTCATCATTGCGTGAGGATGCCGAAAACGCTGGTATTGACCCGGATCTATTGGACAGATACCTAGACAACCATCCGTTACTGCAACAGGCACAGGAGGCCGTACAGCGTAGTCAACGGGAACAAGAGTATCGACAGCAAGAGGAACAGCAACAGCGGCAGCTTGTGGGCTGGCAGATGCTGTTTGACAAGTACCCTACGCTGGCTGAACAGGTTGACGCGGACACGGGTACAGCTGCTTGGATGACGCCAGATATGCAGGAACGACTTAATCGCGGATATGACCCAATTGATGCATACGAGCTTGTCCACCGTTCAAGCTTAGCTGCTGAGGAACGCAAACGCACAGAACAATCGGTAATCAAGGCGCAACGCCTGAACAAACGGGCTCAGGTGGAGAAAAACGGTCACGCTGATCTTGAACCACAGGCGCCGGAAGAACTAACATCTGCATTCGCAATGTTCGGACTTGATCCGAAGAACGCACAGAAGTACGCAAAAAATTTCAAATAGAAAAGGGGTAAGCGAACATGGCACAGGGATTTAAATATGTGTACAACGATTATGGTAAGGACCCAACACGCATTACGGAGTTGCTCATGACTGACAATGAGGCAGGCTTGGCAGGTGAGGCTATTAAGGTAGTTAATGGTCGCATCACGAAAGCTGGTCCGACAGATGCTATTGCAGGCTTCCTGACGGTCAATGTTACGGCAGGGACAAATAAGGAGACTGAGTTTATCCAGGCTCGTGAAGGCGATTGGTACGAAGCTCCATACACTGGCACGGCGGCTGTCGGGTTCACCACAGGAGCTAATGCAATTACGTTGGCGGCTGATGGCCTATCCGCTAATGCTGCAACTGTTACAGGCGGCCCGCTGGCGGTATTCGATATCAATACAAATAAAAAGACAGCACGGTTCAAAGTCAAGAACCGCCAAATGTCCTAAGGGGGAAATAACATATGCAAACAGCACTAAGATGGGACCCGCGGGTAATGGAACCTATTTTCAAAGAACTTTATTCGCTTGCCATGAAGAACAAGAAAGATTTCATTCCACTTATGTACAATGTTACTACTTCGAACAAGAGCATTGAATCATACACTGGCATTGGCGGCGAGGGCCTCATGGAAGAATGGGGCAAGTCGAACAACCAAGTTTACTATGAAGACATTGATGAACTGTGGCAGAAGATCATCAAGAATCGCAAGTTTTCCGATGGACGTATCATTGAACGCGATTTTATCGACGACTTGCAACTGACAGAAATTAAACGCCGGATCACATCCCTTGCAGATGCGGTTTATAAGACTCAACAATTGCAGGCTGTGGAATTCCTGAATAACGGATTTACTGCCTCTGGTCCTAACTGGAGAGGTCGAACTGATAGCTACTTAGGGCCTGACGGTAAACCTTTGTTTGCTGTCGATCACCCGTACAGTCCGACGAACAGCGTGGATGTACAATCCAATCTTGGCAACAGTCCGCTTACATTGGATGCTTGGGACGATACAGCAGTAGCCATGCAGGAGTGGAAGGATGATAAGGGTAATCCTATGGCTGTTATCCCAGATACCCTGATTGTAGCCCCTTACAATGCACGTGCTGCGTTCAAAATTGCAGGGCTTCCCGATGCCGAACTACCCAAATATGAGCCGGGTTCAAATCATTTTGATGCGAATATGTATATGGGGAATATCAAGGTTATCGTCAATCCGTTCATCGACCCATCGAAGCGCAAGAACTGGTTTGCTGCTGATTCATCGCGGTTGAAAGAATTCAATATCTGGCAATGGAGACGCAAAGTGGAGAATGGTACAATGACCGACTTCGATACAGAAGCTACTAAATACAAAGCCATCGGTCGTTGGGCTTACGGCTTCACAAACTACTCATTCATCTACGGACACAATGTAACAACTTAATGGGGGCTTCGGCTCCCTTTTCTATTTTTGGAGGTGCAGAATGTATCGTGATGAATTAGACGCACTGAACGCTATTCATAATCTGTTAGGTAATATATTGAAACCAAAACGGCATGTGTCTCGGTCAGTTGTTAGAAAACACCCACCTAAAAGGGTGCAAACGGAAGTTAAACCAGTAAAGAATGGAGGCAGAAACAATGCTGTCAGAAAAAAATAGTCCTAATTATGTAACTGTTATCCCGACCGCGAATGCTACCAAGCTTCCTGAGAAACGACAACAGGATTATGTGGTGTTTGTGGACGATACCGGAAATCCGGTCGATATTGGTGGTGGACCAGCTTCTGTAGCGTGGGCTGACATTACAGGGAAACCAGCCACTTTTGCTCCTACAATCGGAACAACAGCCACCACAGCAGCCGCAGGCAACCATACACACACCATCGCGAATGTAACCGGGTTGCAGACTGCGTTGGATGCCAAGCTGACTGCAACCAAGGCGGCTACTCAGGCAAATAGTGCAGCAACCGATGTTGCAGGCGTGGTTGCGGATCTGAATGCCTTGATAGCTAAATTAAAAGCCGCTGGGATGATGGCGTAATGAAGGTAAGCGATGTAGTAGAAGAAATCGTTGAGAAGTCGCCACATACGTTGTCTCCTGCATCCATTCTTCGGAAGATCACCCAGGTACGTGACCGACTATTGCGCAATCTTGGCTCGGCACAGCAGCAGTCAGAAACCCTATGTACAGCTATTGATCTTATCGAGGGACAAACATCGTATACTTTGCCTTGCCCGCCAAGCGCGGTTACAGAGGTGGCGATGCTGTATGGTGACCAGTACATTCGATTACCGCTGAGGCAGTTTCACAATGCATCAGTCAAGCCTTATCACTACTTCCAGGCTGGGCAGATCGGCATAGTACCAACGCCAGATGCGGACGTACCTTATGGCATCAAAATCTTCCATGCGCCTGTGCTTTACCCGCTACGGCTGGATGATATGGGCAACGATACAGGATTCGATCCTGATTATGACATGTTGCTGGTTTATGGCGTGCTGCGGGAAATTACAACGGGTAATGAATCACAGGAATACAACAATAAATATGAACAATTATACGAGGAGTACCAAACTGCCTCTAACGGGTATGAACGGTATTCTGTAGATGAAAGGTGGTAAGCTATGCGGTTTCCATGGAGAGATACCAGCTCGGATATTGCTGGCGGACAACCGCCACAATGGGAAACGCCAGGAGGGGCACAGGCCAAGGCTGACAAGGCGGAGGAAGAATCAAAGAAATACACAGATGAAAAGAATCTAGACTTTACGGCCCATATCCAGAACACAACCATCCATGTTACACAGTCTGATAAGGATAACTGGAATAGCAAGGCTGCTGGGAACCATACACACCCAAATGCAACGCAAACAACGCCGGGTTTTGAATCTGCTGCGGATAAAACCAAACTGGATGGAATAGAGGATGGTGCAAATAATTACGTGCATCCAGCTACACATCCGCCTTCCATAATCGCACAAGATACTGCCAATCGATTCGTTACTGATGCTGAAAAGGCTGCATGGAACGCCAAAGCTGAAACGACAGTAGCTACGTCAGACACAAAAGGTCTTATGTCTGCTGCAGATAAAACGAAGCTTGATGGTATTGAGTCAGGCGCAGAAGTGAACCAAAATGCTTTTTCTACGTTTAAAGCACCAGGGCAGGCTGATGTGACTGCCGGTTCTAAGCAGGAGGCGATTAACTTTGCTGGCGGTACAGGTATCACTGTTACAACTGATCCTGCTGCCAAGAAGGTTATGATCACGGCGACAGGCGAAGCTACACCGGGGCCGCATGCTTCATCTCATATCACGGGTGGTACGGATGTCATCCCTGATGCTGTGGTCAACGGATCATCTGGGCTTATGAGTGGTACAGATGCAGATTTCGTGCGCAATACTGGCGAAACAAAGACAGGAGCACAGGCTAAGGCTGATGCAGCCAGGGATGGTGCCATTGCATCAGCGAAGACGTATACCGATACGGAAGTGCAAGCGTTAAGTGCAACTGTAGCGGAGAAGACTCAGAATGCTTCTCTAACTAAAAAGGGTATCACCCAACTATCCAAGGCTGTTGATGGAACGCGGGATGATATAGCGGCTACAGAGAGTGCAGTAAGTTCTGCGTATGGCCTGGCAAATAGTGGAGTACATCCTTACCCTGCACCAGCAAATGGAACTAATATAAACGATTTAATCTATACGGGGATATATAGACTCACGGAGGCAGTGAATTACACGAATATGCCTTCTCCATCAGCTGCCTACGGAGTATTAGTGGTGCATGCGGAACCTAGTGGATACGTCACACAAACTTATATGACAGTTATTGGATTGAGGTTTTTCTTCCGATCCAGAACAGAATCAGCAGTGTGGACGAGTTGGAAAGAGTTTTTTACAACATCTGGAGGGCAGACCGATGCTCTCACGGTATCGGCTAATGCACCAGTCTTGAAATTAGTAGGGGAGGACCAAGTATATCAAGAGTTCTACCCACAAGGAATTGCGGCTGGGCGAAAGGGATACCTTGGTTATGGCGATCCAAGTCAATTGAATTTTGCAATCTCTAATTCAGTGGGAGAAGTGTTCTTCTCAGATACTAATGGGACCGTATATACGAAAGATCTTATGGGGCTGTATAGAGGTGTCGGAAGTCCAGAGGGTTTATTATCTGCTTCTGTAGGTGCTTTATATCGTAGGTTGGACGGAGCAGCTAGTGCTACGCTTTACATTAAAGAATCCGGTGGTGGAGGCAACACAGGATGGAGGGCGCTGTAATGAAAAAAGAATGTGTCGTTTTAAACAGTGAGGTAATCAATATCGGCCCTTGGGACTACCAGAAGCGACAACTCCAGAATGGTGTAGACAAGGATGGAAAACCAATCTATGAGGAACAAGTGACCAATCCATTGCCAGAAGGCGCTGTAATTGAAGAACGGGAAATAGAAACTGCACTGGATGGTGGCCTGATTGTAAAAGGAGCTTCTACACAACCGACCAGCGCGGAACTTCTTGGCCAGGAACTTGCACAGTTGAAGCTTCAAACCATGCAGCAGAACCAGTTACTAACCAGCATGGGCACGGAGTTGGCGGCAACCAAACTGGAGCTTATAAACCTTAAAGGAGTTGAAAGCAAATGACTTTCTGGAGCCTTGCATTTAAGTGGCGCTGGGTAACAGCGGAGCAGTTGAAAGGTGCTGTCATCACAGATATGAACCGCTTTGGAGAAATAACACCGGCTGAATATAAGACCATCACTGGGATTGAGTTTACATGAATCTAACGCAGATTATAGCCGAAGCGGATCTTCTTGTTCCAAATGAGGTTCCACAAACGGATAAGGTTGTTTGGTTGAATACAGTCAATCAAGACTTTTTCAATGTGGTAAAGATTCCAAAGGTAGCGCGTTTTACTTGTGTTGCTGCTCAAGCGGATTATGTTTTACCTACTGACGTACGCCAGAAGAACATTGATTCGGTACTGATCGGTATGTTCCAGTACAAAAGCTTTGATCGTGAGGATGTAACACCAGCACAAAACGCCTATTACTTCACGGACGATACTCACACACTCACTTTGTACCCTGCCCCTTATGCGGACTTGCAGGGATTTTTGCGTTACCGACGAATCGCGACCAGCACCTTCACTACAGATAACCTAGGGATTCAGCCGGACGCGCCAGAAGAATACCATTGGACGTATATACCGGCGTTGGCAGCGTATATAGCCAACAGTCAGGACGACAGCGTTAAAGCTGCTAACTATGAGGGGCAATATAAGGCGGCATGGAATGTAGCTGCTCAGAACCATCAGGCAGGTGATGTGCAGTGAAACCTATCCAATATGGCAGTCCAAGCTATCAGCCTTTGCCTGGCATCCTTTCACCTGTTTCTATACGCGAATTTCGCGGCTTAAACACATATGACCCACTATCCATTGATGACCGTTTCTTAACGGATATGCAGAACATGACAACCAGTGATTATCCAGCTGTTACGACAAGACCAGGATACAATGCCATAGGGCAGTTTGGCAGTCGTGTACTAGGAATGGGAGTGTGGGAAGGTCGAGAAATTCATGTCGTATTCAACGATGGCACATGGCGGCGCTGGAACGGCTCAGATTGGGCCACACTTGCAGGTGGTCTGAATACATCGGCTGAGTGGACGTTTACGAATTTCCAAGGCAACCTTGACCGGGTGAATTTGATTGGATGCAATGGTGTGGACGCCATGCGGCGATACGATGGTGGCAGCGTGCAGGGCCTTGGCGGTTCATCTCCTGCCAGTGGAAAATACATCACTACCTACCAGAACCGTTTATGGTGTGCCGTAGGCAAGGAGTTATGGGCTTCCAAGCTGGATAACCCTACGGTATGGGATAGCTTCCTGACCGAAGAAGGCAGCTACCGCAGGCAAATGGAGTCTTCGCGAGGGGAACAAATTAGTATGCTTACGGGAAGCCTGACTAAGCTCACTATCGGAATGCCAAATAGCTTGCACGAGTTGTATGGTGGACTACCTTCCGACTTCAATACAAAGCTGATTACGGAGGATATGGGGCCAGTCGCCAACAAAGCTACGGTCACACAAGAGGGATTCCTTCGATTCATGCATAAGACAGGCATATACGACTACGGCGGCGGTACGCTTCCAAGCAAAACCTTTTCGGATATCATCGGCACTTACTTGGATGGTGTAACCGATCAGAGCGCGGCAGGGACAGACGGCACGCGGATGCTTTTCAATATCCCAGGAGATAAGCTGCTGGTGTATGATCCGCGTCCGGGCATTCAAGCCTGGAGTTTATGGCGCAACATTCAAGCAGTGCATTTTATCCAGATGCAGAACAAGCTTTACGTGGGCGATGCGCAGGGCCGCGTATTGCGTTTAGAGGGGCAAACTGATGCCGGGAATGCTATTGCATGGAGTGCGACAACAAAGCCGTTTAACGGCGGTACAATCGCTCAGAAACAACGTTGGTACAAGCTATGGGTGGTTGTGGAGTTGTCCGGCAACATGGATATTCACGTTTCCCCGTCGATCACCGGAGAGGATTGGACGCTGGTCAGCTCGATCAGTGGGAGTGGATCGCCTCAGGTAAGACGGGTCATTATACCCGTGGCGAAGTTTACTCGCGAGAATTGGATCAGAATTAAGTTGTCCGGTACTGGTTGGGCACGGATACATGAGATCACCAGACAGGTCAGACAGTTACCACTATATTAGGAGGTTTTTAATATGGAAGAAAAATATATTGACGCAGAGTATGTATGGAAAATGGATGAGGCATTCAAGCAAAAGCCTGAAATGCCTCATCGTTTCTACCGAGTGTACCACATGAAGGATGGACGTAAAATCACTATGGAGTCCAGCCCGCACCTGACGTATGAGGACGCTGTTAGTAAACTTTGGTACTTTCATCCGTCACATTTTCAGGGCGCTGATGACATGAAAGATGTAGCTTACATCACGATTGAAAAAAGATTTTTACCGCGTGGTGTTTAATTAGAATCTTGGCAAACTCAATAGATTGTTAGCTGTTGTATCATCTGCTTTGGTCTTAACATAAGGACTTCCTGCTTCAGTCAAAGCGACTGTCACATAAGCCTTTTTACCAACGACGTAGGTGTAGAACGTATCAGGATTGAATTGTAAAAAAGCGATCATAGTGTCTTTATCCATCTCTGTTCCGCTTTCAAGTTTGAAGCGGACAATGTGCTGCTCGTGGGTGCCTGGATGCTCTACGCGAACAGCGATAATTCTGCTTTCTTCCATAACAATATCCCTCCTTTCTGCCTAGTACATATTCGACAGAAGGGACTAAATTCCTACAAACGGAGGTACAACATGGCACAATGGAGTGACAGCCCACGGTTAAGTGGGCCACCGGATACACAGGACTTGGGCCAATTATTAATATACGTCAAAGACCTTGCCAACACCGTAGCAAAAATGGCGAAGGATTTGGAATTCATCATTAACGGTAACTTGGATGCTAACAACATCCGGGCAAATAGTATACAGGCTAAAAACCTACAAGCTGGTTCAGTAACGGCGGATAAAATTCAGGCCGGAGCAATTAGCGCAGACAAAATCCAAGCAGGCGCGATTACATCAGAAAAAATCCAAGCTAATTCGGTAACGGCAGACAAGATCCAAGTGAGTCAGCTTTCCGCTATTTCAGCCAACTTGGGACATATCACGGCTGGTTTAGTAGAGGCTGTGGAGATATATGGTTCTTATATTGCTACAAGGTATAATGATTATCCGCGTGCTGAAATGAGTTGGAATGATGATTTGTTTGGAGCCTATTTTGACAGCAGAAACTTTATACGAATCATTGCTAACTATGGCGGAGCTCCAGCACTTGAATTTTTCACAAACGGGATTGTTAAAGCTCGATTACAGACATTGTTCGGGTACATGTCTTTGGAATCGTATGGGCCTATAGCGATAGAGGCGACGAATGGTGGAAATATAAATCTTAATGCTTCAGGAGATGTTACAGTAAAAGACTTTAGTAATTTCGTGGATAATAATTCAGGTCGAAATCTTAACGAAGAATTAGCGGCTAAAGCTGATGCGAACATATCAACTGGCGGATCTGGGAGTCATAACCACGGCATACCTGATGGGGCGAAGTTCGAAGCGGTTGACGGGACAATTTATACTTGGCGGGCTGCTGGAAACCATACTCATGCACAAATAAGTCAAGGGAACTAGATTTATATGGTATAATGGTGCCAAAAAATAAACTTGAGGTGCCATTATGAAGAAGATTAAAACTATTTCTACTCTCTTTGTTGGTATTGTTATTGGCTTAGGCATTTCGTTTTCTCCTCAAATTCAAGCAGCTGCCGATAAACTGGTTGGTCAAAAAGTGACCAAAACGATGAACGTTAAATTGAACGACAAGTCTATTGGTCAAGCGGCTGTAATAGAAGGGACTAGTTACTTGCCCGTGCGTGCGCTGTCCGAAAATTTAGGTGTTACCGTAGGCGTGAATAACTCAGAAATCAAACTTCAACAAGAGGGGAGTGGTTCTGTGAGTGAGGTTAAAGCTCAAGATTCTGTTGTCTCACAAGAGGATGAGGATTATGCTAAATCCAAGAAAATAGAAACTCTAAAAAACACTATTGAAAATACTGAAAAAAGATCAAAGGAACTTCAGGTAAGAGTGGATCATTTTGAGAAGAATTTAACGGAAGAGCAGAAAGAAAGTGATCCTTTTTTTAAATCATATAAGCAAGAAATAGAAAATAATTCTATATTAATAAAAGAGTCACAACAAGAACTAGAAAAACTTCAAAAATAAAATCTTTAAGGGCCCTCAACCGAAGGCCCTTTTTTCATGCTTAGAAACGGAGGGAAAGTGACAATGGAAAATATGAAAACCGGGACTCACGATAGCAAAGTGGTCTTACTCTATTACCTTGGAAAAATGATTACTGAGATTCCGAATTCTCTTGGTCAAGGAACTCATCATAGTCTTCTAGAACGTGTCGAACCACTTCGAGACAGACCGTTAACGATGTCGAAAACGCATAAGCAATAAAATAGTCTTGGTCATATTCATCACTTCTGCGCTTCAACATTTCAATTTCATTGCTTATTTTAGTCATTGCTTGGCTTGAATGCTCTTTAAAAGCCCTATCAAAATTAAAACCTGACATGGTATCTCCTTCCGTGTGAGTCCCGGATAGGAGTATTTTACCAGTATTTTCATGAGCCTGTACATCCACAGGCTCTTTTCTTCTGAAATAGAACGGAGGTGCGAAATGGCAACCACCAATAATTATGGTGTCCGGCAGGCGCTTAACAGTAAAGGCGTTAACAATAGCCGGATTGGATACAGCAATGGATATGTAACTGTAGATGGGAAGAACTTTCTGAAAGCTGGTTCTGTTAACAATGGATCTGCCATGACGACACAGCAAGGCTTTAATAATGCGTGGAGTAGTTTAAAGCCTACCAGCGCACCTGTAAAGGTTCCTAATCAGCCTAAATCTTCTCCAAGTCCAATGGTGCAGGCTGCTACCAGTGTACAAAGCTCGCCACAGGCCACGTACACACCAATACAACGACAAACGGAGCAAACGTTACAACGGATGAATGACATGATAAACAATCAGCCAGCGTTCCAGTATAAAGCTCCTGATCCGTGGAGTTACAATCCGCAGGATGATCCATCGTATACATCTAGTTTGGCGGAGGCTAAACGTAATATTGAAACGGAACAGGCTGACACGAATGCGCGGTTGCGTGCCAACGGGCAGGGCAAGTCTTCCTACTCTGAATTGGTATCTAATCAGGTTGCGGACAATACCATGTCGAGCCTAGCGAATACACTTGTACCGCAGCTCATGCAGCAGTCATATTCACGGTACTCGGATGCTGCAAACCGGGACATGCAACTACAACAGTTGAACTATGGCGTACAACGGGATAAGATGGGCGACCTTACTAATTTGTATGGTCTGCAAAATCAGGAGTATTTCCAGAATCCGATTACGGAGGGACAACTCACGGGAAATTATCTGCCAGCAGAAGGCCGACAAGCAATTGACCAATTACTGTCACTCAAACAGCAGGCAGAGACAAAGGGCGTCACAGCAGAGCAACGTGCCAGCCTGACGAAACAAGCAGACGGTATCCGGGCGCAGCTTTCGGCGTTGGGCATTGATCCGAGTAAGTATGGAGCTAACGTTAACTACAATTCAGCTCGTACCGCAAGCCCAGGTATTCGAACGCTTCAAGGGCAACAAATGGACTTGCAAAATCGTCAAGCGAATCAACAAGCCGCTAATACTGTTAGTGAGTTGAGCGGAAAGCTGGTTACACCGCAGAGTGATTGGCAGGGACTCTATCGACAGGCTTCTAATCCGAATGCGCCACAGACATTCCAGTCCCAACAGTTTGCATACCAAAAAGCCCGTGACGCGATTACGGATCAGCAATGGCGTTTGAAATTTGATCAAGACGTTCAGCAGTTCGGAATGAGTTATGCCCTGCAAAGTTTGCAAGAGCAGAATAATACAGCCTACCGTCAAGCTACACTTGCTATCCAATCGGATGATAACGCGCGGCAATGGGCCGATTTGGATTACAAGCAGGCGAACCAAGGTAGTGCAGCAGGTGGCCTGACAGCTAACCAAGTTCTGCAAAGCATGCAGGGCTTATATTCGGTTCCTGTCTATGGCAAAAACGCTGATGGGGATAGTGTTAAAGAAGGCACCAAGATAACCACGGATGCAAGCAAACGTCAAGAAATGTTCCAGAATGTTGTAGATGCTGGCCTGAGTGATGCTGAAACTCGGCAAATCCTCTCATCTCTCGGTATGCAAAAAGCAGAGATTGATAAGTACAAGAAACTATACTCGGGAAACTGACTAGCCCCACAGCTACGGCTAGTGGGGCAGCATTAAATAAAACTCTGAGTGGTGCTCTTAAAGGGTCTGGTGATGTATTTGTACAAGCTGGGAAAAAATACGGTATCGATCCGGCTCTATTAGCAGCCATAGCAGTACATGAAACAGGCAATGGCAGCAGTAAAGCCGTAAAAAATCGAAATAACGTTGGTGGCATGATGGGCAAGAATGGTCTTATGAACTTCAATAGTTTACAGGATGGCATTGATAAAATGGCGTCTAATTTGAAACGTAATTATATAGACAAGGGTCTTACTACA
Organism: Paenibacillus sp. T2-29; assembly: GCF_052921365.1. NCBI lineage: Bacteria > Bacillati > Bacillota > Bacilli > Caryophanales > Paenibacillaceae > Paenibacillus > Paenibacillus sp. T2-29. Next base: position 191,254 of record NZ_JBREVE010000009.1, on the reverse strand, counting down.
ATTCCGCAAATTCAACGCAAATACGCCCCTGTCGGAGCTGGTAATGATCCTACTAACCTTAATAGCAATTGGGTAGGCGGCGTATCAAGATATTACAGTATGTTCAAGAGGTGATTAGATGGCAAGCGAATTTGATGCAGTGCGAAATCGAAAAAAACAAGGATCCGATGCCAGAGCCAGAGTATTGGCTCGGGTGAGTAATCCCAATTCTGTTGGCGGTAACGCGGAAAGTGAATTCGCGGCTGTGCGAAATCGTACTGCCGATATTTCACCTCCTACTTTATTGGACAACGTAACAAATACCGTGAAAAACACCCTAAACAACCCGGCTGTGAGGGACTTTGCAAACAAAGGTCTGAATTACGCAGGGCAAGAGATGCAACGACAGGCAGCGGAGCGAGAGAAGAACCGTCTTAAGCTGCCACCTTCGCTTATCATTGGTCCTGGCTTTATTGAGAATTCCACCTTTGCCCAAGCCACTCAGGGCAATAGAGACGCTATAGGTACGTACAGAGCAGCAACGGGTAAAACAATCAAACCATTGAGTGCATATGAACAATGGATGGAAGGCATTGACGAAGATGTAGAAAGATTCCCTGCGATTGCACCAGTGAAGCCACTAGCACAGGGTATTGCTGGTCTTGTCTTGGACAATAAGCCAGGACAATTTACTACACGCTTTTCTGGACAAGCGGGTAGTTTTGTAACAGGTGATAAGCCTTACTATGACGTTACAACTGGCAATGCTACAGCCGATAAGGTAGCAGATTTTACTGGGTCTCTTGCTGGGATGGCAGCTTCAGGGATTAATCCTGGTGCCCCAGGTGTTCAAGGACAGAACCTAATAACTGCCCCGCTAGAAGCTGCTGAAGGCGTACTTGCTACACGCGCTGGTAATGCCCTTACAAATACTATTAGCAGACAGGCCACAAGAATTCCAGGAGTAACCGCCGGGGCTGCTGATAGATTCACGCGCGGAGCTTTAAGCGGTGCTGCAGCTGGGGCTGTCGGAAACACGGCTATGGGGATTAACCAAGACCAAACAACTGGACAGGAAATGCTGCACAATGCAGGTTTAGGTGCAGCATTTGGAGCAGGCGGAGACTTGTTCATAAGAGGTGTAGGAGCTGGCATTAGCAGAGGAAGAACCAGGGGGGCAACTTTACCAGAGGAGACACTAGCTTTGCCTCTTGGTCGCGGTGATCAACGAATGGCACAAGCCGGACAACGCTCCAGTTTAGCGCGTGGTGACGATGCTATTGTAAACCCTACAGACTGGGCACCGGAACCGTTAGGACTTCCAGCAGGTCGTAACTCTACTTTTGTCGGTGAAGCACCTACCCCTTTGCAACGTGTGGGGGCGCGTCCAGGTGCAAGTCGAGAACCGATACAAAGGGTGAATGAATCGTCAATTAATCGTCAGCAAAACTTTAATATAAACGATCCTGATGTGCCCAACTTTCTACGTGTACGACAGCAAAGATTGGAAGCGGCTAACGCCAAGGCGACCGCCGTTGAAACACAACGAATAGCTCCAGAAGTAGAAGCGGAGGGAATCGTCAAAACGATCCAACAACCGCGCGTTAGGGACAGGGTGTATAACTACTTGGACGAAGCGGAAAAAGCCGCCAGAGAACGGATACAAAAACGTAAGAACAACTTGAACTCGAACCCTCTTCCAGAATGGAAAGACTGGTCTATCATCGGTGCTGCTAAGATGGGTAAAGGAACAATTAAGTTTTCTGACTGGGCAGAAGAAATGGTTAAAGAGGTAGGCGAAAACTTCCGTCCGCATGCAGAAAAGGTTTACCGTACTGCAAAAGAAGAGCTGCGTAAACAGGAACGCCTTGCTACAAAAGAAGGCGAGGACGCTATAAGATTCAACAATCAAGATGTTGGGGATGCTGCCTCGTTCAGTGCAAAAATAAACCGCAAAGTAAGTAAGCGCAGGACATCGTTTTCACAAAAACTAGAGAAGATAAGATCCCAATTCGAAGACGATGTTCAGTCGTTGGCTGGCCTAGAGAAGCGTATAACTGGGCGCGTGGCAAGTGCTGAGGACAGTCTATACAAACGGGCTCGCTTATACAAAGGAGCGCCCGAGAAGGCGAATCAGATCGTAAAACAACGGCTCGCTCCAGTTATAACAGCGGCAGAAAAAGCAGGGTACACATCGGACAATCTCGGTGATTATGCTCTTGCCGTACATGCTAAAGATGTAAACGCTGCTGGATACAAATCAGGATTCACTAACAAAGAAATTGCAGATATTATCGAAAAGTATGGTTCTGATGAAATGGAAAAGGCGAGAAAGGAACTGGTTCAGGTCGGAAAAGACATGCTGAAAGAACTTGCCGATACTGGTGTTATAAGCAAAGAACTAGCCGAGGTGCTAGATGACAGATGGAAGAACTACATTCCATTGTTTCGCGCTTTTGATGATACGCCTGAGGCGTTCGCAGGGGGCTTGTCGAAGTCACTTGCGAATGTAGCTAGTCCGGTTAAGGTATTGAAAGGTTCCGAAAAGGATGTTATAGACCCACTTGAGAATATGGTCCGTAACATTTTTCAGACTGTAAATGCCGCTGAACGAAATAGAGTTGCAACTGAACTTTCCAAGCTTGCAAAAAAAGATGTGGACGAAAATTTTATTCGACGTTTGAAGAAAGACGAACAGGTCGGACGCAAAAACGTGGTCAATGTAAAAGAGAATGGCGAAAGCGTCAAGTATGAAGTAGAACCAGAAGTCTACCGGGCTTTGATGAATCTGGACAAAGAATCATCCAGCATGCTTTTGAATGCATTGTCCAAGCCTGCATCACTATTACGGGCTGGTGCCACGCTCACGCCTGAATTTAGCTTGCGGAATCCAATGCGTGACATTCTGCAAGCTTATGTAGTAAGTAAAAGTGGATTCAATCCGATTACTGATTTTGGCGCGGGCCTGATTCAATCTATTTCGAAGGGAAAACTGTACCAAGAGTGGATAGAAAACCTCGGGGCCTACGGCAATGTACTCTCTATGGATAGAAACATTCACCGTAAAGCGCTGGAAACGGTGCTCAAGGAGAAGCCAAGCAAAACATTTATCAATATCGTGACAGGTAAAGCATTTATCAATGCGCTTCGCACAATCACAGATGTAACGGAATCCGCAACAAAAGTCGGTGAATATCGAGCTGCATTGCGGAAGGGAGCCAGTCCGCAGGAAGCGGCATACCGTGCGCGTGACCTTATGGACTTTGCGCGAGCCGGTTCTGGAATAAGACAGGCTAACCGAGTTGTCGCGTTCTTAAATGCAAATATTCAGGGTAAATCAAAATTAATCCGGGCCATAAAGGAGAACCCTGTGGGAACTACAGCAAGGATGATATCAGGGGTAACGATCCCAACAGTAGGATTCTTTATTTCTAATCATTATCTCGCAAATGAAACGCAGCGCCAAACCATAGATGATGCAGCCGAGTGGATGAAGGACACATTTTGGTTATGGGCCGTTCCAGGGACGGATGTAGTTGCCCGAATTCCGAAGCCGTTTGATATTGCGCCTATATTTGCGAATCTACCTGAACGAGCGTTGAAGTTTGTTTATGAAAATGATAGAGAAGCGTTTGACGGGTTCGCGAAACGAGCATTAAAGGATGCTGCTGTACCTGCTCAAATAACAGCGTTATGGCCTTTTATCGAGGGGATGGCGAACTACTCATTTTTCCGCGAAGGCCCAATTATTCCACAGCGTGAACAGGGGTTGAAGTATAAAGATCAGTATGATCCTGTTCGCACAACAGAAACCGCTAAATTTTTAGCAGGTATATCAAGTGCTGTTACTGGAGACGAGGGCCTACTAAAAAACTTTTCCTCGCCGCGCATAATGGATAATACGATACAAGGCCTTACGGCTGGATTAGGTAATTACGCGACTTCGGCTATAGATTCCATGCTTAAGGGGGTTGGTCTGGTTGATCGTCCGGACGCGCCAGAAAAACGACTGGAACAATTGCCGTTTGCCAAAGCGTTTTTAGTTGATCCTTTGCAAAGCACAAAATCTTCAGAAAAATTATATGACCTGAAGGATAAGCTATCGAGTGAGAAGGCTTCTGCCAAACTTAATGGGGAAGAATTCACACGTAAACGTGATCTTAAAGTGTTGGAGAAAGCGACAAAAAAACTCAGCGATATCAGCGCAAGTATTCGCGAGATTGAGAAAGATAAAACGTTGAGTGCTCGCGATAAACGTTTACAAATCGAACCACTGTTAAGCGAAAGAAATCAGATTACTAGAGATACAATGAAAGGATTTCCAAAATAGGAGCACGTATATAACGTGCTCTTTTTGTTGTAGAGAGATATGGAAAGGGGATGAACTATTATGTCTAATACCGGAGGGGTGGGTGAAGTGTCCATTGAGAACACAAAAGCACTGACAGATATTCAAATTCAGTTGGCACGCATCGAAGAGACATTAAAGCCGCTTGCTTCCCTATCAAGCACTGTGGCAGATATCAAGGAGACTGCTGTAGAAGCGCTCAGACGCGCAGAGGAAGCCCACACGCGCCTTGCACTATTGGAGCCGGGAAAAGTAGCAGCAGAAGACGCATTGCGCAAAGCGGAGGCCGCAAATAGTAGGCTGGATGCTATGCAGGAAGATCAAAAATGGGTTAAACGACAATTTTACGGGCCGCTCATTACATCGTTGTCCAGCATTATTATGGCGGCTGTTGTGGCCTATATGGGCTTATCTAAATAGGAGGGATATTGGTGGAACTCGAGTATGTGAAAAGCAAGTCATTATCCAGATTGCAGGGTCTATTCCCTATCGTCCGTACAGCCACAGAGCGCCTCATCGAGCGCTCTTTTTCTTTGGGAATCCCTATAGTCATAACGCAGGGTTTGCGCACCATAGCGGAGCAGAACGCGCTTTACGCACAGGGTAGGACAAAGCCGGGACTGAAGGTCACTAACGCCAAAGGCGGAACTAGTTACCACAACTTTGGTGTGGCTGTGGACTTTGCTCTGCTACTCCCGGACGGTAGATCCGTAAGCTGGGATACAAAACGGGATGGTAACACCGATCGTAAAGCGGATTGGCTGCAAGTCGTCGCCATTGCTAAGGAACTGGGCTTCGAGTGGGGCGGGGATTTTAAATCCATTGCGGATATGCCGCACTTCCAAATGACTTTTGGTCTTTCTACGGCGCAGTACCGGGCTGGTAAGCTGCCGACTCAGGTACAGGTTGTGGCTGCGCTGAAAATAATCAACAAAACGGAGGATGAAGAAATGACAGTAGAAGAGAAAACCGCATTTAAAGAATTGCAAAAAACGGTACAAGCACAAGCCGACAGAATCAAGGTACTGGAGTCGGTAGCAAAACAACCTAAAGTGCCCGTGTGGGCAGAACAAGCCTGCATCAATGCCAAGGCCGCAAGGGTACTCGATACAGCCAATGATGGCAGCTACGACTTCTACCGGCTGATCACGCTACTTGATCGAGCTGGGATTTTCAACGTGAAAGGGGATAAATAAACATGCAAACTATTATCGAAACTGTACAACCATATGTAAGTACCGTCGCTACCGCCATTTTAGGAGTCCTGACAGCCATTGTTATCGCCGGGCTTAATACGATTAAGGTTAAGGCCAACATGTGGATAGATGCACGCACAACGGAGTCACAGCGTGTCCTGTTGCATAAGCTGGCTGAGGAAGGTTTTTCCCTAGCTAAGACGGCGTACAAAGAGGCTGACGGATCCAAAAAGCTACAAGAGGCTTTATCCTATGTAACCGGACAGTTGGAACAAAAGGGTATCACGCTGACTCCTGTGGAAGTCCAAGCTGCTATCGAAAAGGCATACCTGGACTACAAAGCCAAGACGAAACAAAAGCCCATTAGCCCAGAGGAGGCCGCTGTAGCAGATGCAGCAGCCAAGGTTAGTACAGAAGAAGCGGCTCAGGCAGCAGCGAAAGAGGCTGTGTCGGGTCTGGCTACAAAGATAAATGATTTTTTGGCTCAAGCTACGGCGGAAGTAGCCAATACTGTTCCTGCTCAGGTGCAGTCTGAGCCTATTCCGGCACCAATAGAATCGGTACAAACACCTATTACTACTGAATAAGATTAATGCGAATGCAGTCAGTAAGTAAAATAAAAGGCCCTTGGCGATTATGCCGGGGCCTTTAGTTTTAAATAAAGTATAATCTGTAGATGGTAACAGCAAGACCGATGATCGTTAAAGCTGATGTGAAATAGAATTTTTTGTTTGTGATAAGATCCTTTTGAGTTTCTTTAATAAAAGAAATATCTTTACCGTGCTCAACGGATTGCGTGGTGAGTGTGGTCATTGATGTTCTCAATGAATCCAAACTCTTTTTTATTTCTTCTAAATTCGAATTCATTTTATCCGAATTATGTTTTATATCGCTTTTAAGAGAAACAACATCTTTTTCTATTTGTCTAACAGTATTATCTATTGATGAAGTTCTTTCCTTTAGTTCTGCTATTGATTCATTCATGTTATTATCCTCCTTTGTAGAGGCGATTTGATTTTTGGACATTAATTCATCCAAAGCTTTTCTGATCTCATTGTGTTCCTGGGATAAATCCCCTACTTCCATTTTAACACGACTAATGGTTTCATCCATAATTACTTGGTAGTTCTCCATTGTTAAACTTAATTTTTGAAGTTCATTCATGGGGAAGTTATAAATTTTATTCGTATTCCCCATTTTATTCACCAGCAGACTGATTTGCGTATAAATCGTAAAGTTTTTGTAGCGATTCAATAATACCCGGCAAATTTTCTGGCGCAATTGCTAATGAGGCGTGAACATGGTTTATTGCATTTCCGTCCTCAAGAGTCACACTGGATGTTGAACCATCCGTAACAGTAAATTCTTGTAGTATAGGTGAGACTTCTTCGAGAAGGTGGATTACAAACATGTTTCTAGTGTAGGACGTCAGAATACTTGTTGTATGAAACCTTTTCATATCCTTGTCCTTCACAAACTTAACCTTAAACTCCTTACCCATCAACAGCACTCCTATATGTAAGATAATAGTCTCATTGTAAATCAAAAGTCCCTATTTGGCTATATCTTCCACTACAATATAGGAAAATGTAGGAATAGAAAAACAAACGGATTGAAAACTTTCTGTTTATAGTGGCAAAAATAATCCCTTGTACAGAACGCGTGTTCGCATTATAATTTCTACATAACACAACAGGAGGCCACATACATGGGAAAGAAACTTGAGGAAAATGGTTTATGGGAAAGTTCACGCATTATCATACCGAAACACAAGGAAGCATATTTAAAGCTCATGCAGGATCGCCAGCGCCGTGGAAAACCGGAATTGGACGATCAGGAAGTGCAACTCATCGAACAGGCGCTAATAGAGTCCTACAACTCGCGCCGGCCTGTCAGCGTGACTGTTTTTAGCCCGTTTGACGATACGGTTATGACTGGTGTAGTTACGTCGATTAACACCGCGCGTAGGGAAGTAAAACTGGTTCGTGGGGAAGATGATTTTAGTTGGATTAAGCTGGAGGATATCGTTTCGACAAGCTGAAAATAATTACCTCACATAATACATAAATACTTCCATTTAACATGGTAATTGGATTGCCTCTAACAAGTAACAAATATAGAATTAAAGCATATTTGTTACCAATTATGTGAAGGGGTTATGTGTTATGTGGGAGCCTATTAGGTTCTTGCTTTTCTCGACTGTAGAGACATTTGCAGCATTCGTTTTAATGTTAACTATTTTCAGAGTTAGGGCCTTAGACTATGTATGGCCTGCATTGTTTATTGGATTGATAATGAATTTGCAAAGTTTCATTTTAAGGGAAGAAACTTCTTTGGCTTTCTTTGCTCCAACCGTAAACATTATATTGTTCACATTATTGATAACCACTGTTGTTAGGATGCCGATTATCTGGGCGGCTATCATATCTATTACTGGCACATTTTTGTATACGTTATTCCAAGCGGCCATTATATTAATGCTTTTTGGTACCTTGACAACAGAAATGCAGACCTCAGCAGAAGGATCGTTAGCGCAAGCAGTAACCAGTGCATGGGTGTTAGCTATTTCGTGGTTTCTGTATAAATTCAAAATAGGCTTTACAGCAGATTATGAAAATCTACGTTTTAAGTGGGAGTATATACTCGTTATTATCTTAATAATAGGAGTGTTGGCAGCTTGTGCATTTATGTTTTACGTCAATAATTTCTTTTTGAGTATTCTATTTATTGCCTTAGCATCTGCCATGTTTTTGTATTATGCGCTTAGAACGGAGCGTGAATATTATAAAAAGCCTTGATTCCATCGCTCTTGATATTGCAACACACATCAAAGCAGTTGTACCTGATCATCCGGCATCTGTGAATGTTTTAAAACATGGAATAGCCGTTGTAATCAACACTGTTTCAATTATTTTATTAACTATCGGTATTTCATTTTTCACAGGTAAGGTTCTTGATACCATAGTGGCAATGGTTTCTTTTTCTTTACTGCGTCAAGTTGTTGGTGGGATTCATTTAAAAAGTAATCTAACATGCATAGTTGCATCAACGGTTTTACTTACCGCTTTATCTTTTGCAAATTTTAACTACAATTGGGTCTTAATTACGTCGATATTAAGTATGATACTGGTCTTAATCTATGCCCCATCACGGATAGAGGGAAGGACTCGTATACCAAAACGATATTACCCATTGCTAAAGTGTATAGGAGTTGCAATTGTAATCCTAAATTTGTGGTTGGGGAGTCCGGTAGTAGCTGCTAGTTTTTTTGTTCAGAGTTTAACACTAGTAGAAGGAGGTGTGAAAAATGAAGAAAACCAAACTGAGTAAAGTGAAAGCTGGTATGTATTACAATGTTGCAGCAGTCCTCACAACTCTTGCAGTCGCATCTGTAAGCACAGCAAGCCTATCGTGGATTCATAGTCCAGAGCCACCGAAAGAATTGTTAAAGTAAGCGAGGGATGTTAAATGCTAAGTTTAACGGTATCGGCAGATCCTGAAGGTTTTAGAGATGGTGGAAATGTACAAGTGGATAAGGTTCTTTTTATATCCAAAGGTCGTAAAAGGAATCAGATTTTAGTGCATACATTTGAAAAAACCTATTACATGGTTGGGACTCTAAGACATTGGGAAAATTATCTGAATAGTAACGGGTTCAAATTTTTAAATGTAGATAGAAGCAACACATTAAATGTGGAAAATGTAAAAATCGTTAATGGCATTTTCAAAGATGCATACTTTGAATGCGAGGTCACTAAATCATCGAAAAGGTGTCCAATTTCATATCATCGGTTTGATGAAGTAGTTGAAGAAATGGGCTTCATGAATTCGAAAATATTGATCACTGGAGCTGCTACTACATAGCGGCTCTTTTTTGTCTATTGTCTTTTAATGTCGAAACTTGTAACACATTCAGCGGCTGAATTTTTGTTGCCAAACAACCTAATATTGGGATTAAATAAATGTAAGAGGATCGATATCTAAAAAAAGGAGGGTGTGGGGTCGTGGGCTTGGGCTCTTATGTGTACAACGAAATTTGGGAACAAAATGTTCCCGATCCTTCCAGGGGAGAGCGGACGATAACCGCTATTCGCCTTCTTCTATAAACTCATAAAGTTCCTCCCATCTGCACTCCAATAATTTGGTGGCTACATACATATCTTCGGGAGTCATAGTAGTTCTCCCGTTGCAAAAGTGGGAGATAACACGTTTGGATCTACCAGATCTGCGAGCATACTCAGCCTGGTTCCATCCTTTAGCCTTTATGAGCGGTAGAAGTAAGCATCTCCCTCGGGAGACTTTCAATTCTTTTCTCGCTCCTTGTGTACTTCAATAGGACTTTATATAAACGAGATTATACCATTGCTAAATAAAGTGGTAAACATTACTTCTTAGGAGTGTCGCATATGCTACATGAATGGATTGAACCTGTGATTAAAAAGAGAGCAAGAGAGATTTCTGATGAAATTTTAGACGAAGGCCCTTATATGATTAAAATAAACGAGATTATTTATTCAGGCAGCTTAACTCAAGACACAGCGTTTGAACTTGAAAACCTCCTGTTGCAACATACCCAAGATATAATAAAAAAAACGTATTCTTTGGGTCTGGAAGAAGGTGCGAAATATTTGAAGTAGCAAAAAGGACAAGTGCGGAAAACCATCTCGCCTTGTCCTTTTTGGTTTTAGATATTATTATTAGCTGATAAAACTAATATATAAGGAGCGTTTAATATATGGCACTCTCTTGTGGTATCGTAGGTCTGCCGAACGTGGGCAAATCAACACTGTTTAACGCAATAACGCAGGCGGGGGCGGAATCCGCAAACTATCCATTTTGTACAATTGACCCTAATGTAGGGGTCGTTGAAGTACCGGACGAGCGGCTGGATAAGCTGACTGAACTGGTAGTACCGAACAAAACGGTACCAACGGCTTTTGAATTTGTTGATATTGCAGGACTTGTACGAGGTGCCAGCAAAGGCGAGGGTTTGGGCAACAAGTTTTTGGCTCATATTCGTGAAGTAGATGCCATTGTTCATGTGGTACGCTGCTTTGAAGATGAGAATATTACCCATGTGGACGGCAAAATTGATCCGATCAGCGACATTCAGACGATTAATCTGGAATTGATTCTGGCGGATATCGAAAGTGTAGACAAGCGCATTGAACGTTCCCGCAAAAACATGAAGGGCGGCAACAAGCAGTATGCCCAGGAGGTTGAAGTACTGGAACGGATCAAGGAATCGCTGTATGCTGACAAACCTGCACGTAGCGTAGAATTGTCAGAAGACGAAAAGTTGATTATACGCGACCTTCATTTGCTTACAATGAAGCCTGTATTGTACGCGGCTAATGTCAGCGAAGATGGTGTAACGGAAGCTGACAGCAATCCATATGTGCAAAAGGTACGTGAATTTGCAGTGGCGGAAAATGCTGAAGTGGTACCGATCAGCGCTAAAGTAGAGGCTGAAATTGCTGAGCTGGAAGGCGAAGACAAGGCAATGTTCCTTGAGGAACTGGGGCTGGCTGAATCCGGTCTGAACCGTCTGATCAAAGCAGCTTACCGCTTGTTGGGACTGTATACGTATTTCACAGCAGGTGTGCAGGAAGTACGCGCATGGACTATTCACAAAGGAACAAAAGCACCTGGCGCTGCGGGCGTAATCCACTCGGATTTTGAACGCGGATTTATTCGCGCTGAGGTTGTATCCTATGATGATTTGGTCGCTGCTGGATCTATGAACGGGGCCAAGGAACGTGGTCAGCTTCGTTTGGAAGGCAAGGAATATGTGGTGCAGGACGGAGACGTAATGCATTTCCGTTTTAATGTTTAGTATGCATCTCGGCGTATAACAAACAGAGTTTATATACAAACATATTAAGTAATGATATATGTGTTGCCTGCATGTACCAATTACGTAGTCGCTGCCTGTCCCGGGCGGCGGCTTTTTATATTTGATTCGCATTTCTTTTATTAGTTGAGAGTTTGTTATTCAACTCTTTAGCGAGATTTTGTTTATTCGACTTCAATTGATTTGCGGATTTTTGCAAAATCCTAAATTAGCAAGTATTTTATGTAGCTAATTAATCGAATAGTTGTTATAATAAAGAGCTGTAGCCAGTGAATTTAAAGCTGGTTTCATATTAATTTAACTGAAGAGGTGAATCGCTTGTTGGACCGATTGCAATCATTGGCGGACCGCTACGATAAACTGAGCGAACTGCTCTGCGATCCGGATGTGGCGAACGATAGCAAAAAACTTAGAGATTATTCCAAAGAACAGTCTGATTTACAGCCTGCTTATGAAGCATATACCGAATATAAAACTGTCGTTGAGGAGCTGGACGCTGCTAAAGCCATGCAGGCAGAAAAGCTGGACGACGAGATGCGTGAAATGGTCAAAATGGAGATTGAAGAGCTGAGTGCCCGTAAGCGGGAGCTGGACGAGAAAATTCGTATTTTGCTGCTGCCGAAGGACCCGAACGATGATAAGAACGTTATTATCGAAATTCGTGGTGCTGCGGGTGGGGACGAGGCCGCGCTGTTTGCAGCGGACTTGTACCGGATGTACACGCGTTATGCAGATACCCAAGGCTGGCGTGTAGAGCTGATGGATGCAAACATGAATGACCTTGGAGGCTTTAAAGAGGTTATTTTCATGATTAACGGACGCGGTGCATACAGCAAAATGAAATTCGAAAGTGGCGCGCACCGTGTACAGCGGATTCCGACAACTGAATCTGGCGGACGTATTCATACATCTACCTCCACGGTGTCTGTGATGCCTGAGGCAGAGGAAGTGGATATCGAAATTTTAGACAAGGATATCCGCGTGGATACTTTCTGCTCCAGCGGTGCGGGCGGTCAGTCCGTTAATACAACCAAGTCGGCGGTGCGTGTAACGCATATGCCAACAGGTATTGTGGCAACCTGCCAGGACGGCAAGTCCCAAAACTCCAACAAGGAGAAGGCGCTGCAAGTTTTGCGTGCCCGTATTTCGGATATGATGCGCCAGGAAGAGGAAGCCAAATATGCAGGCGAGCGTAAGAGCAAAGTAGGTACTGGAGACCGCAGTGAGCGTATACGTACTTACAACTTCCCGCAAAGCCGTGTAACGGATCATCGCATTGGTTTAACCATGCACAAGCTGGACCAGGTGATGAACGGAGAGATCGAAGAAATCGTATCAGCACTCACGATTGCAGAGCAGGCTGATTTGATGGAACAAGAGGTTTAAGTTTTGGGGAACGAACGCGATTGTGTGTATCGGATGCCGCCGGAACGGAACATGAGTGTCAGAGAAGCCTTAGTTGAGGCTTCTTCTTTTTTAGGAAGTTGCGGCGTGTTGGAGCCGCAGCATAATGCCCGCTTGCTGCTGGAACATGTGCTTGGACTGGAAGGTACGAGGTTTTACGCCGCTCTGGGCGATCCGTTCCCTTCCTCCGTCAAGGACACATGGGAACGGATCATCGCCCGCAAAGCTGCGGGTGAACCGGCGCAGTATATTATCGGACAGCAGGAATTTTACGGCCGCCCGTTCGCGGTTTCACCGTCGGTGCTGATTCCGCGCCCCGAGACGGAACTGCTCGTCGAGGCGATACTCCAGCACGGCGACCGGCTGTGGCCGAGCGGTGCTCCGCACGCGCTCGACATCGGTACGGGCAGCGGCGCGATTGCCGTGACACTGGCGGCTGAGCGGCCGCGCTGGCACGTGGCGGCGGGGGATATTTCTGCCGCTGCGCTCGAAATGGCGGCCCAGAACGCTGCCGCAAACGGCGCAGCCGTAGAATTCCGCGAGGGCGATCTACTGGCGCCGTTTACGGGAACGGTGGTGGACATCCTCGTGTCCAACCCGCCATATATCCCGGCTGCTGACATCGCTGGCTTGCAGCCAGAGGTGCGCGACCATGAGCCGCGAATGGCGCTGGATGGCGGTCCTGACGGGCTTGGCCCGTATCGGGCAATGCTGGAGCAGCTGGGGCTCCTTCAGGCCCCGCCCCGGCTAATCGGGTTTGAGCTGGGGATGGGACAGGCCAGAGACGTGGCTGGTCTGCTGGAACAGGCAGGTCACTGGAAGAACATTCTAATCATTCCTGACCTTGCGGGGATCGAGCGACATGTCCTAGGCGTCTCGGAGTAGTGCTGCATTTTCTTTTTGCGAGTCTTTCCTTTAGAATAAGAGGAGTATGACCGAGAAACGGCTCAGGGGGAAATCATGCTTCAGAAATTGAAAAAAATTGATGGTCCGGTTATTTTTATTCTGGTTTTGCTCATGGCGATTAGTATCATAACGGTATACAGTGCTGGTAGGGGTCCTACGAACTTGGCAGAGCACGGCAACGACTACCAGAAGATGATCGGGTATTATATATTGGGCTTTGTAGCGATCTTGGGTTTAGCGATAGTCGATTTTCGGATATTCATTAAAAAAGCCTTGTATGTATATGGAGGCGGGATATTCCTGTTGATTCTCGGCTTTTTTGGCGGGACGGTTAATAACTCTCAAGGCTTTTTGAAAATTGGTGGCTTAAATCTTCAGCCTGCCGAGGTATTCAAGCTGGTTCTTATCATTTTTTTGGCGTATATGCTGATTAAAAAGCGCAAGAGCAAGCTGTATTTTATTCAAGATGTTCTTCCAGTTGCTCTGGTGAGCTTTGTCCCGTTTGCCATGGTCATGGCACAAAATGACTTGGGTAATGCGCTCGGTTACATTGTCATCGTCATTGGTATGCTATGGATTGGTAATGTGAAGGCATCCCATGCGCTAATCGGATTTATCGTATTTGCAGTCGCCGTTGGTGGAGGGATCAAAGCGTATATCTCGTTTCACGATGAGATTGATTCCTTTATGAAAGGTATTGGCCGTAGTCACTGGGTAGAGCGTTTGGACCCTTGGCTGGTACCGGAAGAAGCAACCGCGAAGGCATCTTATCATACGAAAAATGCCAAACTGGCAATAGCTTCTGGCGGGATGATGGGCAAGGGCTTTTTGCAAGGAACCTCGGTACAGTCCGGGCGTGTTCCCTATACGTATGCGGATTCTATTTTTGTAGTTGTAGCAGAGGAGTTTGGGTTTGTAGGCTCTTCAATGCTACTATTGCTATATTTTATTTTGATTCACCGAATGATCCTGATTTCGCTGGAATGTCGGGATCGGGCTGGCCCGTATATAATTGTCGGGATTGTGTCCATGTTGCTGTATCAGATTTTTGAGAACATTGGTGCGTTTCTGGGCATTATGCCACTTACAGGGATTACGCTTCCATTCATAAGCTATGGCGGTACCTCGTTGCTTATTAACATGGCTAGTATTGGCTTGGTTATGAGTATTAAGGTGCATGGCCAGGAGTTAGAGGATGACCTGCCGCAGCCTTCCAGAGTAAGCTTGACGAAGGCGAAAAAAGCCTAGTACAGGCGGATTGTGACTAAATATTGATGGTTATTTGTGCGAGTTGAAACGGTGCGACGAAAGAGTCCAGATTGTGAAATCTGGGCTTTTTTATATTCCTAGGTGACGATCAAGCTTGCAATAGCCTGAATTTTTTACGAGATTCATAGGTTTAAACTCTCCCAAACCGGACAGACTGATAGACATGATAGAGTTTGGGTTTGGGGGGACGAAAATGAGAAGTTGGATGAAGCAAGCTGCAATGATACTCTTTTGTATATCGATATTAATGATGTCTTGGGAAGGTCAAAAAACGGACGCTGCGATGACCACGGGAGCAAGAGGGACTTTAGCGTCTGGAGTGGCCACCACAGGGTTGAAGGTAATTCCGCACGATTCCATCCGACTGCGCATTTTGGCTAATTCGGATCGTCCAGAGGATCAGTTGGTTAAGCGCGAAATACGGGATGCCATTGTGCAGCAGATGAATGCGTGGGTGGGTGAGCTGGATAATCCACAAAGCCTAAATCAAGCCAGAGTGTTGATTGATGCACATTTGCCTGAAATTGATCGCTTGGTAGGTGCGGAACTGGCTCGACGCGGTATAGGGTATGATCATCAGGTGGAACTGGCAAGTGTACCTTTTCCGACGAAAATGTACGGTGGCCTTGTTTACCCAGCAGGGAATTATGAGGCGCTTCGAGTTACACTGGGGCAAGGGAAAGGACAAAATTGGTGGTGTGTGCTGTTCCCGCCGTTGTGCTTTATTGATGCAGGTAGCGGTGAAGCAGCAGCACAAACTGTATCGGCAAAAACAAGTCATGAAGACAATCGAACGAATGCTGCTGACAAAGAGCCGGAAGTACGTTTTTTCCTGTGGGATGCCCTTACGGGTCTGTGGAGCTGGGTGAGTGGTTTGTTTGCCTAAACGTCTCGTCAGAGCTATGGAAAAGAGAACAACGAGTGTAAGTTTCCCCATATGTTATAATGGAACTTACGATAGATATGCAGATAGCAGAGCCAAATTGATCTGATTTGTTAAAGTGGGTTTTTGGAGATCAGGGCAATGAAATGGCCTGTATGACAATAAGATATGGGATGATCTGATATGAGCGATAAAGTGAACCAAATGCATGACTTGCACGCAGGTTTTGTGAAAAAAGAGAGAGCAGGGCAGGAGCAGGCATTACAGCCTTCTCACACACACTGGTGGGATGTAAGATGTCTGGTTCCTGATGAGGACACGACTATACCTGCTACCTCGTCTTTTGAGGTGGAAAAAGCGGCTCCCGTTGGTTCTGTGAACAACACAGACGGGGATGATCCTGACGAGCTTTCAGCTGGACAGGCTCTAATCACTGCGGAAAAGGGCATACGGGAGGCCGCCGTACTTCTCCAGGCTGGAGAGACGGTAGCCTTTCCTACGGAAACCGTGTACGGACTGGGGGCCGATGCGCGCAGCACTAAAGCGGTAGAGGCGGTATTCGCTGCTAAAGGGCGTCCGTCCGATAATCCGCTCATTGTACATATTTCCGATGCTGCTCAATTAAAAGGCATGGTAGCGGAAATAAACGATACAGCCCGAGCGCTGATGAATACATTTTGGCCAGGACCGCTGACTCTCGTACTGCCAGTAGTGTCGCAGGCACTTTCATCGCGTGTGACCGCAGGACTGGACACGGTCGGTGTGCGCATGCCGGATCATCCGATAGCGCTACGCTTAATCGCAGAAGCTGGTTGTCCGCTGGCTGCACCAAGCGCCAACCGCTCGGGAAGACCTAGTCCGACCCTAGCACAGCATGTGCTGGAGGACCTGGAGGGCCGCATCGGCGGCATTTTGGACGGAGGTCCCACGGGCGTGGGGCTGGAGTCCACGGTAGTACAAGTCGGTGACGACGGAACCGTCACCATTCTGCGCCCAGGCGGTGTGACTGCTGAACAGCTCGCTACGGTTGCTCGCTCTGTCGTACTGGACCCGGCGCTGGCTGACACACCCGGGCAGGACGCCGATAGCCTGGCGCCACGCTCGCCGGGCATGAAGTATACGCACTACGCGCCGCGAGGCCGCTTGAGCGTGGTACAAGGCCCGTCTTCTGTTGAAGTGACGGGCTGGATTCGCACCGCGTTGGCGGAGGCTACCGCGCGCGGGGAGCGCACGGCGGTGCTCGCGTTCGACGACCATGCTGCCGGCTACGCCGGAGAACGAGTCTACACGCTGGGCAAGCTGGACGCGCTTCATGAGGCGGCGCAGCGCCTATACGGCGTACTGCGCCGCTGCGATGAGGACGGCGTCACCTACATTATGGCGGAAGCCTGTCCGCCGAAAGGATTGGGAGACGCCGTCATGAATCGACTGCTTAAAGCGGCAGGTCATCGAATCATCCGTCTGTAGCTTCTGTAAAGAATTGAGTCTCTTATTTTAGTTTCTCCTCTCTCCTTATCTCTGTTTTGGGTATTTTCAGTGCCTGCTTGTACTGATTTGCCCCTTGTCCGCATAACGTGTACAAGAACAGACGGATAATGGAGGGATGGAGTATGCTGGCAGCCTCTGCCGATGCTGGGCAGGTTGTAACGATTCTGATCATGGCGGTAGCGCTAGGGATGGATGCGCTATCGCTGGGCGTAGGGATCGGTATGAAGGGGATACGCCTGCGAGACGTGCTGCGCATCAGCACTGTGATTGGTTTTTTTCACATCCTGATGCCGTTGCTGGGAATGTTCACAGGCCATTATATGAGTTCTTTATTAGGCCATGTGACGACCTACTTCGCAGGGGGATTACTCATCCTTTTGGGCGGGCATATGGTATATAATTCCTTCAAGGGGGACGGCGTACACGTATTGGATCATCGGTCGCCTTTGGGTCTTTTGCTGTTTGCGCTTGGGGTGAGCATTGACTCATTTTCTGTGGGAGTGTCACTGGGAATGTTCCAGAGTGACCTGGTGCTGACTGTTCTGGCCTTTGGTTTTTGCGGGGGAGCGATGGCGATGCTGGGGCTGTTACTGGGGCGCAAGGTCAGCCGTAATCTTGGGGATTATGGAGAAGCGGTGGGCGGTGCTATTTTGCTGGCATTCGGCTTTATGTTTATGTTTTGATTTTAACGTAGACAGTGTAAAATAAATACAGGATTTGAGTAATCCTCTGTTTATATATTTTTTCAACATACGGGGGGTGAAGACGTTGAAGAATATCTTATTTGTATGCACAGGGAACACCTGTCGCAGTCCAATGGCTGAGGGGATGCTGCGTAAGCTGGCTGCTGAGCATGGTCTGGAACTGGACGTGCGTTCCGCTGGAGTAGCTGCGATGGACGGCACGCCGATATCCCGACATGCAGAGGCGGTTCTGCGTGATCACGATATATCCGATCAGATCACTTCAACTCCTTTAAGCGACGGGCTTGCCGAGTGGGCACATCTGATCTTAACCTTGACACAAGGACATAAACAGCATGTCGTACAGCGGTTCCCCCAAACGGCAGGCAAAGTATTTACGCTGAAGGAATATGTGGAGGACCGGGACGCAGTGCTGAATGACGTACAGGAGTTAGATGGCTTGTATGCTTCACAGCAGTTGATGGCTTCACTCGGACAAGAGCTATCGACGCAGGAGCGTGAACGAATGATTGAATTACACCAACGGATTCCGGGCTTCGATATCTCAGATCCATTTGGTGGTTCGCGTGAGGACTACGATGTCACAGCGGCAGAAATCCGTACGGCTTTGCATAAGTTGTTGGACAAGCTAAAAGATTCTTCCGAATAAAATCGGTACCGTTCCTCTATTTTGTACGGAATCTGTTGATTTTCGACGATTAATCCGTTAAGATAAGGTGGAAAAATGAGAATCCGGTGTAACTGGCGACAAAAGTGGGATCAACCACGATGGAGCATCGGATATACGGCCGGTCGCCTGGGCAAAAGAGCAATTCCACATAGGTGTGGACTGCTCTTTTTTCGTATACAAGCTACAGCAGATCTTCTGCTGCCTCTTGTTCTTCCATTTTTTCTGCTCGAAATCTGAAACATCGGCTATAATATAGTCAGATTGTGATCAGGAGAGAGTGTGTTGAACTTGGGGCATGAAACCGTGCCTAGTCTCTGAGAGGCTGTTCAACCAAAGGAGGTTCCAATGGTAGAACAATTGGATCATGAGATTTCACTCGAAGCACAGACCGCTTCTGTCGTGCGGGAAATTGCGGAAGCGGCCAGTCTCAAAGCTGGTCGCCTGCTGGTTATTGGCGCAAGCACGAGTGAAGTGGCTGGAAGTCGGATCGGCACAGCAGGAGCGCTCGATGTGGCTCAGCAAGTGCTGTCTGGAGTAGAATCCGTTCGCAGAGAGTATGGCTTTGACGTGGCGTTTCAATGCTGTGAGCACTTGAACCGAGCACTGGTCGTTGAGCGTTCTCTACTGGAGCGATTAGGACTGATGGAGGTTGCGGCTGTTCCTGTTCGTACAGCAGGGGGCTCTATGGCTACCGTTGCCTATCGCTCTATGGATGATGCATGTCTGGCGGCGAACGTGCAGGCTCATGCCGGGATAGACATCGGCGAAACGCTGATTGGCATGCATCTGCGCCCAATTGCCGTTCCGTTTCGCCCAAGCCTTCGCTGGATTGGTGAAGCACGTGTGACAGCTGCGTTCACTCGTCCTCCACTTATTGGCGGACAACGGGCAGTGTACAGTCTGGAACAAGAAGCCGGCGGAAACTGCGATTAGCATTTGTCATGTCGGCATGTTAGTACTGATCTTTTTTGCATTAATGATGAGGTACCCAACAGAGGAACAGGCATTTGCTTGTATACCCAACAATTTGACCATGGAGAGGGAGTAATCAATCATGATGGAACATCTGCGTAAAAGTGACCCGGCAGTGATGGAAGCAATGGGGCTTGAACTAAAACGGCAACGCCACAATATCGAGCTGATCGCATCCGAGAATATCGTCAGTGAAGCAGTAATGGAAGCCATGGGCTCCGTGCTTACCAATAAATATGCTGAAGGTTATCCGAACAAACGCTACTATGGTGGCTGTGAGCATGTAGATATCGTCGAAGATATTGCACGTGACCGCGCGAAAGAATTATTCGGCGCCGAGCATGCGAACGTGCAGCCTCACTCTGGAGCACAAGCTAACATGGCGGTATATCTGGCAGCTCTTCAACCTGGAGATACTGTGCTGGGTATGAATCTGGCGCATGGCGGCCACTTAACACACGGAAGCCCGGTTAATGCCTCCGGTTTGTTGTATAACTTTGCTGCTTACGGTGTACGTGAAGACAACTTCCGTATCGACTACGATGAAGTGCGCAAAGCGGCCTTCAAGCACCGCCCTCGTTTGATCGTAGCTGGTGCAAGTGCATATCCGCGTACTATTGATTTTGAAGCTTTTGCTTCCATTGCTAATGATGTAGGTGCTTTATTCATGGTGGATATGGCACATATCGCAGGTCTCGTGGCAGCAGGGATTCACCCTAGTCCAGTTCCTCATGCCCAATTTGTGACAACAACGACACACAAAACGCTACGTGGTCCGCGTGGGGGTCTAATTCTGACTCGCAAAGCGTGGGCGCAAGCGATTGATAAAGCTATCTTCCCTGGTACTCAAGGTGGACCATTGATGCACGTGATCGCATCCAAAGCAGTTGCTTTGGGTGAAGCGCTCCAGCCATCATTCAAAACCTATGCGCAAAACGTAGTCCGCAATGCGCAGGTGCTGGCTGAAACACTGCTGGCAGAGGGGATTAACATTGTATCCGGGGGTACGGATAATCACCTGATGCTGTTGGACACACGCAATTTGAATATCACAGGTAAAGAAGCGGAGCATGTATTGGATTCCGTGGGTATCACGGTCAACAAAAACGCCATTCCTTTTGACCCAACGAGTCCGTTTGTTACTAGCGGGATCCGTATTGGTACACCTGCTGCAACTTCTCGTGGTATGGATGAAGAGGCTATGGTTAAAATCGGTAAAATCATTGCTGATACTCTTAAAAATCCAAAAGATGATACTGTATTGTCCAAAGCAAGCCAAGCGGTTGGCGAGTTGACAGACAAGTTCCCAATCTATCCAGGAACCCAATACTAATTCATCGTCATTCCTTTTAATCTTATATGATAAGGCTGTTTTCCTTTCGTTAGCGGAGGGGGAACAGCCTTTTTTGTGTCCAGACGACTCGAAACTTACATTTTTGGGTAATAAGCGATTACAGTAAGGATTATGCGCGTTTTCCTTCATGATCTACGACAAAGGAGTGATTGCATTGAGCCAAAGAAAATCCGCGCAATTATTGCAGCAGCTCGTATTTGTGGGACCGATGGCGTTGTTTTTCGTCTTAATTATGGTCATTCCGTTCCTGTTGGGGCTGTATTATTCCATGACGAACTGGGATGGTGTATCTGAACATGTCCGATGGCTCGGGCTAGGGAATTACGTTCATATTTTTAAAGATGATCCAGATTTCCGTAATGCATTTTGGTTTACGGTCCGTTTTACCGTATGTGGTGTCATTCTAACTAATCTGGTGGGCTTTTTCCTGGCCTATGCGCTTACAAAGCCATTGCGTACCCGCAATGCACTGCGAACTGTATTTTTTATGCCTAATATGATCGGCGGCTTACTGCTCGGCTTCATCTGGCAATTTATATTTGTACGCGGTTTTTCGGCGGTGGGAGAGGCGACAGGGCTATCTTTTTTCAAACTACCGTGGTTGGGTGATGGACCGACTGCTTTTTGGGGAACTGTCATTGTATTTGTGTGGCAATACGCAGGTTATCTCATGGTTATTTACATATCCTCTCTAAATAATGTCCCGCATGCTCTTATTGAATCGGCCCAAATTGATGGTGCGAGCCGAAAACAGATTTTACGTCATATTGTGCTGCCGCTTATTATGCCAGCAGTGACCGTCTGCTTGTTCTTGGCGATATCCTGGTCCTTTAAAGTATTTGAGTTGAATTTGGCTTTGACAAAGGGTGGGCCATTTAAGGCGACAGAGTCTGTAGCGTTGGACATATATAATGAAGCGTTTACAAATAATCGGCTTGGATTGGGAACTGCCAAGGCTATGATTTTCTTCGTGGTCGTTGCGATCATTACCAGCATTCAGGTGCGTCTCACGAAGAAAAAGGAGGTCGAAATGTAATGGAAAAAACATCGAACTATCGTTTAAGCACATGGGTAGCTGAAATATTGCTTATTGTGGTTGGGTTGATCTTTCTAGTTCCGTTCTATTTTTTGCTCGTGAACTCCGTTAAATCTTTTGGAGACATTTTGGCTCATTCCGCTTCGTGGCCGACAACCTTCCGTTTTGAAAACTATGCTAACGCCTGGAATAAAATAAGCTTTCCCACAGCACTGGGGAATTCACTGATCGTCACCATCGTCAGCAATGCGCTTTTGCTGCTGATCAGCTCGATGGCCGCCTACCAAATGGTTCGGCATGACACTCTTTTTAATCGGTTCCTGTTCGGACTGCTTGTGGCTGCGATGGTCGTGCCTTTTCAATCGATTATGTTGCCGCTTATGGAAGTGTCCAACGTATTGAGTCTGAACAACAGCATACCAGGACTAATTTTGTGCTATCTGGGTTTTGGAGCGCCTTTATCAGTTTTTCTGTTTCATGGCTTTATTAAAACGGTACCTATTGAGGTTGAGCAGGCGGCGAGAGTGGACGGTTCTTCTCGTTACGGGGTGTTCTTTCGCATCGTTTGTCCACTGTTGCTCCCTATGTTCGTGACCGTACTTATTTTGAATACGTTATGGATCTGGAATGATTACTTGCTGCCTTCGCTCATTTTGAATGATCCTGAGCTGCGTACGATTCCGATTGCGACCTATATGCTGTTTGGTCAATATACCAAGCAATGGGACTTGGCGTTGCCCGCACTGGTACTTGGAATCACGCCAATCGTTGTGTTTTTTCTGGTGATGCAAAAATACATCGTTTCCGGCATTGCGGCCGGAGCGGTTAAAGGCTGATGGGAGGGATATCGGATGAAAAAGACAGTGCTGCTTGTCATCTCCCTAATGTTGCTGCTTACATGTATGCTTGCAGGTTGTGGTAATACGAAGGCTCAACAGAGTGGGACCAAAACGATACACATTTATCAATTCAAAGTGGAGATTTCGGAACCGTTGAACAAGCTGAAGGCTGAATATGAAAAAACGCACCCTGGCATTAAGCTGGATATCCAATCTGTCGGTGGGGGTACAGATTACGGTGCTTCGTTGAAGGCTAAGTTCGCATCAGGCGATCAGCCGGACATTTTCACAAATGAGGGTTATCAAGATCGCGATACGTGGTTTGAGTACCTGGAGAATTTATCGGATCAGCCATGGGTGAAGGACTTGGATGATTTCGCCCGTAAGCCCATGACGGTTAACGGTAAGATTTATGGACAGCCTATGAACCTGGAGGGGTTCGGTTTTGTCTACAACAAGGATTTGTTCAAAAAAGCGGGTATAACCAAACTACCTCAGACGTTAGATGAATTGGAGGAAGCAGCCAAGCGACTGAAAGCAGCAGGGTTTATCCCTTTTGCTAACGGCTATGCAGAGTGGTGGGTTCTGGGAAATCACTTTATCAATATCCCCTTTGCCAGACAGTCGAACCCGGAGAGTTACGTTGCGGATTTAAACAAAGGAACTGCTCGCATCCCTGATAATCCCGTGTTCGATCAGTGGGTGAAGTTGCTTGACCTGACTTTAAAATATGGAAACCCCAATCCGCTCACAACGGACTACAACACACAAGTGACACTGTTTTCGACAGGCAAGGCCGCTATGATGCACCAGGGGAACTGGACGCAGCCGCAAATAGATGGAATTAATCCTAACTTGAATTTGGGTATTCTTCCAAGCCCCATAGACAATGATTCCTCTACTGGAGATAAACTGGCTGTGGGAGTGGCCTCAAACTGGGTGGTCAATAAAAATTCTCCTGTGAAGCAGGAGGCAAAGGAATTTCTCAATTGGCTGGTTACATCAGAAACAGGCAAACATTATATCACCAAGGAGTTTAAGTTCGTTCCTGCCTTCAAAAGTATCACGTCCAGTGACGAGACCACAGGTGATTTGGGTGCGGAAATATCTCGGCACGTGAAGGAAGGCAAGATATGGAGCTGGAACTTCCAGCGCTTCCCGAAGGGACTGAATCAGGATTTAAGCAGTAGTATACAAGCCTATATTGCAGGGGTTATTACGAAGGACGAAATGCTTCAGCAATTTCAGGGAGCGTGGGACAATCTGAAGTATAGATAAAGAAATTGCATGGGGTGGCAGAGGCTATATCTCAGGCAGAAAGTTTAGAGCTGGTAGGCTTTGACGGTCAAGGGGCGTCAAAGCCTTTTTGATATGATTTTATATGACAAAAGTCACACGTAAATGGGCCTTGCCAAGCATTTTACTTGTCATATCTTTCCCTTGACAAAAGGTTGCGGTGGCAGGTGTTAAATCAACCAAGGGAATGTTATAATAAACAGGATTTACAGGCACGCATTGCATCTGTGCTTATTTGGTTTGTACAAATAGGTTACATAGATCCTTTCGAATCAGGATGTTCGATATGCTGGTGCGGAAGAACGTGACGATAATACCGGAGGGAATATATTATGGCAAAACTGGTGGTTTGCGATCACCCTTTGATCCAACACAAACTTACATTTATTCGCGATGTGCGGACCAACACGAAAGATTTCCGTGAATTGGTTGATGAAGTAGCAACTTTGATGGCTTATGAAATTACAAGGGATATCCCGCTGGAGAGCATTACGGTGCAGACTCCAGTTGCTGAAACCGAAGGTAAAGTGATTTCCGGTCGTATGCTGGGCCTTATCCCGATTTTGCGTGCAGGCTTGGGTATGCTGGATGGTGTCGTAAAGCTTTTGCCGGCAGCAAAAGTAGGACATGTGGGGTTGTTCCGTGATCCTGAGACATTGCAACCTGTAGAATATTATACGAAGCTGCCTACGGATGTAACTGAACGTGAATTGATCGTAATTGATCCAATGCTTGCAACGGGCGGGTCGGCAATCGCAGCAATTGATGTGTTGAAAAAGAGAGGCTGTACTCAAATTAAAATGATGAATCTGATTGCCGCTCCTGAAGGAGTGAAAGCTGTGCAGGATGCGCATCCTGATGTAGACATTTATGTCGCTGCACTGGACGAGCGTTTGGATGATCATGGCTACATCATTCCGGGTCTTGGAGATGCAGGAGACCGCTTGTACGGAACCAAGTAGACTACTTTTAGCGGTTTGGCACAATCTATGGACGCTAAGACAGATCATCTATCTGAAGAAAGGAATGATCTGGGAGGCAGATGTTTATTATGAAAAGGGGTTCAACAGAAAATGTCTAAAATCAAAGTGATGACAATTTTCGGTGTGCGTCCGGAAGCGATTAAGATGGCTCCTCTCATTTTGGAGCTTCAGCGCCATCCGGAGCATATCGAGTCCGTGGTATGCGTTACAGCTCAACATCGCCAGATGCTTGATCAGGTTCTGGAAGTTTTTAATATTCACCCTGACTATGATCTGGATGTAATGAAGGATCGCCAGACACTCAATGAAATTTCCATACGTGTACTTCAAGGTCTGGAGCCCGTATTGCGTGAGGCGAAGCCTGATATTGTGTTGGTTCACGGCGATACGCTGACGACTTTCCTGGCTAGCTATGCAGCCTTTATGCAGCAAATTGAAGTAGGGCATGTGGAAGCAGGTTTGCGGACATGGAACAAGCTTTCTCCATATCCTGAGGAAATGAATCGTCAGCTCACAGGTGTGCTGTCCGATCTGCATTTCTCGCCTACTTCTTTGTCAGCTGGAAATTTGCGGAAGGAAAATAAGCCTGAATCGCGAATATATGTAACAGGCAATACAGTTACGGATGTGTTTCAGTATACAGTTCGTCAGGACTACGAGCACCCTGTACTGGACTGGGCTCAGGGCAAACGCCTAATTCTCATGACAGCACATCGTCGGGAGTCCCAAGGGGAACCGCACCGTCAGATTTTTAACGCGGTTAAGCGGATCGCAGACGAGTTTGAGGATATTGCTATTGTTTACCCGGTTCATCCGAGCCCGGCCGTGAAGGAACCTGCATTTGAAATTTTGGGCAACCATCCGCGTATTAAGCTGATTGATCCGCTGGATGTAGTGGATCTGCACAATTTTTATCCGCACACGCATCTGATTCTTACGGATTCCGGTGGTCTTCAGGAAGAAGCGCCTTCGTTCGGAGTACCTGTGCTGGTGCTGCGTGATACGACCGAAAGACCGGAAGGGATTGAAGCGGGTACCTTGGAACTGGTGGGTACAAGTGAAGAGAACGTGTACAGTCGGACCAAGGCTCTTTTGACAGATTCCGCGTTGTATGAGTCTATGAGTCAGGCAGCGAATCCTTACGGTGATGGACAAGCATCTATAAGAATTGTCAATGCGATTTTGCACCATTATGGTGTTCAAACAGAACGTCCTGAAGAATTTCACACAATGTTCACAAAAGGCGTTCGTTCGTAATCATTAATCTTTACAAGGTAAGCATACAGTTAAACTGTACGGTTACCAAGGGATACAGCATTTTTAGATGCTTTGTCGACTGATTTTTATACTTTAGGGCGCTAAAATATCTCAATTGACAAAGCATCTTATATTTAAGTAAAATGGACTGGAATTGCAGGGGTGACATGAGAAAAGTGGTCAAACCTTCCAAGCAAAACAACAACCGAAACAACACCGGAAATGCCTTTAAGGCTATAGGACTGGTGAGCGCGATCGGCATTGATTTGACGATATGCACACTGGGTGGTTTCTATGCCGGGAAATGGCTTGATGCCAAACTTGGTGGATCTGGAATCTGGACTGGCGTAAGCGTTCTCGCAGGCTTGGTTGTAGGCGCATTGAGTATTGCCCTTGTGATCGGAAAGGTACTGAGGGACAAATGAATGAGATGACCCGAATGCAAAAGATGTTATGGATCGTAGCGCTTATGATTATGGCTCTGTGTTTCCTGGTCTCCGCCTTCATGCCCCAACATCGTGACATTGCTCACGGAATCATTCTGGGAACGGGAGTAAGCTGTCTAAATGTGCTATATATGGCCTACAAGATTCGACAGGTTGCGAGTGCGGCTGCCGGTGAAGGAAAGAAGAAAAAGGTGGGGATTGGCTTTGGCGTTCGATTGGCGACCTCTATTTTGGCAGTGGTGCTGGCTATGGAGTTCCCAGCCTATTTCCATGAGATCGCTGTAATGGCAAGCCTGGTAACTGGACAATTTCTTCTTTTAATTATAGGCATCATATTCACGCTACAGGAAAAATAATGGCTCAACTGAGAAAGGGGTGAGAAAACATGTTGCATGAATCACCGATTATCGAATTGGGCGGGTTTAACATTGAC
The DNA here is from genome assembly GCF_052921365.1 of Paenibacillus sp. T2-29. NCBI lineage: Bacteria > Bacillati > Bacillota > Bacilli > Caryophanales > Paenibacillaceae > Paenibacillus > Paenibacillus sp. T2-29. Next base: position 163,937 of record NZ_JBREVE010000009.1, on the reverse strand, counting down.
TTGTCCGTCATTATTATGCTTTTTGTGACTTGCGCGATTGTATTTGGACTAGCATTTGCTGCAACACGCAATTTGTCTGTGGACAATCCGAGCAAACTGCAAAATTTTATGGAATGGGTCGTAGAATTCGTTCAAGGACTGATTTCCAGCACAATGGATTTGAAAAAAGGGAAGCCCTTCCTCTCCTTGGGGATGACGCTGATCATGTTCATTTTCGTGGGCAATATGCTGGGTTTACCGTTCGGAATTGTGACTGAATTCGATAATGTGCAAAGTGCCCAAGTATTTGGACATGAAATCATTCCAGTCAAAGAAGCACTAGAACAAGCACAGGCGTCTCACCCGGGCGAAGCTGCCCATGTAGGTATCAGCTGGTGGAAATCACCTACCGCAGATGCAGGGGTATCCATTGGACTGGCATTGATGATCTTTGTCCTGGTTCATTTCCTGGGAATCTTCCGTAATACCAAAGCTTACTTCAAGCATTACGTTCAGCCATTTCCGTTCTTTTTGCCAATTAACTTGATTGAACAGTTTTCAAAACTATTGACACACGGTATGCGTCTATTCGGTAATATTTTTGCCGGCGAAGTTTTGATTAGTGTTCTGCTGAAAATGACAGCACTTGGTGTGGGAGGTATGGTTGCTTCCGTATTGGGGCTCGTAGTTTGGCAGGGATTCAGTATTTTTGTCGGTAGCATTCAGGCGTTCGTCTTCACCATTTTGACGTTCGTATATATATCACAGGCAATTGACACACATGAAGAAGAACATTAGGTGAATTATGTTTCAGGTTTTTAGTTAAGTTCAGGAGTACGCTTCGCGCTTAACTGCAAATACATGTACAATACAAATACACATCTCTAAGGAGGAATTTTAAAATGGGAGCTTGGGCATTAATAGCAGCAGCTATCGCAGTAGGTTTGGGTGCGCTTGGCGCAGGTATTGGTAACGGTCTGATCGTAAGTAAAACAGTTGAAGGTATCGCTCGTCAGCCAGAGGCGAAGTCCACCTTACAAACTATTATGTTTATCGGTGTAGGTCTGGTCGAAGCCCTACCTATTATCGGTGTCGTTCTGGCATTTATTTTTTACGCTAAGGCTTAATGAATTGAACTAAGCAAGGTTTGGCGGGGAAGGCACAGCCATCCGCGCCTTCTTTGTTCGTTGGAACATGAAAGATCCAGAACCGACGTTCACCGGAAAGGAGTGACTTCAATTGAGTTTAAATTGGACAAGTATCGTTTTCACTATCATTGCATTTTTGATCTTGTACTGGTTACTGACGCGCTATGCATTTGGCCCTCTCTTTTCCGTTATGGAAAAGCGGCGTCAACTCGTGTTACAGCAAATGAATGAGGCGGCACAAACGCGTGAACAGGCTGTTGCTTATGTTGAGGAGCAAAAGCAGGCTCTCCAACAGGCGCGTAAGGAAGCCTACGATATTATAGAACAGTCAAAACAAACAGGTAACAAGCAAGCGGAACAAATTATTATTCAGGCTAAAGACGAAGCTGTCCGCCTGAAAGACGAAGCTGTTCGTGAAATCACAAGCGAGCGTAATAAGGCAGTTGCCGAACTACGCAGCGAAGTGGGTAAAGCTTCGGTACAAATTGCTTCCAAACTGATTCAAAAGGAAATCAAGGAAGACCAAGTCCAGGGAGAGCTTGTCGACCAATACCTTAAAGAGGTAGGAGGCAAAGCATGAGCCGAGATACGGTAGTTGCCAAACGGTATGCGAAAGCTTTGTATGAAGTAGCAGAGCAGGAGCAAACCATTATGGAAACCGAACAGGAGCTACGTGCTTTTGTAGAAGCTGTATCGGGGGATGCTGAAATCCGTAAATTCATTAATTCTCCTAACATTACGGAAGTAGTCAAGCTTCAGGTTCTGGCTAGCAATTTTGAAGGCAAGTTGTCTGCGTCGCTGATTAACACGATTAAGCTGCTGATTCAGCGCAGTAGAGCAGATTTGTTCGAATCTCTCTTGGCCGGATATCTCGATATTCAGGAATACAAGCTGGGAATTGCCCATGCTAAGGTGTATTCGACTTATGCTTTAAGTGAGCAGGAAAAAACAGCGGTAGCCGAGGAATTCGGAACCCGTGAACATAAAACAATCCGTGTGGAAAATATAGTGGACCCGAGTCTGCTGGGCGGATTGAAAGTGGTTATCGGCGATACACTGTACGACGGCAGTCTGGCCGGCAAGCTGGATCGTCTCGAGAAATCCTTTAACAGACGAGTATAGAAGATAGGGGTGAACACACTTGAGTATCAAACCTGAGGAAATCAGTTCATTGATTAAAAGTCAGATTGAACAATATAAAAATGATATCGAGGTCGTTGAAGTCGGCACTGTTGTTGAAGTCGGCGACGGTATTGCCCGCGTCTACGGACTGGAAAAAGTTATGGCCGGTGAATTGGTCGAATTCGACACTGGCGTATTGGGCTTGGCGCTCAACGTGGAAGAAAGCAATGTCGGTGTTGTTATTTTGGGTCAATTCTCCGACATTCGTGAAGGTGGTCAAGTAAAACGTACAGGCCAGATCATGCAAGTCCCTGTAGGCGAAGCAATGATCGGGCGTGTAGTTAACCCGCTGGGGCAACCAGTAGACGGTAAAGGACCGATTGCTACAACAGAATTCCGTCCGGTTGAAAGTCAGGCTCCAGGCGTTATGGCCCGTAAATCGGTACATGAGCCTATGCAGACAGGAATTAAAGCTATTGATGCGATGGTTCCGATTGGACGTGGTCAACGTGAGTTGATTATCGGTGACCGTCAAACGGGTAAAACTTCTATCGCAATCGATGCTATTTTGAACCAAAAAGGCAACGGCATGAAATGTATTTATGTTGCTATTGGTCAAAAACAATCCACGGTTGCTCAAGTTGTTGAAACATTGCGTCGTCATGGTGCGCTGGAATACACGATTGTCGTTACGGCATCTGCTTCCGAACCATCACCATTGCTGTACATTGCTCCTTACTCTGGCTGTGCCATGGGTGAGTACTTTATGTACAAAGGCGAGCACGTCCTCGTTGTTTATGATGACTTGACTAAACAAGCGTCTGCTTACCGGGAACTTTCCCTGTTGCTGCGCCGTCCACCGGGTCGTGAAGCATATCCGGGTGACGTTTTCTACCTGCACTCTCGCTTGCTGGAACGTGCAGCGAAGCTGAATGATGAGTTGGGTGGCGGATCACTTACCGCATTGCCATTCATCGAGACACAGGCTTCCGACGTTTCTGCATATATTCCAACTAACGTTATCTCCATCACGGATGGACAGATCTTCCTGGAAGCTGACTTGTTCTATGCAGGGCAACGTCCGGCGATCAACGTAGGTATTTCCGTATCTCGTGTAGGTGGCTCCGCTCAGATTAAAGCGATGAAAAAGGTTGCAGGTTCCCTGCGTCTGGATCTTGCTCAATATCGCGAGCTTCAAGCGTTCTCCCAATTTGGGTCCGACTTGGATAAATCCACTAAAGCCCGTCTCGATCGCGGTGCACGCATGATGGAAATTTTGAAACAAGGTGTTAACCAACCGCTTGCTGTAGAGCAACAAGTAGTGAGCTTGTATACTGCTGTAAAAGGCTTCCTCGATGATATCCCTGTAGCGGATGTAAAACGTTTCGAAAAAGACTTCCTGTCTTTCATGGAGTCCGATCATCAGGATGTGCTTCAATCAATCCGCGACACGAAAGACTTGGTTGCTGATAATGAAGCAGCTTTGAAGGCAGCTATCGAGAAATTCAAAAAATCATTCGCCACGTCGGTTTAATTATATTGGAATTTGCCTGTTTATGATGAAAGATGTCCTAAGGAAGCGTACCCTCTGGGTTGTGGCTTCCTTGGCATGTTTTACTCTCAATAACAGGCCCTTTAACATATGTGCGGCTGGATTTTAATCTTATGAAGTTAGCTTTGGTTTGGCCAAAGCTTGAAGGTGGTGAAATCATGGCAAAAGGTATGCGCGACATTAAACGTCAGATTAAAAGTGTGCAGAGTTCGAAGCAGATTACGAAAGCGATGGAAATGGTCGCTGCCTCCAAACTGAGAAGAGCTCAAGAGAAAGCAGAGTCGGCTCGACCTTACTCGGAAAAGCTCAAAGAAGTTGTGAGTAGTATTGCCTCTGGAGCGAATAACATCAAGCATCCAATGCTGGAGAGTCGTCCGGTTAAAAAGACGGCTTATCTCATCATTACATCTGATCGTGGTCTGGCTGGTGGTTATAACGCTAATATTCTGCGACAGGTTACGCAGACGATTGCTGAACGTCACCGTTCACAGGATGAATTCGTGATTTTCATCATTGGGCGAAAAGGACGGGATTATTTCAGACGTCGTGAATTCCCTATTGCAGAATCGGTAACAGATCTATCAGATACACCTGCATTTTCAGATATCAAAACGATTGCTAGCAAAGCCGTACAAGGCTTTGAACTTAAAGAATTTGATGAGCTTTATCTATGCTATAACCGCTTTGTTAACGCATTGACTCAAATTCCAACAGTTGATCGGTTGTTGCCGATGGCAACACCGGATTCAGCTACAGCTTCATCCTCAATTAATTATGAGTATGAACCTTCACCAGAGGGAGTGCTGGAAGTATTGCTGCCCCGTTATGCGGAAACGCTCATTTACGGCGCTTTACTGGATGGTAAAGCAAGTGAACTGGGAGCGAAAATGACGGCGATGGGAGCTGCTACGAAAAATGCTACCAAGTTGATTGGAGAGCTTTCCTTGACCTATAACCGTGCTCGTCAAGCGGCTATTACCCAGGAAATTACGGAAATTGTCGCAGGGGCTAACGCTCAGTCTTAATACGACTGGCTTGCGACTATTTGATAACAGGGTCTACACTATTATGATAAACTGCGGGCGCAAAACAAATCAGAATGGTTCAGATTTGCGGCTGTGCAAGCTTGTAGGAGGGAAACCAAAAGATGAACAAAGGACGCGTAGTGAGCATCATGGGTCCGGTTGTCGACGTTGAGTTTGAACGTGGACAACTTCCGGAAATTCTGAATGCTATTCATATTGGGACTGTGCTGGAGAGCGGAGTCAAAATTGACCTGACGCTCGAAGCTTCAAAACATCTAGGTGATAACCGTGTGCGTTGTATTGCCATGTCTTCCACAGATGGTTTGGTTCGTGGAGCTGAAGCAATAGATCTGGGAGCGCCTATCTCTGTACCTGTCGGCGAAGCTACTCTTGGACGTGTATTTAACGTGCTTGGAACGCCAATTGACAATGGTGCTGATATGAGTGAAGCGGCTAGAAATCCGATTCACCGTCAAGCGCCTTCTTTCGAAGAACTGACAACTCAAGCAGAGATGCTCGAAACTGGTATTAAAGTTATCGACTTGCTGGCTCCTTATGCCAAGGGCGGTAAAGTCGGATTGTTTGGTGGTGCTGGTGTAGGTAAAACCGTAACCATTCAAGAACTGATTAACAATATCGCTCAGGAGCATGGTGGTATTTCTGTATTTGCGGGTGTTGGTGAACGCACACGTGAAGGAAATGACTTGTACCATGAAATGAGAGATTCCGGCGTTATCAACAAAACAGCGATGGTGTTCGGACAAATGAACGAGCCCCCAGGTGCACGTTTGCGTGTTGCCCTCACAGGTCTAACGATGGCGGAATATTTCCGTGACCAAGAAGGCCGTGATGTGTTGCTCTTTATTGATAACATTTTCCGCTTTACCCAAGCAGGCTCTGAGGTTTCTGCCCTGTTGGGACGTATGCCTTCTGCAGTAGGTTACCAGCCTACGCTGGCAACTGAGATGGGTCAATTGCAAGAACGGATCACTTCTACTAAAAAAGGTTCCGTTACTTCCATTCAGGCGATCTACGTGCCTGCGGATGACTATACTGACCCGGCTCCTGCTACAACGTTCGCTCACTTGGATGCTACAACGAATCTGGAACGTAAAATTTCCGAAATGGGTATTTACCCGGCGGTTGATCCACTCGCATCGAGCTCCCGTATTTTGTCTCCAGACGTTGTGGGTGAAGAGCATTACAATGTAGCGCAAGGGGTAAAACAAATTTTGGCCCGCTACAATGAGCTTCAGGATATTATTGCGATCCTGGGTATGGACGAGTTGAGTGAAGAAGATAAAATGCTGGTAGCACGTGCCCGTAAAATCCAGCGTTTCCTTTCACAACCTTTCCACGTTGCTGAGGCATTTAACGGCTTCCCGGGTAAATATGTACCGGTTAAAGAAACGGTGCGTAGCTTCAAAGAAATTTTGGAAGGCAAGCATGACAACCTTCCAGAAGCGGCCTTCCTTTTTGTAGGAGCCATTGAAGAAGCAGTTGAAAAAGCTAAAACGTTGTAAACATACAGGCAGAGAATAGCCGAGCCTTACGAAGTGAGCTGTCTGTGGACAGCTTCCAGGAGGGATTCAAGTGAGCACCTATTTACTAGAGATTGTGACGCCGGAGCGCCTGGTCTATGCAGAACAGGTAAACAGCATCAGTGTTCGCGGCTCGGAAGGCGATCTTGGGATTTTACCAGGACACCTTCCCTTGGTCACTCCCTTGAAGATTGCACCGGTTCGCATTAAAATCGGTGGTCAAACTGAAGTGATCGCGGTCAATGGGGGCTTTATTGAGGTCCGCAAAGACAAAGTGGTCATTTTGGCTGAGAGTGCGGAACGTTCCGAAGATATTGATGTGGAACGTGCCCGTGCGGCAAGGGAGCGGGCAGAACTGCGGCTCCAGAGCAAGCAGGAACAGATAGACCATCATCGGGCAGAAGTCGCTCTGCAACGGGCGCTTAACCGATTGAATGCCACAAGTATCAGAACCAATAAGAATTAATATTGGATTTTGAGTGGAATTTAAAAAGGGTTCGGCATAGTATACGGATGGAATGACAAAGAGAGCACTTCATAACTTCTGCCTAAGAATGCCTGCAGAAGGTAAGTGACGCCTTTGCTTCCTTCGATCACTGTGATCGAGCCCTTTTTTAGCTGTCTTTTCCAAAAGTATAGTCCTATTTCTAGGTTGATAGCTAGGTATTTAGTACCTTTTAAATTCGCGAAACAGAAGTGATTATTCACATTTTGTCGAAATAAATGTACTGGAAACAGAAATAGCACTAGCATATTAGGCGCTTGCCGAGTATTATAAAGAAGTCTGTGACGCAGATGGGAGGAATTACGAATGAACGGGAAGCAGCAGTTGGCTGAACAGTTAAGTCAATCGGCGAGTATGACCGCGCTGATCTCTATGATCGTATCGCTCATCTGTATAGCGTTAGCTTGGTGGGCTTTGCAAAGCTTAAAGCTGGATTTACTAATCCGGCAACCCAAAGGACCGCAGGGCAGATTGCTGCACTTGTTTCTTGCTATTATTTTGGGACAGTTGGTTTCTGGTTTCTTATTGAGCTACATCTCTTGGAGCCAGATGCTGTAGAATTTGTTTTAACATGAAGTAAGCGGGTTATATGACTTTATGACTCTGTATGTGCAGGAATTGTCGAATAACATCATGCCATATTGTTAACAATGGTAAACAAAAGCACCGTACATGTATAACAGCCTGAATCCGTTAGAACGCAGGTGGTCGTCAAGTGTAAAAAACGCTTGTATACTTGTTTTAATCAGTGGTATGATGGCAGTTAGGGTATTAATAAAATCTTGTTTTTTTATGTAATGAAAAAGCAAGGCATGAAAATAGCGGAATATGTTCTTTTTTCCAGAATGGAAAAGGGAAATGACGCGCGGAGGGAACCATAGATGAGCAAATTTATCGTCCGCGGTGGCAACAGATTGACCGGGAGTGTCAAAGTCAGCGGAGCCAAAAACTCAGTTCTGCCGATCATCGCCGCTTCTCTGTTAGGAGAAGAAGGAGAAAGTGTTATTATGGATGCACCTCCTCTAGACGATGTGATGACCATTAACAAAGTGCTGGAGTCCTTAGGAGCAGGCGTTACATACCAAGACGAGGTCATTCGTGTTGACGCGCGGAAGATAATTTCCTGTGAAGCCCCTTACGAGTGGGTTAGGAAAATGCGCGCATCATTTTTGGTTATGGGGCCATTGCTTACTCGTTTGGGACGTACAAGAATCTCGCTTCCAGGCGGATGCGCAATTGGAACAAGACCTATTGATCAGCATTTGAAGGGGTTTGAAGCGTTGGGCGCCGAGATAAGCTTGGGCCAGGGCTTTATTGAAGCTAAAAGTAACGGTCGTCTGCGCGGAGCTAAGGTTTATTTGGATGTAGCCAGCGTAGGAGCAACCGAGAATATTATGATGGCCGCTACTCTTGCTGAGGGCGTAACTACCATTGAGAATGCTGCTAAGGAGCCAGAGATCGTTGATCTCGCCAACTTCCTGAATGGCATGGGAGCCAAAGTACGCGGTGCAGGCACAGGCGTAATTCGTATAGAAGGCGTCGAGAAGCTGCATGGTGTAAAACATACGGTTATTCCCGACCGGGTAGAAGCAGGTACTTATATGGTTGCTGCTGCGATCACAGGCGGGAACGTATATGTAGAAGGCGCAATATCCGATCATTTGGGACCGGTTATATCCAAGATGGAAGAAATGGGTGTAACGATCCAACCTGATGAAAATGGTATTCGTGTCATTGCGGATAAACCGTTGAAGGCTGTTGATGTTAAAACGCTACCTTATCCTGGGTTTCCAACCGATATGCAGTCTCAGATGATGGCACTTCAACTTGCCGCTGAAGGAACGAGCATCATTACAGAAACCGTGTTTGAAAATCGTTTCATGCATGTAGATGAATTTCATCTCATGAATGCGGAGATTAAGGTCGAAGGTCGTTCGGCGATTGTAACTGGCAATGCTAAGCTGACGGGTGCGAAAGTAACCTCCACAGATTTGCGTGCAGGTGCTGCGTTAATTTTGACCGGACTTATTGCGGAAGGTACAACGGAGGTTTCCGGCGTTCATCACATCGATCGTGGTTACGTTCATTTGGCTGAGAAACTGACTGGATTGGGGGCTGACATTTACAGAGTGACTGTAGATGAATCCAAACTGGATCATTCGGCCAGCACAGAGCGCGTTGTACCAGAAGAAACTCCGGGGAATCTGTTCAAGAAGATTCAGCCTTCCCTCGCCTAAGCTTTAACTTATTGCATAGTTATAAAACTTGAGCAATTAGAACCAAGTCCGAAAGGGCTTGGTTTTTTTTGTGTTTTTGCTGCTTGTCTTTTTCATTCTTTCAGTTCTCTTAAAACGGTTCTATCAAAGTGGACGACCTCATATGATTGAAAATATCTGCTGGAGTATATCTGTACTTTCAGCCGGACACTTAGCCCTTTGATGGAGGTTTCAGCCTATGAAAGATTCACAGGTTCGCATCCGTATACCAATTCATCATCCTCAGGAACATCGCCAGGCCTCACTTGCGGAGGAAAGCTCTGGCTCTATAGCAACTTCGTTGCAGAAAAATAAACTTATGCAGCAGCATGCAGAATCAACAGGTGGATTGCCGACTATCGCCAAGACCAATCGGCGTACCACAGCGTTGACTTCCACTACACACACTATCGGTACGATTCTTCCTGACGCTGGAACATCGCCTGGTAACACATACGACGCAGGCAGGCGGCGGGGACCGCAGCCGCATCTGCGACCTGCAGCTGGGCGAGCCCCGCGTTGGGGCAGCCGCCGCCCATGGCTGCCATTTGCCGCCATGGCAGGGGTGCTGGTGCTTGCCATGGCTGTGCCCGCACTCATGGCATGGCCTCGCCAGGCGGCGCAGCCTTTGCCGACTGGGAGCCGCACAGCCGCACCCGCGCAGTCTAATACGACGGCAAAGAGCGAGGCACCCGTCACGCGCCTGCCGGGTGTCCCGCCGATACCGGCCGTACCCGCTGCTCCAGCGCGTAGCGTTCCGGTCGTGGCAGAGCCGGACGTGCGGGTGTACGTCACGTCTACTGGCCGGACGGAGACATTACCTTTGGAGCAATACATTGTCGGCGTAGTAGCAGCTGAAATGCCGCCCAGCTTTGAGGAAGAGGCATTGAAAGCACAGGCTATCGCCGCGCGTACATTCATTACCCGGCGTTTGTTGGCTGATGACACCAGCGGCGCCCCGGCAGGCGCAGATGTGACAGATACCGTTAAACACCAGGCTTACATCTCCAAAGCTAAACTTACTAGAGAATGGGAGCGTTCTGGTAAATCCGCAGATCTGGCAAAAATTCGCCAGGCTGTGCGCGAGACCAAGGATACAATCATGGTATATGAGGGTAAGCCCATTACAGCTTCTTTTTTTTCTACCAGCAACGGGTATACCGAAAATTCAGAGGATGTATGGGCGAAGGCCGTGCCCTATTTACGAAGTGTGTCTAGTCCATGGGACAAGCAGCTGGCCCCCCGTTTTACAGAAACCGTCACACTGAGCCGTCAAAGCGTGTTCGATAGATTGGGATTGAGTCGTGCTGCGGTCACTGCTTCTACTGGAGGTGGGAGTATGCCAGAGATTCGTATACTCTCCAAGACAGAAGGGCATCGCATCAAGAAGATTGAGGTGGGAGGCTTGGTCTTTACGGGGCCGGAGATTCGTAACAAACTAGGGCTGCGATCGGCTGAATTTACGTGGAAGACCGAAGGGGACCGGATTGCAATAACAACCTATGGGTATGGCCATGGCGTCGGTATGAGCCAGTGGGGAGCCAATGGAATGGCCAAGGAAGGTCATACCGCCACTCAGATTCTTCTTCACTATTATACTGGCATTTCTTTTGCGAATGCCTCTCGTATTCTAAGTTAGTAAATTTTTCGTAACTTTGAAGTATAAAAGAGTTGCGCCCGGTAACACTGGTTACTGAGGTGATGAGCAAATGAGTGAACAAAATAAAAACCAGAACCAAAATCATGAAGATACACCCAAAACCTTTCAGGGTGGAAGAGCTTCACGGCCGTCTTCGTGGAAAAAGCTGTTGTCCAAAAGGTGGGCATACCCGGCAGCCTACATTGCCGCAGCAGCCATTATACTAACCTTAGTGTGGGTCTATCAGGATGCTAGCCAGAAGTCTTTCAAACCTGACCCAGCTAGTCCATCGGTACAAAGCACAAGCGCAGTGAGTACCGATGTTAACGAACAACAACCAGAAAGTGTGGAGGTTGTTGCTCAGTCAGAAAATATCTCGTGGCCAGTGGCAGATGCTAGCGCAGTGAAGGTCGTAAAGCCTTTCTTTGACGAAAACGCGACAGCTGATGAGCAAGCGGCAGCTATGGTAGAGTACGATAAAACATTTACCGCTAACACGGGGATTGACCTTTCTCGGTCCGACGATCAGGCGTTTGAAGTGAGAGCCGCTCTGAGTGGAAAAGTATCTCGTGTGGAACAACATCCGCTGGTAGGTAACGTCGTAGAAATCACGCATGATAATAATCTCAAAACAGTGTACCAAAGCTTGAGCGATCTGAAAGTAAAAGAAGGCGATCAAGTAAAACAAAATGATGTGATTGCTTCAGCAGGGCGCAACGAGCTTGAAAAGGATTTGAAAACACATCTGCATTTTGAAGTGTACCAGGATGACAAGCCGGTGAATCCAGCAGGTCTGCTTCCTAAAAAATAAATGGATCATAGCTTTGCATGCAAAGCGGGGAATTCAAATTCCCTGCTTTTTTCTTGTGTAGTTTTAGCGCATGAGGTAAACATAAGCTGCTTTTGCCAAATAAATAGGCCTTCCGAAGCATGTCTTCCCACCAAACCGCGAATATATAGGCACGCTCCTCATATAATGTACCAAACTATCCACAGTAGGGAGGCGGGAGCGTGCACGATTACATCAAGGAACGGACCATCAAAATCGGTCGCTGTATCGTGGAAACAAGGAATACGGTCCGTACGATTGCCAAGGAATTTGGTGTCTCCAAGAGCACGGTGCATAAAGATCTGACCGAACGGCTGCCTGAAATTAACCCGGATCTTGCCGATCAGGTGAAGCACATTCTCGAATACCATAAATCCATCCGCCATCTGCGGGGGGGTGAAGCGACGAAAATTAAGTACAAAAAAACGAGTGGGAAAAGAAGGGGAATTCTTGTTTCCGGCAAGTCCTAAAAATATATAGTGAATTGGCTGGCAAAGCCATTGAATCAACCCCCTGAAGTATGATATGTTAAAAGATGGTACAAGACGAAAAATGACATGTAACCGTAGGTTTATACATATATTTGCCGCTTCTTGTCGAATCTTAGCTTTTTAAAATATCACTTTGGGGGCCTTTTTAATATGTTCAGTAATGATATCGGTATCGACCTCGGTACGGCCAACGTGCTTATCCACGTCAAAGGTAAGGGGGTTGTTCTTGATGAACCTTCCGTTGTTGCGATAGAAAGCGATACAAAAAGAGTTCTGGCTGTCGGAGAAGAAGCGCGCCGTATGGTAGGACGTACTCCTGGTAATATCATAGCCATCCGTCCATTGCGTGATGGTGTCATCGCCGATTTTGAAGTAACAGAAGCGATGTTGAAATATTTTATTAATCGGGTAGGGGGAAAAAGTTGGTACAGCCACCCTCGTATTTTGATTTGTGCGCCGACGAACATTACCTCAGTGGAGCAAAAAGCGATTCGTGAAGCGGCGGAGCGTAGCGGGGCGAAAGAAGTATTTTTGGAGGAAGAGCCAAAAGCGGCTGCCATCGGGGCAGGAATGGATATCTTTGAGCCTAGCGGCAACATGGTCGTAGATATCGGTGGCGGAACAACAGACGTTGCAGTCCTCTCTATGGGAGATGTTGTAACAGCTTCTTCTATTAAAATGGCAGGGGACAAATTTGATACAGCCATCATGAAATATGTAAAAACGAAGTACAAGCTTCTCATCGGGGAACGTACGGCTGAGGATATCAAGATTGCTATCGGAACCGTGCATCCGAGCGGACGACGTGCTGAGATGGACATCCGTGGACGGGATATGGTATCCGGATTGCCCAAGACGTTAAGTATTTCCGCGGAAGAAGTGCAGGATGCGCTGAGAGATCCCGTGTCAGCGATTGTAGCTGCAGCTAAGTTTGTACTGGAGCAGACCCCACCGGAGCTATCAGCCGATATTATTGACCGTGGTGTCATTTTGACTGGCGGTGGTGCGTTGCTTAGCGGTTTGGACGAGCTGCTTGCTGAAGAATTGCGTGTTCCAGTGCTGGTTGCTGAAGATCCGATGCATTGTGTCGTTAAAGGTACAGGAATTATGCTGGATAATTTGGATCATGTGGTTAAGAAAAAGTTCTAATCTGCCGATAGTGACTATAAGAGACTCGTGTGCGGTCAGGCAGGTTGCCTAGCATTTTGGCTTTAGTGCCTCCATGCGAGCATATAATTGATGAGCAGAGTATAGGATTGGGGTGCACGATACATGTTGAGAGGTTTATATACTGCGGCCGCCGGAATGATGACACAACAACGACGTCATGACACTGTGACGCAAAATATTGCTAATATGAATACCACGGGATATAAACAGGAGAATAGCGTTCAACGCTCATTCCCCGAAATGCTTATTTCCATGACGGGGGGAAACCCTGATAACCCGGACCGTACGGTCGGCAAGCTCAATACTGGCGTTTTTGCTGAGGAAAGCCTCTCTCCTTACATTCAGGGAGCGTTGAAGGATAGTGGACAAACTACGGATTTTGCGTTACAGTCCAATATTAATGTGAACGACCCGGCTACTGGTCGACCTATGGCTTTTGATCAGGCTGGAAAATTCATCAATGCTAACGGTGAAGTCACCTATCGTCCAGAAGCGTTTTTTACGGTACGGGACAATAATGGTAATGTCCGCTATACACGTGATGGGCATTTCCAAGTAAATGGAACGGGAGCATTGCTTTCGTCGACTGGTTCAGCAGTGTTGGATACGAATGGAAACCCAATTCAATTGACGGGGTCTGTCTCAGCGCTTAAAGTAAATGAACGGGGTCAATTGATGGACAGCCAATCCAACCAGTTGCTCGGAACGACGCTTGGAATTAGTGTGATTGATCGGCCGTACCAGCTCGTTCGTGAGGGCAACGGTAATTTCCGCCTGAATGATACGGATGGTGCTACGGCTAGAATGATGACCGCTAATGATACTGTATCTGTTCGCCAGGGCTATCTGGAAGTATCTAATGTAGATGCTGCTCAGTCGATGGTGGACATGATGGCTGCGTTAAGAGCGTATGAAGCGAATCAGAAGGTTATTCAATTTTATGATAAAAGCTTGGACAAGGCCGTTAACGAAGTAGGCCGTGTATAACAGGGGGTAAGTGATGAACAACTCCATGATTGGCGCAATGGTGTCTATGGCCAGTGTGCAGCAGCGTTTGGATTTAATTGCCGATAATATCGCCAATGTCAATACGGTTGGTTATAAGAGTAAACAAGGTTCCTTTGAAGATGTATTGGCTAATGTGCAGCAACAGCCTTCAACGTATCTCCAAAATGGACGGGCGATGCCGCTCGGCTATAATTTGGGCTATGGAGTCAAAACGACCTCAATTATGAAAAATATGGAACAAGGTCCGCTCAAGGAGACGGGACTTCCTACGGATCTGGCGATCCAGGGGAATGCCTTGTTTGAAATCCAGGGAAATGGGCAAAAAGCTTGGACGCGTGACGGCAGCTTTCATTTTATTCCTGATCCGAATGATAATGAGACGATGATGTTGACCACTGCCGAAGGTTATTCTGTGCTGGATAATAACGATATTCCTGTGACTGCGCCAGCGGGTTCCAAAGTAGCTATTAACTCCGATGGCGAATTGCTAATTCGTGCTAATGGAACTGGCGCTCCGACAGTTGGTCAGCGAATTAAGCTAATGGATGTACAGCGTCCAGAAGGATTGCAACAGCGGGATGATAACCTGTTTGTGTTAGCAAATGGTGTGACAGAAGCCGATGTATTCGGGGCAGCTGGGGTGGCAGGTGCTGTTCCAACGGACGTATCTGTGCGTTCCGGTTATCTTGAGGAGTCTAATGTGGATTTAGCGGGCGAAATGACAGATATGATGCAAGTCCAGCGGATGTATCAAATGGCGGCACGGGCATTAACCTCTAGCGATACGATGATGAACCTGGCCAATAATTTGAGGGCTTAAGGATTTGGTGATGAAGGAAGAACAATCTGATTCCCGTCCGGTGCCTGAAAAGACTAAATCCCGCTGGCGTACTGCTCGTTATTTCGTAGTTCCGTTGTTGCTCCTGTTCTCGCTGTTAGGCGGCTTAATTGCAGGATATGTAATTGTAGGTAAGCAAGGGCTGGCAGGCGTATTTGAATGGAAAACCTGGCAGCATGTCATTGATCTTATATTTGCGCCTTGATTTATTTTTAAAAAAGTGACTGTGGTGGGAGAAGGTCGCTCCGCGAATGATTTGATCTTACGATCGCTGTTGCAACGGAATTTTCATATTATTAAGTTATTTAGATGTAAAAATCCCGTTGCAAAGGCGAACACTTACGCTTCTCCAGATTCAAATCCTTCGTTCCGCTGCTACCCGCCATTGTCCACTTTTGTAAAGGTAAATCAACCCGCTATTTTGTGGGTAGTAAATAAAAAAACAAACCCTGTGCCAGTGGCGCAGGGTTTTATTATGTTTTCACCGCAGAACCCTCCAGTGTAGCGAGTATGGATTGCAACCAATTGAGGCCGTTCAGAGGCCTTCGTTTGTTTTGTTTGCTCTTCGCGACAAGCGAGTATTATTGAAGCGAGCTTTCTTTTTGAGCTAAAAGTAACTAGGCGAAGAGGTTTATTTGAATCTGGAGAAGCGGTAGCGTTCGCCTTTGCCCCTAAATTTTAACCTTGCAGGCTTTTGTAAATTGAGAAAATTAAGGGGCAACAGCGATCGGAAGATCAAATAAATCACGTAGCCCTCTCCCCCTTGGCTCAAAGGAAACTTCGCTTCACCCCCATAATAGGAGCAACAAATATGGTACTTCCGCATAATTTTCTTTTTGCATCTGATGAATGTATAATGATGGGGAGTTTATAACACTACGGGGTAAAACCAAGCACGAGCAAAAGGGCTTCTTCTCGCCTCTGTTGCGTAACCGGCGGAAAAAGCCCCTTATCTCAACCTTCACTTCTGCAGTAGGTGAAGGATATCTAACATTGTTGCCGTGATGAGCTGTTTTTATACAGCGTTAGCGGGGGAATATTATGCTTGCAGTAACTCTGGCTGAACAGAGTCAAATCTGCAAGCGAGAGGAGTTATTAAGGTAAATGGACAAATTGCAATTGGATGTTAATCAAATTCAGGAGATTATTCCGCATCGACCGCCATTTTTGTTGGTGGACCGTATTATTGAACTGGAGGAAGGTAAAAGAGCAGTAGGCATTAAAAATGTAACGATGACTGAGCCTCATTTCATTGGACATTTTCCGGGTTATCCCGTTATGCCTGGTGTGTTGATCACTGAAGCGTTGGCTCAAGTCGGAGCAGTCGCCTTACTGCACCTAGAGAGCAATCGCGGCAAAATCGGCTTTTTGGCAGGGTTGGACGGTTTCCGTTTCCGTGGACAGGTAGTCCCTGGGGATACGCTGACACTTGAAGTGGAAATCACTCGTTCCAAAGGTGCTTTTGGTAAAGGGAAAGCTACGGCGAAAGTGGGCGACACAGTAGTAGCTGAGGGCGAGATTATGTTTGCTTTATCAGACCCACCCCAATAGACAAGCCCTGCCGACATAAGCACGACGTCTGAACCGAGTGCATGTGTACATAGAGATCCTGTTTTGACAACCCAAAAATGGAGAGGGGAAATTCCGTATGACGCAGTTGAGTAAAAAAGCATTAGAAGGCATTGAGAGCTGGCTGCAAGACCCTTATATTGATGAAGAAACCAAACAGGAGTTGCGCGCATTGCAAGGCAACGACCAGGAACTAGAGGATCGCTTTTACAAAGAACTGGAATTCGGTACAGGCGGTCTACGTGGAGTAATTGGGGCAGGCAGTAACCGGATGAATCGTTATGTGATCGGACGTGCGACTCAAGGGCTCGCTCGCTATATTTTAGAGCAGCATGCTGGCAAAGAAGGCAAACCTTCGGTTGTCATTGCACATGATTCGCGTCATTTTTCGCCAGAGTTTGCTTTGGATGCAGCTTTGGTGCTGGCGGGCAATGGTATCGTAGCTAAGTTGTTCCCTTCCTTGCGTCCAACGCCACAGCTTTCGTTTAGTGTACGTCATTTGGGAGCCAGTGGAGGAATTGTTGTCACGGCGAGTCACAATCCTCCCGAGTATAATGGTTACAAGGTATACAATAATGAAGGTGGTCAGCTTGTTCCAGATCAGGCTGAAAAGGTGATTGGCTATATTCGTGAGGTCCCTTCTTTTGCTGACATCAAAAGTCTGACACGTAAAGAAGCAGAGGCACAGGGATTGTTGGTTTGGCTTGGAGAAGAGGAAGATGAAGCGTTTGTGGATACGGTAGCCGGTGTGAGTGTGAACCGAGAACTGATTGCAGCTGGACCGGGCAAGAACTTTAAAGTTGTGTTTACACCTCTTCATGGCACTGGAAATACACCTGTTCGTCGTGTACTGGAGAAAATCGGTTTTGAACAGGTGCATATTGTGCCTGAGCAAGAGCAGCCAGATGCAGAATTTTCGACCGTTAAGTCGCCTAATCCGGAAGAACGTGATGCGTTCAAGCTGGCCATTGCGCTGGGTGAGAAGATTGGTGCAGATCTGTTGATCGGAACAGACCCTGATGCTGACCGTATGGGGGCAGTTGTGAAAAACCGTGATGGCGAATATGTGGTATTGTCCGGTAATCAGTCCGGCGCAATTATGGTTTACTACTTGCTGAATCAACTGAAAGAAACTGGTAAGCTTCCGAATAATGGTGCAGTTATCAAAACCATCGTAACTAGCGAAATGGGTGCAGTCATTGCCGAACATTTTGGAGCAACAGTGTTTAACACGCTAACCGGCTTCAAATATATTGGCGAGAAAATGAACCAGTTTGACCAAACTGGCGAGTATACCTACCTGTTTGGCTATGAAGAGAGCTACGGCTATCTGGCAGGAAATTACGCACGTGACAAGGATGCTGTCTTGGCGGCCATGCTGATCGCCGAAGCTGCTGCTTATTACAGCACGCAAGGCAAGACGCTCTATGATGTTTTACAAGAGCTATACGAGCAGTTTGGCTACTTCCTTGAAAAGCTGGAGTCTCGTACACTCAAGGGTAAGGATGGAGTGGAGCAAATCCAGAGCAAAATGACGGATTGGCGCAGCAACGCACCTCAAGAGATTGCAGGTGTGAAGGTAGACAAAGTACTGGACTACTCGCAAGGCTTGGACGGACTTCCGCAGGAAAACGTACTCAAGTTTTTATTGGAGGACGGTTCTTGGTTCTGCCTGCGTCCTTCGGGCACAGAGCCTAAAATCAAAGTATACTTTGCAGTACGTGGTTTCTCGCTGTCAGACGCGGAGCAAAGAATCGGTCAGCTGGTCGATGCTGTTATGGCCCGCGTAGACGCTTGAGAAAATTCCCTTTATAATAGAATAGGTTAAGGTAAATTGATATGGAATAAGTAATCGGTGACCTCTCACGGCAAAGGGTAGTACGCCGTGGAGGTCATTTCTCTGTATTGCAGAATAACCTGGAAGAGGCTTTGGAAAAATAGGCTTATTCCGGCAACGGAGGATTTTGCAAAATTCAATGAGTGGCCTACTCAAGAGTAGAATGGCAAGGTGGGCAGCATTGAATTTTGCAAAATCCCGAATATTAAGGAGGTTCTTTGGTGTATCAGAAATGGCAGTATTGGAATACAGCTTCTCGAAAATGGTTGTGGATTCTGGTTGCGGTTGGCTTGCTGGCTTCCATTCCAGTTATCGCCGATCGTGTAAAGACAGAATCCTCGAGTAAAAAAGTAGAGATTGTATTCGATTATCGGGATTTGACGGAGGCGGCTTCGTATCAGGCTCATCCGCAGGACTATCTGAATGAGCAGCTTGACCGCTTACAACAGGCTGGTGTGAACAGCATGGCGATGTATGAAAGTACGTTGGATGATTTCCGTAAAGCGGGCCGTATTGTAACTTATACGACTCAGAATGTTGCGGATCTGGAAAAACGTCTTTCTCCTGCAAATGAGAATTATACGTACATGGTATTCGCTGACAAAGAAAATGCCGAAGCATTAAAGCCGTTAATTTTACGTACCTTTACAAGTCTAGGCATCAATGTAAAGCCGTGGAGTTATCAGGGACAGGAAGGGCTTGTTGTGGAAACATCCCCGGAGGATGCGTATCTCAAGCCTATGCAGCCTGACCCGATTGCTATGAAGCAGCTTCGTAGCAAAGGATTTTTTATTGTTCCACGCATGAGTGACAGCCTTCCCTATAACCAGGAGTTGACGGAAGAGATGCTGGCTTCCTTTCAGCAAAATGGTGTAAAGCGCATTTTGTTTGAAGGGGATTCAGTCAAAGGCTTTACTGATAACGAGAAAGAGCATAGCTTAGCGGCATTTGCTAAATTGCTGAACAAATACGATATCGGCCTAGCTGCTATCGAAAACTTAAAGAAACCGCAGGCAGGCTTCAATAAGCTCGCTTACGATATCCACTATAATGTTGTGCGTCTATACTCACTAAGTGATAAAGATTCAACACTCGATGTGGAAACGTTGGCCGATCGTTTTGCACTCGCCACCAAGGATCGGAATATTCGCATGTTGTATCTGAATACCGCGCCTAGCCGCAGTGTTGCTGAGGCCAAGGTGAAAGACTCGGTTGATAACCTGATCCACAGCTTAGACAAACCGGGCAACGCTGTACAACGAATGGAGAAAAAAGGGTTTGAACTGGGACAAGCTGAACCGTTCCAAGTGGTCGATTCCTCCATTCAGCGCTATCTCAAAATGATCGTCGTACTGGGTGCGCTAGCTTTCTTCTCCATTATGGTGTCCTATTTCGTTCCGGCATTGACTTTGCTGGCATTTGCACTCGGTTTGGTTGGTTCTGCTGGGCTTTATGTTTTGAACTCCAGCTTGATGGAACAAGGTTTGGCGCTGCTTGCAGCGATTAGCGGACCTACGGTTGCGATGATCATTGCAGTGCGTACGATCAGATTTAAACGTGAACAGGGGCCTGAACTTTCTGTAGGTCAACGATTGACTCGCACCCTTATACTGTACGTACAGACAGCGATCTTGTCACTGGCTGCAGTGCCTTTTGTTATTGCGCTGTTGAACAGCATTGCCTACAGCCTGGTGCTAAACCAATTTAGAGGTGTAAGTTTGCTTCACATTCTGCCGATCTTCTTGGCGGCGATTTATATTTTCTTTTATCGTGGCGTTTCTATACGGGAGGAAATCTCCAAACTGTTACGTATGCCGATTACTGTATTGTGGGTTATTGCACTGGCTGTTATCGCCGCGGCAGGCTACTACTATTTGACTCGTACTGGAAACGCAGGTACGGTGTCGAACACCGAGCTGGTTTTCCGTAACTTCCTGGAGAATGCGTTTGGTGTACGTCCGCGCAATAAGGAATTCTTAATGGCTCACCCACTGTTTATTGCAGGGGCATTCCTGGCTTTGAAATATCGCAAAGCAATCTATTTGCTGATCATAGCTGCTATTGGTCAAGCCTCGATGGTCGATACCTTTGCTCACATTCACTCTCCAGCAGCACTCTCGTTTAGTCGTGGGCTGTTGGGATTGGGATTTGGATTGGTGCTGGGAATCATCGCAATTGTCGTGTGGCAAGTGCTGGAAGGATGTTGGAAGAAATGGTCACCACAGCTAAAACGATAATAATCTCGGGTTATTACGGGTTTCACAATAGTGGGGATGAAGCGGTGCTCAAGTCGATATTGACTGCTTTAGAAGAGGAAAGCCGTCAGGCGGGGATTACGATCAAGCCTGTTGTTCTATCTTCTGACCCTGCTTGGACACAGAAAATGTACGGAGTAGAAGCTGTTCCGCGTATGAGCCTGGGAGAAGTGCGGAGAGCGATTAAAAACAGTGACGGGCTCATTAGTGGCGGCGGGAGTCTGCTCCAGGATGCTACAAGCCCTAAAAGCATTCCGTATTATCTGGCGATTCTGAAACTGGCTCAATGGGCTGGAAAGCCAACGTTTGTATACGCTCAGGGCATGGGCCCAGTACAACGGAAGATATTTTATCCTATGATCCGAGCTGTATTTCAACGCTGTGAATATGTTTCCGTCAGAGATGAGCAATCTGCTGCTTTGCTGAGTACCATGAAACTGAAACGTCCGGTTGTTCATGTTGTACCTGACCCTGTAATGGGGCTTCCTTTGCCCTCTGGTTCCGAGCTACATAATGCAGCAACTGAGACTGATGAGGATAAACTCCCGGTTGTTGGTGTGTCTGTACGCTACTGGGATAAGGAACAACGCGATTTAACGGCTATTGCAGACGGCTTAAAAAGATTAGCTGCGGAACGCCGTGTTCACTTGCGTTTCTTACCATTCCATTTACCTGACGATGAACAGGCTTCAAGGATGGTAATGGATTTGTTGGGGGATATTAGTGGGACAGGAAGCCTTGTCAGTATGTGTGACCAAGTTACCGATCCTCAACAGATGCTTTTGGAGGTCAGCAGATGCAGTTTGATGATCGGGATGAGGCTGCACAGCTTAATCTATGCAGCGTCCCATCAAGTGCCCCCGTTGGGTATATCCTACGATCCCAAAATTGATCATTTCCTCAGCCGTGTTGGTAGCCAGCCTGTTGGTACTACAGATGCACTGGATGCGCAAAAGCTGGCTAACGAGTCTATGCGGCTGCTGGATCAGCGTAGTCAATGGATCGAGAGCCAAGGGGCAGCAATTGCATTGTTAAAAAGTGAGGCTCGCTTACCAGCACAGCATATCGTTAATTACTTGTGTCGCAAAGGATGATGGATACAGTGACAGTTGATAAGGTTACGAGTGTGCCTACCGTCCCGATTTTCGGTGTTCAGGTATCAAGGCTTAATATGAAAGATACATTAAATGTATTAATTCAGGCGGTGAAGTCTCGCCGCCCCCATCAAGTGATCACTGCCAATCCGATTATGGTCATGGCTGCATTGGAAGATCCAGTGTATATGAATGTGATGAAACAGGCAGAGTTGATTGTTCCAGATGGAACTGGTGTGGTCTGGGCTGCAAACTATGTTGGACATCCTGTACCCGAGAGGGTGGCGGGTTTTGACTTGTTACATGAATTGCTCGCAGCTGGAGAAAACTATCATTGGAAAGTTTATTTACTTGGATCAACGCCTGAAGTGATTCAAGCGACCGCTCAGCGGGTACATGAGCTTTATCCTGGAATTACGGTTTGTGGCAAGCGCGATGGTTTTTTTGGTCCTAACGAGGATGAAGCGGTGATTAGGGCTATTCGTGAAGCGAACCCTGATTTGTTGTTTGTAGCGCGTGGAGCGGATACGCAGGAACCTTGGATTGGTAAATATAAGGAACAACTGGGCGTGCCGGTGATGATGGGGGTCGGCGGTAGTTTCGATGTTATATCAGGAAAAACAAAACGCGCACCTAAACTGTTTCAAAAGCTACGAGCTGAGTGGTTATATAGACTCCTAAAAGAGCCTAGTCGTTACAAAAGAATGCTTGCGTTGCCGAAATTCGCAGTGAAAGTGATGCGTGAAAAAGAAAACGTCACAAAAGTGTGATAAATAGCTTGAATCTGCCTTTAAAACCCGCTAATTTGCCAGAATATGAGGCTTGGTATTTATTTTTGATCAGAGTATAATTCAATGCGGTTACATCTGAAAAGGCATTGCTTTAAAATTGGGGGTCGAATGATCAAATGTTATTGATCTATATTATTGGTTTCATCATGGCACTGGGACTTGCGCTGTTACTTACGCCGCTTGTCAAGAAGTTCGCTGTGAAGGTTGGAGCCGTCGATGTGCCGAATGCCCGAAAAGTACATACCCGAATTATGCCGCGTCTTGGCGGTCTGGGGATTTTCTTGGCATTTCTGTTGTCCTTATTGGCGATGTTACCTTTTGTGCCTGACGGAATGCTGTCCTCACGGGATATTAACTTTATTGCAGCCTTTCTGATTGGCGGTACGCTGATTACATTGATTGGTGCTCTCGATGATCGTTTTGATCTTAATGCAAAATTGAAATTTTTGGCTCAAATTGCCGTGGCATGTATGGTCGTGTTTGCTTTTGATATTCGTGTGGATTTTGTAAATGTACCTTTTCAGGATGCATACTCTTCTTTAGAAAGCTGGATTTCCATTCCGCTTACGATATTTTGGATCGTAGGTGTGACCAATGCTATTAATTTGATTGACGGTCTGGATGGACTAGCTGCAGGTGTCTCAGGAATTGCGATTGGAACGATCGCTGTGATGTCACTACTAATGGGCAATTACATGGTGGCGATGCTTTGCCTTGTGCTGTTAGGTAGTATTATCGGATTTTTATTTTTTAACTTTCATCCTGCAAAAATATTTATGGGTGATACAGGGTCCTTATTTTTAGGTTTCTCTCTAGCTATGCTTTCAATGCTTGGTTTCAAGCAAATTGCTATCGTATCATTTATTACGCCATTGATTATTATCGGTGTACCTTTGTCAGATACATTCTTTGCTATTATTCGTCGCAAGTTGCAGAAAAAACCGATATTCTCACCGGATAAAGGCCATTTGCATCACTGCTTGCGCGAACTAGGCTTCAGTCACAGACAGACGGTGTTGATTATCTACGGTATTGCTGTATTTTTCGGTA
Source organism: Paenibacillus sp. T2-29 (assembly GCF_052921365.1). Taxonomy (NCBI): domain Bacteria; kingdom Bacillati; phylum Bacillota; class Bacilli; order Caryophanales; family Paenibacillaceae; genus Paenibacillus; species Paenibacillus sp. T2-29. The sequence goes on along the minus strand of NZ_JBREVE010000009.1, from coordinate 140,239 downwards.
TATTAGCCGTTATCCAATCGTCGGCTGCGCTTAATGAAGCAAACTGGGTCACCTTTGTCGTGATATGTATCATGATGTTCTTCCTACAGATCGGAGCAGAAGTTATTGGTCTCGTGGGCAAAACCAAACGTCCTGTTCTTAACACACTAATTCGGTTGTTGGCTAAACCAGATTCCCAGACGCGATCGAAATTATAATTTTAATTTAAATGTTAGCCTTCAAGCTTAGCGGTATACCGCAGGTTTGAAGGCTTTTTTGATGTTTGCTGTAAAAAAACTCCCTCCTTTTTTGAGAATTTACTAATTTTTTGTATGTTTGCTACCGATAAAAAAAGTAATGAATGATTACGTACCCCAAGGTGCGACAGAATCAAAGGAGGACAATGATTTGAAACGATTGCTATCCATGTTGCTGACGGTTGGTCTCATCATTGGCTTGGTGCCGGCGGCCCTGGTAGGTACGGCTCATGCTGCGACAGGAACTTATTTCATTTTTCCAAATGAAAAATATGATGCGGATTCGGCCAGAATGGTAAATACCGACCGTGTTACAGTTAACGGTACGATTAACGGAGTGAATGGAAGTACTATATCGTATAGTGTATTCCAACTCTCTAAAAATGGAACAAACCTTAACGTAGTTAATAAAAATGAGAGTCAAAAGGGCGGAATTACGGTCAATGGCTCTACGATTCAAATTTCAGACATTAAACTGTTTCCTGGTTTGAACCGAATTACATTCCAAAGTAGTCAAAATTCGGCTGAAATGAAGGACTCCATTTACATTGAGTATCAGGATGGACCCAAGCTGTATGATCTGTCTGCCACACTGAATGGTGAAACCCAGCAGTTAGTAGAGAATCAAACGGCGGTACTGACAGACGCACGAAATAGCGGTACGGATGATGTGAAAGTAGTCATTCAAGGTACGGCGCCTAATGCTGACAGTGTAACGCTTACTTCTACAAAAAGTAGCAATACGTATACTGTTAACTCCTATACCAGCTATAAGCTAACAGGAAGTGTTGTACTCAGCCCGGGTAAAAATATAGTGACGATTAAAGTGGGTAACGGAACTCAAGCTCTTACGGTTACGCGTGAAATCACGATTTATACGGGTAAACCTGAATTTTCTGATCTGACTTTGAACAAGGACGGAAATGTGTCTGCTGATCTGACGACTTCGCCTGACTTTACTGTATCGTCTACGAGCGGTGTGGTTTTGAAAGGTAATGTTCTGGTTCCTTCCGGAGCAACTGATCCAGTAGTGAGCAAAATTAATGCTAGATTTACGGACGTAAGCAATAACGGTAGCGCAATTGGTGATACCAATGGAATTGATGCTACGATTGATACAGCCAATGTTGTTACATCTACTGGTTACAAATTATATCCGTTCCAGGTAACAGTGCCTGATGGCATCGTAACCGACCACTTGATTCGTGCATCTCTGAGTGTAGGTTTTGCAAATGGAACGAGTTCCAATGCATCTGCGGTTCAATTTACATTGCGCAGCAGCACACAGCCTTATATTGATGACGTGAACTTTCTCCCGGATCTTAATAATCAGCTGTTGAATAGAATCAAGGGTAGCGGGTCTGATCAAGCAGCTGCCATAGATGAAGCCATGAAATTAACAGGAAGTTCTATGAAGAACAAGACTACTGATGCTCCATCAGTGCCTGTAGGTATGGAGTTTATCATTGTTAATGGTACGCCTAGCTCAATTAACGAGCTTTCTGGTGTATCGGTTCATACCGTGGGTTCACCCCAAGATGTGATTCGGACAATTAATGGTAAGTCAACACAAGTGAAAAAAATTGTTGCTTACGTAGATACTTTGCCTAAAGAAGGACAAAACGTACTAAATTTTTACCTGAATGGTGACTCAAGTAAATTGATCAAGGCAACCGTTAATTTATTACAGGGTCCATTCATGAAATACGATACCATTTATGATGGTCAACAAATTCCGTTGAATACATCGAGTGCAAACTTAAATACGTACAAACTGAATCAATTAGGTTATTTTAAAGGTAAACTGCTGGACGTGAGTAATGCTGCGGATATTCACTACACTGGCAGTAACCGAAATGTATTCTTGTATGTGAACAACGTATTAGTTGATCTTGATGGCTCAGGAGCGAACTTTAAGTTGGCTGCTTCCTCGGAAACAGCGGCTGCCAACGCACTAGCAAACGGAAATAATGAAATCAAATTTGTGTTCAAGCCAGGCATCGAGTATAGCAATACGGTAAAAGTAAACTTTACACAAACGAATATTCCAGTAATTCCTGTTCCAAACACACAAGGTATTATTCCTTTTACACCCGTTAGTGGTCTAAGCAATACGCCGAAATATAGCGAAATTGCACCGAAATCAAAAGATGCAAACTTCACTAAAGTAGATGACACTAACTACAATACATCGCTGAAAAATATCAATATCTTTGGTACTTTCAGTCTTGCTGATTTGGGTAAAGCGGATCAGGTGAGTGGTTCGTTAAGTGATATTGCCAATAAAGATCAATACATTTTAGAAATTAAAGGTTCGGACGACAGTGAGGTAAACTGGACGCTGAATAACGAGTTCTTCTCAGCGGAAGATGCCAAAACTGCATACAACTCTGGTGCTACTACGGATAAGTTTACAAGCAAAGATTTGAAAGACCTGCTCGTATACTACCATCCGGACAAAAAGTATTTCAGTTTTGTATTGAAAAACCAAACTATTTCGCAAGATGGAACGCCAGTAGCTTATAACATTACCTTGTACAACAGCGGCAAGAGCGGACCGTTTGCTACTTTCCGACTGCAAGTATCCGGTCAATCCACATCTTTTGATATCTTGCGTCCGCTTCCTGAAAAAAGAATCGTGAATCAAAACTTTGTGCAAGTTGTTGTGAACGCAGGTAATGCAGATAGTGTTATGGTAGGTAAGGAAAAAGCAGTTCAAGAAGGTTTTGATTCTGATTACGATGGTACTGTTGATTACCCATCAACCTACAAAGCCATCGTTACAGGTCTAAAAGCCAACAAAGATAATAAAATTGATGTAGTGGTTACAGTAGGTAAGGAAAAATTAAAACAAACCATTACTGTTAAATATGTGCCTACTAATATTCCTGGCGAGCAGTACATGGAAGCGATGAAAACATCGCACAAAGTGTTTGATGGTAATCTTACACTTGCGTTCGCGAAGGGAACGAGCCTGATTCGTCGGGATTACGATCAACCGCAGCAATTCAAAAACCAGGTTTTCTCTGGCCATACTTTGTACTTTGCGATCGCAAATAGCGAGGATGGTGTGGTGGACCGTCATGAATTTGAAACTGAAAAAGCATTGTCCGATATGCAGAGCTTGATTGCAGATGGAAGTAGATACTTCAACAGAGATTTCCCAAGTCGCTTTACCAAGTCCAGTCCAGTATTCTGGATTGACCCAGGTACAGCAGATGATATCAAAACAGATGCTTACGATCCGGTAACGTATGGTGCTGATCCATATCAATTGGCTAACAAATCGCAAAATGACAGTAGCAAGATCAAAAACTTCTACTGGCGTGACCCATCTAACGAGCTAGTACCTTCCAAGCGTGCTACATTGACGCTGACGTATGATAGCAGTATTGCTCAGGATGCAGGGAAACAAATGACAGTGTTCTTTTTTGATCCTGATTTGAAGGATTGGCAGAACATTGGTGGTGTGGTGGATCCGAAGAAACATACCATTAAAGTACCGTTTGACCGTTTCGGCTACTATGTAGTCGCTAAGGTTGGGGAAACGTATAGTGATGTCATTAAGCACAAATACGCTAGAGATTATATCGAAGCTATCTTGGCCAAAGGTGTCATGAACCCAATGGATCCAATTAATAGCTTTGGACCTGACAGCTACATTAAAAGAGGCGAATTCACGTCGATGATTGTCAAAGGTCTGCAAATTCCGCTTAATTTCAGTGGAGCGAAGCATTTCGACGACGTGTCTATTCCAAATACGATATCCGCAGATGCGCTCTACGATTATCGTTATATTGAAACAGCTGCGCGTGCCGGTATTGTCAAAGGTTCGCAACCAAGAATCTTTATGCCGGAAGATGTAATCACACGTCAAGATGCAGCAGTCATTATCGCCAAGGCATTGAATTTGAAGCTGGAAACAGATCATGACAAGATCATGAAAAATCTGTCCAAGACCTTTAAAGATGCGGACAAGATCGATTACTACGCACAAGCATCTGTATTGGCTATTGCTAAGAAAGGCTTTATCACAGGGTCGCCTGTAGACGCAAGTGATCTGAAAAAAGGATATATGTTTAACCCTACATCCTTGACCTTGCGCGGAGATGCAGCCATTATTGTAGCTAAAGTTATGGCTGATAAAAAACTGCTTCCTAAAATTTAATCCTTCCAACAACCTGAAATTATTAAACATCCCTCCATGAGAAATGGAAATTCCCTTTCATATACATGAGAGGGATGTTTTTTATAAATCAGCTATTTGACTGGAATTACGGGCCTATGCCATAATATCAAAGAGATGAAAACTTTGGATAAGCACTATTGCTTTTTTCGTTTTAGACTTGCCTTTAATGACTGTTATTAATTGCTTTTTTTTAAGATTTTATCTCAAAATGTGTTTATTATTTTTCTATATGTTTTTTTGCGCATTTATCTGAAACTTTACGCCTATTTCATCGTAGTAGAGGATGTGTGTGCTTAAATATTACATAGAGAAGTGAGTGGGGAGTGATGAGATGTCTCAGTTTTCAATACGCCGTCCTGTAACAGTATTTATGTTAATTGTTGCTTTGTTAATCGGGGGCGGTATTTTTGCGTTAAGGCTTCCTGTCGAGTATATGCCAGATATGAAGCTGCCTTACGCTGCAGTGGTGACTAGTATTCCAAACGCAACGCCTACTGAGGTTGAGGAATTGGTTACTAAACCTATTGAAAAAAGTTTGGCTTCTATCGAGAACGTGGATACAATCACGTCCGAGTCTTCAGAAGGATCATCTATGGTCATGATTCAATTTAACTGGGGAGTAGATATGAACCAGGCAACCCTCGATATGAGGGATAAAGTTGATACCATTAGAGGTTCTCTTCCAGATGCAGCAAATTCGCCACGTGTTCTTAAAGTGGATCTCAATGCAACGCCAGTTATTACCCTCGCTTTCACAGGAGACCAGGATATTAACAAGCTGAAGCCTATTGCTGAAGATATTATCGAGCCGCGGCTTGAAAGAATTGCAGGAGTAGCTGCAGCCAACATGTCAGGTGGACAAGAACGACTCGTAAAGATTACAGTGGATCAGGCCAAGCTTCAAAGCTATGGCATTACGCTGGATCAAATCCGCCAGGCCCTATCGGCTAATAATATTGCTGGTTCTGCGGGTTCTGTATATCGTGGTAATACACAAATTCAACTTCGAGTTCAAGGTGAATATAAAGCTGTTTCAGAAATGGGCGAAACCCCAATCCCTGTAGGTAAGGGAAGCGTGAAATTGAAGGATATCGCGACAGTTGAAGACTCCGTAGAAGAGGTTACCACTATTTCTACCTTTAACGGGAAGCCAAGTATTAATATTTCTGTTACTAAGGCTACAGGTGGAAATACTCTTTCAATCGCGAATTCTGTGAAGGAAAGTTTGGAGTCAATACGGAAGGACCTGCCTCCGGGAACTCAACTGGAGATGGTAACGGATGCTTCCAAACCCATTAGCGATTCCGTACACTCACTAATAGAGCATGCTATATTAGGGCTTATTATCGCAGCCATTGTGTTGCTGTTATTTTTGAATAGTATACGTTCTACTATTATCGCTGCGATCGTTATCCCAATTTCTTTCGTAGCAACGTTTATGATGATGTATTTCACCGGACAAACCATTAATATTATTTCACTGAGCGGTTTGCTTCTGGGGCTAGGATCCTTTGTCGACTTTGCCGTTGTTATTATTGAAAATATCTTTAGGCAACGACATGAAGGGAAAAGTATGCTACAAGGAGCTATTGACGGCTCCAAGCAAGTAGGCAATGCGGTTATGGCATCAGCACTAGCACAGATTGTAGTATTTTTACCTGTTGTCTTTGTTGATGGTATTGCTGGAGTTATGTTTAAACCGTTGGCACTAACTGTTATCTTTTCTCATATAGCAGCCTTGCTCGTATCCCTTATGATTGTGCCGATGCTGGGGTCACGTTGGTTGCCTACCGTACCGGATGAATCTATATATTCTTCAGGTACTTATAAAGGTATTAACCCTATTGTGTGGTTTAATATCGGATTTGAGAAATTTAAGGGTGGCTATCGACGTGTACTGAAGTGGGGCATTAATCATAGAAAATCTGTTTTAATTATTACTGTATTAATGTTTGTGGCAGCTGGGGCTCTGATTTCTATGGTTAAGGCTGAATTTATTCCTGAATCCGACACTGGGGAATTCTCAGTTACAGTGAAACTTCCTAATGGAACAGTTCTAGAGGAAACTGAAAGAGTTGTTCAAGGTATAGAAAAAGAAATTTTGAAAGTTCCTGATCTGGATAAAATGACGGTGACTGTTGGTTCTGGTGGTCTTTCTGGTTATTCAGGGGCGGCTCCATCCAATTCGGCACAACTAAGTGTAACGCTGAAGGATGGCCATCAAGCAACAGATGTTATAGTTGAAGGCCTTCGTAAGAAATTTGATAGTATTCCGGATGCAGAGATTACACTGGCGTCCGCAACAGGTCTTTCGACTGGAGCAGCTGTTAACATTAATCTGAAAGGCGACGATATGGATGTCTTGAGGGAACTCTCCGACAATCTCGTTGCTGGCGTAAAGAACATACCGGGAACGGTCAATGTAAAAAGTTCTTTGAATGCGGTTCGCGAAGAATATGAGATTACTGTTAACCGAGAACTTGCTAGTCAATATGGCTTATCAGCAACACAAATTTTATCCGCTGTGAACACTTCCTTTAATGGATCTGTTGCAACAAGCTATCGCACAGGTGATGATCAAATCGATGTGAAAATATCTTTGCCAGAGCAGAATCGCCATGACTGGTCCTATCTGAATGCATTACGTATTACCACTTCACAAGGGATTGATGTACCTTTATCTTCAGTAGCAAGTATTGATAAACGCGCTGTACCGGATAGTGTCACCCGTGAAGATCAAACGCGTCAAGTACAGATTTCTGCTGACATTGATGGATCAGGTGACATTCTAAGCGTCAATCAAAAAATAGATGCTCTTTTGAAGAGTACCCACTTCCCAGAAGGTTATAGTGCAGATACGGGAGGCGGGCAAAATGAACAAATGATGGAGTCCTTTATAAACTTAGCCATAGCTATTCTGCTATCTGTAGTTCTGATTTATATGGTTATGGCAGGACAGTTTGAATCGTTGCTTACACCATTTGTTATTATGTTTTCGATTCCGCCTACGTTAATTGGGGTGCTTATTGGTCTTGTTGTAACGGGAGCGAGCCTCAGTGTACCAGCTTTTACTGGTTACATCATGCTCGTCGGCTTGGTCGTCAACAATGCTATTGTTATGATTGATTACATTATTCAGCTTCGAAAAGAAGGCGAAGATCGAGATGAAGCTATTATTCATGGAGCGTCTGAGCGGTTGCGTCCGATTTTGATGACAACGCTGGCTACTGTACTAGCTTTGATTCCTATGGCATTTGCTAAAGGTGACGGTAATGAGACACAAGCTCCTATGGCGGTTGTTGTTGTATTCGGGTTATCCTTCGCAGCTTTGGTCACGCTAATTCTTATTCCGGTTGTTTATGTTATTTTGGACAATATCATTCAAAAACGTAAAAATCGCAAACTGAAAAGACAAGAAAAGAAACAACTAAAAAAAGAAGCGAAACTACAAAAAAGTGTTCATATATAAGGTGAGGTGGAGAAACATAATGAATAAAAAAAGTGCTCTGATTGCCACAACTTTGCTTTTATCAGTTGCATTAGCAGGCTGCGGTGGGGGGGAGGCCCCTGCTGCACCAGCTTCAGTGCAGAAGGCAATCCCAGTTCAAGTGGCAAAAGTGACTAAAGGTAGCATTAAGGATTCAACAGGGATTATTGGAAGCTTTGCTCCCAAAGAGACAGCTCAGGTATCTCCAAAGATTAGCGGTAAAATTCAAAGTATTAACCTTACAGTGGGACAAAAGGTAAACAAAGGCGACACATTGTTTACTATAGACCAAAAGGATATACAGGACTCAATTAAGCAATCCCAGGAATCATACCAGGTTGCCTTAGCCAATTTAAAACAGGCTGAGTCAGGCGCAGCACAATCTGTGCAACAGTCAGAGTCCAGTGTGGATCAAGCCAAAAGTGCGCTTGTACAGCAAGACAATTCCATTACTCAAGCTCAGACCAGCTTGCTTGATGCTCAGAATTCCGTACGTGATGCACAAAATACGCTTAATCGCAACCAACAGTTGTTTAGTGCGGGAGCTCTATCTCAATCCGAGTTAGAGCAGTCTCAAATAGCGTATCGAAAGGCTCAAACTGCGGTGGAAAATGCACAGATCGCACTTCACAATGCACAAACATCCAAAGAAAGTGCACAAACAACATATAATAATGCTCAGAAATCATTGCGTCTTGCACAACAGAAAACAGGCATAGACGTAGCGCGCGCTTCTGTAAATCAAGCCAAAGCCAGTTTAGACACAGCACGTAGCCAACTGGTGGATGCTGTAGTCAAAGCTCCGATTTCCGGCACGATATCGGTAGTAACAGGAGTTCAAGGACAAATGGTTAGTGCGCAATCTGCAGTTGTTACAATTGCAAATACCAATCCTATCATTGCTAAAGTCAACGTTTCTGAATCAGAGCTTCTGAAGATGCAGGTGGGTTCATCTGTAACTGTAGGTGTGGACTCATTAGACAAGCGCATTGAAGCCAGAGTGTCGGCCGTCAATCCGGTAATGGATAATGACCTCAAGGCATATCCTGTCGAGATTTCGGTTCCTAATGGTTCTGGCGAATTAAAATCAGGGATGGTTGTAACTGTATATATGAAGACAGAGGCTCCTAAAAACATTTTAGTATCGCAGGATGCTGTTACAGAGCAGGCAGGGAAGAAATATGCATATGTAGTGGAGGGTACTGTTGCTAAGAGGGTAGAAGTGCAGACAGGCCAGGAAAGTGCCAAACAGGTTGAGGTCACCAAGGGGCTCACTGAGGGACAAAATGTCGTCGTTAAGGGCGTAAGTTTGCTTTCAGATGGCGCGAAGATTAATGTAGTAAAATAATTTGTTTCGTTATATTTACATTATATTGCTGTTCTCCGTCATTTCTACTATTTAAAGTGTATTAGAGTATTAGATTTCTAAGGAATCTATAGTCTTTATGTACTTTATGTATTCTATGGATTATTCGTTACGAATATACTCCATTAAAGACCTAATTAATGTACAGAAAATACCCCTGTACATTTAAGGTTGAGAAGGTAAAAGTTGTAGGATGACGGAGGAACAGGTTCAATAGTATAATTATGACTGTGGAAAGCGGAATACATAATCAAAAAAAATAAAATTTTTTTTGAAACAGACGCAACTTTTTGGACCCATGCTACGTCTAATTGGGTGAGTATGAAACAAAGGGGTACAAAAGCGTAAAGACAAAATTCGCTAAAAAAAATCTTTACTGCATTGTTATCACATTGTATAATACTGGAGTACGTCATAAATGGACGCTTTCTTTCAACTAGATTCCAAGCTTCTGTGATATTGTCACAGATATCATTTTATAAGGGTTCTCATAAAGCTCGGAAAGGAGGTGTAACGACTGATGAGTGACAAGATCCGACAAAAAGACAAAAATAATATTTCTGTTTATATTCAAGGAGGAGAAAAAAAGGTTATGACAAAGTTTAACAAAAAAATGATCAACGTGCTGGCAACAGCAACATTGGTTGCTGGTGTAGCAGCTCCAATCGCAGCATTGACTGCACCAACTGCTATCCATGCATCTTCCAGCTACACATCTCTAAATACTCCTACAATTGATGCCAATGCTAAATTGTATGTGAAAGATAGTGTAGGTACATTTGATGGCAGAGTAAAAGTAGTAATTAGTAAAGCATCCCTTCAAAACAATTCTTCTTTTACTGTGACTTTGCCTAAAGGCTTCGAGTTTGATAACTCAAAAGCTGATAAAACTGTTGGCGTTATTGGTACCACTGTTAATGACATTAAAACTGGAAGTGTTAGCGACGCTACTTACGGTTTGGGTGTGTATGCAGACTTTGATGGCAACACTGGCCTTAAAGTTGACGCACAACCTTTGTACAATGGTACTAACAGAGTAAACTCTGCAAAAATCAGTGTTTCTGGTGGAACTAACCTGAGTGATGATGTTACTCTTTACCTGAACTTCAGCAAAATTAATGTAACTGGACCAAGCAATGGACCAGTTAAAGCAACAATTGATGCTGCTTCCAACAGTGGTTTGACTAGTGGTGAAGTAGTGATTGCGAATGTGGTTTCTTCTGGTCAAATCTCTTTGGCTGCTAAAGATACTGTTTCCAACACTGACAACTTTACTTTCACTTTGAATGTTAAAGAACAAACGGCTGGATCACTGAAAACAGGAAACATTAAATTGAAACTGCCAAGTGGTTTCAAATGGAACGCTCCTGACTTCACAAACACTCAATTCTTGTATGGTGGTGCTGGTGTCAAAGTAATTCCTTCTGTAGATGGCGACACTTTGACTTTGTCCACAGATAAATCTACTACCGAACAAAGTGCTATTAATCTCCCATTGAGCTTCTACGTTGATGATGAGACTAACACTAAAGAAGGCGATGTAGTAGCTAATATTTCTGGTAATGCTACTACTGACGTTAGCTCCCTTGTAGTAGGTAGCTATGGTCAAATCGGTGGTGGTGTATCTGTAGCTACACCAACAACAATCCTTGCTGGTCATGACGAGCAAAAAATCGGTGACTTGGTTGTTAAAGAAGCTGTAGCTGGTTCTTTTGTAGAAGGACGTACAGTAACTTTGCGTTTGCCAGAAGGTGCTCGTTGGCAGTCTACTTTTGACAAAGCTGATCCTGCTAAAAACGAATTTAGTGGATCTCTTGAATACGCAAATGGTTTCAGTGGAGTAGATGTTACTTATACCGATTCCGACAAACGTACTTTGAGATTGACTTACAAAGGAAGCAAAACAACTAATGACCCAGGTAAACTGACTTTGAAAAACTTCGAAGTTGCTACTCAACCAGGTTTCTCCGGAGATCTGAATGTTGAAGTTGCTGGTAGCCAAGGTCTGAATGGTACTGTTAAGGTTGCAACTGTGAAACAAGCAGTTACTTTGGCTGCTGCTTCCAAACCAACCCTGACAATCGGTCTGGGAGATCAGCAAATTGGTGATATCACAATCACTGAAGCTGCTAAAGAAGCTTTGACAAAAGACGGAAACCGTGAAGTAGTTCTGGAATTGCCTGTTGGCGTTCGCTTTGCTTCTACTCCAGATGTGAAAGTTACAACTGGTGATGCTAAGATCAAGAGCGTATCTACAGATACTTACGGCGATAGCAACAAAGGTCGTTTGACTTTCTACGTTGATAGCGAAAGCACAACTCCAAGTACAATCACAATTTCAGCTCCTAAGCTGACTGTTGACCGTACTGTAGCTCAAGGCGATATCGTTGCTAAACTGAAAGGTAGTGCTGTTTCTTACACTGCGTACAAAGGTAGCAGTGTAACTCAAAACTGGAAAGACAATAATACGTCTGCTGCTGAAACAGCAATCGCAACTATTGGAACTCCAGCTCCAGGTGCTACTAAAACTAAAGCTGTCTTCACACTGGGAAGCACTTCTTACACTGTGAACGGCGAAACTAAAACAGCTGATGTAGCTGCTTATGCTCAAAACGGACGTACTTACTTGCCAGTACGTTATGCAGCTGAAGCTTTGGGTGTATCCCCACAAAACATCCTGTTTGACAAAGCAACTTCCACAGTTACTCTGATCAAGGGTGACACTGTTGCTCAAATCAAATTGAACACTAACCTGTTGACTGTTAACGGTACTGTGATTCGCATGGACGTTAAAGCTGTAACTAACAAAAACCGTACTGTACTGCCAATTTCTTGGGTTGGTAAAGCGCTGAATGCATCCATCAACTATGATGCAACTGCTAAAACAGTAACTGTTGAAAACAACAACTAATTTAAGAGCAACTCTTTTGAGTTAACTGAATTAGATGAGAAGAGGGTTCCTTTTGGAGCCCTTTTCTTTTATTAGTCTTATTGACAAAGGAGAGAAATTATGAAACGTTTTGCAGTGGCCGTACTAACCACATTGGTTCTTACTTCTACGTTTGCTAATCTTGCAGGAGCTCAGTCAGGTGATATAAAGGTTATTATTAACGGTGTAACTCAGCAATATACACAGTCTCCGATAGTCAGTCAAAATACAACCCTAGTGCCTCTTCGTGGTGTTTTTGAAAGCTTGGGAGCGCAAGTAGAGTGGGACAGCAAAGCCAAAAAAGTAATAGCATCTAAAAATGATGATACATTAACTTTAAATATTGGTTCTAAACTTGCCTATAAAAACAGTAATCCTGTACAGCTCGATGCGGCAACTCAAATTCAAAAGGGTCAAGTGCTCGTTCCTTTACGTTTTGTGAGCCAATCATTAGGCGCCAAAGTAAATTGGGATCAAGCTACACGAACAGTGACCATTTCGAATCAAGCTAATGGGAGCGTCACTGACACTAATAGCTTGTCCAGTAAGCCACTCACAGCCCCTGTAACCAAAGTTACTTATGATACCTACTATAATGATTCCTTAAGTTATGATGACGCAGTTAAATTGGCTATTGTTGATAGCACTTCAATCAAAACAGTTGAAACAAGTATTGATCAGGCTGGGAAAATTATGAAAGAAGCGGGTAAGAATATTGACTTTGTTCCCGCTGAGGCAGGTGTTGAAGCACTAGATAAAGCTTACAAAGGTTATGCCCAAACGAACCTTAATTATGAAGCAGCTAAAAAGAACCTGGAACTGACCAAAGAAGGTATTGAATATAACGTGAAGGATCTATACAATAAACTCCTTCAAAAACAAAATGCGGTTAAACTGGCAGCATTGAATATTGAAGATGCAGAGCGAAAACTTAAAGTTGCGCAAATCAAGAGAGATAATCAAATGTCGAGTGATTATGAAGTTACCCAAGCGACCAATCAGTTGACTCAAAATCAAGCAGCTTTGGATAAAGCTAAAAAAGATTTGGATAGTGCATATGTATCTTTAAATCAATTGATTGGCTACAAACCAGAGCAACGTTATGAATTGAAGGATAAGCCTGTATATTCTGAATTTAAAGATAATGTAGAGACAAAAGTAAGCCAAGTACTCACTAGCAGCACTGCCATTTGGTTGAGTGAGCAAAAAGTGGATTTGGCTGAACTGAGTTTGAAGCTTTATAACTTTAGCACTCCAGGAAATACCCCTTATGAAGCTGAACAACTTAATGTTGAAAAGGCTCAGTATGCTACAGAAGGCACAAAGAGACAATTGGAAGAAGCTGTGAGAACAATTTATAACAACATCAAAGCATTGGAAAGTCAGTACTCACAGATTCAAGCCGGTTTGGTGAGTGCAAGAAGTGCGGCTGATATGGCTAAAAAGCAGTTTGATGTTGGATTGGCTACAGAGCTTCAGGTTTACGAGGCTAATTTGAAAGTGACTACCGCTGAACAACAAGCGGAAGATATTGTTTCAAGTATTGATACTTTGAAGCTGGCTTTCAATAAGCCATGGGCTATGCAAGGTTCTGCTGGAGCAAGTGCGCAATAATTTAAGCTTACCTATACTTGTTATAACCTGCAGTAGGAGGTCTTCATGAAATCACGCTATAAAGTATCGTTGGCTGCTGTTTTACTTGGAGGAGGAATTGTGGCTGGCTCTTTGATGAACAATTCAGTCAATGGAGCCTCCAGTTCTGGACAACCTGGAACAGCTGATGATCCAGTCGTAACCAAAAGCTATGTCGATCAAAAAATTGCTCAAGCCATCAAAGGTGGGGGAAGTGCAAGCAGTATTAGTAGTAAAACAACTAGCTCAACTGCTCCAGCAACAAACACCACTACTTCTAATACAACCTCGTCTTCAGGAACCTCTAATGCAACTAAAAGTTCAACGGTGGAGCAGACAGAGGCTTTGAAGGTTGTTGATGTAAAGCCTGGTCAGAAACTAATTGCTAAAGCTGGAGCAGAATTTATTTTACGTAATGGAAATGCTGTTGTGTATAGCATGGATGCCAGTGGTGCTATTGATATTACTTCTGGAACTGAAATTGTTCATAACCAGGCTGTCGAAAAAAATCATTTATTATCGTTTCCTAGAGAAGGAAGAGGTATTCAAGTAAAAGAAGGCCAAAAGTATGGCTTAGTCGTTATGGTACGTGGCGGCTATACTGTTCAATAACTGGGGTCTATCTCTTTTTAAGGTACTCTTTTTCTTAAATCCTGCTTGGGATAGCAAATTGTTCTTGGCTAAGTTGACTTTAAACACTGCACACTAACTTCATGAAAAATAATTCATTGAGTGGAGGGTGCATACAATGGCGTCGAGAGGTCAAAGACGATTAATTCCTGAAAGCCGTGCCAGGTTAGATGATTTGAAGTATGAAATTGCTGCCGAGTTTGGGTTGCCTGTTTATAATCCTCAATATGCACATATACATCCGAATGCTGACAGTGAATTTGCTACAGAATTGGGAGAGTTTACGAGGAGTCAAAATGTAGCGTGGCGCGATTTAACTTCAAGACAAAATGGCTCCGTTGGTGGAGAGATTACTAAAAGATTGATACAATCCGCTGAACGTAGCTTATCTGAATTTGGTACATTATAAATTGTAATTATTGATACAGATTTTAAACAAATAGTAGGTAAACACTGGAGATATTTACATGTGGATCCAAATGGTTCGCATGTAAACTCACTTCATTTTCGAATTTTGTTATTTGGATGACATGAATTGACACCTTGTTATAAATAGGATATCATGGCATTTGAGGCTTGTACGCAACCTTTTCCTACCGGAAAAGGTTCATTTTTTGTTAATCAGGTGTAAAAGATATCTTCCGTCATTTGTTGGGTTGAAGGTAACTGAATAATGCCATGCCATGTTAGGATTTATTAAAAATCCTCATGTATTTTAATTGTGGGAGGTTGAAATTCATGTCTGTAAAAGGTCGTCATTTGTTCACGTCCGAGTCTGTAACAGAAGGCCATCCGGATAAAATTTGTGATCAGATATCCGATGCTGTATTGGACGCCTTTTTGGCTAATGACCCTAATGCACGGGTAGCATGTGAAGTATCGGTAGCTACCGGTCTTGTTCTCGTCATTGGTGAAATCAGCTCCAAATCGGAATACGTGGATATTCCATCCATTGTTCGTAATACGATTAAGGAAATTGGTTATACACGTGCAAAATACGGTTTTGACTATAATACTTGCGCTGTATTGACTTCTTTGAATGAACAGTCGCCAGACATTGCTCAAGGGGTTAACGCTGCCCTGGAAAGCCGTGATCCTGCTGAAGTAGATAAGGAAACAGAAAACATTGGGGCTGGGGACCAAGGATTAATGTTCGGTTTTGCTACGAACGAAACACCTGAGCTAATGCCTCTTCCTATCGCTATGTCTCACCGTATTGCACGACGCTTGTCTGAAGTGCGTAAGGATGGAACACTGAATTACCTTCGTCCAGATGGTAAAACTCAAGTAACGGTAGAATATGAAAACGGCAAACCTGTCCGTATCGATGCCATTGTGGTTTCCACGCAGCATGCAGAAGATACTACTTTGGAGCAAATTCAAGCAGATATCAAAGAGAAGGTCATTTTGCCAGTGGTTCCTGCTGAATTGCTGGACGAGCAAACCAAGTACTACATTAATCCGACAGGGCGCTTTGTTATCGGTGGTCCTCAAGGGGATGCAGGTCTGACAGGCCGTAAAATTATTGTAGATACGTATGGTGGTTATGCACGTCATGGTGGGGGAGCATTCTCAGGTAAAGATCCAACTAAAGTAGACCGTTCTGCTGCTTATGCTGCTCGTTATGTAGCGAAAAACCTTGTGGCAGCTGGATTGGCTGACAAGGTTGAAATACAGCTTGCTTATGCAATCGGTGTAGCTACGCCTGTTTCGATTAACGTCGATACATACGGCACAGGGAAAGTCAGTGATGAAAAACTCGTTGAA
The DNA here is from genome assembly GCF_052921365.1 of Paenibacillus sp. T2-29. NCBI lineage: Bacteria > Bacillati > Bacillota > Bacilli > Caryophanales > Paenibacillaceae > Paenibacillus > Paenibacillus sp. T2-29. Next base: position 124,003 of record NZ_JBREVE010000009.1, on the reverse strand, counting down.
TTGATCCGAAATAACTTCGATCTTCGCCCAGCAGGCATCATTCGCATGTTGGATCTGCGTCGTCCAATCTACAAGCAAACAGCTGCCTACGGCCACTTTGGACGCACAGATCTGGATGTACCATGGGAGAGTGTAGATAAAGCGGAAATTCTGAGAGAGCAAGCGGGGTTATAATCCTCGTAGGTCATCAGAATAACGCATTAACCTAAAAAGACTGTTCATGCTATGCATGAGACAGTCTTTTTTTGATATGCTTTGCTATTAACTATGAACTTGCCACGGTGTACTTAATTTCGCTCCACTATTCGGATATCGGTGCGAGACCCAATAAATTTCTGAGTAAATGACATATCTTCTGTACTTCCTTATATTGCTCCAAATACGCAAAAAGAGCTTTTAAGAGACCTTTCTGAGGGTTCGATTTCAGAGCCTCTTCCTTTAATTGAGCGTAAATTTGCTGACACTCCTGTTTCTCCTCTGAGCTCCACGAAGACAGCAGTATACTGTCTTCCAGGGAGTGGAGAAGGCCGTTAATTTGACGACCTTGGTCAAAGGGATTACTTAAAGCGCTCTCGGGTAACCAGCCTTTCTTGCTCCAAAACAAATGTGGAGCGGGATCAGCACTGCTCAGGCTGGTTGCGAAGGAACTGGATAAGAAGATGATAAACTGTGTTAGATGCTCAATCGTTTCATCATTCATTCGATCGGCAAAGAAGCGAATATATTCAAACACAATGCTTTTCAGCACAAAGGTTATATCCCATGCATGATCTTCAATGCCTGGTCCAAAAATATCAATCAGGCAGTCGCGAACCCATTTGTATAATTTGTATTCATGCTGTTCAAACGCACCATTGAGTTGTTCATTTTGAAAAATAAGCATGGAAGGCTCAGGAAGATCCATCATGAGATACACTTTGTTTTCAACAAGATTTTTCAAGTAGAGTACAATAAAACCGTGCAGCTTATCGTGTTTAGATAGGTCAGGTTTACTGTAGAGAGCTCGGATGTCTTGTTCAATATTGTTTTCCAAAATGATACACATTTCCAAAGGCAATTCTTCTTTCCCTTGAAAATATTTATAGAAGGATGCTTTTGCCATCCCGCTTTCTTTGGCGATTTCCTCAACAGATGTCGAATAATAGCCTTTTCTGGAGAACAGCCGAATGGCCGCCTGTAAAATATCATTTTTTTTACTTTCCATACATACTTCCCTCCAGGAACCAACTCGACAGCATGCGAATTTACCACTTCATACATTACAAAGATTGGTCACGTGTAATTTCTGTGTGCTGCTGTTTTTTGAGTTGTCGGTGTATCTTGTACTTGGCCATAATCATATACAAGGATGGCACCACAAACAAAGTTAACAAGGCCGAAAATAACAAACCGAAAATGACGGTGAACGCCAGTGGCTTAAAGAGCAGGCTCCCTAATAGTGCTAATGGAATCATACCTACAATGGCAGCCAGGGAAGTCAACAAAATCGGTCTGAAGCGAGCAGCGGCGGCTTGTATTACGGCTTCCCTTAACTCCACTCCTTCATGTCTTGCATCCTCGATAAATTCAATTAAGACAATCCCGTTCCGTACCACAATACCCGCAAGTGCGATAATTCCCATGATACTCATAAAACCGATGGGCATACCAGTTAGAAAAATACCAATAATCCCGCCGGCAGCTGCTAGGTACACGGTCGTCATAATAATAATAGGAATGGAGAGTGAATAAAACTGCATCGTGATCAAGAGTAAAATGAGTAAGACTACAACAATCGCCAGCTTCCCTAAATCTCCGAATATGGTGGACTGATCGGATGTTTCACCGCCTACCTCCCATTTATAGCCTTCAGGGAACTTCATTTGTGCCAGTTTGCCTTCCACATCTACCATGGCTTCACTTGCAGTTCTTCCATTCAAGTCAGCTTCGACCGTAATCGTCCGCTCCATATTGTAATGCTTGATTTGCTGAATAGCAAATGACGGTTTAATCTGTACAAGCTGGTTTAATGGAATTTGCTTGCCAGCTGCATTCACTACACTTAATTGTTGGAAAAGCTTACTTGGCTCCTCGTTACTGTGATTCAAATACATTTTGATATCTACCAGACTGCTTCCCGTATCGAATTGACTGACTTGAGCTCCTTCTTTTAACAGAAGAAGGGTACGAGTCAAATCTGTGTAGCTTACTAGATACTGATCCATGGCTTGTTTGTTGACCTCAAGCTCGAGGGCATATCGTTCAATTCCTATGTCATCTACGATGCCCGTTGTGCCCTCAACTGTCGCGATCTGCTCCTTTGCTTTTTGGGCAAGGGTTTGCAGTTCATTCAGATCCTGACCTGAGATACGAATAGAAACGGGTTTACCTACTGGAATCCCAAGACGGGGAACATACATGGTAACCGTAACGCCAGGGTAGGATTTCTTAACATGTTGTTCCCAAGCATCAACTGTCGAATTGAGATCGAATACGTTCTCTTTTCCGACAACAGCAATCTGACCTACGGTTTCGTTATAACTGATAGTTCCACCCGCACTATTAATGTCACTAAACAGTTGGGGGGCAGTCCCACCTGCACTGTAAACGACCTTGGAAGTTTCGGGTTGCTTCTTAATCCAGCCTGCAAGATCTTTAACGACCTGGTCGGTTTCCGCAATGGAAGTGCCTACAGGCATTTTTACATTTAATGCAACATGAGGATCTTCAGATTCAGGGAAAAGCTCAACCGATGTAAAGGGAACTAATCCATAAGCGGCTGTTCCAAGCATGAGTCCAACCATAGCCGTCAGCAAGGGACGCTGAATGACTTTAGGCATCAGCTTTTGTGAATAAAGCTTGTTTAAAGAGTGAATCTGCTGACCGAGCAAGCCTACTGGTTTAGATTTCCTCTGAGGATGACGAGTCTGTCTGCGTTTCTCATACCACTCTCGAAAAATAGGGATGATCGTGAGAGACATGATCATAGAAGCTAACATGGCCAGAGAAACAATGGTGGGAATGGGTCTAATAAAGGCACCTACATTTCCGGGCAGAAACAACAATGGAGCAAAGGCAGAGATCGTGGCCAATGTTGCAATCAAAATAGATAGCATGACCTCTTTGGTACCTTTTATAGCTGCAACGGAGGGTGGCTCTCCTAATTCCGTAAGTCTGCGCTCAATATTATCGTTTACCACTACAGCGTCATCCACGAGTATGCCGAGTACAATGATCAGACCGACAACGGAAATCTGATTTAGAGTAATGCCGAACATAGGTAAAAAGATAACGGCAATCGAAACCGAAATAGGGATTGCCAGCGCGACAAAAGCTGAGGTGAGTAAATTCAAGCCCAACATACAAACAAGAATAACCGCTGCAATGGCCAGAATCGTTTCACGCTTTAAGTCGTCAAAGATATGGCTTACCTGATCCTTTTGTGCAAAGAGAGTCTGTAAGTGAACACCCGCAGGGAGTGTTTTCTCCAGCTCTTTGAGCTTGGTACTGACCTTTTCGCTCATAGAGGGGATGTCTGTGCCTGTTTCCGCTCCAATACTTAGCGTAATTGCCGGTTTACCCTCTACATAAGCGAAATATTCTGCCTCAGGATGTGCCAGCTCAGTTGTACCGATATCTCTTAAGTAAACAGGGTTACCCTCTTTTGTACGTGTCAAAATGACCTGATTTAATTCGTCAGCTTTTTCAGTCTCACGAACAATGAGTTGATAGGTACGTCCGTTGTATTCAATATTACCAGTAGGAACCCGATCGATCTGAGATTGAATTGCTTTTGCCACTTGTCCCCACGACAACTGATATTGCTGGAGCTTCTGGTTGTCGATATGGACACGTACTTCTTGATCGGGAAGACCATTGAATTTGACACTGGATACGCCGGAAATTGTATTAAGTTGATCTTTCCAGGTGGTGGTCAAATCATTTAGTTTATACAGTGGGGCAGATGAGTCGGCAGTCAGGGCATAAGAGCCGATAAACGAGCTGGTTAGCTTGTCATTTATAACAGGCACTTCAGCGCCTTGAGGAAGATCAGCTTGTGCATCCTGCACTTTTTTACGCATATTATCCCAAACCGTTTGAGGATCGACTCCATTTTTGGATTCGATTAAAATAGAAGAGAATCCGTTCCCAGAAGTCGAATTAATCGTTTTAACACCCTCAACCTCCTTGATACGTTTCTCCAGCTCTTTAGTTACGGTTTGTTCTACTTTTTGTGGTGAAGCGCCGGGATAGACGGTTGTGACCGTAGCATTCTGTATGGTCACATCGGGCATTTCCTGCTGTGGTAACTGGAAAAACCCAAAAGTTCCAACTACAATCAGCATGACAAAAAACAGCAATGTTATTTTTCGTTTTTTTACGATGTACTCAATCATGGACGTCCGCCTTCCTCCGACTGAATCGCATTTCCATCAAATAGGGATTCTGCCCCTTTAATGACAATACGTTCTCCTTCACGAAGCCCGGATACAATTTGCAATTGATTATCTACAACCTGATTGCCAAGCTCCACAGGGGTTCTAACCGCTTTTCCTTGAACATCTTTGAAAATAAAAGGCTTGCTTCCCGTATTGATGACTGCTTCAGCAGGCACAAGAATACCATTCTTGTCTGTCACCTGATGCGCAGCTTTGATGACCTGGCCGGGTAACCAGTCTCGCTGTGGATTGGCAATGACAATCTCTACGTTAACCCTCCCTGTATCGGTGCTGGTTGAAGGATAGACGTTGGACACCGTACCCTGACGAGTTTCTTCATAGAGCGCCACCTTTACCTGTTGTCCCTTTTTCCAATCCTTAATTTCACTGTCTGGTACGGGAAGGAGTACTTTAAGGCGGTCGATGGAGCCTATGCGATAGACGGCTTGGCCCGACGCGACCAAATCACCTGTATTCACGATTTTGTCTAGGATTACGCCGTTCACAGGAGAAGTTAAACGGGTGCGTGATAGTGCCAGCTCTGCCTGATCCTTGGCAACAAGGGCCTTCTCGTAGTTGGCACGTGCTTGTTTTTGGGAAGCCTCTGCTTGTTCGCTGGCTGCAAGAGCTTTAGTTTTACCTGCTATCGCATCCTGAAAGGAAGCTTGGACAGATTGATGCTCTTCGGCTGTGGCTCCTTCCAGCAAAAGAGATAAGGAAGCTTTCGCTTGCTCCAGATTTTGAAGAGCAGTGGTAGCGTTCAGGCGGGCGTTCTCGTTATCCGACGCGGTAGCTGCCCCCGCCTCAAACAGCTTTTGTGTCCGCTCGCTATCCGTCTTGGCCTTGTTATAGGCGCTTTGTGCCTTATCGACAGTGGTTTGAGCTTGCTGTTTTTCCTGAGCGCGCGCACCCTTGTTGACCTTGCTAACATTTGCACGAGCATTCGCAATACCAGCATCGGCAGATTGAATCGCAGAGGTAGCTGCCTGTAAGTTAGCCTGTGCGTTATCTATACCGGCTAGAGCTTCTTGGATAGAGGCTGTAGCCTGTGCAACCTGTAGCCTGTAGTCGGCGTCATCGAGACGGGCAATGGTTGTACCTTTTTGGACAAGAGTTCCAGTCGTGATTTCTGCGCTAGCGACGGTACCTCCGTTTTGAAAGGCTAGTGTACGTTCCTCATAGGCCTGAAGGGTACCTGACAAGTCATAGGCGGTATGGAGTGGTGTGTTTTTGACGACTGTAGTGCGCACAACGGTCGGCTGTGCGGATGAACCTGAAGCTGCATCTTTTTTTCCGGTAGAGCATCCGGTGATGGCGAGGCTCAGTGATAAGGTGAGTATGATGATGGCCCGTTGTTTATTCATGATTATCCATCCTTCCGATAGGGTCATAAGTTTCTGTTTAAACTTACTGGTTTAAATTGAACTCATAAGTTCATGTGTATTATAGTGCGCCAATATTGTATTCGTCAATTCACTGTTTTGGATTTTATGAATTAGTTGGCGGGATTTCGGAACTTTTGTCTTTATAATAAGTCTATTAACATAAGAGGATTTTTTTGTTTATTGGTAGAGTACATGTGCGGATTAATCCGTTTGAATACAAAGAAGATGGGAGCTATTATCCAAATGTTTTTAAGTAATAGAAAACACAGCAAAGTGAAAGTAGATGGCAAAGGAATCGCTAAAAGATGGGCTGTATTAACGCTGGCAGGAGTATTATGGGTCGGTCCGGTTGCTGGAACTGGGGTTCTAATCCCGTTAAACAATTGGATATCTGCTCCAATCGCGAGTGCTGCCTCCGGTTCAACGGTAAAATTGGGTGAAGAGATTATTACTTCGGGCGCAACATTATTGAAATATCGCTTTAAAGGGTCTAAAGGAACAGCGCTGGCTGATATCATTCGAGTAGACCTGCAAAATCCGTACGTAAAGCTGGATGTTATGACAGGGAAGAACGGACAGTTTACGACCCGTCAGAGCACAGGCGGTATGGCAAAAGAGACCGGTGCGGTTGCTGGAGTGAACGGGGATTATTTTAATACCTCTAGTGAGGGAGCACCGATCGGTGGACAGGTATCCAAGGGCGTGCTGATGTCTACACCCTCTGATTTAACAGGGATGTATGCCTTTGCTGTTACGAAGGATGGCTCGCCGATGGTTGAGCAATTTACTTTCGAAGGTACAGTAAAAGCTGGGGATGGGTCTTCCTTCTCCTTGGCAGGGATGAACAAGGCTTCGTACTCGCCAGAGACGAGTGGGAGCAGCTACAGTCACTCCAATGCTATGTATATTTATACATCTGCTTGGAAAGCAATTGAGCGACCAAAAAACAGTTCGACAACGCCTACAGAAATATTGGTACAAAATGGCGTGGTTACGCAAGTCTCCGAAAATGCTACATTGAATATGACTGTTCCGCAGGATGGCTATATTTTACGTACACACGGTAAAGCAGCTGATTATGCCAAAGCGCATCTGACTGTGGGACAGACCGTAGAAACGAACTATCACCTTCGCGTCAAATCGACAGGGAGTGAAGTAGATCCTTCCAACCTTCAGATGATGATCGGTGGACATACCATATTAGTAAATGACGGACAGAAGACCTCGTTCTCCCGAAGTACAACAAGTATTGGCGGGACACGTGCGCGTACGGCTTTGGGATATTCCCGTGACAAACGATACGCATATGTCATTGCCGTTGAGAAGAATGGGAATAGCGTTGGTGTATCCCTGAGCGAGCTGCAAACACTGATGAAAGATATCGGTGTCTGGAAGGGGATGAACCTTGATGGTGGCGGCTCTACCACTATGGTAACTCGTGATTTGGGAGATACGACAGCGGGGCTTACATTCAATACAGAATATGGTACAGAGCAACGTAGCATCGTAAATGGAGTGGGAGTATATTCCACTGCTCCTAAAGGAACGCTCAAAGGCTTTACCATCAAAGGCAATAAAACGCTGCTGATTGGTCAGACCGGAAGCTACTCCTTCAAAGGCTACGACAACTACTACAATCCATTTGATACCTCGAAAGTGCAAGTGACGTGGAAGTCCAGCAATCCGGCTGTTGTGTCCGTGAGCGGCGGTGTTGTGAAGGGGGCCCAACCGGGAACTGCTACCTTAACAGCATCCAGTGGCTCAGCCAGTGCGACAACCAAGGTCACCGTGCTTGGAGCAGATGAAATTTCATCACTTACTGCAGGAAGTGGGACAGGCTCGCTTACTGCAGGAGCTAAAATCGCAGTACCGATAACGGCCAAGACGAAAGATGGACAGAGTGTCAGCATTACATCAGATGCGCTCAAATGGGAGTTCATCGGCTTTAAGGGAAGCGTTAAGGACAATCAGCTTACGGTAAATACAGTGGATGCGGGCGTGAAAACAGGCTACGCCATTGGTCGCTACGATGGTTTCAGTGCGGTTGTCTTCCTGTCTGCTGGCGGGGCAAGTACAAATAACTGGGAAAACTTCGAAAATGTTTTGTATCCGGTTGATTTTACTTCAAATGCGGAAGGTGTTACCGGTACAGCGGCTGTTGTACAAGGGGATGGAGACCATGCCAATTCCAAAGTGCTGGAGCTAAGCTACGACATGACGAACGGCAGTGGTAAAATGTATGCTTACGCTCAATTAAACGGCACATCCGGCAAGACGCTGGAGCAGGCAGCTATATCCATCTCGATTGATGTCAAAGGAGATAAGAGTCTGAACTGGCTGCGTGCAGAGCTGGAAGATGCCCAAGGCAAAACTGTATATATTGATCTTGCCAAAGTGATCGACTGGAACGGCTGGAAAACGATTAACGCAGATATGAGCGGTTTGAATATTTCGTATCCGGCGAAGCTGAAACGTCTCTATGTGGTCAATGTAGCCGAAGGTCAGGATGAGCGTGCTAAGACAGGTAAGGTCGCTTTTGATAATATCTCTTTTAATACACCAGGAACAGTCGGCACAGAAGGACTTAAAAAGGGAACAGCTCAGATGACGATCGGTCAAAAATCGATGACGGTAAATGGAACGCCAATAACGATTGATGCAGCTCCGATGACTCGCAATGGGTCGACGTATGTTCCAATCAAGTATGTGTTGGACGCATTTGGCGGGCAAGCCAAATGGAATGCGGGCGATCAACGGATCACCATTATGCGCGGTGGTGTGCTGATGGATTTGACTGTAGGAAAAAAAGAACTGATTCTAAACGGAAAGCGTAAGAGCTCTGAAGTTGCACCTATTGTACTAGGAGGAAGGACTTTAGTCCCATTAAGACTTGTGTCTGAACAGTTAGGAATGACTGTAAAATGGGAACAAGAAACGAAGACCATCACCCTCCAGTCATGATATGGTATGATATATACTTGAAATGCTAGGATTGGAGTAGAACATTTGTGGACTTTCAAGCCGATATCATAGACCGAGTCATTAAAAATGCCATCCAGGTGATGGAGAACAGCAAATATCAGATGTTCGAAATATTGGACACGGCCCGGACCGAGCTGGTCACGTTAAATCAAGAACTCCAGAGCGTATTGAAGGAAACGGCAGAAACGATCGAAAAAGTGGACCAGCTGGAAATGAACTATCGGCGGTCCCGAATTCGGTTGACTGAGGTCAGTCGTGATTTCGTCCGCTACTCGGAAGAGGATATCAAGCAGGCTTATGAGAAGGCAACACAGCTTCAACTCGATGTGATGATTTTTCGCGAGAAGGAAATGTATCTCAAAGCCAGAAGAGATGATCTTCAAAAGCGGGCCAAAAGTGTCGAGGCTTCTGTCGAGCGGGCCGAAACTATTGGTTCGCAGATGGGGGTCGTGCTGGAATATTTATCGGGTGAATTGGGACAAGTGACGCGGATCATTGAATCGGCCAAAAATCGGCAGTTTATTGGTCTGAAAATTATTTTGGCTCAGGAAGAGGAGCGTAAGCGCATATCCCGTGAAATTCACGATGGACCTGCGCAACTCCTTGCGCATCTAGTGCTTAGGACGGAAATTGTGGAAAGAATGATCGCCAAGCAGGAATTTAAGATGGTTCAGGACGAAATAGTAGACTTGAAGAAACAAGTTCGCTCCAGTCTTGAGGAAATGCGAAAGGTCATTTTCAACTTGCGTCCCATGGCTCTGGATGACCTGGGGCTTATTCCGACGCTCCGGAAATATGTGCAGGATTTTGAAGAAAAAACAAAGATTAGAGCGCTTTTTGAAACAAGGGGCAAGGAACACCGTCTCTCTTCCGCGATGGAAGCAGCCATTTACCGTCTGATCCAGGAAGCTTTGACTAACGCTGCCAAGCATGCTTACCCTACCTATGTGCTTGTTGAGATTACCTACCAGGCACAGCTTGTAAAAATTGTTGTGCAGGATAATGGTCTGGGCTTTAAGCCAGAGCTTTTTCAGCAAAAAAGCAAAGACCATGGGCATTTTGGTCTGATTGGTATGCGGGAAAGGGTTGAACTGCTCGAGGGGAGAATGGAGATCGAATCAGCTGAGAATCAAGGCACCAAGATAGTGATTCATATCCCAACCAACGTGGAAAAGGGAAAGGAGTAACAACATGGAAAATCAGGAAATGAGTAATGCACCCATTAAAGTTCTCTTAGCGGACGACCATCAGTTGTTCCGTGAAGGACTTAAACGTATTTTGAATATGGAGGACGACATTGAGGTCATCGGAGAATGTGGCGATGGCATTCAAGTGTTGGAATTCTGCAACGTAGAGAAACCGGATATTGTTCTGATGGACATTAATATGCCAATTGAAAATGGTGTAGAGGCAACTGAAAAACTACGTGAGATGTTTCCGGACGTCAAAGTGATCATTTTATCCATTCATGATGATGAAAGCTATGTTTTCGAGACGTTGCGCAAGGGGGCCAATGGCTATCTGTTAAAAGATATGGAGGCCGAATCCCTCATTAATGCTATTCGTTCAGTACATGAAGGATATGCATTTATTCATCCGAAGGTAACGGGTAAGCTTATTCAGCAGCTCCGTCGGATGACTTACCTGAATGAAACGGGAGCTATGGCGGAAGGTCATACTAAGGAAGCAGGCGTGAAGTTTGTCGCAGGTGAAAATAATCCACTGACCCGCCGTGAAGCAGAAGTGTTGCGTCTGATGGCTGAAGGCAAGAGTAATAAGATGATTGGTGAATATTTATTCATTAGTGAGAAAACAGTCAAAAACCATGTTAGTAGCATTTTGCAAAAGATGGAAGTTGATGACCGTACACAAGCAGTTATTAACTCCATCAAATATGGATGGGTTACGCTGTAAAGTGTAGTCTTTTCATGCATTAGACGATGCAGCTGCCTAGATATGAATGCTGTACCGCCTTTCTTTTAGAGCGAGATATCCGCTCGTATGGAAGTCCAGTACATAACCGTGACACCTCTTCCTGTTATACGGCATATATTGTCGCTATAGGAGGAGGTGGAACCCTCGTGACGGCTCACTTGGTTTGGATATTGCTTATATACGGTGTGGGAGCTGCAGTCGTGCATCTCATGTATATACGACAGGCGGTTCAGGCTTATCACAATGGCGAAGATGCACACACGACATCGCTGGATCATCGTGCGACTCGCTACATTGTGATTACATCCAATGATGGAGATCGTGTGGAATGGGTGATGCGTTCATTGAGTATCCTTGCCTGGCTACACCGAAGGCCGCTACATGTAACGGTACTGGATGATGAATCTATAGACGATACGCTACCGATTCTGACCCGGCTGGTGCGCTATAGTCATATGGATGTTTCAGTCATCTCATGTCGTTTTTCACCGGGGAACCCGGTTTTGCCGAAGTCAGGCGGTGAAAAACAGGTTGTTATTGATCTTAGAACAGCAAACCCGTTGGCGGGCGCCCCACTTGTTCCTTAGTGACAGGGATCTGTGGACATCGTGGTTAAAATCAGATATAAATATTTATAGACAGTTGCATATGCAAGACAATAGGGATTTCGTTGAAATCTGTTTGATGTGAAGCACACTTCAGGCTAACAGCCATGGAAGTGTGCTTTTTTGCTGTTTTCTGGGGTGATAAGCACTAGGAAAAATGAATGAAAGGAGAGATTGAACATGAAAATTGCAGTATATGCAGTCAGGTATAAAGGGAAATGGAATCTCCGATTATCTGTGGATATTCGAGTAGATATGACATGGTGGTTGCGCCAAGTTAAGGACCAGGAGAATGCTGTCGAAAGGTGGGTGTTATTAGGAGACGAGCTTCCCTTGTCTTGGGGAGTAAGCCTTTGTGGAAGATTTAAGGGATTAGCAGAAATGGAGCGGTGGGGGGATCGGCAATGGTGGGCTTATATTCTTTCACAGCTAAAGAATGAACTGGTTCTTGAGTCTTCTAATGGAGAACGAATCTTATCTGGAGGAGTAGAAAATATAAGCATTTGGGACCGTCAACAAGGGTGGGTTTCTCGCACTAAACATGGGAATGAGGGACGGGAAACAATAGGAACTGTACGTTCTATTCAAAACAGGAAGCTCGCTACGGGAGTAGATGGATTGGATATGGAAGGTTTAACAGGACAAGCGAACGAGCTGACTCATTTGTTGGCAGGACGCCAGTTGCTCGTACCTGAAGCTGAAGCACTGCTAGCAGAGGCAGCCCCGGATTTGGAGCCTACTTGGCTTTCAGCTGCGCAACTTGCATATCTGCAAGGCCGACTCAGCTTTGCTGCTGGTCTGGCTCCAGCACCACGCGCGCGCTGGTCTGCCGCGCGTAGGCATGACCTCCGCTGCAACCGTTGTGGCAGCGGAAAGGTGCACCGCACAAGCTGCGCGTCGTGCGGCTGTAAGGCGTGCGCCTACTGCGAGACATGTCTCACACTTGGGCGCAGCCGTGAGTGCTCGCTGCTGCTTCGCGGTACAGCGAAACCTGCCATGCCGCGCGTGGCAGAGGTAGCGCCGGCGGCGAATCTCGACCGCTGGGGGCTGAGTCCTGCACAACGTGCTGCCGCCGAAGTAGCGCTGCGCTTTTTGGCTGCACCACCCCGCAGGGTGCGAAAATGCTCCCGCTCGGAAGGCCAATGGCAACGAGCGCGTGAATTATTCCGGCGCAGCATGCGTGTGCGCCAGGAATTAGGTGCTGCCGCTCCGCATGGCAGCACTCTTGCCGGCTACAAGCAGTCCTCGCCCAGATCTGGCGAGTGTGCTTGGGGGATTGCTGGCCGGCAAGTACCCGATTCTGCGGCCGAACGTTTTCTGCTCTGGGCCGTGACTGGCGCGGGCAAGACGGAAATGATGTTTCCGCTTTTACAGCATGTGTTGGAGCGCGGAGGGACAGCGCTTGTAGCAACACCGCGCCGTGATGTGGTTTTGGAGTTGGCACCTCGTTTGGCAGTAGCCTTTCCCCAGGTTAGCATGGTGACGCTTTATGGAGGGAGTGCAGAACGGTGGCAAAGGGGACAACTGACACTAGCAACAACACATCAGCTGTTGCGTTATCGCCAGGCCTTTGATTTGGTTGTAATTGACGAGATTGATGCATTTCCTTATCACAATGATCCAATGCTTGCCTTCGCTGCCCAAGCAGTATGCAAGCAGGAAGGGAAATTTATTTTTTTGTCTGCGACGCCGCCGCGTCCTTTGCAGAAAGAGGCTGCACGTGGTCAACTGCCACATGCCAAGGTTCCCGTTCGTTTTCATCGTCATCCCCTACCTGTCCCCATTCGTTTGGGGACTGCTTCAGTGCATCATTGGCTGCAAAAAGGCCAGCTTCCTGCTTCATTTATTCAGCACCTATACATATCCATTCAACGAGGGGCGCAGGTCTTTCTGTTTGTGACACGAATCTCACATATTCAAGGTCTTGTGGAATTGCTGATTAGACAATTGCCTGATATACCTATTGCCGGCACTTCATCGCAGGATGAAGAACGAACCGCTAAGGTGCGTTTGTTTCGAGCTACTGAAATACGTGTGCTGGTCACAACCACTATTTTGGAGCGGGGTGTGACTGTTCCACGAAGTGATGTGTATATACTAGACGCGGACAGCAGTCTTTTTGATGAAGCATCCCTTGTCCAAATGGCTGGTCGCGCGGGAAGATCTAAGGATGATCCATGTGGTAGTGTTATTTTTATATCCCCTCAATGGACTAGCGGTCAAAAGAGAGCGATTAAGCAGATTAAACGCATGAATGCACTGGCTCGGAAAAAAGGATATCTAAAAGTGATGAAGCACTAAATCCATTAAATAAAAAAAGTTTTTTTGGAAATGTGAAACCTGAAACAATGTTGGTACGTAAACTACCAGGAAAGGTGCATTTTGGTATGGGGATGATTCCAAGAACCCGTCTGTTTTTGAATTGGTTATTCCATCGCCAGTCGCAAACATGTGTTGCTTGTGGCAAGCTCGCAGGTCATTTTTCCGAATTTACTGGGCTTTGTACTCATTGTTCGATGCAAATTCCTTGGATTTACAACATTCGTTGTGTACATTGTGGACGTCCGACGTTTTGTCCGGATTGCGTCAGGCCTGACCGATTAGCGCGTTACTATATATGCAATCGGAGTGCGATCAGCTATACGCCGATGGTGAGAGAATGGATTGGGCAGTTCAAATATCGTGGCAATGAAAAGTTTGGTCCCCTGCTGGGCGAAGTCATGAACCGAGCCTATCAGGCGATGAGGCATGAATTTGCAGATCATAATAGTACTCGTTTCAAGCGATCTTTGTGGGATGTAGATATAGTGACCTGTGTCCCGGTAAGTGAAAAGAGGCTGACGGAGCGAGGTTTCAATCAGGCCCAAATTTTGGCGGAAAAGATTGCTAAGCAAAATAAGCTCCCCTTCCTTTCTTTGCTTGTTCGCCCACAAGATACAGGCAAACAAAGCTTTAAATCAAAAAATGAACGCATGAATACAATGAATAATGCATTTTCCGTTATCCCCAATATGGTGAATTTGATGGATTCTTTTATTTTAAAAGCTGGATCTCAACGTGCTATGGAGCATAGGCATTCCGTTACAATTTTGCTTGTAGATGATATTTATACAACGGGGAGTACATTGCAGGCGTGTGCACGTGTTTTGAGAGAAAAGGCATTAGAACAAGGAGTACATTTGGCTATCTTTTGTCTGACCTTAGCGAGATCATGAGTCTGAATTTCTATTATATTCCATAATTTTGTGCTTGAAACTATGAAAAAAAGGTTATAATTCTTTTGAAAGAAGGATTAAATGATAGAGCATAAGCCTTTTAATCCGTACAATCAGCAGAATTTGACAACAAGCTAGAGAGAGATATATAATAAAAATATAGACACGAACAAAAAGTTAGGAAGTGAGGGATGAAATCAGAATATTTCAATTTAGAGGTTGATTTTTTTGGAAAAGAGGAGTACAATTTCTTTCTGTTGATAGCTAACATGATTGGTAATAAGTGATTAGCTAACGACAAAAGAGCGGACATTGGGAGTGTCTCGCTCAGTAGTAAAGCAGTTAATTAAAATTTAAAGTTAAAAAGAGGAGAGAACAAAATCATGAAAAACGTAATGAAAAAAGTAGCAGTTTCTGGCATGTTGGCAGTTAGTTTAGGCGCAGTATCTTTGTTGAGCCCACTTGCTACAGGTAGTGTATCTGCACAATCTAGTTCCGATTATGAAAAACAACAATTGGAAGACCAAATCATGAGAGAACAACAAGAAGCAGCACAAAAAGCATTTGAAGCTAAATTCTTTAAAACTGAAACTACTGAGAACGCAGCACCTGCTCAATCGACAACAGAGAACAACAACCAAACAACAACTACAAAACCAGCAACAACTACAACTGAAACACCAGCAACAACTGTAAAAACAATCACTGTTAATGTTCAAGAAGGCGACACACTGGCTTCTATTGCTGAAAAATACGGTGTAACTGTTGAAGAACTGGTTAAAATCAACAACCTGGTAAAAGTCGGTCAAGAACTGCAAGTACCACAAACAAATACAAATAAATAATTAACATTATAAACTGTTTTATAAAATGTATTTATTAAACCAAGCGTTTGACTATAGTATACGGGAAGGCCTCTATTAAAACAATGCTTTTTTGAATAATTATTTGTAAAATTGTTTGTTTTTTTGGGCTGCAAATTTCCAATGGTACATCTTGCTTAATTTCAGATAGGTTATAAGTTGAAATGATGTTAGGTGTATGAGATTTATGAATACCCACACTCCATGTGCGGAGCATTCGTATGGACGCCGATCCCCCGGATTTATAGCATTTTCTTGATGCATCGGGGCACAGGTGAACATGAATTCTTCTGAGGATTGTTTCGCCCGGTTTTTCCCTCATTTTATTTCTACATTTTAACCATATTCATATATAGCTATTTAATGATAATGAAGCGCTATTCCCGAGAATAACAGGAATGGCGCTTATTTTATTTTTTTATCTAAAGTACGGAGGGATGTTTGACGATAAATACTCACATGTAATAGGCTGGATTAGAAGGACTTATTTGCCTCTACACTTTATATTGTTGCATATTAATGTGCTAGAGTTGGGAAAGATTTTACCCGTTTAATCTTCCTCTCTTATAACTTTTACTATGATAACGAACGAAATGTAGAATTGTGTTAAAACTAAAAAAAAATTTGGAATATTTGCTAGACGAGGCTCTTCACTATAAGTTAATGTAAGGATAATAGTAATTAAAGACCGGAACTTGGAAAGGGGCGCTACAGAGGATGAATTTGGATAACTGTCCTCGCTGTGGAAAGTTGTTTGTTAAGAATGTTAGAGGGATTTGCCAGAACTGTATTAAAGAAATTGAGGTTGAATACGAGCACTGTGTCAAACATATACGTGAAAATAAAGGTATTCATATGCATGAGCTTTCGGAAGCTACAGGTGTCTCTGTTAAACAAATCACGACATTTATACGTGAGGGACGTATTTCCATTGCTAATGCGCCCAATATGACGTATCCTTGCGAGGTATGCGGGATACCGATTCGTGATGGGCATATGTGCGATTCTTGTCGAACACGTCTGACTAAAGACCTGAATCAGGCCATACGCGAAAGTAGTAATCAGGATCAAAGTAATAATATGGGCTCAGGTACCTACAGCGCGATGGATAAACTTCGTGGAAACTAGTACAGGGGAATTAAATACGCATTCAGCTATTCAAAAAGTTTCAAATACCGCCGATAATCTTTATAGAGCTTATCGGTTTTTTTATTTTAGCAACCATGCACAAAATAAAGAAGTAAGGCATAATACGAACCATGTTCGACGCTATGTCGTCTGATACATTCTGACCATATCAAATAATTAAGGAAGGTGGAAGTTATGAAAATTAACGAGACCAACCGCATCGGAGCTATTAATCCATATCAGCGAAATATTGAAACAGGACGCCAGGAGGAGCAAAAGAAATCCCGCCGCAAGGACGAGGTTTCCATTTCCCCAGAAGCAATGGAAATGCTGAACCGCAGCAGTGATGCAGACCGCGTAAAGAAAATTCAGGAGCTTAAGCAGCAAGTAGCTTCTGGAACCTATCGTGTGGATGCTGATAAAATTGCAGAAAAGCTGTTACCTTTCTTTAAGCAGTCTTCCGAAAGCTAGGTGAAGGATATGCCTTTAGAGCGTTTGATTGGTGTGCTGGAACAGCTAGATCAAAAGCATCTTATTTTATTAGAACTGGCGAAAAGTAAAAAAAAGATTGTCATGGAAAATGATATGGATAGTCTGGTACAGCATTTGAACCAGGAATCCAGACTCCTTAAACAAGTAGAACAGTTGGAAGAAGCTCGTATGGAGGTTTCGTATGAGCTTCTTCGTGAACGTGGTATTAAGTCTCAGCTTAATTTGACTATAACCGAGCTGGCGCGCCTTGTCTTTGATCCAGAAGATAAGAACAAACTCCTCAGTGTCCAGAGCCGCTTATCCCACACTCTTTCAGAATTAAAGGAAATTAATGAAATCAATCAAAAACTCATCGAGCAATCGTTGGTGTTTATTGATTACTCTTTGGATCTACTTGTAGGACGTCCTAATCAGGAAATGACTTATATGCATCCTGATCAGAAGAGTAATCAACACGCACGACCTGGATTGTTCGACACTAAGGCTTGAGCCGAGGAGGAAAATAGAGTGCCATCCACATTTCATTCCATAGAAACAGCTAAAAGAAGTCTTTTTACACAAACAGCAGCTTTAAATACAACAGGACACAACATAGCTAACGCTAACACGGAAGGCTACACACGGCAGACGGTCAAAATGAAGGCTTCCATCCCCATGGAGGCTTACGGTATTAACCGTTCTAATGTACCTGGTCAATTGGGAACAGGTGTTGAATTTGACGCTATTGAACGTATTCGCGAAAAGTTCTTGGATAGCCAGTATCGCGGAGAAAATACCGAACTGGGTAGTTGGACAATCCGTAGTAATACGCTTGATAAACTACAACAGATTATAAATGAGCCGTCCGATACAGGGATCCGGAAAGTTCTAGATAACTTTTATAAATCTTGGTCTGACTTAAGTAAAGACCCAGAAAGTGTGACTGCACGAACTATTGTCAAAGAAAATGCACTTGCCTTGACTGATGCAATGAATCATATGAGTAAACAGTTGAGTAATTTATCTGCGGATTTAACCTCTAATGTGGAGGCTAAGTCTAGTGAGCTACAAAGTTATGTAAACTCCATAGCTGATCTGAACCAATCGATTACTAAAATTGAAGGCTTAGGGGATAACGCTAACGATCTACGTGACCAACGTGATTTGATTGTCGATAAAATCTCAAAAATCGTTAATGTAACGGTGACTGATACCGATCAAGGCTACAACGTTAATATGGGTGGTCAAGCATTAGTAACTGGATTTGAACCGACTACTGGAATTAACGGCGCTTTTTTACAAGCAGCTTTTGCCTCTAATGATTTACAAGGTGGCGAAGTGCATGGAATGATTTTCTCAAGGGATCGATTTGTAGCTGATTACACAGCCCAAATGGATAACCTCGCCAACACATTGGCGACAGGTAATATTACTGTAACGCTACCTAAAGGCTCAGTTTTGCCAGAAGGTACTGTACTGAATGGAGTGACTTACACAGGGACCAATCGAACACTTCAATCGGATTTAACAGTTACAGTTAAAGGTCTTAATGGTTTGCATCAACTGGGTTATACCCAAGAAGATAAAGATGCTAACGGTAATATGGTTGCAGGTAAACCTTTTTTTGTAACTTCAAATAATGGTGGGACAATAACAGCAGGCAATATCACGTTAAACACTGCTATAGTAGATAATCCTAACGCTATTGCAGCATCCCTTCGGGTAACAGGCACTGCTCCTACTGAGGAATTGGTTAAGGGGAATAATACATTGGCATCCTTGATGTCCAATTTGAAATTAAGCAATTTCACTTCAGTTTCTACGGGGAATACAGCTACTATTGATAGCTTCTTCAGTTCTATGGTTGGTCAGTTGGGGATAGAGGCTCAAGAGGCTACAAGACAGACACAAAACTCGACAGCTCTCGTATCTCAAGTAGAAACTATGCGCCAATCTGTGAGCGGTGTTTCACTGGATGAAGAAATGTCCAATATGATTAAGTTTCAGCATGCCTACAGTGCCGCTGCTCGGTTTATGACCACATTCGATCAATTATTAGATAAATTAATTAACTCCACAGGTGTAGTGGGAAGATAAGAATGGGGATTAAATATCTGATGTTTATATACATAGGATATTTAATTACGGAGGGATATAACGATGCGAGTTACTAACAATATGCTAAGCTCACAGCTTTTGCTTAATTTAAATCGAAACTCTGAACGTATGAATAATACGCAGAACCAGATGTCGACTGGACGTAAGTTGAACAAACCCTCTGATGATCCTGTGGGCATTACGTATTCCTTAAGGTACCGATCTGAACTGTCTTCAAATGAACAATACCAACGGAATGTGGATAGTGCAGTGTCTTGGCTTGACTTTAATGATACGGTTATGGATCAGGCTGGCCAAATTATGCAAAGAGTACGTGAACTTACAGTACAGGCCTCTACGGGGACTAATCCACAATCTGCGTTGGACAGCATTAACAAAGAAATTGGTCAGCTTAAGGAACAAATGATTGATGTTCTGAACAGTCAATTAAACGGAAAATATATATTCAATGGTCAGACTTATGACAAGAAGCCTTATGACCTCCCATTGAACGCTGATAATACGCATGATACGTCTGGAGCAGCATCAATAGTTACGGATACTGGGAATGTTAACTTTATAGTGGGCGAGAATGTAGCATTGCCAATTAATGTTACTGGTAACGAAGTCGTAGGAACAAGCGCGGATGCCGATAATTTATTTACAATTTTTAATCAGCTATCTTCAGCTTTGGCAAGTGGTGATATTAAAACAAGTGGGGATCAACTAGCTAATATTGATTCGCGTGTGGATAAAATGCTGAAAGTACGGTCGGAAATGGGGGCTAAATCCAACCGTGTGGAGTTAATGCAGAACCGCTTGAGTGATTTGGAAGTAAACTTAACGGACTTGCAATCTAAAACGGAAGATGCGGATTACGCTGAGCTTTTAATGAATTCTAAGATCCAAGAGAATATTTACAATGCTTCTTTGTCAGCGGGAGCGAAAATCATATCCGCATCATTAGTTGATTTCTTAAGATAGTCTAAGGAGGGGGAGAGATGGCCATCATTCCTACACTTCAGATCCGACAAACTCCGGCTATCCTGCATATTGACGCAGACCCAGGGCAGTATTCGATTCGACAGCCTTCGGCTGATATGGAATTAAAGACACGACGAGCTCAACTGGAAATTCACCAGTACCAGCCACAGCTGACCATAGATCAAAGTGCGGCCTTCTCTGCCTATAATGGTGGCAATTACCTTGAGATGAATAATCGAATTTATTCAGGGTTGCCGCAGATATTTTTACAAGCTATTGCGCATAAAGTGGAGCAAGGCAACCGAATGGCGGCGATTCACATCCCTGGGAATACTGTAGCCAATGTTTATGGAGAGGATACAGAAACGCATGTGCTTCCTGAATTTAGGGGTCCGGCATCTATGGATAATGTCGATATTCATGTTGAAACGCATGCACCTGATATTACATATACACCTGCTGTATCGGAAATGCATGTGACCGTTAATCGTCCAGAGATTGAGTATACTCGGGGGAAACTGGAGATTTATATGCAGCAGTATCCATCTGTGGCCTATATTCCGCCTGAAATTGATGTCATGATGTAAAATAAGTTAAGGTTATAGAGGTTATTCAAGCCATCTATAGCCTTTTTTTAATAAAACGTATAGATCTGATTAAATATTGGAGGAATATTAGTGATTATATCCACATCTATTTGGGGTGACCTTGAAGTTAATGAAAAAGAAATATATCGTTTTGAAAAAGGAATTCCGGGATTTGAGGAGACGACTGAATTTGTGTTGCTTGATCAAGATGAGGCACCCTTTTACTATCTCCAGTCCCTTCAGCAGAAAGAACTCTCTTTTGTTGTAGTGGATCCTTTTATTTTTTATCCTGATTATGAATTTGAGCTCCCTGATAGCGAAGCAGAAGAACTGAAGATTGAATCTAATTTAGTCGTTCGCAGCATACTAACATTACAGGAGCAGGTGGAAAACTCAACGATTAATCTGTTGGCACCTCTAGTGTTCAATCCCGATAATAGGCAAGCCAAGCAGGTTGTTTTGCACCAGTCTCAGTATCAGACCAAGCATTCACTGCAACCCGTTAAGGAAGACAAAACCGTCCGTTCAAAGGAAGGTGAATAAGCATGCTGGTACTTTCGCGTAAGAAAGGCGAATCTGTTATTATTCAGGATCACATTGAGGTCACGGTGCTCGGAGTAGAAGGAGATACTGTCCGTATAGGAATTTCAGCACCCAAACAGATGGACATCTTTCGCAAAGAAATCTATTTATCCATTCAAGAGTCCAATCGTGAATCTGCTGCCCATACGCAGTCAAATTTAGATGCTTTACGCAAGATGATAAATAAAAATAACGAAAAATAAAAAAAATCCTAAAATGCTATTAAAAGTTCGACGAGAATGTCGATATATATAGTACAAGCTATTGCGGAGGGGCGGCCGACTTCAACGGATAGCTGTAAACAATAAACCACATGGATGTGGGACATTTACCTTCAGGGAGGAAATTTAAAATGATTATCAATCACAATATCGCTGCAATGAACACGCACCGTCAATTGAATGCAAACACTACTAACACAAACAAAGCGATCGAAAAGCTGTCTTCTGGTCTTCGTATCAACCGTGCTGGTGACGATGCTGCTGGTTTGGCAATTTCCGAAAAAATGCGTGGTCAAATCCGTGGTTTGGATATGGCTTCCAAAAATGCTCAAGATGGCATTTCTTTGATCCAAACAGCTGAAGGCGCACTGAACGAAACACACAGCATCCTGCAACGTGTTCGTGAACTGGCTGTACAATCTGCGAATGATACGAATACTGATGACGACCGCGCTGAGCTTCAAAAAGAAGTAGTTGAGTTGACTAAAGAAGTGACTCGTATCTCCACTGATACTGAGTTCAATACTAAAAAATTGCTGAATGGCGATATCAGTGGTGCGGTATTCCACATTGGTGCTAATACAAATCAATCAATTTCTTTGGCTATTGGTAATATGAGTGCTGCATCATTGGGTATTTCTGCTGTTTCTATCTCCAGTCAAACAGGTGCTAACGCTGCAATTTCAACTTTGGATGCGGCTATTAAATCGGTATCTTCCGAGCGTGCTAAACTGGGTGCAAACCAAAACCGTTTGGAGCACACAATCAACAACCTGGGAACCACCTCTGAGAACCTGTCTGCTGCTGAATCCCGTGTTCGTGACGTAGACATGGCTAAAGAAATGATGAACCAAACAAAAAACAACATTCTTGCTCAAGCTTCCCAAGCTATGTTGGCCCAAGCAAACCAACAACCGCAAGCTGTTCTTCAATTGCTTCGTTAATCATTTTTCTTATAAAACTGCTGAGATCTTTCTCAGTAGTTTTTTTTGTGTTTATATTTTACATATAAGGAATCATATTCGTCCTCATATTTTATCAGTCTAGTCTAACTTATGATTATAAAGTAGCCGATATATATACTAAACTGATTCGTAAATGCGAAATGAAAGGAATACATGATGAAAACCATCGCTTTATGTATGATTGTGAAAAATGAGCAAGAGTACCTTAGAAGATGCCTCGATAGCGTAAAGGATAAAGTAAACCAGATAGTAATTGTAGATACAGGTTCAACAGATGAAACTGTTAATATCGCTAAAGAATATACTAATGAAGTATACCATATGGATTGGACTAATAATTTTGCAGCTGCCAGAAATGAGTCCATTAAATATGCCACTACAGAATATATTTTAGTGCTAGACGCAGACGAGTACTTAGAAGAATCTGCTGATTTACAAAAAGAAATCGCTTCAGGTGCAGACTACTATTTCACAAAAATACACAATATTATGTCATTTGATCGTGCCTTAAATCATTTAGCTATCCGAATTTTTTCGAATAATAAAGAACTATATTATCAGAACCGTCTTCACGAACATTTGAATATTATGGACGAAGGAATAGATTTTAAAAGCGGACAAGCTGGGCTTATTATTATGCACACTGGCTATACAGATGAGATGATGGAGGGAAGGGAAAAAGCCAAAAGAAATCTCCCCCTAATGCTGAAGGAAGTTGAAGAAAATCCGACGGTGTACAACCTATTTAATATGGGTAGAACTTACATGTGGGTTGGTAAATATGAAAAAGCAATCCCCTTCCTACAGAGGGCTTATCCGATGAGTAAAAACTTAACAATTGCTCCGGATTTAGTTATAACTTTATGTCGTAGCTTAGGGGAAATGAAGAGATACGATGAAGCTCTACAAATTCTACAAGAAGCAACGATTGTTTATCCGAATGAAGTAGACTTACTTCACCTACAAGGACTTTATTTTATGGAAATCGGGTACTACAGAGATGCGATAGTGACGATGACTAAATGCCTTGAAATTGGCGATCAAGGTATCACATTCACAGAAGGAAATGGCAGCTATATTGCACATTTCAGACTCGCTGAATGGTATGAATCACGCAACGATTTGGTGAAGAGCTATGAACATATTTTAGAAGCATTCAAACTGAAAAATGATTTTGTACCGGTTATGGGGAAATATTTTAGAATTTTAGAGAAAGCAAATGTTCCATTAGAAGAAGTATTCCTAAGTACAAACCAGTTGTATCCGATATCAAATAGTGGACAGCTAGAAAAAATGTTAGAAGTGATGTATCAGCTGAGACATCCTCTATTGCAAAGATATCTGACAGAGTATAACGTGACTATTCAAGATAATGTAATGGCTGTTGCACGGCAATACGCCAGGGATTACGATGCAGCGCAAGCCTTATGGTTGGAAATCATGGATGTTGATAAGCAAAACGGAGAGGACATCTTATTATTATCTATTATCCTCAAAAATGAAACTCTATTTGGAAGGGCCAAAACACTACTTAATCTAAGTCAAAAGGAACAAAAAAATCTATATAAAATCATAGTGAATGAACCTTCAGGAGATGTTAAGTTAACACCCCATCTAGAGAATATATTAGAGAGGGCAATAATACACCTAATTCGATTACAGGAGTTTGATATATTTGAAAAGATACTCGATTATTTGTGGCAAGGTGGCGTTGATGCAAAAGTTAAAGCTTGTGAGCATCTTGTGTCCTATGGCTTCAGCGAGATAGCTATCGATCTATTAGTTAAACTTTTTGAACAATATCCAAGGAATGTAAGGGTTGTTGAATTATTAGGTGATGTCTGTCTCAGTTCTGAATATTTGCAAGATGCTCAGCTTTTTTATGCTAAATTGCTAGATCTCTGTCCTGATTATAGCTCATATGAAAGGGCATATGCATTATCGGAAAAGACTGGTGATAAAATGGATGTTTATAAAATCAAAGAGAGCATTAAATTGAGATTTCCCCTTTCTCGTAGTTACTAGATTAGAATATTGGAAAAAGCGATCATGAAGGACCTTCATTGGAAAGGTTTAAATATTTCGGATTTATGGTGAATTTTTGAGAATTCCAAAAATAAGTAGGAATGAGGAAAAATAAATGAAAAAGAAAAAAGTGCTTGTTGGAAGTCCTATCCGGCAAAATCCATCTATACTAAAAGAATTTCTTGAATCACTTAGGGAACTTGAACAGGAAACAATCGAGCTTAGTTATCTCTTTATTGACGATAACGACAATCCTTTATCCAGTAAAATCCTTTTGGAATTTTCTGAATCTACAGCTAATGTAATGATCCATAAAAACAGTAGCACGGATTATTATTTTCGTAATGAAATCACACATTCTTGGGACGAGCAATTAATATGGAAGGTGGCGCAACTCAAGGATATTATTATTCAAATAGCACTAGAATATAATTATGATTACTTATTTTTTGTAGATTCTGATATTGTGCTTCATCCTCGCACAATTGAACAATTAAAAAATACAGAAAAAGAAATAGTATCAGAAATTTTTTGGACAAAGTGGCATCCTGATTCTCCGGAACTCCCGCAGGTTTGGTTGACTGATCAATATAATATGTCGTACAAAAACCGTAGTGAGCAACTTTCCCAAGAAGAGATAGCGAAAAGAGAATCTGAATTTATTAGAAAGCTGAGAGTACCTGGCGTTTACGAAGTTGGGGGATTAGGAGCCTGTACACTTATAAGTAAGTCAGCTATTGAAAAGGGTGTGAATTTTAAAGAAATCAAAAATGTTTCTTTTTGGGGTGAAGATCGACATTTTTGCATTAGAGCATCTGCATTAGGAATCTCACTTTTCGTAGATACACATTTCCCTGCGTTTCATATATACCGAGAAGAGGATTTACAGAAGGTCGAAAAATTTAAAACAAGAGCTTTTAATGAAGGTGTTTTTTTCACAGTTAAAAATGGGATAGAATTGCTAGGCTCTTTTCATTATAAGAAAGGCTATCATCCTGATTGGAAAAAAAGTTTCACAAAAGAATACGGAGATTTGCTATCTAAGAAAATGGAAGATGAATTGAATGAGAATATTAAGAAAAAAGTAATTGTCAAAGCAACTGTATCAAATTTTAGGATTGATAGTAATCAAAGTAGTGAAATTGGAATACTCAATGTAAAATTTGATCTTATAAATGATGGCATAAGTAATGGAGAACCTTTTCATGATAAATTTAGGGGAGAAACTACATTGCTTTTACAAAATAATAAATGGTTAATTGATAGTTTAGAAATTGTTTAAGGAGATGAAAAACTAATTGATTAGCGTGATAATGCCTGTATATAATTCTGCACCGTATTTAAAAGAATCAATTCAAAGTGTCTTGAATCAATCTGAGCAGGATTTTGAACTGATTGTTATTAATGATGGATCAACTGATGCTAGTGAAAATATAATTTTGAATTTTAATGACCCTAGAATTAGATACTTTAAACAAAAAAATCTAGGTGCAGCAAATGCAAGGAATAAAGCGCTTGAGATGGCGAGAGGGGACTACATTGCTTTTCAGGATTCAGATGATATATCTATGCCCAACCGTTTTAGTTCCTTAAAGGAGCAATTTAAGAAAGGTGTGGGTATTGTTCATTCTGATATGATGTTAATTGATCAAAATAATTACCCTATTGGATATTGGCATGCCAGGAATATTGATAAAAGTAACCTAAACAGGTTTTTTTTAAAGATTGGGACTCCTATAAATGGTGGGAGTGTAATGTTCAGGAGACAGCTAGTTGGCGATTTGAAATATGATTTAAGTTTACAGATAGGAGAAGATACAAATTTTATTTATGAATTATTAAAAATTTGCGAATCTTCTATCCATATTCCGGAGCCTCTTTACATTTACAGAAAGCATCTAACTAATACTACTAATCAAGGGAATTATGATGTTTTGTATTTGCATGTCCAAAAATTCATTCAAAATCATGACATCAAAGAACTGGTTCCTGAAGTAGAATGGAATAGAAATGATGATAATGAGAATGAAGCAACAGCTTCGGCCATCCTAGCGCTTTTATTATTTAATAGAGGAATGTATATTGATGGAGAAAAGCATATTTTAAGTGCAATTAACCGAAGCGAGAATTTAAAGTCTAAACATTTAATATATGCCATTGCGAAATTAATTAATGGAAAACCAGATGAAGCCTTAGAGTATTTATATGCAGTTGATAAGAAAAACCATCTGGTAGAGAATTATATCGGCGAAGCGCTAGTTTATTTGGGGGAAATAGAATTAGCTTACCATCACTTTTTGTCTGCTCTAAATATAAAGCCAGATTATATTGAACCAATTGATAACTTGAAAGCTATATCATCTAGGAATTCATTTAATATGCTTGACAGAAATTGGATAAAATTTTAGGGGTGGTTAAGATGCATGGTGCATACATTGGCGACAATAAACTATTGATTTCTACAAATTTGGAAGGGCATGCTTTATACTTATGGAGATGATTTTAGCTTGACTCCTAATTTGTTGATTAATGGTGTATTCGATGTACCGTTGACTAATTTTTTAATAAAAAATTTGCATCAAGGTAATACTTTTATTGATGCTGGCGCAAACATCGGTTATTTCAGTGTTCTAGCTGGGTATTTAGTCGGA
Source organism: Paenibacillus sp. T2-29 (assembly GCF_052921365.1). NCBI lineage: Bacteria > Bacillati > Bacillota > Bacilli > Caryophanales > Paenibacillaceae > Paenibacillus > Paenibacillus sp. T2-29. The sequence continues at coordinate 96,889 of NZ_JBREVE010000009.1, read as the reverse complement.
ACATCAGGAAGAGTCTTATCCTATGAAGTTAATCCTAAAGTCCATAAACTTTTATTGGATAATATTTCTGTAAATAATTTACATACACATGTAAAGTGTCTCAATAAAGGAGTCTACTCTTCATATGGAGAAATTCCATTTTATATGTCTAAACGCTTTAATGGTAATGGGTCTTTAATTGAACAAAATGAAGAATACTTCAATATATTCAAAAATGATGAAATAGAAAAAGTAATGGTGGAAACAGAACCATTGAGTATGCGGATTGAAGACATTGGATTTGTTAATATACTGAAAATTGATATAGAAGGAGCAGAGTATCAAGCGTTTTTAGGCTTGGAAAATAATTTAAAGAACAAAATGATAGGAAGTATTGTATTTGAGCTAAATAAACTAAGAATAGGCGAAGAGTGGTATGACTTTTACGAATTTTTGAATAAACTTCGTATGATTTATGGCTGGGAATTTTATACTTTATCAGTAGATGGTGACCTTGTTTTATCAGATTTAAAAGAGTTATTTACTTTAGATTTCGTGGAAAATGTAGTAATGGTGCTTAAATAAGTTAATTGTAAAATTACCTCCAATCAACTGTATAGGTATAAAGCGATCTCCATATGTTAAAGATATATTCACATATTTTCAAACAAAGGAGAAATCATTATCTCTCTGATTGTCATATTACCCAGTCATGCTACAGTCGGTGACTACTTAACCAACATCGGAATGTCAATGCATTATTGAATGATGATGAGTACATCGTGAGGTGAAAATGACTGCTACAACGAAATGTTTCCGTACGAAAGCTGTCGAGCTGCTGAATAAAGTTAACGCCATCGTGCGACACTGAATTGCTTCTCTGTATGAGGAAAAGGGAATGGAAAAAAGTGAAATACGAATCAACTCGTAGAGTTTCCTTGAGTTCGAACGAAAGAGCTTCTATTTGTTATTATTAATGTCACCATTATCAAACCTATGCTTGTGGGCATAGGTTTGATTCATCCCGTCGATCTGTATATTCCCTTCTAACACAAAAGCTGGATGGCTTCTATAACTGCACGATATCTAAAATTCTGCTCCTATATACGAGAAAGATCGTTCATCTTTATGGATCGCGCCTCGTGCGGTCACTATAAGACCGTTTAAAACGAGATACATGTGTTATGTTCCTGTTTGGCTGGAAAGATTATTTGGTAAGACAAATATCTTATTTACCTTTTTGTGTAAGGGCAATCTCTAACCTAGATGGCATCAATGTATCATAAAAAATGTAATAAAACCCTTGTCCAGTAGTCAGAAAGAACCTTATCTTGGCTTAGCCACACACCAATTTTGATTCCTGACAGCCTTCTGTTTATAGCCATTTATGTTCAGAATCAATTGGCTTTGGATGATCAGACAAAATTGAAGCCTACCCCCTTTGCGATGAACTAATTAAAGAGGCACAACCTAACAAAAGTAAAATCCATGTAATGCGTCTATGAGTCTGTATAAATGTGCATCCTTATTGTTGGTTAATAGTATGTTTTATATATTTCTTTTATGCTCTTCATAAGCAAGAAATAGTAGCCGATAAATATAATAAATAATCCCATCGGAGGTTGTGAGATGAATCTGCAATTCTCTCTTTCGACAAATGTGGTGAGTGGTAATACAAGCGGGATAAGTCAACATAGCGAGGCTGTAGCTCATCAGGATAACCAACTAATCCAAGCCGTAAGAAGTGGTTCAGAATTAAGCAAACTTGAAAGACAGGGAGTTTCATTCTCCATGGGGGATGAGCAACTTATTAAGGCAATAGATAGAGCTGTTAAAGCTCTTCAGGGACCCACAACCACGTTGGAAATGAGTGTGCATGAAAAAACACATCAGATCTTGGTCAAAGTTCTCAATAAAGACACAGGAGAATTGATTCGGGAGATTCCTCCTGAAAAGACGCTTGATTTAGTAGCAAAGATGATGGAGATTGCAGGAATTCTCATAGATGAAAAAGTATAAGGAGGCAATTAGATGCGTATAAATGGTTTTTCAGGAATGGATATAGATAGCATGGTTACATCTTTAATGACTGCCAAGAAAACCCCGTTAAACAAGCTGAATCAGCAGAAGCAGACATTAGAGTGGACGCGTGATAGTTACCGTGAATTAAATACTAAGATCGTTCAGTTTAGCGATAAGTTGCGCGATTTAATGACTAAGTCTGACAAAATGAACACTCAGAAGGCTACGTTAACTGGTAATACAACGGCTATTAAAGCGGAGGCTAATGCTGATGCTAGCTCTACACCTATGTCTGTAGTCGTTAACAAGTTAGCAACAAAGTCCAATATGCAGACCTCTACAGGTCTACGTACAGCGGGCAGCAGTACAGCAGATACTACTAAAAATACAACATTGGAGCAAATTGCAGGTGGCAGCGCGTCTGATACTTATGAGTTAAATATCAATGACAAAACAATCACTTTTCTTAAAACTGATACAATAACTGCAGTGATGGCCCGTATCAATTCAGAAGGGGCAAACGTGACAGCAAACTTTGATGAAATCAGCGGCAAGTTCTCTATTACAGCCAAAGCTTATGGGGATAAGAATAATATTAAATTAACTGGTGCTGATAAGCAGGTTAAAAGCAGTACGCTCATGGATTTATTCCAAATTAGTTCTACAGATGTAAAGGCGGCTGAAAAAGGGGAAGTTATAGTAACGAATACTGCAGATTCGAGTTCCAAAACTTATAATCCTGATAACAACTCCCTTGTCGTTAATGGAGTGTCGCTGACTCTGTTAGAGACCACGGGAACTACTGGACCAGCTAAAATCACAACCCAGTCAGATCCAACAAAAGCTATGGAGAGCATTAAATCTTTTGTGGATACTTATAATGACCTATTAAGTACATTCAATACGAAACTAAGTGAACAAAAGTATCGCGATTTCCCTCCACTGACAGCCGATCAAAGGAAAGACATGAAGGAAGATGAAATTAAGCAGTGGGAAGAAAAGGCGAAAAGTGGTCTCCTCAAAAATGACACGATTTTAAGTTCTGCTGTGTCTTCTATGCGAATGACTATTTCTAGTAAATTAGGCGATTTGAGTTCAATTGGTATTACAACAGGCCAATATTACGAGAATGGTAAATTACAAATTAATGAAGAGAAACTGAAGGCAGCTTTGACAACAGAGCCTGATAAGGTTATGAATATATTCAAAGGGTCGTCCGCTGATGTAAACAGCAAGCCCATCTTTAGCGAGTTGAGAAGTAAGCTTGATACTACGTTAGACATGTTTGTAAAAAAAGCAGGTACATCAAAATTCGATACAAATGCTAGTATGACCTTAAAGGCTGACAGTATAATGGGAAAGCAGCTTAAAAACTATAACAGCGATATTAAAGAGATGACCAAAAAACTTGCTGATGCAGAAACACGCTATTATAAGCAGTTTTCGGCTATGGAAAAGGCTATGAGCAAGTACCAGTCGCAGTCGTCCAGTTTGACAAGCTTTTTACAATAGTTTAGAAAAGGGTGATTCGTTTGATCTCATCTCCTTATGAAAAATATAAACAGTCTTCGGTGCAGACATCTACTCCAGGGCAGCTCATTATAATGTTATATGATGGTGCCATTCGCTTTGTAAAGGCTGGTCTTGATGGAATATCATCGAATGACATTGCTAAAACAAACATAAACCTGGGCAAAGCACAAAGCATTATTAGTGAGTTAATGTCTACGTTAAACTACTCCTATGATATTTCCAAAAATTTGTATGCTTTATACGAGTATATGAATTATTTATTAATTCAAACGAATATCAAGAAAAAGATTGAATCAGGTGAAGAAGTGCTGGGCTATCTGCAAGAATTGCGGGAAACTTGGGTTACAGTGAACAAGCTAACCGCAGGTATGTCATTGTCAACGGAACAGTAAGCTATGATAAATGAAGCTTTAATCCAATTGGAGCAACTAACCCAACAATTCATACTTCGACTGAATGAGACAAATTACGAGGAAGTTGAAATTTTTGTCGAAGTTCGTCAAATGAAGGTAGATCAACTGGTAAATGCCTTGGGGAATTCATCAATGACAGAAGAACAAAAAATGAAGTTAGAGTCTATTCTAGGCTATGATGCGTTAATTGATCAGCGTATGCAATCGCTAAAACAGGAAGCCCAAAATTGGCTTGTCCAAAGAAATATAGCCAAATCTCAACGCAATGCTTATGAATCTAACTATACGCCTGATAGCTTTTTGATGGATCGTAGAAAATAAATTCAAGAAGCTCTCGTCTAACACGCTTTATTGTGTGGACGAGAGCTTTTTTAACAATTAAATAGTTTCTAAATAAAGAAAAGTACCTTCAAAGGCAAAAAAATCTATCAATTTATCGTTTCAGACTCTAAAATATAGTTTAAACATGTTTTGTAAGTCTGCTCTAGCTCAAGTTCTAAAGATCAAGGAACAAAGTTGTTGACTATTTACCCATTGTAATATATATGGAATAACTATACATGAAAACATTATCAATTCCAATTGACAATGGATAACTTTGGGTGGTATAGTCAAAAATGTGGGCGAGAGCTTCACTTCATTTGATGACGAAGGGAATGTTAGTGCATGCAAGGTAAAGTAAAATGGTTTAACGCAGAAAAAGGTTATGGTTTCATCGAAACGGCTGACGGCGGCGACGTATTTGTACATTTTTCCGCAATTCAAACAGAAGGCTTCAAAACACTTGAAGAAGGACAAGACGTGGAGTTCGACATCGTCGAAGGCGCACGTGGACCACAAGCCGCTAACGTAACCAAATTATAATCATCCCCGGCATAGCCGACCTACATAATTGGTAAGATGGTTAGCAATGGATAACGCGCTAGCACTGCCCTGGAATTTATTCCAGGGCTTTTTTATGTTTTCCAATTACATAAAAAAGCCCCTTACCCGATGGTAAGGAGCTCAACGCAACAGAACATTTACTCTAGAGAACCATCAAAGTCAGCCATCTCCACAAAAATGGTATTGGAGGAGGCAGATTGATTCTCTACACTTCCGTCTGGATAGCGGAATTGATAGCGCAGGATGACCTGGGCGATCAGATACGCGCGGAGTGCAGATTCGATATCGAATGAGAAGACGATGACGGCTTTGTGGTCAGGATCAAGCTGGCCTAATGGGATACCTTGGAGCAAATTAGGATGTGGAAGCGGTACTGAGTTCACGGTGACAGTTCTCAGTACAAGGAAATCTTCGGCTGAGAATGGTGCTGTGAGCAATAGTTCTTCCAATGGAATATTTCCGATGTTTTCCACCTGGAGTGTAAAGGACAGGGTATCTTCTTGCGCGACACGCAAAGCGCTGGAGCTAAGTGTAAGTTTAGGAATAGCTGCGATGACAGTCAAATCTACGGTATTAGTTTGGATGGTTTCCTTCAAGGTCTCTCCACCACTACGACGTGAGGTATATTCGATGGTAGCCTGGTTGCTGAATGTTCCATCTGCAGGTGCTTCACGAATTTGTGCCTGGAGCGTAAGCGTAAGCGTCTCCCCTGGTGCAATATCCGGGAGCGTAATACCAGTGCCGGGATTTGCGCCTGGCTGTGCTTTCTCTTGGATAGTCAGGCTGTTGGGTACATAAACAAGTCCATGCGGCAACAGGTCCGTAAACAACGGAAACTACGCCGAGACTCCTCCTTTATTTGTAATCTGAAGGGTGAAGGTAAGAGTGTCTCCTACAGAGGCGTCATAGGTGTTTACCTGTTTCACAAATTCGAGCAGTGGGAATACCACTGGGATCGTCACGGTATTTGTAGTCAATGTGCCCGGTACGATTCTTCCTCTAGGCAATGTAAATGAGTAGGTAAAGGCAGCCTGATTTACGATGTAGCCAGATGGAGGTGTCTCGGATACAGTTACCTGATAAGCCAGGGTCAATGACTGACCAGGTTCCACAGATCCAAGACTAACTCCGCAGCAGGGTTGGCTTCTGCAAACGTTTGAGCGTTCAACTGGAGGCTGTCAGGAATGTACAGGGTTCCGGCAGGGACAAAATTTTGAAAAATAACTTCTGAAGCAATGTTGCCAAAGTTATTATGGAGTACCGTGTAGGTCAGGTTTTCCCCTGCTTGGGCCTCCTTATGGTCTGTGGAGATGTTTGCGGCAAGCTTTGGACAGAAGTTTGGAAACTCACGATAAATGTATTTCCAGGTGCGACATTTCCAATGGCAATTCCAGCAGTTGGCGAGGTGTTAGGGAAAGGTACACCGTCGATAAGGACACTACCCGGAACGAAGGAAGTACCTGCTGGGATTGTATCGGTCACAACGGTATCTGTGACGGAATCCACACCGTTATTCGTAATGCTTAGTGTATATCTGATCGTATCTCCAACTACAGCAGCTGCCAGATTGGATGTTTTAGTCACCTGAATATTAGGTGCAGACACAGAGACATTAACTGTATTAGTGGTACCGAAGGTCCCCGTCGTGACCAATGTGCCGTCATCCCCGTTAATTTGGGACGCAAAAAAATTAGTCGAAAAATTGTTGGGCCCAGACAGCGCAGTTAAGTTGGATGTGGTAGGTCCAAACAACGCACGATCCCCGGTGATATCTACGTCACCCTCTTGGGCGCTAATTAACGCCCTGCCGCGCAAAGTCCCCTGTACAGGCGTGGCAAACCCGCTTATTACCACGTTGACCGAGCCAGTAGCGCTGCTGACTCCTTCACCACCTACACGCAGCGATAGGTTACGGAAGGGGAGAGACGGGTTATTGTACACCACTGCCAGCGTCCATCCAGCGTGATTGGTGTTGGTAGAATCGGGAACCGTGATGGTGCCCGTCACATTTCCGACCGTATATGCCCCTGCGCCGCCTTGAATGACCAAATTTGTTACATTTGCGGTTCACACATAGGTACTGAGACTGGTGACGTTGATCGATGTTGCAGATTCGGGACTGACTGTAGTAGATAAAGCAGGCGTCTGAAATGTGATCGGATTGCTGGCGCTGGACAATACATTGGTACTGCCGTTGGCATAGCTTCCTCCCCAAATAAGCTCAGCATATAGCACGGTACTGCCCGGGGGGAGCACAAGAAATGCGTCGATGAGTTACTGGCAAAAGCAGAAGTCGTGCCGAATGGATATGTGCCGAAGCGAGAGGCTGTATTGGTCGTGATGAAAGCACCAATGCTGGTCGCTGTACCCGGCCCCCCCACCGAAGCAGAACGTGCCAGCCCGAGTGTATTGCCTATAAGGTAATAGCCCCGGTCTGATTCGTTGCATAACGCTGAATAAAAGCCATGGATTAACTTCCTACTTTCCATCTCTCCCCAATTAGCTGTCTTAGGATTTTTGCAGGGGAAGAGCCAGCTGGGCTGGGTGTAATGATCCTTTCGTATAAATTGCCTGCATGATAGTCAGGTCTTGCTTTTAGCATAGGTTCTATACCGGATTCAGTCTGACAAATAACCCCCTCCCCAGTCGATAAAATACATAGCATGAACTCGAAATAGTGGATTTGTCATGACACCAGCAGAGTAACTTTTTAAATATCTCTTCATTATTCACATATGTATGCGAGCTGAATTTAAACATGACCCTTTTCATAAAATGGCGTTATGGGAAGTGTTTTGTCGAATCATGAGGAAAATTGTAAAAAATCTTCGAAATGTTGATCTCCTTTTTTACTTGGCGTTAACATATGTGTTATACTGAAGAGGCAAAGGAGGCGTGCCCTATGAACTTAACAGTACGAGGTCAACAGATCGAGGTTACCGACGCTTTGAAGGACTACGTTGAAAAGAAATTCAGCAGACTTGAAAAGTATTTCGATGCACCCCCGACGTCTGATGGAAGTGTAACGTTAAGCACAACCAGAGATTTGCACACTGTAGAAGTAACCATTCCTTTGCCGGGGCTTGTACTCCGTGCCGAAGACGAAAGCGATGACATGTATGCATCCATTGATGCCGTGGTAGACAAGCTAGAACGGCAAATTCGCAAGCACAAGACCAAACTAAACCGAAAATTCCGGCAGGAAGGTAGTTTAAAAACCCTTTTTGTGGAAGATCCGGCTGGTGGTGTGGCTGTTGCTGAAGATGAGGATGCAGAATTGGATGAGCTGGAAGTCGTCCGCACCAAGCGTTTCTTATTGAAACCTATGGATGTGGAAGAAGCTATTCTGCAAATGAACATGATTGGACATAATTTCTTCGTATTTGCTAACATTGATAACGAAGAAGTTAACGTAGTTTACAAACGCAATGATGGTAAATACGGTCTGATCGAACGGGAATAGCCTGTAAAGCAAGAACTTATTGCATTTTAAAATGAATAGAACTTTTTGATTGAAGCATGCTTCATGGATATCAGGAAAATGATAATAACACGAGCCTTATCCTTGCGAACCTGGCGGGATAGGGCTCTTTTATATGTTTATTGTAAACATGAATGGAAATTTAAACTTAGATCGATGTAACCAATTGTGTATTTCGTGCGTCAATTGTTTTGGTATCTTTAACCGGATGCAAATCTGCAGGCTGCTTGTGTTGCGGCATGTCCTACAAACTGTTACAATTTATGCAAAGAACATCGCACGATGGGCTGGTATAGCCGGGCCTGTCAAACATATCGGGAATCAATTTCATCATGGACCCTTTCTTATTGTGAAATTGATTCTATTAATTGTTTTGCGCGAAAGGGGTAAACCATGCTAGGAATTGTCAAAAAAATTTTTGGGGATACAAATGAACGTGACGTCAAACGTTTAATGAAGACGGTTGAACTGATCAATAAAATAGAGCCTGATTTTGAGAAGCTCTCGGATGAGGAACTGAAAGCCAAGACGGCGGAGTTTAGAGAGCGGATTGAACAAGGTGCTACGGCTGAAGAAGTGCTGCCGGAAGCTTTTGCAACGGTTCGTGAAGCGTCCAAGCGGGTGCTGGGCAAACGTCACTATGACGTACAGATGCTCGGCGGTATTGCGTTGCACGAAGGAAAAATCGCCGAAATGAAAACCGGTGAAGGTAAAACACTGGTGGGAACACTGCCGGTTTATTTGAACGCTCTGTTGGGTAAAGGTGTGCACGTGGTTACAGTCAATGACTATTTGGCACAACGTGACAGCGGAGAAATGGGTCAAATTTACAATTTCTTGGGAATGACCGTAGGTCTGAACCTGGCCAATATGGATCATGCTGCCAAACAGGAAGCTTATGCTTGTGATATTACGTATGGTACAAACAATGAGTTCGGCTTCGATTATCTGCGCGATAATATGGTGCTTTACAAAGAACAGATGGTACAGCGTCCGTTGTACTTCTGTATCATTGATGAAGTGGATTCCATTCTCGTCGATGAAGCTCGTACACCATTGATCATTTCAGGACAAGCTCAAAAATCGACCGAGCTGTATTTTGCCGCTGATCGTTTTGTAAAGAGCCTGAACGTTGAAGAAGATTACACGCTGGATATTAAGGTGAAGTCAGTTGCTTTGACCGAAAACGGCGTATCCAAGGCTGAAAATTTCTTTGGTCTTGAAAACCTGTACGATCAGGAAAGTGTTACAATCAATCACCACATCGTACAAGCCTTGAAAGCTAACGCTATTATGCGTTTGGATGTGGACTATGTCGTGGCTGATGGTGAGGTTCTGATTGTCGATGAGTTTACAGGTCGTCTGATGGCTGGACGTCGTTACAGTGATGGCTTGCACCAAGCTATTGAAGCGAAGGAAAACATCATTGTCCAAAACGAAAGCATGACACTGGCGACAATTACATTCCAAAACTATTTCCGTATGTACCGCAAATTGGCGGGGATGACGGGTACAGCGAAAACAGAAGAAGAAGAATTCAAAAAAATCTACGGTCTGGAAGTGCTCCAAATTCCGACGAATAAGCCTAACCAGCGTGTAGATATGCCTGACGTAGTATACAAGAGCGTGAAAGGTAAATTCCATGCTGTGGTAGACGAAATCCTGGAGCGTAACAAAAAGAACCAACCGATATTGGTAGGTACGGTTTCTATTGAAAACTCCGAGCTTCTTTCTGAAATGTTGAAACGCAAAGGCGTTCGTCATAAAGTGCTTAACGCCAAGTATCATGCCGAAGAAGCTGAGATTATTTCTCGTGCAGGTGAAGCTGGCGCGGTTACCATCGCTACTAACATGGCTGGACGTGGTACTGACATCGTACTGGGCGAAGGCGTTGCAGAACTCGGTGGTTTGCACATCATCGGTACAGAACGGCATGAATCCCGTCGTATTGATAATCAGCTTCGCGGACGTGCAGGACGTCAGGGCGATCCAGGCTCCACGCAATTTTACTTATCGCTGGGCGATGAGTTAATGAAGCGTTTTGGTGCAGACAACGTACTGAATATGATGGAGCGCTTGGGCTTTGAGGAAGATCAACCTATCGAGAGCCGTATGATTTCACGTGCTATCGAATCAGCTCAAAAACGTGTCGAAGGGAATAACTTTGATCAGCGTAAAGTCGTTCTCCAATATGATGACGTGATGAATCAGCAACGTGCTATTATTTACAAACAACGCCGTGAGGTGCTGGAATCAGAGAACATCAAGGAAATTGTGTTCGACATGATCAAGCCTGTCATTGAGCGTGTAGTGGAAGCTCACTGTGGTGATGATATCCCTGAAAACTGGGAACTGGATGAAGTAGCAGAGTATGTGAACAACAATCTGCTTGAGGAAAACACACTTTCGCGCGACGATCTGTGGGGTAAGGAAAAAGAAGAGATGGTCGATATGATCTTCGAGAAAGTTACCAACAGATACCACAGCCGTGAAGAGATGATCGGCGAAGAAATGGTACGTGAGTTCGAGAAGGTTATCGTACTGCGTGCAGTTGACAGCAAATGGATGGATCATATTGATGCTATGGATCAATTGCGTCAAGGTATTCACTTGCGTGCTTATGGTGGTACTGATCCATTGCGTGAATACCAATTTGAAGGTTTCGAAATGTTCCATGCTATGATCGCCAGCATCCAAGAGGAAGTTGCGACATACATCATGAAAGCACAAATCGAATCCAACCAAGAGCGTCAGGCTGTCGTTGATGAAGATAAAATCTCTACGAGTGGCGAACCTGCGGCTCCTAAAAAGAAATCCGCTCCTTCGCGTCCGCGTAGAAAATAAGGATTGAAATTAAGGGATAGATCTTGATATACACTATCCCCTGCAATGCATATAATGGCAGGCGGCAGTTCAACCACTGACCGTCGGCCATTTTGTGCCATCAGGGGACGACGCTGATGTCTTCAACTTATAACTTTTCTGTTGGAGGATCAGTCTGAACATTGATGAATGGCTAGATTGCTCTCGATTCTTTTAAAAAATTATGACAAATAGGCAAGTCTCTGCTTATTTGTCAGTCAATTCCGCAGTTAATCTGGCTCACATACCAGAGCCTGTTATTTAAAAGTGGTTTGACTTTACGGCGGTCGGTAGCGAAGCGGAGGATTTGAATCTGGAGAAGCGTCAGCGTTCGCCTTTGCAGTGAGATGCCCACCTTTGAATGTGTTATTTCAATCAGGGCATCTCGCTGCAACAGCGATCGTAAGATCAAATCATTCGCGCAGCGTCTCTTCACCCAGCCGTAACTCACAACGCTTTTACTCCCCCTAACCCTATATTAAAAGGAGAATGACATCATGATTGATCCAAGTGTAAAGCATGATTTACGAGAAATAGGCAAGAAACTAACAAACCTTAGGGGGTCTCTTTGACTTAGATCTCAAACAGGAAATGATCGCGAACTTTGAGGAAAAGATGGCAGCGCCTGATTTTTGGGATGATAACGAAAAGGCCCAAGGCGTAATTGCTGAAATGAATGCTGTGAAGTCTTCTGTGGACAGCTATGAACAGTTGCGTCAGGAATATGAAGACGCAGGTATGATGGTTGAACTGGCTGAAGAGGAAGGCGATGAAGCGCTGGTTGGAGAAGTTGAAAACAGTATCAAGTCCCTGCTGAGCAAGCTGGAGGAATTTGAGCTGCAATTGCTTTTAAATCAGCCCTATGACAAGCTTAATGCTATTCTGGAGCTGCACCCGGGGGCAGGCGGTACCGAGTCCCAGGACTGGGGTCAAATGCTGTTGCGTATGTATACGCGCTGGGGAGAAAAACGAGGTTTCAAGGTGGAGACCCTGGATTATCTGGCAGGTGATGAAGCGGGAATTAAGAGCGTAACCCTGTTGATCAAAGGCTACAATGCCTACGGTTATCTCAAGGCGGAGAAAGGCGTACATCGACTTGTTCGCATTTCTCCATTTGATTCCTCTGGTCGTCGTCATACATCGTTCGTGTCTTGTGATGTGGTACCGGAAATTGCGGATGATGTGGATATTGAAATCCGCACGGAAGATCTTAAAATTGATACGTACCGGGCCAGCGGTGCAGGTGGTCAGCATATTAATACGACCGACTCGGCTGTTCGGATTACGCATTTGCCTACTGGTATTGTCGTGACTTGTCAAAATGAACGTTCCCAGATCAAAAACCGTGAACGTGCGATGACGATGCTCCGTTCCAAGCTCTACGAGCGCAAGATTGAAGAACAACAGCAGCAATTGGACGAAATCCGTGGTGAACAGTCCGACATTGCATGGGGTAGCCAAATTCGCTCCTACGTGTTCCATCCATACAGCATGGTTAAGGATCATCGTACCAGTGTGGAAACTGGCAATGTAGGGGCTGTTATGGATGGCGATCTCGATCCGTTCATCGATGGTTACCTGCGCAGCCAAATTAAGCTGGACGCAGAATAATTGCCTGTACGTTTTCCTACAGAACCGCAGTCCATGTGCCTGCGGCCTGTAGGAATTTTTGTGTGACGGTATTTTTTATTAAAGGAGAACATGAATGATGTCTCAATTGAATCCTCCCGCTGCCCGCCGAAGAAGGCGTAAGCCTCTGATTGCCGCCAGTGGACCAGCGCGTAACGTGACCGATGTCCTGCTGATCATACTCGGCTCCTTTATTACAGCGCTGACCTTTAACATGTTCTTGCTGCCCAACCGGATTGCATCCGGGGGTGTATCTGGCTTGTCTATCTTGGGTGAGGACCTGTTTGGCCTGGAACCGGCCTATACGCAGTGGGGAATGAATATTCCGTTATTTATAGCAGGAGTACTGCTGTTAGGAAAAAAGTATGGCTTGCGTTCCCTGCTGGGAAGCATCATGCTGCCACTATTCGTTTATGTGACGAAGGATTGGGCAGTACCGACAACAAATCCGTTGCTGGCTTCGCTGTATGGTGGAATCGGAGTAGGATTGGGTTTGGGCACTGTGTTTCGGGGCAGAGGCTCAACGGGTGGACTGGCTATTTTGGCGCAGATTATTCAAAAGTATACCGGTTTTAGTCTTTCTCTTTGTGTCATGCTCATGGATGGCACGGTAATCACGCTAGCTGGTTTCACCCTATCGCCGGAGCGGGCTCTGTATGCATTGATTGGCTTGTTTGTTACCGGCAAAGTCATTGATGCTGTAGAAATGGGGCTGGGCTACTCCAAAGTAGCTTATATCATATCCAATCAAAAGGAAAAAATTACGCAAACCATTTTGCAGGATTTGGATCGGGGTTTGACAGAGCTTGCAGGACGGGGGGGTTACACGAACGAAGAACGTCCTGTACTTATGGTTGTAGTCGGGCAAAACGAGGTAACCCGCCTCAAAACGCTCGTCCGCTTGGTAGACCCGGAAGCTTTTGTGATTATTAGTAACACACGTGAAGTATTGGGTGAAGGGTTCAAAAGGGAAGGCTAGCTTAATGTGACCTTCTGAACGCTTGCTCTTAACTGAATCAATGTAGAAGAGCTCACTGATGTAGTGGGCTCTTCTCTTTTCAGAACCGCTTTATCAATTCCTTTTTAGTAATAGATCAAGCCAATTTGCCGGTTGTCCTTGATTAAAATATGAGGTTGGTACTCCTTTTACCCCGGTTTTGACCATAAATAAACCACCTGCTAGTGGTTGGCTGGTATTATCGTCATCTTGAGCAGTTGTGATATACAACTCATCCAGATGTTCACCACCAAAAGCGCACGAAGTCACACGATTGACTGGAAGTAACACCTCAGCAATCACTTCTCCCTGAACAGGATGGATACGAGATACACGTTTACCGCCCCAACGCGCGATCCACAACATGCCCTCTGCATCGATGGTCATGCCATCGGGATATCCTTCACTTTCATCCAATCTAGCTACCAATTGCTTATTCCTAATAGTACCTTGTGTCACATCGTAATCGAAGGAGACCACTTCTAAGGTCGGAGTATCAATATAATACAGGGTACGGTGATCTGAGCTCCAGGCTAAGCCATTAGATGTGGAAGCTTTATCAACCAGTAAGGACACATTTCCTTTTGTGCCTAGACTATACAATGCGCCTTGCCCGCGTTTGCCATTTAAACTCATGGTTCCTGCCAAAAAACGTCCTGCAGGATCGCATTTACCATCATTAAATCGATTTCCTGGCCTACCTTCCTCAGGATCGTGGATCAATACTTTGGCTCCTGTCTCAATATCCAAACAGTATAGACCGCTGATCATGGCCACGATTACTTTATTTTTAAGATAAGGGACGACTGCACTAATATGTTCGCCTACATCTATGGTACGATCTGTGCCAGTAGATGGATCGTAGATGTGTAATTGAAAGCCTTCAATATCGACCCAAAATAAACGTTGCGACTGATGATCCCAACTGGGACCCTCGCCTAACTTGGCTTTAGCATCTATCACTAAATTCGCTGTATAGGTTTCGATGTGTAACACTCCTAACGTATAGGTTTATTTTTGTACATACTCACTCTTTTTACCCTATTCAATGTTCAACGAATACATAAGTGCAGCAAATGGATAATCCAGATGAATACCAATATACAAGATAATATATAAAAGGAACGATGTTTTTTTTATGCAAAATAGCAGACTGGATTCACAAGGGGGTCTGTCTTTTTTGGTTTCCTCAGTTAATAGCCTGTACAGCTTGTCGGTCAAAAGAATGGGCAAGAATGCATATTTTAAATTTGGAAGAATAACATGACATGAGGTGTTGTATTTATATGAATAGAGTCGTATAATAATACATATTTCATAGGGACGGAATGGGGGAAGGTCTGTGAGCAGCAAGCTAAAAGTAGCAATTGTCGGTTCCACTGGATATGGTGGGGTGGAGCTGATTCGATTTTTGGTTCATCATCCGCAGGTGGAGATTGTATCTGTTATTTCTTCGTCCAGCGCGGGTGTCCCGATTAGTGATGGGTTTCCACATCTGACGGATATTGTGATGCAGGATTTGGACGGTGTCGATATCCATGAAATTGCTGCCAAGGCTGATCTGGTTTTCACAGCTACGCCATCAGGCGTTAGTACCCAGTTAGTGCCACAGCTTCTGGATGCCGGACTGAAGGTGATTGACCTTTCCGGGGACTTTAGGCTCCGAAGCGGGGAAGTGTATGAAGCTTGGTATAAAAAGCCTGCGGCTTCACCTGAGTATCTCAAGCAAGCAGTATACGGACTCAGCGAGGTGTATGCAGAAAAGCTTGCTGGAGTTTCTTTCATTTCGAATCCAGGCTGCTATCCAACGGCAACACTATTAGGAATTATTCCTGCCTTGGAGGCGGATTGGATTGACCATCGGTCACTGATTGTGGATGCCAAATCAGGGGTATCAGGCTCCGGTCGGGGAACAAGTCTTGTTTCGCATTATGCGGAGATGAATGAGAACTTTAAGGCTTATAAGGTGAATAAGCACCAACATATCCCTGAGATCGAACAGGTATTGGGTGATGTTGCGGGCGAGGATGTTACGATTACGTTTACGACACAGCTTGTGCCTATGACGCGAGGAATCATGAGTACAATTTATGTCACGTTGAAAGGTGATCATACGGATCAGGATCTTATCGGGTTATACCGGGATTATTATAAAGGCCATCCTTTTGTCCGCGTACGTGGCGAAGGTATATGGCCGGCAACAAAAGAAGTATTTGGTTCAAACTACTGCGACATCGGTTTTGCAGCAGATGCCCGTACTGGGCGTCTTACGATTATTTCTGTCATTGATAATGTTGTGAAGGGTGCCGCTGGGCAGGCGATTCAGAATTTAAATTTGATGATGGGATGGGAGGAGAACCTCGGACTGGGCTTCATACCGGTATATCCGTAAGTAGCACGTAAACGCAACAGGCTACGGGGACGACAGCGAGCTGGTTGGAGAACGCAAGCGTCCAGCTGTCATGCCTCCTATATGTTGCGAACGAGGGCACATAATTATGGGCAAAGTAGGCTTTACAGTAGTACATGAGGGCAACATTGTAACTCCGCGTGGCTTTACAGCCGGGGGATTGCACTGTGGATTAAAAAATACGAATCGCAACGATATTGGCGCGATTCGCTGTGAGGTAGAGGCGACAGCTGCTGCGGTGTATACCACCAATGTGTTTCAGGCTGCACCGCTGAAGGTGACTCGCGAGAGCCTGACAGACGGTCGATTGCAGGCGATAGTAGTGAACAGCGGGAACGCCAATGCCTGTACGGGACAGCAAGGGGAGCAGGATGCTTACGCTATGCGTTCGGCCGCTGCTCATCAGCTGGGTGTGGCGGAGAGCGATGTAGCCGTTGCCTCGACTGGTGTAATTGGCGAGCATCTGAAAATGGATCGTGTGCTTGGCGGTATATCGTCACTACCTGAGCGGATGAGCGAGGCAAGCGATGGGGCGGAGCAATTTAGCCAAGCCATTCTGACAACGGATTTGGTTAAAAAGGAAGCGTGCGTGTCAGTTGAAGTGGATGGTGTGACTGTGCACATCGCCGGGGCGGCAAAGGGATCGGGTATGATTCATCCGAATATGGCAACCATGCTCGCTTTCATAACTTGTGATGCAGCCATTGGACAGACGGCCCTTCATCAACTATTAAAGCAGGCCACGGATACCAGCTTTAATATGATTACGGTCGATGGGGATACCAGTACGAATGATATGCTAATCGCTATGGCAAGCGGACTTGCAGGCAACAGCGAGTTGAACGTAGAGCATCCCGATTGGGAGGCTTTTGCCGAGGCATTCACTTATATCTGCCGTGAGCTGGCGAAGGCGATTGCCCGTGATGGAGAAGGTGCTACGAAGCTGGTAGAGGTGTCTGTAAGCGGAGCGATAAGCGATGCATCTGCCCAGGCGATAGCCAAGACTGTGATCGGGTCCAGTCTGGTGAAGTCAGCCGTTTTTGGCGCAGACGCCAACTGGGGACGGATTATTGCAGCCGTCGGACGTGCCGGAGAACCGGTGAATCCGGATACGGTAGACATTCGCCTGGGGGATATTATCGTGCTAAGCCAATCAAGTCCAGTAGCTTTTGATGAAGCCGAGGCGCTTTCCTATTTACGTGGAGATACGGTGCAAATTATCGTTGATTTGCATCATGGGAACGGGACCGCTACAGCATGGGGCTGTGACCTAACCTATGATTATGTGCGGATTAATGCGGCTTATCGGACATAGATACCCGATTTAATTACGGATGGATATTTAATAGTTAATAGAAGAAGCGAGCGAATATAGCTTCGGCATCATTTGAAAATCGCACAAAATTGTGCAGAGGAGAAAAGGAGAGATGATATGCAATCGGCAGTGGGACACGCGGATCAAGCGAAACATGCGGGAGTGGCACGTCGTAATTTTGTGATGAAATGCGGAGGAAGTACGCTGGCTGCGTTGCCTGATTCCTTTTTTGACGACTTGGCCCGTCTGCAGTCGGAAGGCCTTCAACCAGTCATTGTACATGGCGGTGGGCCTGCGATCTCTGACAATTTGGCGAAGCTGGGAATCGAAACGGAGTTCATTCATGGATTGCGTAAAACGACTGAACCCGTGCTGGATGTCGTGGAAATGGTGCTGGCAGGCAGCATTAACAAGCAGATTGTTCGCAGAATAGGGATGCACGGAGGGCGAGCGCTGGGTTTGTCAGGCAGTGATGGCTATTTAATTGAAGCGAAGCCTGTGACGAATGCCGCAGAGGTCGGCTGGGTTGGAGAGGTAACACATGTTCAAGCTTCGATTATTACCGGTGTGCTGGATATGGACTATATGCCAGTTATTGCGCCTATTGGCATTGATCGATCCGGTCAGCGTTACAATATTAATGCCGATACAGCGGCGGGCGCGGTGGCTTCTCATCTCGGCGTCAGTCGAATGATTGTTGTGACGGATGTACCCGGTATACTGAAAAAGAATGGTGTAGAAAAGAAGGTGCTGGAGTCAATTACCATACAGGAAATTGAAGATATGATCAGTACAGGTGAAATCTACGGTGGTATGATTCCGAAAGTGAGAGCGGCTATTGCCTGCATTCACGGTAAAGTGAAGGAAGTCGTCATTGTGGACGGCAGCGAACCGCAGGTACTCAGCCGTGTGCTGGGTGGAGAATCGATTGGAACACGCATTGTGCGTATGCAGTAATTGCGATATATGCTCAACCTATATAACCAAACGATAAAGGGGCGTGAACGATATGAGTAAGAAACCGAATACGCTGGTGAGCGAGGAAATGCCAAGTACGAATGGAAGGGGAGCGCAAGCGGAAAAGGGGGCGGCAAAAGTGCAGGCAGATAGCTCTCTTTTTCCAAACTACGCAAGATACCCGCTTACACTGGTGAAAGGACAAGGAAGCTGGCTGTGGGATGATCAGGGCAAACGTTATCTGGATTTTATGTCAGGTATTGCCGTTACCAATCTAGGCCATGCGCCTCAAGCTGTAGCGGAGCGTTTGAAAAAACAGATCGATGAACTGTGGCATGTATCCAATCTGTTTCATATTCCCGGGCAGGAACGGGCCGCGGCCTTGCTGACAGCCAATAGCAGCGCAGATGCCGTGTTCTTCTGCAACAGCGGAGCTGAAGCGAACGAAGCTGCCATTAAGCTGGCGCGTCGTTACCACCAGAAGGTGAAGCAGACCGGTCGCTATGAAATCATTACGTTCACGCAATCCTTTCACGGACGGACGCTGGCAACCTTGACTGCTACGGGTCAGGACAAAGTGAAAGAAGGTTTTTTACCGCTTCCCGCCGGATTCAAAAGCGTTCCGCTTCATGATCAGGCTGCGCTCGAAGCAGCTATCAATGAGAATACAGCGGCAATTATGCTGGAAATGGTGCAGGCCGAAGGTGGCATGTATCCGGTAGACCCTGCTTTCGTAGACGTGATTACCAAGCTGTGCCACGAGCATGGATTGCTGCTGATCATTGACGAGGTGCAAACAGGTATGGGACGGACAGGTAAGCTGTTTGCCTTTGAGCATTATGGAATAGAACCGGATATTTTTACATTGGCGAAAGGATTGGGCAGTGGCTTTTCGGTCGGTGCAATGCTAGGCAAAGAATATTTGCGTGAAGCGTTCACAGCGGGCAGTCATGGTTCTACCTTCGGGGGTACACCGCTTGCCATGGCAGCAGTTCAAGCAACCATTGAAACGATTATTGATGACAAGCTGCCAGAACGCGCTGCCGAAATGGGAGATTATCTCTTTCATAGTCTGCAAAAACAGCTTAAAGATATTCCTTTTGTCCAGGATATCCGCGGAAAAGGTCTGATGGTCGGGATTGAGTGTGCGGAGCCGGTAGCAGAGCTTGTTTTGGCAGGACAGAAGAAGGGCATTCTGTTCATTACAGCAGGACCGAACGTGATTCGCCTGTTGCCTAACCTGTATGTAACGCAAGACGAAATAGATCAGGCTGTAACATGGATTGCTGAATTGATTCGGGAGCACGTAGCTTAGTGTAGAGCCAGAAGCATCCGAGATTAGAGTGTAAAAGGAGAGGAACGCATGAGTCAGGGCGGCGCATTGCAACAGGTGAATTTGAAAGGACGGGACTTTCTAGAACTGGACGACTACTCGCCAGAGGAAATCCAGTATTTAATTGATCTCGCCATTGAAATTAAGCGTAAACACAAAAACGGAGAAGTTTATCAGCCGCTGAAGGGGAAAACACTTGGACTGATTTTCGAAAAGTCCTCCACACGCACACGGGTATCCTTTGAAGTCGGTATGTATCAATTGGGTGGGCATGCCCTTTTCCTCAGCAAAAATGATATTCAACTGGGACGCGGTGAACCGATTAGCGACATGGCCCAAGTCATGTCACGTTATCTGGATGGCATTATGATTCGTACCTTTGGGCACGATAATGTCGTAGAGTTGGCCCGTTATGCATCCGTTCCGGTAATCAATGGCTTGAGCGATTTGGCGCATCCGTGTCAGGTGCTGGCTGATTATCAAACCTTGTATGAGCAAAAGGGTAAGCTAAAAGGGCTCAAACTGGCTTATATCGGAGACGGCAACAATATGGCGCATTCCCTCTTGATTGGTGGAGCCAAGCTCGGAGTGCATGTCTCCATTGCAAGTCCAGCTGGATACGAGCCTGACCCGAGTGTGATCGCAGATTCCCGGGAGATTGCCAAGCAGACAGGTAGTGAAATTGTGATCACTCAAAGTCCGCAGGAAGCAGTAAAAGATGCTGATGCGATCTACACAGATGTGTGGGCAAGCATGGGTTTTGAGGAAGAGCAAAAGGAGCGTGAGCTTGCTTTTGCCGACTTCCAGGTGAATGAGGAACTGGTTAAGCTCGCTAAGCCAGATTATTTATTCTTGCACTGTCTACCTGCACATCGTGGGGAGGAAGTGAGTGCGGGAGTAATCGATGGTCCCAATTCGGTCATTTTTGATGAAGCGGAAAATCGTCTGCATGCACAAAAAGCGTTGCTAGTTGCTTTAATGGGATAAGGTTGATCGTAAAGAAGATAGAGGTATAAGCATTCGGGGAGGACTTCAATAATGGCAAAAGAAAAAATCGTACTCGCATATTCCGGCGGTCTGGATACGTCGGTCATTCTGAAATGGCTCAAGGAAACATATGATGCTGAAATTATCGCATTCACTGCAGATATCGGACAAAAGGAAGAACTGGACGGTTTGGAGGAAAAGGCACTCGCTACGGGAGCTTCCAAAGTGTACATCGATGATCTGCGTGATGAATTCGCCAAGGATTTTATTTATCCGATGTTTCAGGCAGGTGCTTTATATGAAGGGCAATATTTACTCGGTACGAGTATCGCACGTCCATTGATCGCTAAGCGGATGGTCGATATTGCGATTGCCGAGGGAGCAACAGCCATTGCTCACGGGGCAACAGGCAAAGGTAACGATCAGGTGCGCTTCGAGCTGAACGCGGCGGCGCTAACGCCGGACATCCAAGTCATTGCACCTTGGCGGCTGGAAGAGTTCCGCAATCAGTTCCCGGGCCGGGCAGAAATGATTGCCTATGCGGAAAAACACGGTATTCCGGTAACGGCTTCTGCAGCCAAGCCGTACTCCATGGACCGCAACCTGCTGCATATCAGTTATGAAAGCGGCGTGCTGGAGGACCCTTGGTTTGATCCGAGCGCTCCTGAAAATAAAGAAATGTTCTTGCTCAGCAACGCGCCTGAGGACGCGCCTGATGAAGCAGAATACTTGGAGCTGGAATTTAAAGCAGGCAACTGCGTTGCTTTGAACGGTGAACAGTTAACTCCGCTGCAAGTGATGGAAAAACTGAATGAACTGGGCGGCAAGCATGGTATCGGACGTGTAGATATGGTTGAGAACCGTTTTGTGGGTATGAAGAGCCGCGGAGTCTATGAGACGCCAGGCGGTACAATCCTGTTCACTGCTCATCGCAAAATGGAATCGATCACAATGGATCGCGAGGTTATGAATCTGCGTGATAGCCTGATTACCCGTTATGCTACCTTGGTGTACAATGGATTCTGGTTCGCGCCGGAACGTGTCGCTTTACAGGCTCTGGTTCATGAGAGCCAGAAAAATGTCAGTGGTACGGTGCGCGTGAAGCTGTATAAGGGCAACATTATCGGTGCAGGCGTTAAAAGTCCGGTTAGCTTGTACAACCCAGACATTGCGACCATGGAAGCTGATCCGACACAAGCCTACGATCAAGGCGATGCCACAGGCTTTATCCGCTTGAATGCTTTGCGTTTGAAGGTCAACGCGGGCGTAACACAAAATCATAAATAAGATGAAATGTACGGAATGCGGGCCGTTCTTGTCCAAACGACGAGGGCGGCTTGTTATTGCAGAGAGGGGATCATGCAATGAGTAAGCTATGGGGCGGACGGTTTACAAAGCAAACGAACAAGCTGGTAGAGGAATATACGGCTTCTATTGGGTTTGATCAGGCGTTGGCGGAAGAAGATATTCAAGGCAGTTTGGCTCATGTGGCCATGCTGGGCAAATGCGGTATTATTCCGCAGGAGGATGCGGACACGATCAAGGGAGGACTGCACACCGTTCTGGAGCGTATCCGCCGTGGGGAAATTGAATTTTCCGTTTCGGATGAGGATATTCACATGAATATCGAAAAAAACCTGATCGAAGTCATTGGTCCGGTCGGCGGTAAGCTGCACACTGGACGCAGTCGTAACGATCAGGTAGCAACAGATATGCACTTGTATTTGCGCGGACATGTCGTATCACTGGTGGGTATGCTGCATGATGTACAAGTTGCATTAATTGGGCAGGCCAAGGACAATCTGGACACAATTGTACCTGGATACACACACTTGCAGCGTGCGCAGCCTATTTTGTTCGCGCATCATTTGCTGGCGTATGTGTCTATGCTGGAGCGTGATATTGACCGACTCAAGGACAGCTACAAACGCATCAATATGTTGCCGCTCGGCGCTGGCGCTCTGGCTGGAACCACTTTCCCGATCGATCGTCATTTTGTAGCTGAGCAGCTTGGGTTTGATGGCGTCTATGAAAATAGCCTGGACGCTGTCAGTGATCGGGACTTTATCGTAGAGTTTCTGGCCGGGGCCTCGCTGATTATGACGCATTTGTCCCGTCTGAGCGAAGAACTGGTGCTATGGAGCAGCACAGAATTTGGTTTTGTCGAACTGGATGATGCTTTCTGTACAGGCAGCAGCATTATGCCACAGAAGAAAAATCCGGATGTACCGGAGCTAGTACGTGGCAAAACCGGGCGTGTCTATGGAAACCTCGTCGGTCTGCTGACCGTACTGAAGTCCTTGCCGCTGGCATACAACAAGGACATGCAGGAGGACAAGGAAGGGATGTTCGATACGGTTGCTACGCTGGAGGGAGCCTTGCAATTGTTCGCTCCAATGATCGCCACGATGAAGGTGAACAAGGACCGGATGCGTCAAGCGGTCAATCAGGATTTCTCCAACGCAACGGATATTGCGGACTTCCTGGTCGGCAAGGGGCTTCCGTTCCGTCAGGCCCATGAGGTTATCGGCAAAACGGTGCTGTATTGCATCCAGCAGGGCAAATATCTGCTTGATTTGAAACTGGATGAATTCCAGCAGTTTTCGGATCTGTTCGACGAGCGCATTTATGAGGTGCTTCAACCAGAAGCGGTAGTCAATGCTCGGAATGTGTATGGCGGAACCGCCACCGGTCAGGTGCAGGCAGCCATTGGACGCAGTGAACAGCTTCTAGTGAACACGTCAACATGGTATGAAAATCATAAGCCAAAAAAATAATCCATACAGAAAGAATTATTCTCTTGCACAGCAACGGGATGCTGTGTAAAATCAGATTTTAAGAATATTTGCCATCTATGTTTTCAAAGGCACCGTTCGCGGTGTCTTTTGTGTTTTCTGAGGTATTTGAATGATTTATGATCAGAATAATCATGAACTACATAGATTTATTGGAAGAATATCGTTCAAGATGTTTAATATCTAGTTCTATATACCTATCTATACATTAGTGTGAAAGTTTCTAGAATTTACATTTTTGTATACTACACCTACTAGGATTATGGTAGAATAGCACTAAGTTTTTCATTGAATTACCAATTCGATAGAACAAGAAGCATATGCGATAAATCATTTTCAAGTTTTTATTGGTTTTTTTGACCAGGGAAATTGCATAAATGTGTAAATGAAGGGCTTGAATGAGAAAGCAGGTGTGTCCTGGTTTTGGAAGAAAGCCAGTAAAAATATTGAAGTAGCGACATAGCAAAAGGCAGAGTCGGGACGATCCAGGGAGGTATTATGAGAACTAAACGAACGACGCGTCAGCTAAAGAGCGCTTGGATCGGTTATCGCGCTTCTGACGCCGATGGATTGGTATCCTCATTGCATGAGGAGCGAATCCAGGCAGAGAGGTTGCTACGTGAGGAGCGGGAGCTTTTCCATGCGGCGCTGGAGCGGAAAAAGCAGCGGGATACCGAGTTAAAGCAGCTGCTTGCAGATGCGCTTGCGGAAGAGCGGCGCTGGATTGAAAGGGCGGGAATTCATGGGTGACAAGCTTAGGTGGCAGGTTGGAGGAGTTTCAATTCGCCAAACCAAGAGAAGAATAAAAGAAGAGCGTCAGCGAATCGAACAACTGCAACAACAGCTAGAGGCTCAGCGTGCAGAGCAGGCCCCGATACTGTACAAGCTTGATTTTCACATCGAAGAGTTGGAACGACGACTTCGGGATACAGAACTTCGTATTCAGGCTATACAGAATGCCAATGATACAGCAGCAGCTGTGGAACAATTGCTGGATGAAGGAATACAGGATGGACAGGTGCAGGAGGCGCAAGTCCAGTATGCATCTGGGCAGGAACAGGCAGCGGCAGGAGCAGCCATGGGTCTTGCTTCCAGTATCCCTGGTGCAGAAGGCGGAGAGGCGGCAGCAGGAACGCAGACCGGACGAAACGGCAAGGCCCGTCTGGGAGATCAGCTGGTGGAGAACGGGATGATTACCCGGGATCAGCTGACAGATGCTATCCGCAACCAGAAGCGTTACGGTGGTAGACTGGGCGATATTCTTGTAGAGATGGGTTTCATTACAGCTGAGCAGCTACAAGAGCAAATTGACGGTGATGAATCCAAGGAGAGACTGGGCGACATGCTGGTTCGTTCCGGCTATATTACACCAGAGCAGCTAGAGCGAGCGCTCGAGTTCCAGGCGAAGAGCGGCGGGCTGCTCGGCGACATCTTGCTATCATTGCAAATGCTGGAGCCTGCGGATTTGTACCGCGCGATTGCTACCCAGAACCGAATCGGGCGTATTGGTGAGGAGCTGGCGCTGGATGCGGCGTACAAACTACCCGAGCAAGTGGCAATGGCTTATGGCGTGGTCGTCATCCATCAATATATGAACCGCTATATTGTAGCGGTCAGTGATCCATTACCAGAAGAGCGACGCTTAAAGCTGGAGGGAATTCTGGGTATGCCGGTAGAGCAAGTGCTTGCAACAAAGGAAGAGATGGAGCAGCTCTGGGGTAAAATCTACGGCGAGGAAATGATGCAGGAAAGCACAACCGGATTGTTGGAAAAGGAACCGCACAATTCGGCGCGGATCACCTTTACCAAGGGTCAGCTCTGGGTGTTTGCAGCTATGGGAATGATTACGCTGCTCGGCCTCTTCTGGAACAGCTGGAAGACAGTGCTAATCATTAATATGATGATCCAGCTGTTTTATTTTGCTATGACGCTATTCAAGTTTGGAATTATCTATCTCGGTTCCCGGCGTGGGGCGCAGCTTCGCTTCACGAAGGAAGAGGTAGACGCCATGGATGAAAAAAGACTGCCGATCTATACGATTCTTGTACCGATGTATAAGGAAGCGGGCGTGCTTCCGATGTTGTTACGGAATTTGGAACAGCTGGATTATCCAAAGTCCAAACTGGATGTACGGCTGTTGATTGAAGAGGACGACATTGAGACGATTGAGCTGCTGCGTGAAATGAAGCTGCCTGCCTATTACACGACACTGGTCGTGCCTGATGGCTTGCCGAAAACCAAGCCGAAGGCATGTAATTATGGACTTATTCGCGCCCGCGGCGAGTTTGTCGTCATTTACGATGCTGAGGATCGTCCCGATGCTGACCAACTTAAAAAAGTCATTGCAGCGTTTGATTCACTCCCTGAGAATTATGCGTGTATTCAAGCGAAGCTCAATTATTTTAACAGTACACAAAATTTGCTGACCCGCTGGTTCACACAAGAATACAGTATGTGGTTCGAATTGCTGCTGCCAGGAATTATGCAGTTAGATACCCCTATTCCGTTGGGTGGTACGTCCAATCATTTTCGGGTATCTGTATTGAAAGATATTAATGCGTGGGACCCCTATAATGTAACCGAGGATGCCGATCTGGGCATTCGTCTGTATAAAGGTGGTTACAAAACGGCCATTGTTGATTCCCGCACATGGGAGGAAGCGAACAGCCGCGTGGGCAACTGGATTCGTCAGCGTTCACGTTGGATCAAGGGATATATGCAGACATGGCTGGTTCATATGCGCAATCCGGTTAAGCTAGTGCGCGAAGTGGGCTGGAAAGGCTTTTTCGGTTTTCAGGTAATGATTCTGGCGACTCCGATGTTGCCGTTGCTGAACCCGATTTTTTGGGGCTTGCTTATTTTATGGTTTGGCTGGGAGTTGTCCTTTATTCCCAAGCTGTTCCCGGGTTATGTGTACTACCTAGCCAGCGCGGAATTTTATATCGGTAACTTTCTGTTCGTATTCAGTAATGTGGCTGGCATGTATTGGGTCATCGGTGAGCTGGAAGAGCGCGGTGAACGAACATTTTCATACGCGATGGTCAAATATGGGCTACTCTCGCCGTTATATTGGGTACTTATGAGTATAGCTGCGATAAAAGCAGCTTGGCAGCTTATAACCAAGCCGTTCTATTGGGAGAAAACGACGCATGGTCTGACCGATATGCATGACTTGGATGATGCCCCGGCACAGTCCTCCTGAATATGAAGAAAGAAGGAGCAAGAATGGAGACAAAAAACCCTTTTTTATCCGTCGTCATTCCTATGTACAATGAAGGCTCACACCTCGAACGTTCTCTTAAGGTGATTGATGGGGTGCTGTCTGTTGTCACCTCACGTTATGAGCTCATTATTGTAGATGATGGTTCCAAAGATGATACATGGCTCAAGTTGTCCGAATTGTCCCGTCGTATGCCCTCTTTGCTCGCACTCCGGCTGAGTCGGAATTTTGGTAAGGAGCTGGCATTGTGCGCAGGTTTGGAAAATGCTTCTGGCGATGCGATCATTGTCATGGACGGTGATTTGCAGCATCCTCCTGAAATGATCGGGGAAATGGTGCGTTTATGGCAGAACGAAGGTTATGATTTAGTTGAATGTGTGAAAGAATTTCGGGGAGAAGAGTCTGTAGGCAAAAAGCTCGGAGCTTCTTTGTTCTACGCGACTTTGAATCGTTTGACGGGCTTTAATCTCAAGGATGCCTCCGATTATAAGCTGCTGGATCGACGAGTGGTGGATGCCTGGATGGCGATGCCAGAGCGTATGCCGTTTTTTCGCGGGATGACCGCCTGGCTCGGTTTTCGTAAAACCCAGATTACATTCCGGGTGGCTCCACGAGAAGAGGGTCCAAGCCGCTGGAGTCCGTTAGGGCTGCTTCGATTGGCCGCGGAAGCGATCGTTTCGTTCTCGACGGTACCTTTGCGGGTAGTGAGTTTAATGGGTCTCATTTTCATGCTGATTTCGGTCGTGTTGGGGATTCAAACCTTAATGCACAAAATAACGGGTGATGCTGTGACCGGGTTTACCACTGTCATTTTACTGCTTTTGATTATCGGTAGTGTACTCATGCTGTCGATTGGAGTGGTAGGAGAATATATTGCCGCCATATATCACGAAGTCAAAGCCAGACCCCGTTATCTAATTGCAGACAAACGGGCGAATGCTGACCGATTGTGGGTGGATAGGGAGTTTAATCAACATGATCAGACGTTCGTATCTAAAGTATCCAATCATTAAATACGGTATTGTCGGACTGCTGGGTACAGGCATTCACGTCGGTGTGCTTGTGCTGCTAGTGGAGTTGTTTGCAATACCTGCAGTAACGGCTACTACCATAGGTTTTATCGTTACGCTGCTCGTTTCGTATGTGCTGAATCGTAACTGGACGTTCGAGCCTACCGGCGAAGGGAGCCGCACTCAGTTTCTTAAATATTTATTGGTCTGTACCTGCGGCTTGCTCCTGAATGCCGCTCTGATGTACGTAACCATTCACTGGATTGGTTGGTCATATCTGATCGGTGAAGTCTTAACTACCATCATCGTGCCAGTTCATAATTATATCTGGAACCGCTATTGGATCTTCTCCGTTCCGCAACAGCGTCAGAAAGAGGTTTCATGATCGTAAGGAAACATGGAAAGTTGTTGTCATTGTTTGCTTGTATTGCTGCTCTAGAATTAGCCGTGGGTGTTTATTTTGCATGGCATCTTGGCTATATGCATACCGATGCGCTCAGTCGAGTAGCTAATGCATTTTATGTACTCTATAGTCGTGACCCGCATTTGGGTGCTATTGGGTTTGTGTGGAATCCGCTACCGAGTTTGATGGAACTCATTGTGCTGTTGTTCTATCCTTTATTTCCCGCACTCGCTTCCCATGGGCTGGCAGCAGTGATTGTGAGCAGCCTGTTTGCTGGGGCGAGTGCAGCATTATTGTACGGGACGGGAAAAGAACTAGGGCTTCACGGTGCAACCAGTTTGCTGATTGCGCTGTTATTTTCACTGAATCCGTTTATGTTTCTGTTTGGCTTCAACGGCTTAAGTGACTCGCCATATATCTTTTTTATACTGCTGACAGTGAGTCGATTCTGTATGTGGCTTAAGGATCGCAAGGCGGCGAATTTGATCGTATCCGGTTTTGCGCTTGCATTGGCATTTTGGGTTCGCTACGAAGCAGTTCCCCTGGGGGTTGCGCTGGCTTTGGGCGTATTACTGACGATTTTTTCTCTGCATCGGTGGCGTACAAACAGAGAGAGCGTTAGAACGCAATTGTCTTTAAAAGAGCGCCTGTACAAGGTAGAAGCGACATGGCTTCTATTGTTGCTGCCGCTTGTCTTTTCCGGTTTGCTGTGGCTCTTTTTTAACTGGATTATCATGGGCGACCCGCTTTACTTTTTACGTTCGCAGTATTCCAATTCCACACAATCAGCGGCTTTGCTGGAGGATCAGCGCTTTGTGGAAATGTTTGCTCATCCTGTGCTGATGCTAAAGTTTGTCGGGCAACGAACCTTATGGTATGCGGCTCCGTTAATTGCCATTTTGCTTATACGCCTATTGGACAAACGTCTGTGGAGTTGGAGCACGTTAACGCTGCTGGCTATCTTTTTATCGGTACCCGGGCTTCAGCTTTTACTGATGCTTAAGCATTCTTCGTTTGGCTGGTTCCGATATTTTATGTATGTATTCCCAATTACGGTTGCTTGGCTGCCGTATGAGCTTAGTCTGTTGAAGGGGAAAATGCGGGGGATCGGAATCTCACTGGTAACGGCAGGAATGTTGGTAACAGTAGGCTTGTTATCCTACGCACTGACGAACCCCGCAATTGCGGCGGATGAGCATAGCTATCTGACGCATAGTGGCAATGAAAGCTATACTCGGCAAATTGTTGAACGGAAAATAGGGTCATGGCTGGATGAACATTATGGCTCATCTCTCATTTTGACTGATTCTTATACGGCCTATCCGATCATTTTGAGCAGTAAAATTCCGAAGAAGTTTATGATAACGAGTGATTATGATTTTGGAAAATCTTTAACGGATCTGCCTGCCTCCAAGGTGGATTATGTTTTGGTTACGCGCTTGGTAGAAGGGGTACCGCTGGATCAGGTGAACCGGAACTATCCTGATTTGTTTGAAAAGGGGGCGCCATGGGCCTCGTTGGTGCATGACTTTGACGGGGAGTGGCGATTGTACAAGATAGAGCATGAAGAACTGCAATAATTTTATTGTATGTTAGTGCATCGTAGCGGAGGAAAGGATACAGCTGTCGGGCGTAATTTCCCTACAGCTGCACCGCCGCAAGAAGTTTGAGGGGGAACGAGAGGAATGTCCTTTCGAAAAATGTCTGCAAGCAGATGGATGGCTATAGGTCTGTTTGTGTTTATACTTGCATTGGAGCTGTCTGCTGGCATCTATTTTAGCTATGTTCTGGGATATATGCACACAGACGCGCTCAGTCGCGTAGCTAACGCATTTTATGTGCTGTACAGCCGTGACCCGCATTTGGGCGCCATCGGATTTATCTGGAATCCACTACCCAGTCTTCTGGAAATGGTAATTCTATTGCTGTATCCAATCTTTCCGGCATTAGCCTCCTATGGATTGGCTGCTGTTATTCTGAGTGCTACCTTTTCTGCTTTGACCGCAATGTTGCTATATCGGGCAGGTGTCAGAACAGGGCTTAGCTCTAGGATGAGCTTGCTGTTGGCTTTGTTGTATGCACTGAATCCGTTTATTTTACTGTTTGGTGCCAACGGTCTGAGCGATTCGTTATACATATATTTTATTATGATGACAGTGATTGAATTTGCGCTGTGGCTCAAGGACCGCATGACGGCAAGTCTGATTGTTTCTGGATTAGCGCTTGCCATGGCGTTCTGGACTCGTTATGAAGCGGTGCCTCTAGGCGTGGCAATGGCTGTTGGCGTAGTCTTGGCGATCTTATTTCTTCATCGCAACTTGGGTAGACGCGAGCTGGCCCTGCGGGAAAAGCTGCATAAAGTCGAGGCAACCTGGTTACTTCTTTTGCTTCCTGTGGTCTTTTCCGGGCTGTTGTGGATTTTCTTTAACTATCTCATTATGGGGAATGCCTTTTATTTCCTGAATTCAGAGTATTCAAACACGGCCCAATCGGCAGAGTTGCTGAATGATGATAAATTTGTAGAGATTTTCTCCAATCCACTGGTAGCCTTGAAGTTTATTGCTTCCAAAACCATCTGGTACTCTGTACCATTGTTTGCTATTCTGTTCATCCGTCTGTTGAGTGGACGCTTATTCCGGTGGGGAACCCTGATTATTTTGTTATTGTTCCTGTCTGTGCCGGGCTTGCAATTTTTACTTATGATGAGACAATCCTCGTACGGGTGGTTTCGTTACTTTATGTATGTATTCCCAATTACCGTAGCCTGGTTGCCTTATGAGTTGAGTCAGCTTCAGGGACGATGGCGGAGGGCGGCCTTTGGTCTAGTGTCCGTCAGTCTGCTACTTACCGCTGGATTACTCTCCTATGCGTTGACTCGCCCGGATATTGCACCGGATGAGAATAGCTTTCTCACACGCACAGGGAATGTGAACTATGTGAGACAGGAATCAGATCGCAAGATTGCCGTTTGGCTGGATGAGCATCTGCCGAAGTCTACCATTATGACTGATTCAGCTTCAGCCTACACAATGATCGTCTACAGCCAATATTCCAAACGTTTTCTGATCACCAGTGATTATGCGTTCAATAAGGCATTAAGTTATCCGCAGGAGAATCATGTGGACTATATCCTTGTACCTAAGATTATGTCAGGCATGCCGCTGAGTAAGATCAATATGGTATATCCGAATTTATATGAACATGGTGCCCCATGGGTTCAACTTGAACGTGAGTTTAACGGCGAGTGGCGCCTGTATAAAGTACTGCCTAAGTCATTAACTAAAGAATCTCCATCGACGGAGACAAAGACAAATCCCTGATGGGTATAACAACAATCCCCGGAGCTTAATTCCTTCGCATGGTTCGATGAGAAAGGCTCCGGGGATTTTTTTGCCTGTTTTAGTGTCCTTTAAGCGGTAGCCACGCCAGTACGTCCTGGATTTTAGCGTCCCAATATCCCCATTCATGAGCTCCAGGACCTTCTTCGTAGGTCAGCGGAACTCCAAGAGAGGTGCATGTTTCACGAAAAGTCTGATTCCCCTTATATAAGAAATCCTCTGTACCGCAGCATTGATAGAGTTGGGGGAGTGAGGTCCCCGCAGTGGCATGACGTTGTAGCAGCTCCAGCAAGTCGTGATCTGTTCCGCGTATTTCATCTGGTCCAAAAATGTTAAGCCATTCCGCTGGACTCATAGCATTTTGCTTAGGATCGGTGCGTGATGCATGTAAATCCATGACCCCCGAAAGACTGGCAGCGGCTGCAAAGCGCTCTGGATGCTGAAGTGCCAGTTTGAAGGCGCCGTAACCACCCATAGAAAGCCCGGCTACAAAATTGTCTTCACGCTTGTCGGACAGAGGAAAAAATGAACGTGCCAAAGCTGGCAATTCTTCACTGATAAAAGTCCAATAAGCTGCTCCTTGCTCCATATTCGTATAGAAACTCCGATGTACCTGAGGCATGACGACCGCTAGGCCCATGGAGGCGACGTAGCGTTCAATAGAGGTTCGACGCAGCCAGGTTGAATCATCGTCTGACAGGCCATGCAATAAATACAGTGTCGGATGTGGCCCTATTCCTTGCTTGCCCTCCATTCCAATCTGTGATCGGGTTGTCTGCGGGAGAATAACATTCATGGATGTGCTCAGACCAAGAACTTCCGAATAAAACTGACATTGAATAAGAGCCATAAGAAAACCTCTTTTCCTAAGGGGATGTGACCTCATTGACCTTTTTCAGCATACAACTGATTATTCATCCAGTATACTGTGACCTGTCCAAATATACATATCCAAGTGAATGGCTAGGTATTAAGTCCTGTTTCTTTTTTATCCTACATTAGGAGGGGGTATGGTTATATGGGACGATTTTTTTAATTTAGGGGTTATTTGGGTTTGATTTCTGGTAAAGTGTTTAAAAAAGATTGATGAATACAATCTGAGGGAGGAATTTATAGCATGGGGAAAAAGTTAAGGAACACAATTACAGGTGTACTGAGCACAGGTCTTATTCTTAGCGCATTCAGCGCAGCGGCAGCTGCTCCTCAAACTACAAGTGGCCATTGGGCAGGAGATCAGGTGCAACGCTGGTCAGCTACAGGGCAATTGAATGGAGCGGTAAAACCGGATGCGGCGATCACACGCGCAGAATTTATCGTTCTTCTGAACCGCAGCTTGGGAACGTTCACGCAGGAACTTCCAGCAGTGACAGACGTAACGTATGCAGGCGGTGTGAAGGTAAACGGTAATGGAAGCAGAACGTTCACAGATGTTCCGGCATCCCACTGGGCATACAACGAACTGACAAGTGCCGTGAATGCAGGCTACATAAGCGGCTATGCAGATAACAAGCTCAAACCAAATGGTAAGGTAACTCGTCAGGAAGCAGCTGCGATCATTGGCAAAGCTATTGGGCTGACTGCGGGTAACGCAGCAGATGTTACTAAATTCATTGACTCCGACAAAATCGGATCTTGGGCGAAGAAAAGTGTAGCGGCAGCTGCGGAGCAAAAAATCATCAACGGTTATCCGAATGGTAAATTCCAGCCGCTGAAGCCGCTGACTCGTGCAGAGGCGGTTGCTATTCTGGATGCTGCATCCGGGTACAACCTGAGCTCTGTCGATAATCTGACCACGACTCCTGGTGGAACGGTAACGAATTCCACGTACGGTAACGTGACAGATTCCACTTACGGTAATACGTCGACTACTTCTGGAACTGAAACAGAAGATAGCAGCACAAGTACTAGCACAGATAGCACGTCTGCGACTACTACAGACAACTCTACAACAACAGAGACAACTACAAATACCGATACGACTACAGACAACACTACAGACACAGCTACTGACGCGGATGCTACTTCGAATGCACTGAAAGTCAACGATGTGTACGATGGTGAAGGTACAATTACAGGAACAGCAAAAGCAGGTTCCACAGTAACTGCCTATTCCAACGATCTGCCTATCGGCAGTGCAGTAGCCAAAGATGACGGCACATTTAGCATCAGTGTGCTTACTCAAAAAGCGACAGTTAGACTGGTGATCAAAGCTAAAGATACAGACGGCCATGAAAGTGAGCCTGTAGAAATTTCGGTTTTGAGTAAACGCAGCGAGTAATTTAGAAATAAAAAAAACCCCTTTCACTCTGTCTGGAACCAATCCAGCCAGTAGTGAAGGGGGATTTTTTCGTTTATTCGCTTATGCCATCTTCCACAATAGGTTTCTCCAGTTCGCGTGTTTGTGGCTCAGACGATGTGCTACCGCCATAACTAGCTATAATGCGCTGCTGGGCTCGGTACGTATCGCGGCTGATTCGGGTGCGCTCGACGGGTTTTCCATCTACCTTTTTTATTCGAAATGTT
Source organism: Paenibacillus sp. T2-29 (assembly GCF_052921365.1). Classification (NCBI taxonomy): domain Bacteria; kingdom Bacillati; phylum Bacillota; class Bacilli; order Caryophanales; family Paenibacillaceae; genus Paenibacillus; species Paenibacillus sp. T2-29. Next base: position 62,797 of record NZ_JBREVE010000009.1, on the reverse strand, counting down.
TCTACCACATACCCTTCTTTGCCCTGTCGAATGACTTGATAGAAGCCGGGAGATAGGGAGTCATTACGTATTCTTTTTACCGGTATAGGCAGTACGCGAACGGTGTGAGATTCAAGTTCATACGAAATATTGGATGGGAATGTACCAAAAATTTTAACAGTAAGCGTTCGATTTTGGACCACAGCGCGAAGGAGTAAATGTTTGCCGGTATTATTTCTAAAACGAAAATTAATGGACCCTGTAGCAAAAGTCGCATCCTGACCTTTGGGTAAGTAGCTGACTGGCAAGGAATGGTTACGGCGTTCGACAATGTCCAAGCCGACTCGCAGCGCTGCATTATACACCGTGCTGGATACCTGACAAATCCCACCGCCAATACCGGACTCCAGCCGTCCGTTCACGATCACTGGAGCCTCACGAAAGCCATGGGTGCGCTCAGCCTTGGCAATCACCTGGCCGTAGTCGAATATGTCACCCGGTTTGAGAATTAAACCATCGACGGTGCTTGCCGCTGAATTAACGTTATACACACGTCCTTCCGAACTGCTGCCGAGACTGGTGGAAAACTGGGTGATTTTTCGCTCTATACCTTCGCTGCGCAGACTGTCGACTGTAATTTTCGGCTCCAGCTGGTAGAACGGTAATTCCACCCGGATCGGCTCCTCAGAAGCCGTAAAATCCTTGGGGAGTGCCTGGTTCATTACGACGTCCAGTTTGGGCCAATCCAGGCGCCGGGCAGAGCGCTCCGGAATATAACGAACCTGATCGTTTGCATCAATCTGACGCACCGCATTGATAGGCATGCCGTATCGTTGCTCCTCCCAATCAGCTCCAAATTTGGTTTTCAGGATCTTCTCTTGCTGGAAAGGTGTGATAGACCATTCCTTCTCGAATCTAAAACGTGTCTGTACGCGAGTCCATAGATGCTTCGCGTTTAGTGCCTTCACCGCATTTCGGAATGCATCCGCTTTATAACTAATCCCTGCTTCCGCGAGTGTTAGCTTTATATCCTGTGCACTGCTGTCACTGTCCGTGAGGAGCAGAGGACGCTGCTTCAATGCATCCAGTTTTTTCTCCACCAGCCGAAGAGCGTCCGTTTTATACATACCGCCTACGTTGACTCCTCCGACTCGCACTCCCTCTGGTAGAGTTTGTCTGTCGGCGTACAGATGAAGTCCTCCCCACAGCACGGCCAGCGCCAGAACACCGGACCATATCCAAATGACAGATAAATGAATTTTTTTCATAATGCAGATGTCTCCTGTCTGATAAGCTTGATAGCGTTTCGTGTGCCACAATATTCATATATATGTGCCAAAAGCAGAAAACTTTCGGTACTATTTAGGTAACAAATTTGTTACAATGATAAACGGTATGATGAAATACAGAAGTTTTTAAAGGAAATGCATGGAATATGTCGAATGGATACTAGGTTATACGTAATATGATTAAGCAGCGGGAAGTGATCGAGTGATTGAAATGCAGGATGTGTGGAAGACCTATACGAACGGGACCCACGCACTTCAAGGAGTATCGGTCAGAATTGACCGTAATGAATTCGTATACGTAGTCGGCCCGTCTGGAGCGGGGAAATCGACTTTTATGAAGCTTATTTATAGAGAAGAAGTACCGACCAAGGGACAAATTTCAGTCAATGGTTTTAATATCGGGAAGCTCAAGCAGCGCAAAATTCCCTACGTTCGTCGTAACATCGGAGTCATTTTTCAGGATTTCCGGCTTTTGCCGCGTTTGACAGCCTATGAGAATGTGGCATTTGCGATGGAAGTTATAGAGGCTCCCAAGAAGCTGATCCGCAAGCGGGTTCCAGAAGTGCTCGAATTGGTTGGCTTGAAAGAAAAAATGAATCGTGAGCCTGCCCAGCTTTCTGGTGGGGAGCAACAGCGTGTAGCGATTGCACGGGCCATCGTGAACAATCCCTCGGTCATCATTGCTGATGAACCGACGGGGAATCTGGACCCCGAAACATCGTGGGAGATCATGCAACTGCTGGATGAAATTAATTTTCGGGGCACGACCATTGTGATGGCGACACACAATAAGGACATCGTGAACTCCATGCGTAAACGCGTCATTGCGATCGAAAATGGCAATATCGTAAGAGACCAGGTAAGAGGGGAGTACGGATATGACTTTTAATACCTTCTTGCGTCATATGCGGGAAGGTTTCAAAAACATATTCCGCAATGGCTGGATGTCCGTAGCATCCGTCACCTCAATTATTGTGTCACTGCTCATATTGGGCGTTTTTATCATGCTGGTGCTTAACGTCAACTCCTTGGCTGATCAAGCAGATAGTCAGGTGGAAGTTAACGTGTTTCTGGAGCTCAATGTCGATCAGAGCATGCGTGAAACGCTGCAAAAAGAAATCGCGGCAATGCCGGAAATCAGCAAAACTACCTTTGTGACGAAAGCTCAAGGTTTGGAGGAGCTGCGCAAAGATTTGGGAGACAGTGGCAAGGATCTGCTAGAGGGCTTTGACAAGGACAGCAATCCACTGCCGGACAAAATCGTGGTAGAGGTTATTGAACCAACGACGGTTCCATTTGTGGCTGAGAAAATTGAGAAGCTGAATACATTACATCCCGAAAAACCGATCTTAAAGGTTCGTTACGGAAAAGGCACTGTAGAGACGCTCTTTACCATTACCAAGCTGATCCGCAATGTTGGTTTTATATTTGTCGCCGGACTGGCGATCATGTCTATGTTCTTAATCTCGAATACCATTCGAGTAACGATATTGGCACGACGCAGAGAAATCAGCATTATGAAGCTGGTCGGTGCGACCAACTTTTTCATACGATGGCCGTTTTTTATCGAAGGCGCGCTTATTGGTCTTATTGGTTCTCTTATTACTGTAGGAATTTTATTTACAGGCTATCAGCGTTTGCTGACAGCCGTTCAAGGAGATATCGCTCTCAATATGTTGAAGCTTATGCCGCTTGAAGGCATTTGGATTCAGCTGAGTGCACTGCTGGTTATTTTGGGGATGCTGGTCGGAATTATTGGCAGTACCCTGTCCATGCGCAAGTTCTTGAAAGTCTAAGAAGCATTTGGTGGAACGTCGTGGTCGATTTAATAGAACGGGGAAGCCCGGTGTTATTTTGCGATAAAGGATGGGGAGTGCAAGTTGAAAAAAATAGGATCTGTGTTGGCTGCTACGTTGGTAGCTGCATTGCTAATCCAGCCTTCTGACGGATATGCCAAAAGCGTAAGTGAAATCAATTCGCAACTGAACCAATTAGAAAAGCAAGCCAAATCTGCGAAGCAACAGCAGCAAAAGGCTGCTCAAGATAAACAGTATGCTCAGCATTATAAAAATAAAACCGTGCAAAACCTGAAAACGGTACTTGCTCAAATTAACAGCGTCAGTGATCAACTGACTCGTGTAGCGGTTCAGATCGATCAAACGGAAGATAATCTGCGTGCGACTAAAAAAGATTTAGCCGAAGCGATTGATCGCATCAATTCGCGGGAAAAAATGCTGGAAACTCGTGTGCGTCTCATGTATACGGATGGAACGGTATCCTATATGGACGTGCTTATGTCCTCAACCAGCTTTAGTGATTTTCTCAGCCGGGTGGATTCTCTGAAAACGATCGTGGAGCAGGACCAAATTCTGTTGGACGAGCATAAAAAGGACAAGGCTCTGGTCGTTAGCAAGAAGAAGCAGCTCGACACGGAATATAAAAATGCCAAGAAGTTGTATGCACTCAAGCAGGACGCCAAAGCTCAATTGAATTCGAAGGAAAAAGAGAAGCAAAGACTGATTGCCAACTACGATCATGATATTGCTGAATCCGATGAAATCAGTGAAGAGCAAAACGATATGCTGGTAGCCCTCGCGAACAAACGTGTGGCTCTTGTGCAGGAGAAGAACAAGCTCAGAGCGGAGCAGGCTGCCAAAGCAGCACGCGCTAGAGCGGCTGCACGTGCAGCTGCAGCTAAGCGATATGCATCTTCATCCTCAGGCGCCGCCTCGAATTCCAGTCATACGGCAGCCAGTACGTATACAGGCGGATCAGGTACTTTGGCTACGCCTGTAGCCCATTACCGACTCTCATCTACTTTTGGCATGCGGGTACATCCGATAACCGGCAAGCTTAAAGGCCATACAGGTATTGATCTGGCGGCTCCGCAGGGAACCGATATTCATGCAGCTGAAGATGGTGTTGTTATTGTTGCTGAATGGTGGAGCGGGTATGGGAACACGGTTGTCATTGATCACGGAGACGGACTATGGACTCTATACGGACATATTCGCAACGGTGGTACGGTGGTTCATACGGGGCAAACGGTGAAACGCGGTCAAAAAATTGCGGAAGTGGGTTCGACGGGGAATTCCACTGGACCTCACTGTCATTTTGAAGTGCGCGAGAATAACAAACCTGTAAATCCGATGAACTATTTATAATAGATAAGGTAAGCCCTATTTGTAACCAATCCGGTTGTAGATAGGGTTTTGCTTTAATGGTTCATATCCAATGAAGAACATGTGCATTGAAACACAGAGTAGGATACAATTAACATATTCCGTACAAGCTAGACGTATACTTCGTGAATGGATGCGTTGTGAGGAAATAGGATACAAGATAAAGAGAAGGCGGTGGACGATTAGATGTTGAAAAAAAGTACAGCGGTACTCTTGATGGTGATCGGGCTGCTTGGCGGCAGTCTGCTCACTTTTGCTTATACTGGAACAACCACAGTTGGGAACAGCGCTCTGGGCGAAGGACTGCTGGCGAGTGTGACAGGAAGTAGTTCCTCCTCCAGAAGTGATATCCGCAAAATTGAGACAGCGATGGACTTAATCCAGGGACAATACTATCAGGATGTGGATCGAACCAAGCTGGTGGATGGCGCCATTAATGGGATGATGGAGTCGCTTGGCGACCCGTATTCCTCTTATATGGGTAAAGAAACTGCACAGCAGTTCGAGCAATCCATAGAAGGCTCCTTTACCGGGATTGGAGCCGAAGTAGCAGCTGAAAATGGGAAAGTAGTCGTAGTCACACCAATTAAAGGCTCTCCGGCTGAGAAGGCGGGACTACGCGCTAAGGATATTATATTGTCTGTTAACGGTGAAACACTGGACGGACTGGATCTGAACAAGGCTGTTTCCAAAATTCGTGGACCTAAAGGCAGTCAGGCAAAAGTTAAAATACAGCGTAACGGTTCTCCGGATCCACTTGAATACACGATTACCCGTGACAACATTGATATGGAAACTGTAACGGCTCATATGGAAGGCGACGGTGTAGGTGTCATTACGATCACCCAGTTCTCCTTAAATACGGCAGAACGCTTCAAGGAAGAGTTAGTCAAGCTGGAAAAACAAGGGCTTAAAGGACTCGTCATTGACGTGCGTAATAACCCGGGTGGAGTGCTTTCTGTCGTTATTAATATTGCAGAGCAATTTGTACCTTCCGGCAAAACGATTGTACAAGTTGAAGATAAAAATCAGAAACGTGAGGAAGAAAAATCCAAAGGTTCGCGCAAAAATTATCCGGTGACTTTGCTCATGAACAAAGGTAGCGCAAGTGCGTCCGAAATTCTGGCAGGTGCTCTCCAGCAATCCGCTGGCGCAGTGTTGATCGGGGAAAACTCCTTTGGTAAAGGTACTGTACAAACCAGCTATGACAAGCAAATGGGTGACGGTAGCCTGCTCAAAATCACGATTGCCAAGTGGCTAACGCCAAACGGAACATGGATTCATAAAAAAGGGATTAAGCCGGATATCGCGGTGGATCAGCCTGAATACTTCACGGCCGCACCGCTGAACAAGGAAAAATCCTTGAAATACAATATGAATAGCAGTGATGTAAAAAATGCACAAATCATTCTGCAAGGCTTGGGCTACAGACCAGGTCGCGAGGACGGCTATTTTGACAAAGTGACTGAAAGTTCTGTTATGGCTTTCCAAAAAGAGGCGAAGCTGACGGCTAACGGCATCATTGATGCCAAGACAGCAGCAGCAATGGAAGCCAAGCTGATTGAAAAAATTCGCGATCCGAAAAATGATAATCAACTCAAGCAGGGGATTGAAGAGATTCGGAAGGAAATGAAGACAAGCGCAGCGAAATAATAGTGAGGCTACAACAAGGGGGCTGGAAACAGCCTCCTTTGTTATTGGGATTTATTTGCAGTCTGTCGGTTTGTCTTCCCTACGTTGGCAATTTCATATAGAATAAATGGATATGAAATGTACGTGATCCGCTATATAGCGGGCCAGGGGCATAAGGAGTGTGAATGGACTTGGAATGGGCATTACAATGGGGATGGAGCGTCTTGAATGCTTGCTTGTATCTGCTTTTGCAGCCGTTTTATTATATCTCGATACTCATTGTCGCGCTTGGCTATCGTCGGCAAATGCTACTAGAGCGCAAGCTATTTCATACTAGAATTCATAGCTGGGCTGCAGAGACCTGGCGTGTCGTATGGAGCGGCTTGCTTGCCGGGATGGCACTATCCGCTTTAGGAATGTTCGTCAGCGTGCATCTGAACCCGACTTCCATCGTGTGCCTGTGGATAGCCACATTATTGCTCATGCTGGTACGCGTCCGTTACCTGTGTCTTGCTTATTCGGTAGGTCTGCTAGGTGTAGTTCAATTTTTTCTAAACGTAGCCAGTGGCTGGCAGCCTGGGGGAGCGCTCGGGACATCGGTAGCAGCTATCCGCGGATTGGATATTCCAGCACTCTTAGTGCTCGTTGCTGTGCTGCATGTGGCTGAAGCGCTGTTGGTTCGCTGGCAAGGAGGAAAGGCAGCTATGCCACTGTTTGTTGAGGGCAAACGGGGGAGATTGGTCGGTGGCTATCGTATGGAAGATCTCTGGCCCATTCCGTTGCTGTTGCTGGTACCTGCTCAGGGAGGATTCATGCTTCCCTGGACACCTTTGTTCGGCGGCGATGCCGGAACGGGGTATATGCTAGCAGCTCTGCCAGTCCTGATGGGCTTTAGCAGTGTGACGCTCGGCCAGCTACCACGACAGAAGGCAGTACTCACTTCGAACCGATTGCTCCTGTACAGTGTGGCTTTGCTTCTGCTAAGCCTGTTAGCGGCCTGGTGGAGTCCGCTAATCTTGCTGTCAGCGTTATTTTCCTTCCTGGCCCATGAAGCGCTGATTTGGTACGGAAATATAGAGGAAAGCCGTCTTAGCCCGATGTTTGTACATCCAGAGCAAGGGATGCGTGTTCTCGCTGTGCTGCCAGATAGCCCGGCGACAGCCATGGGCATACTACCAGGCGAGGCCATTTATCGTGTGAATGGCATGGTTGTGAACAGCCGTGCCGAGCTGCACCAGGCCTTGCGGATCAACTCTGCTTTTTGTAAGCTGGAGGTACGCAATCTGCAAGGTGAGAGCAAGTTTGTACAGCGAGGCATGTACGATGGCGATCATCACCAGCTAGGGGTTGTTCTTGCACCGGATGAACACGCAGGCTGGGCCGTATCCATACAACCGGCCTCCATCTACCGAATTGTGGCCATGCACATAGGCGCACGACGACGTAAAGCGGAACAAGCATCCAAGGCAGAGAGTACGCATTTGGACACCATGGACCAATAGATATTACAACAAGAGGGTAGTCATTATTTGATTAGAATCGAATAAGGCTATCCTCTTTTGTATATGGCGACAGTAGCCTGCTTGAAATCAATATTCTCATCGGTATACAATGAATATGTAATGGAAACCTTTGATGAACCGAATGCCTATCATGTGTGTCAAGCAGGGAGAGGAAAAGATGAACGCGATTCACTTTATTCGAGAGTACATCAGGCACCCACGCAGCGTAGGCGCTGTTATACCCAGTTCAAGACAGCTGGCCAAGCAAATTGCCACACCGATTTACTTTGACAAAGCCTCATGCATTATTGAATATGGGGCAGGGACCGGTGTGTTTACGCAGGAGTTGATTTTGAACAAGCGTCCAGAAACGTTACTGTTAGTGATTGAAGCTAATGAATCGTTTTATAAAACATTACAAAGCAAATACGGACACTTGGAGAGGGTACACATTATTCATGGATCGGCCGAGCATGTAGCGCGGTATATGAAACAGTATCATGTCTCGAAGGTGGATTATGTTGTATCGGGGCTCCCTTTCACCAGCTTACCCGCTGCGTTATCCAGCCTCATTTTGGGACAAACGGCTGAGGTGTTAGGCCAGGGGGGCAAGTTTATTACGTTCCAGTACAGCAAGGTTAAGCACAATTTCTTCCGTACTTTTTTTGCAGATATCCAGATTAAAAAGGTGAACTATAATGTTCCGCCAGCCTATGTGTTCACTTGCAGCCTGTGACCCTTCAGCTATGTAGGAGATTAGAATAAATAAGAATATCCATATGCGGATGATTATGAGAAGACTAGGTCAGCATCATTAAGATGTTGAAACGGTCTTTTTTGTTGCCTACTTTTATGGAAATATAAGAGAATGGATATGTTAAATAGCAAAATTGTTTTAAGGAATCATATTTTAAAATGGGGCTTAACCTATATATTACATAAGTTGGAACCTGTTAGATTTTTGTAGGATTCATAATAAATCTGAACTTTTGTTAAAGGAGATTTATATATGGTAAAACCGCTGATGTTCATGCGCTGGTGTGAGTATTATGGGTTAAGCGACCGTGAGACAGATTTTGTATCTTTTTTTATGATGAATTTTTCGGCTGCACGATCAGGCAATCAACCGAAACTTAAGGAACAATTTGTTGAGATTCAAAAACAAACCTTTCCAGAATACCCGTTTGATATTAGCCCGGAAGAACTGGATTATAACAAATTTGAAGAACTGATGAAACGAGTGTTGAACATTCATTTTGACACGGCTGAACTGCTGTACTCCTTCTATCTCCAAAAGCTGTGTGCACCTTTAGCAGAATACATTTTATCTACTGGAGATGCCGAGCCTGCACGAATTTACTATGAGCTTATTCAAAAGGATAAAGTACGGTAGAGATAAAAAAGCCCCTTGACTAAGGGGCTTTTTTCTATACTCAGGCTATAAAGTTATTTAATAAGTTAACTCTAGTCAATGTTCTGCTATATGGATATATGGAATAATCTATGTATATGGACATTACTTCCCATAAATGGTTCGATATGAAGATTTGGTCGGTAGAACGTATAGCAAAGCTGTATTACAACATTTGAAGATCCGAGCAATTCTGAATTTCGGACGGAGAGGAGAGTGTAATCAACCGAATACCTGGAGCTTCGAGACGCTGTACCGGAACGATTAACTCGTTAGGAATCAGGAGCCTTAAAGCCTGATGGAGCGGCACTCGTATGGGGTGCTGCTCTTTTCAAATGTAAAGGAGGAAAGCGGTATGAGGGCGAAAAATAGTAGTAATCTTTTGTTCAAACGTTCCAAATGGCTGCCTGTCGTCATGGCATGCACAATGATAGTAGGAGGGGCTCTACCAGCTCCAACTGTAGTTCACGGTCAAACGGCAAAAACCATTACCATTAAAGTAGATACATCCAAGGATCGTAAGCCTATTAGTCCTTATATATACGGTACGAATCAGGATTTGGCAGGCGATGAACATATGGCCGCCAGACGACTTGGTGGCAATCGAATGACCGGATACAACTGGGAAAACAATATGTCCAATGCAGGAAGTGACTGGCAGCAATCCAGCGATAACTTTTTATGTAATAACGGTGGCCTGACAGGAGCAGAATGCGAAAAACCGGGAGCGGTGACGACTTCGTTTCATGATCAATCGCTGAAGCTAGGCGCTTATTCTTTAGTTACGTTGCCGATGGCCGGTTATGTGGCCAAGGATGGAAACGGCAGTGTGCAGGAAAGTGAAAAGGCCCCGTCCGCTCGTTGGAATCAGGTCGTAAACGCCAAAAATGCACCGTTTCAGCTACAGCCTGATCTGAATGACAATCGGGTCTATGCGGATGAGTTCGTCCATTTTTTAGTGAACAAGTATGGCACTGCTTCAACAAAGACGGGTGTGAAAGGATATGCACTCGACAATGAACCCGCTCTCTGGTCGCATACACATCCGCGTATTCATGGCGAAAAGGTTGGGGCGAAAGAGTTGGTAGACCGGTCAGTAAGCTTATCCAAAGCTGTGAAGGCGGTTGACGCGGGTGCAGAAATTTTTGGGCCGGTTCTTTACGGTTTTGGCGCTTATAAAGATCTGCAAACCGCACCTGATTGGGACTCTGTAAAAGGCAGCTATAGCTGGTTCGTGGACTATTACCTGGATCAAATGCGCCTCAGTTCGCAAGCCGAAGGCAAGAGATTGCTGGATGTCTTCGATGTGCACTGGTATCCCGAAGCGATGGGCGGAGGCATACGAATTACGAATGAGGTAGGCAATGACGAAACGAAGAAAGCCAGAATGCAGGCACCTCGTACTTTGTGGGACCCGACCTATAAGGAAGATAGCTGGATTGCCCAATGGAACAGCGAATTTTTGCCTATACTGCCTCGATTGAAGCAGTCGGTGGATAAATATTATCCAGGAACCAAGCTGGCAATGACCGAGTATAGCTATGGCGGCGAAAATGATATTTCCGGCGGGATTGCGATGGCTGATGTGCTCGGCATTTTAGGCAAAAATGATGTCTATATGGCAAACTACTGGAAGTTACAGGATGGTGCCAACAACTACGTTAGTGCCGCTTACAAGCTTTACCGCAATTATGACGGAAAAAGCTCTACTTTTGGTAACACCAGTGTTAGTGCGCAAACGTCGGATATTGTCAACAGCTCAGTGCATGCTTCCATAACAAATGCATCCGACAAGGAACTGCACCTCGTAGTCATGAATAAAAGCATGGACAGCGCATTCGACGCCCAATTTGATCTTTCTGGCGAGGCGACTTACGGCTCCGGTAAAGTATGGGGCTTCGATAAAACTAGCTCGCAAATTAAAGAAGCAGCGCCAATCACGCAAATTTCAGGCAACCGTTTTACTTATACCGTACCGCCTTTAACGGCTTATCATATCGTGCTGACTGCCGGTAAAGATACGTCTGTGCCACCAGTGGAAAATCCTGAGGGCTTTAAGCTGAAAGCAGAGGCAGGCGATGGGCAAGTCCATTTGTCCTGGGACGCTTCCAACGGAGTTGTGGGCTACAGTGTACAGCGGGCAACGGATGAAAACGGTCCTTTTACTACTGTAGCATCCAACTTGATCGAAACGTCTTATACGGATACTAACCTAACGAACGGCTCCTCATACTATTACAAAGTAACCGCCAAGACAAATAAGGGAACGAGCGAATCTAATGTTTTGAAAGCGGTTCCGAAGGTGTCTGTGAGCGATCCGGTTCGCTATGAAGCTGAAGACGGCACGCTGAAGGGAACCATTGTAGAATCCAGTGGAACTGGCTACTCCGGTACTGGTTATGTAACGAATTTTCACAATGCAGGGGATTCTCTAACGATGACGATCCAGGCTCCCACGGCAGGTCTGTACAATCTTACAATCGGCTATCGTTCTCCTCATGATGACAAACGCACGAATTTCTCATTAAACGGCAAAGCGTTTGGAGAACTGGTGCTCGGGAAAACGGCTGATTTCACAGAAACTTCCGGAGGCAAGCTTCTGTTGAATGCAGGCGCGAATACGATCGGTTTTGAAACAGGCTGGGGCTGGTACGATATCGACTACGTCAGGCTGGAGCCTGCTGCTGATCGCCCAGCCCATGCGGTAACCAAAACGCTCACTAATCCGAATGCGACGGTAGAAGCAAAAGCATTGATGAACTACCTGGTTGATCAATACGGGAAGAATATGCTCTCTGGTCAAGAGGAAATAAACGAAATTGATTGGCTTCAAGCTAATGTAGGTAAAAAGCCGGCGATTGCAGCGCTTGATCTGATCGACTATTCGCCAAGCAGAGCGGAGCATGGTCTTAGTTCTACAGAGGCGGAAAAGGCGATTGCATGGGATAAGCAAGGGGGCATCGTTACCTTTGCATGGCACTGGAACGCTCCGAAAGGTCTGATCGATACGCAGGGAAAAGAATGGTGGAGAGGATTCTATGCCGATTCGACCACATTCGATATAGAATATGCGATGAGCCATCCAGAGTCCGAGGATTATAAATTACTTATTCGCGACATCGATGTGATCGCAGCTCAATTAAAGAAGCTGCAGGATGCGAAGGTTCCTGTCCTGTTCCGTCCTTTGCATGAAGCAGAAGGCAAATGGTTCTGGTGGGGCGCCAAAGGTCCTGAGCCTGTTAAAAAATTGTATATTTTAATGCACGACCGATTGACGAATGTGCACAAATTGAACAATCTGATATGGGTATGGAATTCTGTTGCTCCGGACTGGTATCCTGGAGACGAATATGTGGATATTTTGAGCTTTGACTCTTATCCGCAAGCAGGTGATTACAGCCCGCAAATTGCAAAATACGAAGACCTTGTTACATTGGGCAAGGACAAAAAGTTAGTTGCCATGAGCGAAAACGGACCGATCCCAGACCCTGATCTAATGAAGGCGTATCAAGCCCATTGGAGCTGGTTCGCTACATGGTATGGGGATTTCCTGAGAGACGGTAAACAAAACAGCCTCGAGCATCTGAAAAAAGTGTATAATCATCCGAACGTTATTACGCTTGATGAGCTTCCAACGAACTTAAAAACGTATGGCATTACCGAACAGCCGTCAGTACCGGGCAGCTTCACGCTGAACGCCGCGGGCGAAGCGGCGAAAGTATCGCTAAGCTGGACAGCATCGGCGAATGCAAAAAGCTATGAAGTGAAGCGTTCGACGGCTGAAAACGGCGCGTTCGCCACTGTAGTGAGCGATGTATACGGCAGTAGCTACACCGACACAGCTGTAACGGCAGACACGACGTACTACTACCAAGTCGTAGCGAAGAACGATGCAGGACAGACCCTGTCGAACACGGCCAGCGCAGCGCCAAAAGCGGATACTCAGCAGCCAACAACAGGACTGCTGCTCCAGTATCGCACAGCGGATACCAAGGTGAACGACAATCACCTGAATCCGCACTTCCAAATTGTAAACAAAGGGACAGCCTCCGTACCGCTCAACGAGTTGAAAATTCGTTACTACTACACGATCGACGGTGACCGTGAGCAGACTTTCAACTGTGACTATGCGGCGCTGAGCTGCTCGAAGCTGAACGGTAAACTGGTTAAAATGGAGAAGGCTGCGACCGGTGCCGATTATTATTTGGAAGTCAGCTTTAACTCAGACGCAGGCGTGTTAGCACCTGGAGGAAGCACTGGTGAAATCCAAACCCGTATTCATAAAACAGACTGGTCGAACTATAACGAAAATGACGATTATTCGTATAAAGGCACGCAAACCTCATATGCCGATCATATGAAAGCTACCTTGTACCATAATGGCGTACTTGTTTGGGGAACTGAACCGACAGCCAACTAAGATAAACGTTCGATGTACGGCACATGAGCAGTCAACCGTTTTATTTTGCGCCTATGGGGAGCTGCCGCCAGTTTAAACTTATTTAAATAACATTGCTGATAAGAGCAGGGGATTTATATCCCATCTGCTCTTTTTTTTTTGTATAGAACCTGTCAGTTCATTTATCGTGTTAAATTGTCTAAAAAAATTTGACCTTTAGCCTCTCTGTGAGGATTTTTATACACATTAAATTCCATAATATATTGAAATGGTGTAGAAAAAGGTGTTGACCCTTATCCAATTTATTCATATAATTTCTAGTATATTGTAATTGATTGTCGAGGAGGGTGATTTTTTAAAATCATCTGAATACGCCGGGGGTGTTTTTATTGGAAAATGCAACCACGATCCGTTCGGAAATTGAGAAAGAATTAAAACTTGGTGGCTATACTTTTAATAGTTTTGGACAAGCTACAGGGCTTAACCGAGGCATATTTAGTGCTATGCTTAATGGGAATCCGCCTAAGCCTATCTCCGTACGACAAATGGACTTGATCACTAAAGCGCTTAATTATCCAGAGGGCTGGTTGTATGACCTGTATGTGGATGAATGTTTTTATGATGGAAGACCTCATTGGAAAAGAGTTAAGCCGTTCCTGATTCGTTGTGTTGAGATAGGAAACCTGAGATGCGTGGAGAAAGTACTCTCGCGCTTAATGGAAGATCTTAATCACATCCCCACAATCTTTGCTTTGGCAGAGGAACTTTATGAAGAAGGAAAACTACAGGAAGCTATTCCTTTCTATGAATGTGTCATCGAAAATGAAAAGTATCAACATTCTGAAAGGTTGGCAATTAGTCATTATAGAATCTTTTCAATCTCTGTTAGTAAAACTATGAAAATAGATGTGGAAGCTGCGCTAAGATTCGTGCCCTTCAGAAATCGGGTACCCTTAGATTATCATTTAGATGGTCTGCTTAAACTGTTAAATCTTTATCACAATTTGCATCAATGGAAAGAAGCAGAGCGTTATGCAGATGAATTGAGAGCGCTCGCAACTATTGTGTGTAAAAGCAGAAAAACTAATAAAAAGAATGTCACATTGAAAACTGAAAGACATTTAGTTGTCTACTATGGCCAAGGTTATTTGATGAAGGGAATTGCATTGGAAAAACAAGAAAGATATGAAGAAGCTATGAAGTATATTTCTGGCTATGCTGATTTAAGTTGGTTTGAAGATTTAGGGGAAATTGGTCAGCAAGAAGTGCAAAGGTTCACGCTTTGGGCAAATGCTAATCAACTTAACCTGAATATTCTTATGGGTGATACGAGTAGTTTACCAATGTATATTCAATTTCTGAAAAATAACCCTCCCGAGATCTTATTGGGATTATTAACGATAGTAGAGTCAGCTAACAAGCACGGTTTTTTAATTGAACATATTCTACAGCAGTTTTCTAACGAACTGGCGTCCTTTAATAATGAATTATCTGTTGGTACCAGTTATTATAAGCAGTCATTTAGTTACAATACTTATGCTGATTTGTGTTACCAACTGGCTATATATATGTTTAATAACCTTTTTCATGAGAAAGGTGTTTATTATGTGTTAAAAAGCCTGAAGAAGTGTCTGGAAATCGGCAATAAAGAAAAGTTTATGGTTTGTACAGCATTGTTTGAAAGATTTAGAGGCAAAGCGACAAAAGACCAAAAATCAGAATATGAAAGTATCATGGAGGAGGTTTTAGTCAATGCGAGTAAAAAACCTTAAATACATCCTGATTTTAGGGGTTTTTAGCTTTTTAGCATTCTCCCATAACATTATTGTCTTTGGACATGGTGCAGGAGCTTAATAGTTACTAAAAAACCAGTCTTGGTAAGGCTGGTTTTTTGATGCATCCTGTTAAAGGGATGAAATGGGTTTTATTATATTTTTAACCTGTAGGGAAGGTATCAGCTTGTAAACTAATGTAAATACCACACCGAACAGGAGGTTTATTGATGTGAAATGGCAACAATTGGAGGAGTGCATCGAAGAAAAGCGAAAAGAATTAAATGATTTGGCGAAAGAGGTGGGATTGAAGGATCGACGGGTGTTGACCAAGTCTATGGAGTTGGATCGGCTCCTTAATAAGTACAGCGACTGGAAATATAGCTATCGTAGACAACAGAGCGTACTTCAAAGTTCACAGATACAAGAAAAGCAACACGAGCTCGTCCTATCTTATTAACATCAAGCATCATGACAAGATAAAACCTAACTTCACCTTGGCTTCTAATACATAGTGAGATATAGCATAAACAAAATAATCTCTATTGCATCTTGTACGCCGCCCTTATCCACGTTGTTCGTACAGTTTATTGTTCTGCGTCTACATCAGAGCGGAAGCCACGTAACATGATGATACATCTTAAAAAAACCTCCCCATTCACGTTATTGCGTGACTCGGGAGGTTTTTGGATTTTACTGCTGCAGCTGGCGCAGCACAGTGATTTCGACACGGCGGTTTTTTTGTCGTCCTGCTTCGGTGCTATTGTCACCAACCGGACGGGTATCTGCATAACCCGCATACTGGAAGCCTGATGGGGATAACTGCTCTCGGTCGATAAAAAACCGGAGTACAGACAGTGCCCGAGCGCCGGAAAGCTCCCAGTTGTCCTTGTAGGTCGACGAGTTAGAGGAACGCGTGAATGGAATGTTGTCCGTATGACCTTCAATGCTAATCGGTGTTTTCAAATCTCGAAATAGACTGGCTAATTTGGATAACGTGTTTGCAGAACCCTGCTTGAGTGCCGCTCTGCCTTGGTCGAATAGAAAGCGGTCATTCAGCGTAATGACAATGCCACGCGGTTGATCGGATACGAAAATCTGGTTTTGTAGCTTGTTGTCTGTAATATATTCCTGAATGACACCCATTAGGTTTTGCAGCTCTTTTTCCTGCTTGCGAAATGCTTGTTCACGCTCGGTGAGCTTGGTTGATCCCGCTTCTTTTTTATTAGAGGCCGGTTGCTTCGTCGCGGGTGGATTCTTGCTGGTATAACGATCGGCAGTTCCTGTAATGCCCGAGCCTTGTTCCAAAATAGAATCTCCCTTGTGGAACGTATCCTGGAGGGATTGAACAACGACGTCGTATTTCTTAGCATCCAGACTGCTCATGGCATACATCACGACGAAAAAAATAAGCAGCAGGGTGATCAGATCGGCATAGGTAATCATCCAACGATCTCGTTGGTCTCCGCCGCCACCTTGACGCCCACGGCGCTTAGCGCGCGCTCTCATGGAAGTCCTCCTTTGGAGTAGCGCTCTCTGTACGTGAGCGACGAGGTGGTTTGCGATCTATATTTTGCTCTGAGCGGATAAAAAACTCCAACTTCTTGCGTACAAGCTTAGGGTTCTCTCCGTTTTGGATAGCCAGGATACCTTGCAGCAGCAAATCCATCGTAATAATTTCACTTTCACTGGCTGCTCTTATTTTGGACGCGATGGGCAGAAAGATCAGATTGGCGCTAGCAACGCCGTATAATGTTGCGATAAAAGCTACAGCAATCGACGGTCCGAGCGCAGTAGGCTCGGTTAGGCTGCCAAGTACATGGATCAGACCCATGACCGTCCCGATAATCCCCATCGTAGGGGCATAGCCGCCTGCCGATTCAAATATTTTGGCGTACCCTTCATGTTTGTGCCCAATAGCATCTAACTCTAGTTCTAAAATTTGCTTGATCTGTTCCTGTTCAGTGCCGTCAATGACTAGTTGAAGACCTTCCCGCAAAAATGCATTCGGATGCTCTGATGATATACGTTCTAGCGCAAGCACACCGGATCGGCGGGAGGTGGCTGCCATGGAAACCAAATCTTCTATATATTGCTCCGTTGGATTGTCCTCACGACTAAAAGCCATCCGCAGAGCGGTGGGTATAGTCTTCAGCTTGGAGGCAGGGTAGCTGATCACAACGGCGGCGAAAGTTCCGCCGAATACGATCAGAGCTGATGTACCTTGAAGCAGCCCTGTGAATTCTCCGCCTTCCCACAAGAAGCCACCGATTAATGCTATGATTCCGGCGATGATGCCCAATACGATGGTGATATCCAAAATTCAATTCACTCCTATTCAAGACTTATCGTTTGCATCCGCGGTAAGAAAGAGGTATAATACGGGAACAAACATTCTTATTCAACCATATTTCCCAAGTATCATTGCTCGGGAAATATCGACATAGAATTACAGGCAAAGACGTTAAAGCTCGATTGGTGTAAAAACATGATGTTTCCATTTTAGACGATAAGGGTGATGCAGGGCAATGAGTGATATCGTTGTTAGCGATAAGACTTTTGAAATTCAGTCGGAATTCCAACCTCAAGGCGATCAACCCCAGGCCATTTTTGAATTGGTAGAGGGAATTGCAGAAGGAAAGAAGCATCAAACTCTGTTGGGTGCTACGGGAACAGGTAAGACGTATACCATCGCTCAGACCATTGCCAAGCTGAATCGGCCTACACTGGTTATTGCGCATAACAAGACCTTGGCTGCTCAACTGGCAAGTGAGTTTAAAGAATTTTTTCCAAACAACTCAGTTGATTATTTTGTCAGCTACTATGATTACTACCAACCGGAAGCGTACATCCCTTCTTCCGATACGTATATTGAGAAGGATTCCAGCATCAATGAGGAGATTGATAAACTTCGCCACTCAGCCACAAGCTCTCTGTTTGAGCGTCGTGACGTTATTATTGTAGCGAGTGTCTCTTGCATTTATGGTTTGGGTTCCCCGAAAGAATATTCAAGCTTGCTGCTCTCGCTTAGAGTCGGCATGGAGAAACCCCGCAATCAGATTTTGTCCCGCCTGGTCGATATTCAATATCAGCGGAACGATATCAACTTCGTGCGGGGTACTTTCCGTGTACGGGGGGATGTTGTTGAGATATTCCCGGCTTCCCATGGAGAAAATGCAATACGGGTAGAATTGTTCGGAGATGAAATTGAACGAATTACTGAGATTAATGTGCTTACAGGTGAATTGATCGGTGAACGTGAACATATCGCCATTTTCCCGGCGTCTCACTTTGTTACTCATGAGAATACGATGAGGGTAGCATTGGTTAACATTGAACGTGAGCTAGAAGAGCGGTTAGCAGAGCTGAAGGAACAAGGGAAGCTGTTAGAGGCGCAACGTTTGGAGCAACGTACCCGCTATGATATCGAGATGATGAGAGAGGTTGGCTTTTGTTCCGGTGTCGAAAACTACTCGGGTCCACTGACATTCCGCGAGCGCGGAGCGACACCATATACTCTTTTGGATTATTTTCCAGATGATATGCTGATCGTCATTGACGAATCTCATGTTACATTGCCGCAGATTCGTGCGATGTATAACGGGGACCAAGCGCGTAAAAATGTGCTGGTTGAACATGGTTTTCGTTTGCCATCTGCCTTGGATAACCGTCCGCTGAAGTTCGAAGAGTTCGAGGACAAAGTGAATCAGATTATCTATGTATCGGCTACTCCAGGCCCGTATGAGATGGAAAAATGCGATACGATGGTGCAGCAGATTATCCGTCCTACCGGTCTCCTTGATCCTATCATTGAGGTGCGTCCGAGCAAAGGGCAGATTGACGATCTCATTAATGAAATACGGCAGCGCATAGAACGTGAAGAACGGGTACTGGTCACCACACTCACGAAGAAAATGGCTGAAGATTTGACTGACTACTTAAAAGAAGTGGGCATCAAAGTTCGATATATGCACTCTGAGATTAAGACTTTGGAGCGGATGGCCATTTTGCGGGATCTTCGTCTGGGAACCTTCGATGTGCTGATCGGGATCAACCTGTTGCGGGAAGGTCTCGATTTGCCGGAAGTATCGCTGGTTGCGATTTTGGATGCGGACAAAGAAGGCTTCCTGCGTTCTGAGCGCTCTCTGATTCAGACGATCGGGCGGGCAGCACGGAATAGTGACGGACGTGTTATTATGTATGGCGATAAGATTACCGATTCTATGGATAAAGCGATCAAGGAGACGGAACGTCGCCGTGCGATTCAAATTCAATACAATGAAGAACATGGAATTACCCCGCAAACCATCCGTAAAAAGATTCGTGATGTCATTGAAGCAACCAAGACGGCAGAGTCCAAGAATGATTACCTTCCTAATGAGACGGGTAAACTTTCCAAGAAGGAGCGTCAATCCCTCATTCAGCGCCTAGAAGCAGAAATGAAGGACGCGGCCAAGAATCTACAATTCGAACGGGCCGCCGAGTTGCGTGATGCTTTGCTGGAGTTGCGGGCTGATTAAACATTGGGAATAAGCTAGAAGCACAACATATTGATAATAAAATGTTTGATTGCTTTTAAGAAATAGTGAGGACGGCCGATGTGGTCGTTCTCTTTGCGATATATCACTTCCATCGGATAATTTAATGCGATATAGGATGACGTGAATTACGGCTAAGGAGATGAAACATTTGGCGAATGAAAGCATCATCATCAAAGGCGCACGCGCGCATAATCTCAAAAATATTGACGTGACGATTCCACGGGACAAGTTCGTCGTCCTGACGGGGCTTAGCGGCTCAGGTAAATCATCACTGGCTTTCGATACGATCTATGCAGAAGGACAGCGGCGGTATGTGGAATCATTATCTGCGTATGCCCGTCAATTCCTCGGGCAAATGGAGAAACCGGACGTCGATTCGATTGACGGCCTGTCTCCTGCCATTTCCATTGACCAAAAAACGACAAGTCGGAATCCTCGTTCTACGGTCGGAACAGTTACAGAAATCTATGATTACTTGCGGTTGTTATTTGCCCGAGTAGGTCATCCTCATTGTCCTGAACATGGCATTGAAATCACTTCACAGACCGTCGAACAGATGGTAGACCGCATTTTGCAGTATCCTGAAAAGACGCGGCTGCAAATCCTGGCTCCATTGGTCTCCGGTCGCAAAGGTGAGCATAAAACACTGTTCACTGATATAGCCAAGCAGGGCTTTGTACGGGTACGTGTGAATGGCGAACTGCGTGAATTGTCCGAGAAGATTGAACTGGAGAAGAACAAGAAGCACTCGATTGAAGTGGTCGTAGACCGGATCGTAGTCAAGGAAGATGTACGTGCGCGTCTGTCCGACTCTATTGAGACGGCACTGAATCTTTCAGGCGGACAGTTGCTTGTAGATATTATAGGGCAAGAGGAGTTGCGATTTAGCTCCAACTTTGCGTGTCCGATTTGCGGTTTTAGCATAGATGAGCTATCTCCACGGATGTTTTCTTTTAATAGTCCGTTCGGCGCTTGTCCAGATTGTGATGGGTTAGGAGTTAAAATGGTCGTTGACCCTGATCTGCTCATACCTGATCCAGAAAAAAGTGTAGAAGATGGGGCGTTCCAGGCATGGAGTGGAGGAACTTCCACTTATTATCCTCAATTTTTACAGTCCGTATGCGAACACTACGGTATTCCGCAGGATATTCCTGTAAGCCAATTGACGTCAGAACAAATGAATCTTATTTTGCACGGAACAGGTGACCAGAAGATCCGTTTCCGCTATGAAAATGATTTTGGTCAACGTAAGGAAGCCTATGTGACCTTTGAAGGCATTATCCCGAATTTGGAGCGTCGTTACCGTGATACCGCTTCTGAGGGAATACGTGAATTTATTGAAGGCTTTATGAGTGCAAAGCCATGTAACACCTGTAAGGGGCACCGACTGAAAAAAGAAAGCCTGTCGGTAACCATTCAAGAGCGCAATATCGCTTATGTGACAGCTTTGTCTGTCGGGGAGGCTTCTCACTTTTTCCATACACTGGAGCTGAGTGAGAAAGAGCAGTCGATCGCCAACCTCATTTTAAAGGAAATTAACAGCCGACTGGGATTCCTTGTGAACGTTGGTCTGGAATACCTGACTTTAAGCCGTGCAGCAGGTACATTGTCCGGCGGGGAGGCACAACGTATCCGATTGGCGACACAGATCGGGTCTAGTCTGATGGGCGTGCTTTATATTTTGGACGAGCCAAGTATTGGGCTTCATCAGCGCGATAATGATCGTCTGATTAGTGCTTTGGAACATATGCGGAATCTGGGCAATACGCTGATCGTGGTGGAGCATGACGAAGATACGATGATGGCGGCAGACTATATCATTGACATTGGGCCAGGAGCCGGAATCCATGGCGGGATGATCATGTCGCAGGGGACTCCACAGGAAGTTATGGAAGATCCGAATTCCCTGACCGGGCAATATTTGAGCGGTCGCAAGTTTATTCCGGTCAATACCGAGCGGCGCAAGCCTGCGGATAAGTGGCTGGAGATTCGCGGAGCCAAGGAGAACAATCTCAAAAATGTGAATGTCAAAATTCCATTGGGTGTTTTCACGGCTGTCACTGGCGTATCCGGGTCTGGAAAATCGACGCTGGTCAACGAAATTTTGTACAAAACGTTGGCGCGTGATCTGAACCGTGCGAGAGTACGCCCAGGTCAACATAAAGAAATTCGCGGGCTAGAGCATATCGAAAAGGTTGTTGAGATCGATCAATCGCCAATCGGCCGTACCCCGCGTTCCAATCCTGCAACTTATACAGGTGTGTTCGATGATATCCGTGACTTATTCTCGCAGACGAACGAGGCTAAGGTTCGAGGCTACAAGAAAGGCCGGTTTAGCTTTAACGTTAAGGGAGGCCGATGTGAATCTTGCAGAGGCGACGGGATCATCAAGATTGAGATGCACTTTTTGCCTGATGTGTACGTACCATGCGAAGTGTGCAAAGGCAAACGCTATAATCGGGAGACCCTTGAGGTTAAGTATAAAGGGAAGAGTATTGCTGATGTGCTGGAGATGACGGTAGAGGATGCGACAGCATTTTTTGAAAATATCCCGAAGATTCATCGCAAGATTCAGACGCTGATGGATGTAGGTTTGGGGTATATCAAGCTGGGTCAACCAGCGACTACCTTGTCTGGTGGTGAAGCACAGCGTGTGAAGCTGGCTTCCGAATTGTATCGTCGCAGCACAGGCAAAACCATTTATATTTTGGATGAGCCGACAACCGGTCTGCATGTTCACGATATTGACCGATTGTTGACAGTGCTGCATCGTTTGGTCGATTCAGGCGAGACCGTACTGGTTATTGAGCATAATCTAGATGTAATTAAAACAGCTGATTTCCTGATTGATCTGGGGCCCGAAGGTGGAAGCGGCGGTGGAACGATCTTGGCTACCGGGACACCAGAACAACTTGTAAAAGTAGAGGAATCCTATACAGGCCGATACTTAAAGCCGATCCTTGAACGGGATACACAGCGCAGTCAAGCGCTTCAGACCGTCGATCTATAGATACAGTTTTAACGTACGTTGTGAAAGCCCTGCACAGACAGGAAGGCAGAATACAAATTAGCGTATTTGTGCCTTCCCGTTGGCAGGGTTTATTTTTTTTGTAAAAAAAGAAAACTTTTATTAAATTCCTGCGTTAAAGCATGTGACACATAGTTTACCAAGCGCTGGAATAATAAATCTATAGGTATATTCTTCGATAGAAAGTCTCTGAGTAATCTCTACATTTTAGAGTTTTGGATGTTTAGGCTCGGGCTTGAAGAGGTTAATATATAACTTATGATTATCTAGCATCATACGAAGTTCCGTGCCCACGTGACAACCATTACTAGTTGAAGCGACCGTTTATAGTTAAATTGCATCTAAGGTTTATATCACATCTCTGAGGAAGTCATGAAGGGAGCTGGAACGTTTGAAGATTAAGCAAAGTAGAGTTCTACGTACACGTGTATACTCATGGGCAGCAGGAGTCGCTTTAGCGGCATGGTTGTTGGGTTATAGTGCTGTACCGGCCTATGCATCCGAGGTGTCCGAGGCGTATGCGCCCAAACAAGCCGAGATCGAAACTAGTGCAGCGATTGGCAGTATTAAGGATTCCGAGAGCGCTCACAATTACATTCAGCCCGCTGCAAAGGGCGGGTTCTTAATGCTGAACGTCGAAGACGATACAGAAGCCAGTGTAGTACACGTCACGTATGGCAAGCTGGATAGTTCTCTGGAGACAGTATGGAAACACCAGCAAGACCTGAGCGTACAGCCGGGAACAAGTAGCAGGGGAGTCCAGCGGGAGACGTCGGATGGTGGCTTGCTGTTTCTGCTTGATTATACCCAACCGAACGGAATGCGAGATGTGCAGGCTTCACGATTGGATGCGGATGGAAACCCCCTGTGGTCCAAAACGTTATCCACTGACGGTTTGATATCCTATGGGCAGAATTCTCAGGTAGGATTGGAGCCGCTAGAGGATGGCAGTTTTCTGGTGTCCTCGCTGAACCCTGCGGAGCAGTCCTTCACTGTACTCAAATACACTGAAACTGGCGATATACAATGGAATCGAACGACAAACGGAGTGACCTCGGGTTGGCTGGTCGGCAATCACAATGGATATTATGCGCTATTGAACAGCTCAGATGGTCCCGTGGGGGTACAAGCCGATGTGTATGGTCGCAATATCCGTGATGTCCATCTGGACTTAGGATCAGGTAAAGAAATTGCCGCGGTACATGAGTTGTCTAGCGGTCATATTGCTGTAACAGGGCTTAAAGGAAACAGCAAACGCACCCAGGTGTTAAGTAATGGTCTGCAATTGTTTAGTAACACAGAGGACTACGCGGCTGACCGGGTATATCTGCCCGAGGAGCAGTTGTACGTCCAGTTCAGTGATCAATATGACCCACTGGGTAAAACCACGAAGATGCATGGCATCACTATCACAGGCTTAAAAGGAAACGGTACGAAGGTATGGGAAACGAAGACTCATTATAAGGAAGATAACTCCTTCGGCATCCGATATGATACGGGATTGATATATAAGATACCTTCAGGCTACGCGGTGGTGACATCTACAACAGGCGCTCATAAGCCAATAGTACTCGATTTTGCGAAAATATTGATACCGGAGTAATCCGGTGTCTTTTTTTATTCAATCGAAGAAGTAGGAAGTAGGTATGGCGCTGGTTTATGGCATAAGAAACAGCCTGCTTGTATATAAAATACAAGCAGGCTGTTAATGGACTTAATGTCTAGGATGCAACGTGGCTGGACTGTAAAATGGCGGACAGCTTTTCCTGGAAAGACGGAATGCCTACACGCTGTACATACGCATAAAAGCTTTCGCCAGCAATCCTATTTTCTTTGTAGAACAGAATAAGCTCTGCCAATACAGGACCAACCTGGTCCCCACGTACGCGGCCTTTGAGTGTCTTGTTGAACTGGGCACCAGCTCCAAGCGCCCCGCCAACAGCGATGTCGAACGCGTCAACCATGCCTTCAGGTGTCTTAAGGAGCGAGCCTTGCAGTCCAATATCCGCAATATGCTTTTGACCGCAGGAATTCGGGCAGCCGATAAAATGGATGCGCACCTTTTCATCCAATTGTACGTGCTGATCCAAATACTCGGCAACGTCAACCGCTCGCTTTTTCGTTTCCACAATCGCCAGATTGCAAAATTCATTTCCTGTGCACGATACCGTACGGCTCATAAAATGCTTGGGCTGTGGTGTCAGGCGTTGCAGCACAGGAGCTTTCAGTAGCTCATCTACTTGGTCATCCGGCACACCGCTCAGCAATATATTTTGCGACATCGTGGTACGAATCTGTCCATCGCCGTAGCGATCAGCCAGGTCGGCCAGTTCGTGCAACTCGTTAGCACTGAGGCGACCGACAGGTACGTTCAGACCGACATAGTTCAGACCTTCTTGGGCTTGGGGATGTATACCGTCAAAATAGGCGGCTTGCCACCCAATGGTTTTATCTTCACCTCGTCCTGGCATTTCGCCAGTGTACTCGGTAAGCTTGGCTAGAAATTTGTCCGGGCCCCAATCGGCAATGAGGAATTTCAGACGGGCATGGTGCCGTTTTTCCCGATAGCCATAATCACGGAAGATGGTTGTGACAGCAATAGCAACCTTCAGCACTTCCTCAGGACGGACAAACAAGTCCAGCGGATGTGCCAAATGCGGCTTGGCAGATAATCCACCGCCAACCATCACATGGAAACCAACCACTTCTATTCCGTCAAGGATCTTGGTTGCCGGTGTGAAGGACAGGTCGTTAATTTCAGCCTGTGCATTGTTGTAGGTATTACTGGAGATGGACATTTTGTATTTGCGCGGAAGATTGGAAAAGTCACGATTTAATAAGAAAAAGCGGTTTACTTCATCTACAATCTCCTGAGTATCCACCAGTTCATTAGGATCAATGCCAGCCAGCGGATTGCCGACAATGGTACGCGGGCAGTCCCCACAGGCTTCAAAGGAATACAAACCGACCTTTTCCAATCGTTCGAAAATATCCGGCAAGCTTTCAACGGTCAGCCAGTGAAATTGAATCGCCTGACGGGTGGTGACATCTACGAGACCACGCCCATACAACGCGGAGATGTCCGCTAAGGCACGTGCCTGGGCTGAAGTCATGATCCCTGTGTTGATGCGGACACGCATCATGAAATGGCCATCCTTAGGCTTTTGCTGGTAAACCCCGGCCCATTTGAATCGGTCCATATCGTCCGCAGTGATCGAGTCATAGCCTTTGTGCGCATAGCTTTCAATGATGGTGCGTATAACGTCGAGACCGTCCTTTTCCAGCTTGACTAGCTCAAACTTGTTAAGCTTATCGGGATGAGCGTTCCAGATTGGTTCATAGGCCATCCTTTTAACCTCCTTCAGGTGTCTTATTTATACTTGAGATGTTAGATATAGAACTCACGATTTTATTTTTATTTCCGACAATATAACTAAGATATAATGTGATGGTATCATAGTTGGTTATGCCCGTAAACGAAGGAATGGTCTAAAAGGTATAACGATTTTTTATTGTTTTTGCTTATTTTTTTGATATAAGGATTTGGAAAATTTATAATATAAATAGCATGAGAGGATAGGGATGCAGCAAACGGCGCTTTTTTAGAAAAAGATAGGGCTTAAAGCGATTGTATGCGTGTCCCCTCTATGGTAGATTTGGACTAACTGATAGAACAGGGTCATGTTGGAGAGGAAATGGTGAGTATATGCGTAAGATGGGGAAAAGGGCGGCTGTACTAGCTTTGGGCAGCGCTCTATGTATTTCTGGAACAGCGGGTGCAGCCAGCAGTGGAACTGCATTAAAGGCCAAGGTCATTAATGGCGGAGTCTATGTTAACGTAAGTGATATGAATAAAGCATTAGGAACCAGCGGCGCGTATAACAGCGCAAATGGTACATATACGTTATCGGCCGATCGTGTGCCACAGGTCGTTAAAAATGTTTCTCCTTCTGTAGTCGGCATCATTGGTCGTTCAGCGACAGGAGAGACCGTAGCAGGGGGAGACCGATACAACCTGGCTCACGGCACGGGTGTCATCATTCGGGCAGATGGATGGATTGTTACGAATGCGCATGTTATCGAAGGATTAGGTGATGCCGTAGTTGTAACCTCGGACGGAAAATCTTACGGAATCATCGACAGCTACAGCGATCCGATCAGTGATTTGGCGTTGATTAAAATTAAGGCAAGCGGCCTTAAGCCTGCTACCTTTGCAGCTTCTACGAACAGTTTACAGGTAGGCGAGCAGGTAGTGGCTATCGGTACGCCGATCTCTTTCTCACTTCGTAACTCGGCAACCTCAGGTGTTGTTAGCGGGCTGAACCGTGGTGTCAACGCTGCTTATCGTCTGATCCAAAGTGATACCGCGATCAACCCTGGTAACAGCGGTGGTCCGCTGGTCAACCTCAAGGGCGAGGTCATCGGGATTAATACAATGAAATTCTCAGCGGTCGGAATTGAAAATATGGGTTTTTCGATTCCGGCAGATACAGTAAAATATGTCATCAATCAATTTTTCAAATATGGCGAGGTTCGACGTGCTAGTCTTGGCTTAGGGCTCGAAGAGAGCTGGTCAGCTATCGTCGGATTGCCTACCGAGGATCCCTTGAAAGTCACGAAAATCACTTCAGCCAATGCCGTGCAGGCCAAAATCAAGGAAGGCGATGAGCTGTATAGTATTAACGGCAAGCGTGTAGCCTCTGCCATTGATGTTAATGAGCTGCTTAAAAACTATCAACCAGGGCAAACGATAAGTGTACTTATGCAATCGGACGGTGATATTGTAAAGCGCAAGCTGGTACTGACACAGGATAATGGTGAAATTTATGATTCCATTCAGTCTGGAGAAGATCTTGAGGATTCGAATGAATCAGGAGCTACTGTAGATGACGGCATAGCGCCTTCGAAAGAAGCATCAGATTCAGCTACGGGAAAATGAACGATAACGGCTCATGAATCTATAAAATAAAGCTAAAGGGAGATTTACTGTGAAGCATATGCAAAAAAAAATGATGCGTAAGCTGGGGGTCGGCGCTGTCGCATTGTCCCTTCTGCTTACCGCTTTACCAGCAGTTGCAGCAGATCAAGATAAAAACATATTGGAGTTGCGTCTGCAAAGTGGCAGCAATACAGCCATCGTGAACGGTCAAAATGCGAATATTACAAAGCCCTATTCCAAAAGTGGTGCACTGATGGTTCCGGCTGGTGTGTTTAAAAAGGCATTTAACAGCAAAATTCGCCTAGCTGAAGATAATGTGGTCAAGATCACCAGCGGCACTCACGTCGTATCGCTGACAATTGGTAGTCGTACAGCCTGGGTGAGGGGCCACAAGGTAACACTTCCGGCTCCGCCAGAAATGTCATCAGGGATCCTCATGGTGCCTTTGCGTCAAGTAGCAGAAGGGCTTGGCGGTAAGATGGAGAAGAATGGCGCAGGAATCATCATTCGGATGCAAGCCCAAGAAGAGGTGGGTACGGTAGCTGAAGAAACACCGAACATTGATAATGATGAGGGCAAGACGCAGATCGGGAACAGTTACTACGATTGGTCCATGAACTATCCAACAGGACTCGTCATCGGTCAGGGAGGTGGAGATGAGAGCATTTCCACATTTATGGACGAGAACAGTGCATACTATATGGAAGTACACACAGCAATACAACCGGTTCCATTGAATGCAGACGATCTGCTGCAACAATTGGTGCAGGCAGCTAAGGAAACAGGAGAAACTGTGGTGGATCGAAAATCCTTCCCGAAAGCGAAAGTGCCTTATGCTCGTGTTATTACGAAGGATGGGGACGGCGTACTATGGGAAAATCGTCAGTACTATGACAATGGACGACTGTATGTAATATATTTTTCCGATGCTAAAGCAACGAACTATAAAGATCTGGCCCAGTATGCCGGACTGCTGAACTCCTTTAAAACCTCTTTTAACGCACAGGATAAAAGTATTAAAGACTTGTCCACTGTTGTCGGAGGCACACGCGAGGCCGGGAACCCAGACTATGGTGTGTCACTCAAAATACCGGCAGGCTGGAAAATGGACGACCAGCGAATGCAATATGAAAGCAATGACGGATCAAGCTTCAACATGAAAGTCACCTCAGCTCCTACGGATGGAAAATTGGAGAACTGGGGTCAGCAGCTGCAAAAATGGCTGAGCGATTCATTTGTGTCAACTGCTTATGAGGCACAAAAGACATATCCGCTGGAAGTTGCAGGCGTTCAGGGATTAGTGCAGGAGTACCGCTATAATTTTGGAGATGAATGGGTCAAAGAGTACAATGTGCTGATTCAGCAAAATGGATACCGCTACCTGGCTGAATATGCAGTGCCTGAAATAGTAAGCAAGGGAAATGACCAGTTCAACGCGATCATCTCCTCGCTTCAAATTGATTTTCAAACGGTAGCAAATAACTTTGGACAATTGGAAGAGGATGACTACCTGGCGGACAAAACGAAAACGATTAAAAAGACGTCTAAAGCATATGAATATACAGTGAATATCCCACGCTATTGGACCGCGGTTAGCGATCAATTTGAATTGGGAGATATAGAGTATCAATTTACCGGAGGACGTTTTTCCATCAAAATCGACAACGACCAATCCTTTGAATTAACGGTGTCTCAGCTTAAGGACTTCTATGATAAGCAAGCCAAGAACTATAAAAACCTCAAAGTAGAGGAAGTGAAAGACGTAACGTTTGCTGGAGTTCCAGCAGTGTCCTTTACATTCCACCGTGTAGAGGAAGGTATCGGTTATACAGGTCGCCAAATCGTTTTGGAGCATAACGGCAAAACCTACACCGTGACAACAACATTAAACGATGCGAACAACACAGCGGCACAGTCTAATGCACTAGATTCGACGCTGAATTCGTTTCATTTTGTGAAGTAGAGGGTGTGGGGAAAAGATTAGTGAGTTGTTGTCGGTAGAGGCTACGCGTGCCATTTGTTCCTACGATCGCTGTTGACCCGGGATTCTTGGATTATATAAGGATTGAATAGTAAGCTTTTAAAGAGTGAAGTAAGCAGGGAAGATCGAAGATGTTGTTCTATATAGGAGGAATCTAAAAATAATTACATTAAAGGCAGTCGATAAAAGTAATTGGGAAGAATGTGTTGAGCTTGAACCGAGTCCTGAACAACAAAGATTTATGGTATCTAATCTTTACTCAATTGCCGAATGTCAGTTTTTAGATGGATTTTTATCTAAAGCAATTTATAATGATGACGTATTGATTGGCTTTACGATGTTTGGTTTAGACCCGGATGACGGAAACTACTGGGTTTACCGATTTATGATTGACGAAAGATTTCAAGGTCGAGGTCATGGTTACCATGCAATGTTGCTGGTTATCGACGAAATCAGGAAAGCCAGTGGTCGGACTGATGTTATCATGATTGGATATAAACCAGACAATGAACTAGCTAGAAAGCTATACAGAAAATCTGGTTTCAGGGAGGAAGGAATATCACCCTGGGGAGAAATGCTTGCGAAGTATAGGTTTGCTTAGTTAATGATATGATGACGCACCTCCAAAGCACCGCTGACCGGGATTGGAGGTGTTTTTGTGCTTTTAGTATTATATTTTTAAAGGAATCGCTTGGAAAGTGTAGAAGCTTGGGGCGCAGTCTGGTACACTAGATTAGTTACAAGATAAGAATGATTTCTGCCGCAGATGTTTGTGATGCGGATTTTTTGAGTTGGATGCGATTCATGCGGAGGACCGATGGTTCGGTGTGTGAATGATCGGACAAGATGATAGAGACAGATAGGACTTAATAATATGATTCTTAGTAAGTTTCCATCCCCCTGACTGAACATAACCAGCTTTGGATGAGTGGATGGAACGTTCTTGAGATGACCAAGTAAGCAGCATAGCTGCCCTGAAAACAACGAGATTCAATGAGGGGTCATTCGTTTTCAGCATATAGGGAGGGCAATAATGAAATCAGCAGTACGAAGAGAAGATGTCGAGCTTCTGGCACCAGCAGGTGACTGGGATTGTATGCGTGCAGCGGTAGCGAACGGAGCCGATGCGATCTTTTTTGGGGTGGAAAAATTCAACGCACGAGCACGGGCGAATAATTTTCGCATGGATGAACTGCCCGAGATTATGGCTTTTTTGCATAGCTACGGGGTTAAGGGCTTTTTGACATTCAATATACTGGTATTTGAAAACGAGCTGGAGGACGCTAAAGAGCTGGTTGATGCCTGTATTGATGCCGGAGTCGATGCCCTAATTGTTCAGGATATGGGTTTGGTGAAAATGATCCGCGACATTTCACTGGATTTCCCGATCCATGGTTCTACCCAAATGACGATTACCTCGCCGGAGGCTGTAGAATTCACAAAGCCGTACAACATGGAACGGGTTGTGCTGGGTCGTGAAAATAATCTAAAACAGATTCAAAAAATTGGCGATCAAGCGAGACTTCCGATGGAAATATTCGTGCATGGAGCGTTATGCGTATCTTATTCAGGCCAATGCCTGACTTCAGAAATGTGGGGCGGACGCTCTGCAAACCGTGGTGAGTGTGCACAGGCATGCCGTTTGCCTTACGATTTGATGGTGGATGGAGAGCAAAAGCCGATGGCCGATGTGACATACCTACTATCCCCCAAGGATTTGGCGGCCATTGATTTGATGCCAGAACTGATTGATGCCGGGGTGGTTTCCTTTAAAATTGAAGGGCGACTGAAAACGCCTGAATATGTAGCGAATGTGGTTAGCAAATATCGCAAGGCCATTGACAAGTATTTTGATGGCGATACGTCCAAGACGAGCAAAGAAGATATCCGCGAGCTGCAGCAGAGCTTTTCACGCGGCTTTACGCACGGTTTTCTGGAAGGAACGAATAACAAAAAGCTGGTGGACGGTACGTTCCCGAAAAGCCGGGGCGTGTACCTGGGCCGAGTGGAACAAATCCTTCGTGATGGGGTAGTATGCCGCATCGATGCCCCGCTCAAGCGTGGCGATGGTATTGTATTTGATGCAGGAGATCCTACGCAAAAAGAAGAAGGCGGACGCGTATACGATATCCGCCGCAAGGGCGTGAAGATTGAAGGTGAAGCTGGAGAAGGCTGGATTGTTGACATCGTAGCAGGACGCAACGATGTGGATCTGCGTCGTGTGCACGTAGGCGACCGTATTTGGAAGACCAACGACCCGGCGCTGGACAAGCGTCTGCGCCAGTCGTACGAAACCGAAAAGCCGTACCGAGTTTTCCCGGTACATGTGCGGGTCAGTGGCTCCCCAGGACAGCCGCTTTCAACGTGGTGGACCGATGTGCAGAAGGGCACAACGGTTCGCGTGGACTCCGAGCTGGAGCTTGAAATTGCCCAGAAGCGTCCGATGACGCACGAACTGCTCGAAGAGCAATTCGGCCGACTGGGCGGAACAGTGTTCCAGTTGGAAGAGCTGGACGTCCATCTGCATGGAGACGTCATCGTGCCTATGCGCGAGCTGAACAGCATCCGCCGCCAGGCGGTGGAACTGCTCGCGGGCGAGCGCCCCAAACCACCCGTATACACGAAACGGGCGGTAGAGGTGTATGGCGATGCCTCGGCTCCGGCATCGTCTGTGGCACGCGGTCAGGCAGAGCTGACCGCGCTGTGCCGCAGCCTCCCTCAGGTGGAGGCTGCGCTTGAGGCCGGCGTGGAGTTCATCTACGCCGACTTCGAGTTCATCAAGCAATTCCCGGCAGCTGTAGAGGCTGTGCACGGCGCTGGGCGCCGAATTGCGTTGGTGACTCCGCGTATTCACATGCCGGGCGAAAATGGATATCACAACAATATCCTGCGCCTGAAACCGGATGCTGTGCTGGTACGCAATCCGGGAGCCTTGTATTTTTACATGCGTCATCGCTTGGAGAACCCGGATGCACATCATCCGCAATTGATTGGCGACTTCTCGCTAAATATTGCCAACCATAAAGCGGCTGATCTGTTCCTGGATTCCGGCTGTGACTTGGTGACACCGTCATATGACCTGAACATCCAACAGATGGTCGATATGCTGGGACGTACACGTACCGACAAGCTGGAGATCGTCATCCAGCAGCATTTGCCGATGTTCCATACCGAACACTGCGTATATTGTACCTTTATGAGTGAAGGCACAGACTACACTAACTGTGGTCGTCCGTGTGAGGATCATCGCGCATCCCTACGTGATCGTATTGGGATGTCTCACCCGGTTCGCGTGGACGAAGGATGCCGTAATACAGTGTATAACGCGATTGAGCAATCAGGCGCGGAATACCTGTCTAACTTCCTAGAATTAGGCGTATCCCGTTACCGCGTGGAATTTTTGGAGGAGACACCAGAGCAAGTTCATGAGGTTATTGATCTCTATAACCGTGCCTTGCGCGGTGAAATCAGCGGAACACAAGTATGGAAGACGCTGAAAGCGACGAATCAGCTAGGGGTTACACGTGGGCAACTGGTAAAATAAACAACTGTATATTTGTTCAGGAGCCAAATAGATTTTAGAAGCATAATATAATCATATAGTAAGTAGAGATTGAAGACATGTTCTCTTTAAGGGAAGATGTCTTCTTCTTTAACCTATTAAATTTATCCATCTACCTGTTATAATCATAGACAGTATACCTAACCGTTATATTGAAGACAAAGGAGTTTAACCTATGAGAATCCGTAAAGCAATTATCCCTGCTGCGGGATTAGGGACCCGTTTTCTTCCTGCTACGAAAGCGATGCCGAAAGAAATGCTTCCAATCATAGACAAACCAACGATTCAATTTATTATCGAAGAGGCCGTAGCATCAGGTATTGAGGATATCATTATCGTTACTGGTAAAGGAAAAAGGGCGATTGAGGACCACTTTGATTACTCATTCGAGTTGGAGTATAATTTGACCTCGAAGGAAAAATGGAACCTGCTCAATGAAGTGCGTAAACCATCAGAGATGGCAGATATCCACTATATTCGTCAAAAGGAGCCTAAAGGGCTGGGGCATGCCATCTGGTGTGCACGTAAGTTCATCGGTGACGAACCCTTTGCTGTCCTTTTGGGTGATGACATCGTAGAGTCTGAGAATCCATGTCTCAAACAGATGATTGACGTGTTCGATGAGTATCAGCGTTCTGTTGTAGGTGTAAAACAAGTCGATTGGAACGAGGTGCATCGTTACGGGATTGTTGAAGGCCATGCACTTACTTCCAAAATCTCTGAGGCGGAACGATTGGTAGAAAAGCCAAAGAAGGAAGAGGCTAAATCCAATTTGGCGATCATGGGACGTTATATCTTGACACCCGATATTTTCGATATTCTGGGTCAACAATCTGTGGGAGTAGGCGGGGAGATTCAGTTGACGGATGCATTGTCCAAGCTGGGAGAAAAGAGCCCTATTCTGGCTTATGAATTTGATGGCAATCGCCATGACGTTGGCGAGAAGCTGGGATTCATTGAAACGACCATTCATTATGCTCTACAGCATAACGAGATTAAGGATGAAGTATTGGCTTATATGAGACAGGTTATTGAAGAGATTGACCAACCCAAATAAACATCTCGCTAAACCCAACTATGCTTCCTTAATATAAGAAAGAGACTACCGGATGATATAACGTCATCTGTTAGTCTCTTTTTATTAACTATTTCTCCGATTTCAACTGAGCAATTTGCTCTCTTTCCTTCGGATCAGCCTTAATCAGCTTATCGTACAAAGCTTTGTCATCTTGTCCCTGCTGTTGCAGAGCGACGATATAATAGCGAGCGACCTCACGATTTGTAGCATCACTCAGGTCGTCTTTCAAGCCGCTTTTGAGGATGCTTGCAGCCTCAGCAGGCTTACCTGACATGAACTCTATTTTACCAGTACTGAGCGCAATGCTTGGAGTCAATTCAAAAATACGTGTCAACTCAATTTCAGGTGGAATCGTCTTAAGGTAAGCTACCCCATCCAGAACTTGCTGATAAGCAGCAAGACCTGCTTGGAAATACCTCTGTTCCTTGGCTGTGTCTTTAGCCAATCGAGCTTCATTGCCAAACTCAAACGCTTGGGTAATCAGCAAATTGTACCAATCCAGATCCCAGTTGAAGTTAGCACGGTTATCTTCCAAAATGGCAAATGCCTTGTCATTATTTCCTCTTGCCTGCTCAAGGCGCATTTTTATGAACAGCATGTTTTTATTGTACGGCTCTGCCTGTAGACCTAGATCAACAACGGCAAGACCGCCAGCATAGAACTCTTCACGTTTGGTCTGCTGATATACCTGATAATACATACGAGACAGACCAATAATTGAGTCATTGTGAGTTGGTCGCAAATTCAAATCTTTATTGTAAGCAGCTTGCCTTTGTTCAAAAGAATTGCTGCTTTCCAACGCCTTAGCTTCTTTGGCAGCATTGCTAGCTTGTACAAAGCGCAACCCTACAAAAATAAGTACAATACTGAGAACACCAATGACGATACTATAAATCGGACGGAAACTTGAAGGCTTTAACGCTAAGTGTTTTACACGTTGTGTATCCATTGATGCTGCCATCCCGCCGAGGCCTATAAATACGAGTATGCCCATGAATACATAACTCATATTAAAGTCCAATAGACTATGGAGCAAAATGGACATCGCCAAGATCAGGTAAAGGAAGTGGCTATCCCGGTTTTCCTCGTCATTCTTGATGTAACCTTTAATGTATTTATAGAAAATATAAAAGATAAAAGCCATAAAAATGATAAATCCTACAATACCAACCTCTACTAGATATTGCATGAAAAAGTTATGTGCCTGTGCGCTTGTGTAGTTATAGTCTTGATATTTTCCATACAGCGTAGCCCAACCGCCGCCACCTGCACCAATCAACGGATAGTCAGCAATCAGCTTAGAAGCATCACGGTAAAAAGTTATACGTTCCAGCACACTATGCTGTCGGAAGTTGATATTTTCAAGACGTGTCTCCACATTGGCTGGTAGAAAACTTCGTAATCCTGTACCAATGAGTAGGAATGCAACTATACCAATTACGATTACAGAGCCAACAGGTAGCCATAGATTAGAGAATTTACGTGAAGCTAGACCTTGCATTCCTTTTTCCAAACGAGATCCCAGATAGGTTTGTATAAGCCATAAAACAACTGTAGTCACCAAGGAAGCTCCAAGAAGTAGTCCCCAGCCCTTAGCTGCCAAAGCGCCGTTGTAGGCCTGATTCAGTTGTAGTCCCCAATTTGAAATGGGACTCAAAATAGCAAGTGAAACAACAACCGAAATTGTGCAATGTAGTATCCACAAAATTTGACGTGCAGGTTTAAGAAATAAAAGTAATAGAACAAATACTACTGGCAGCATCACAAGACCACCACGTGAAAGGGTCAGGAACAGAGATACTATAATAGGCACCAGCATAAAGGCGTGAGTCGCTTTTCCATACCAAGTCTTTGATTTCATTAAGCAAAAAACGGCTGCAAACAAAAACGCCATCAAAAATGCAGCATACGTATTCGCGTACTGGAAAACTGCTGTTAGACGTGAACCGTTAGAGTCTGTCATAACAGCATCAATGTAGCGATTGTTAAAAACCCAAGTAGAGAACCAACCCACCAAGCGTCCGGCCAATACCCACTGCCCAAACCAGTTAATGAATCCGAAGCCTATAATAAGGTAGGCTATGGTCATAATGGCAGTCTGGATGATACGGTTGCTCAACCGATCTCGTAAGGCGTACAATATAATGATGAATAACGAGGCATAGATGCACTGCACTACGACCATATTCATCGCGAGATAATGAGAAGCAGCGGAAATCAATGATAATACGTATGTCAGCGGGAGCAACATAACAAGTACTGCCAGCCAGTCTCTTTGATCTTCCAATTTGAATTTCTTATAATAGGTTGCAATTCCCAAAATCAATAGAATCATGCTAATGGTCAAAGCCCAATACAGAGGCTTCTCAAACTCTAGCATTTGTCCGTTAAAGAGTGCAGCCTGAAAGGGGGCCCAAGCTAAGAACAGAATAATGCCAACAATTAACACCCAAAATATAACCGGCCTTTTATCGCCACGGGTCGACGTTTTGGCCTGTTTCCCGTATACTGGATTCGACAAGGTTTACAATCTCCTTTTCTTATAGATACGTCAACATTTTAGCATAGAGAAAATGAGTTAACCAGTTGTTCAAAGTACTTTTGTTATTATATTCAAAAAGATAAACTTATTTGTAGTATATATTCGAAAAAAAGGAGAAGTTTTATGAAAGTTATAGTAACTGGAGGAGCAGGATTTATTGGCTCTAACATCGTGGATTTACTTGTGAAACACAATCATAAGGTTGCAATTATTGATAACCTTTCTACAGGTAAGCGAGAAAATATAAATTCTTTTGCTGAATTCTTCGAAGCTGATATTCGTGATACTAATAGTTTGGACTATATTTTTTCAAATGTAGAGCCAGAAATTGTCATTCATCACGCTGCTCAAATAAGTGTGCAAGAATCATTTAGAGATCCGTACTTAGATGCACAAATAAATATAAACGGGACAATTAATATTTTAAATCAATGTGTTTCTCACAATGTTAGGAAAATTATATATGCCTCTTCTGCTGCAGTATACGGAGTGCCTCAATATGTAAGTATTAACGAGCAACATCCTGTTTCTCCCATTTCTTTTTATGGGATTTCTAAGTATGCACCTGAAGAGTATATAAAACTGTATTCTGTTTCTTATGGCTTAAAGCATACAATTTTACGGTATGCAAATGTATATGGGATAAGACAGGACCCTAAAGGTGAAGGTGGAGTCATTTCAATTTTCTTGAATCAGTTGCTACAGAAGCACGTACCTGTGATATATGGAAGTGGAGAGCAAACTAGGGATTTTGTCTACGTTAAGGATATCGCCTTGGCAAACCTAGCTGCTTTAACTACGGCCCACAATGAAGTTTTAAATATAAGTACTGATAGAGAAGTAACAATAAATGAACTTTATAATATAATAGCTTCTTTATTAGAGTCCAGTATCCGACCTGAATATCGTAATGAAAGAACGGGTGATATTCTGAGAAGTGCTTTGACTAACCAAAAAGCGGCTGAACTTTTGAATTGGATCCCGAGACATACTTTGGAAGAAGGGCTAGCATTAACCTTGGATTACTATCAGAAGGAGTTATCAAATGGCGGCAAGAACTAGCATTATTAAACCTCAACTAAAACTTATATTTGAGCTAGCTAAAAATGATTTTAAAACTAGATACGCAGGATCCTATCTTGGGATGTTTTGGGCTTTTATTCAACCTTTCATGACTATAGCAGTGTACTGGTTCGTCTTTGAAGTTGGATTTCGTTCTGGTAGTAGACCCGATGGAACCCCGTTTATTTTATGGCTCACTTGTGGAATGATTCCGTGGTTCTTTTTTTCAGAAGCTCTACTTACTTCTTCAAATAGTTTTCCAGAGTATAGTTATTTAGTGAAGAAGGTCTCGTTCCGTATTGGCTTTCTTCCGATTGTTAAGATAGTATCTTCGTTTTTTATTCATTTATTCTTTTTGTTGTTTCTTATTGTTATACTTTTTTATTTTGGCTATAACCCAGATATTGTTTATATACAGGTATTTTATTATTTGTTTTGTTTATTTTATTTATTAATTGGAATAACGCTTATTACGTCTTCTCTAGTTGTTTTTATGAAAGACGCATTGCAAGTTTTGGGGATTTTCGTTCAGATTGGATTTTGGTTGATTCCGATTGTCTGGTCACCTGAAATTATCTCAGATAAGCTCATTAAATGGTTTAAGCTTAATCCGGTATACTACATTGTTGAGGGTTATCGCGATACTTTTATACATCATGTTTGGTTTTGGCACCGATATAATCAAACTGCATATTTCTGGATTATTTCTACATTTATTATGCTTTTAGGCATATATTTATTTAAAAAGTTAAAGCCTCATTTTGCGGATGTGCTATAAGTTGTGGAGGTTATTATGGAAGAAATAGCTATAGAATTAAAAAGAATATATAAAAAGTATAAGTTGTATTCAAAACCGACTGACAGGATTAAGGAAGCTGTGAATATTTTTGGAGGGTCCTATCATACTGATTTTTTTGCTTTGAAAGATGTATCTCTGAACGTTAAGAAGGGGGAGACATTAGGTATCATAGGAAAGAATGGTTCTGGTAAATCCACACTTTTAAAAATAATTACTGGGGTTTTGACACAAACTGATGGTGATAGACTAGTTAATGGTCAGATTTCAGCACTTTTAGAGCTTGGAACTGGATTTAACCCCGAATATACTGGAATAGAGAACATTTATCTAAATGGAACAATGCGTGGCTTTTCGAAAGAAGAAATGAATAGTAAATTGGAACAGATTATTGAGTTTGCTGATATTGGGGAGTTTATCCACCAACCAGTTAAGACTTACTCAAGTGGTATGTTTGCCCGGTTGGCATTTTCAGTAATGATCAGTTTTAAGCCAGAGATTCTTATAGTTGACGAAGCATTATCGGTAGGAGATGTCTTTTTCCAGCAGAAATGCAATCGATATATGAAAGAGGAAATGTCAGATATCACAAAATTGCTCGTGACACATGATCTCAGTTCTATTGCTAATATGGCAGATAGAGTTATTGTTCTTTCAAATGGGGAGATTGTATTTGAGGGGGATCCCTTGAAAGGGATTGAATACTACACTAAATCCGTACATTCTGAGGTATTTCGAGCTAATTCGGAAACAAATTCTCTCACTTTGGAATTAGATAAAGAAACAAGTATCCCTTTAGATTGGATACCTGTTAATGAAGAGTCATTGGGTGGAGCACAAGAAGTCATAATTAAAGCTCTGAACTTCAGTGTGAATAGCGAAAAGTATAAAGGATATATTTCAGCAAATGATCTAGTTGAGATTGATATGTTGATAGAAGCTCATAAGACAACAGATGAATTGATCGTTGGTTATCTTGTGAATGATAAGTATGGAAATGCTATTTTTGGAGAAAATACAACCGGTTCAAATATATTTTCAGGTTCTGTAACAAAAGGTAAGTCTTATCTTGTCAAGTTACAGTTTAGATGGCCTGAGATTCAAGAAAACGAGTATTTCGTGACTCTTGGTTTGGGTGAGGGGTTTCATGAGATGCAACATACTATACAATGCTGGGCCCATAATGTCATTCAACTCAAAAATATTGTATTCACTTCAATCCATGCGATCTTTAATAATAGAATTGAGCATGTTGCAATTGAAGAATTATAAGGAGAGATCGATTTGAATAAATGGGATATTAGTACGCCAACATTCGAATCCGACCAGATCAACGAGAAGTTGAAAGTGGCCCCATGGGAAGGTCATCGTTGGTTTGCATACGATTATATTAACTTTATTGAACCAAATACAATTGTAGAGCTGGGAACCCATTATGGATGTTCATTTTTTTCATTCTGTCAGGCTGTTAAGGATTTCAACTTAAACACAAAGCTTATTGCTATAGATACTTGGGCTGGAGATGAGCAGGCTGGGTATTATGACGAAGAGGTATACCGTACTGTGAAAAGTACAGTTACGGCTCATTTTAGTCATTTAAATATTGACTTGAAAAGGATGACGTTTGATAATGCATTATCTGAAGTGAATGAGGGCACAGCTGATTTAATCCACATAGATGGTCTACACACCTATGAAGCGGTGAAGCATGATTTTGAGACATGGCTACCTAAGTTGTCTAAAGACGGTGTTATCTTCTTTCATGATGTTTTTAGTCCTCTTGAGTATGGTTCAAATGTTTTCTGGAGTGAAGTAAAGCAAAAATATTCTTACTTGGAGTTTAAACACAGTTGGGGGTTGGGGATTCTATTTCCTAAGGGAGATAAAGTATATAATTTACTACTTGATCAAAATATTGAGGACAAGATAAATCTGTATACTTATAAGGCTCTATATTCATTTGAGCAAATAAAAACAAATGATCTCTCTTTGATGGTTGAAGAACGTGATAAAATAATAAACGACAACTCACGGATGATTGCTGAAAGAGATGAGGCAATAAAAAGCAATGGGATGATGATATCAGAGCGTGATAAAACGATTAGAAGTAACGAAATGATGATATCAGAACGTGATGAAGTCATAAAGAAGAATGAGAGTTTGATTTATGAACGGGATGTTGCCTTGGAAGCGACTGAAGGTTTGGTGAAGGAACGTGATCAATTAATACGTAATATGGAAAAGATGATTGAGGAAAGAGATCAGTTATGTAATCAGTACCAAAATGAAATTCAAAACTTAAGGGCGGATATTGTGGACTTGTGTAAGAGAATAGAGCTCTTAGAAACTAAAGTTAACTATTACGAAAGTAAGAAAATAATTTTCAATTTCAGAAACAAAGCGGATTAAGGAGCCTACATGGAAAATTTAATTCATACGGTACTGGAAAAAAATAAAAAAGTAGCTTTCTTTGATGTGTTTGATACAATAATTTTCCGTCATGTAGAACCAGAATATGTGAAGAAAATATGGGCTAAACGAGTTAGTATTTATTTTGGAGATTCAATTGATTATGAAGAATTATATAGATTGAGAAATAATATGGAAGCCGAAATGTGTAAAAATAATGCGAATTCAGGTTTTGACATGGAATTTAACTACTCCAATTTGCTATCCTCGATGTATGTAGTTCTGATTAATAAAGGACTTTTGAATAATGATATCGATAAGGATACATTTATTTCTATATGTGAAAAAATTGAAATTGAAACAGAAATGGCAGTTCAGTACATTGATCCTAAATGGCTCGAAGTAGTAGCTCAGTTACTTAAGCACAATATTAAAATTTATTGTGTTTCGGATTTTTATCTCTCGCAAAAGTTAATAGCTGAGTTATTTGCTAAACATGGAATTCTTCAGTATATTAATGAGATTTATGTATC
Source organism: Paenibacillus sp. T2-29 (assembly GCF_052921365.1). Classification (NCBI taxonomy): domain Bacteria; kingdom Bacillati; phylum Bacillota; class Bacilli; order Caryophanales; family Paenibacillaceae; genus Paenibacillus; species Paenibacillus sp. T2-29. Next base: position 21,160 of record NZ_JBREVE010000009.1, on the reverse strand, counting down.
CAGTGAGTATTTGCTGACTAAGAAAAGCGGTAAACTATTCACAAAAATAATTGGTGATAATAACTTTAATCCCTCAGACATCATTATGGTAGGCGATAATGAACACTCAGATTACAAAGTGCCGCTTTCTCAGGGTATTGATGCTTATTATATAGATAGGAAACAACAGCATGCTTTTTACAGTGAATTTCGTAAGCGGGTTGAAAGCGAGACTCATTATGCGAATGAGTTAACCGCGATGGCAAGGGATATGTCGCATGTGGGGAGATTTTTAGAAATATCCTGTTCTTTGTTTTTTTATATTGTTATGCTTCACAAGTCTTTAATAAAAAATGGCGTGAAAAATGTATTCTTTTTGTCAAGAGAAGGAGAATTCCTGTTAAAGTTATTTAACCTATATCAGGAAAAAGAGGGATACAAAGATGCTTTTTATGTAAAGCCTCATTACTTGAAAGTGTCTAGAAAATCTACATTTTTACCGAGCTTACTACCTCTTGACAGTGAAAAGTTTGAGATTTTGTTTAGACAATATATTCATATTTCGTTATACGATTTTTTGTCAAGTTTAAGTTTTGAGGAAAAAGTAATAGAGGAAATTTCTCATAAACTTAATATAGATGCCAAGTTGAAAATTGAAAATTTTCCTAGTAGTAAGATTTTTATGGATTTAAGAAATGATTCGACGTTTATTGAAAAATATGAAGAATCAAGGCTTCAGCAACGAGATAATTTTTACAGTTATATAGAGAATTTCCCTGTCAATATAAAAAAACAGGGTTTTCATTTAGTTGATGTGGGTTGGAAGGGCACTATACAAGATAATATATATAGAATATACAACGAAAACGTATCAGTACATGGATACTATTTAGGGTTAATTGCCTCAGGGGATACTCGTGAAAATAATAAAAAGCAGGGACTCCTATTCTCTTCTGTTCCTTATAGAACTCCTTATTTTAATGTATACAATGAAAACAGAGCATTATACGAAATAGTGTTGGGTGCTTCTCATGGAAGTGCTAATAAATATATTCGTGATGATTATAATCATAGGATTGAAGTCGAAACCGTCCAAACAGATATGGAAAAGAAATTATTCGATGAGGTAATAAGCCCATTACAGAGCCAAATATATGATTTTTTTGAGAGATTGTGTAATCTTTTCTGCAATAGAAGTGTAAAACTTGAATATTACACTGAACAAATTGCTAAAATTCATTCTAGAATGGTCTTATTTCCAACAAAAGCGGAGATAAATTTCTTTAATGGTCTGTATCATTATGAGAATTTTGGGGTATTCAAGTATTCTACTTTTAGTACAAAAAATAAGTTTGACTTAATCAAAACGATTAAAAATACTTTTATATTGACACGAAACCCGAGAGCTATTCTTGAAAAGGGCTTTTGGGGACCAATAACACTTAGTAGTCATGGACTTGGCTATTTAGTGCCTATTTATGGACGTTACAAATATAATAAAAGTTTTAAAAGTGGAAGTAATCATCAAATTGGCACGGTCGTTTCCGCAAACGATAGGCAGCTTGTGGAAGAGCTTAAAAGGTCATTAGATGAAAAAGATAGGACCATTTTAGACCTGATGCAAATGATAGATGATCGAGATGAAGCAATGAAAAAAATGACACAAATGATAGATGATCGAGATGCTGCAATTAAAAGTATGACACAAATGATTGATGAAAGAGATGAGGTTATAGAAAAGTTATCAAAATCAAAACATGATTAGGGGAAGAAGAAAATGAAATGGGCTTTCTTATTAGGATCTCCTGATATTAGTGGAGGTTCGTATGTAATTTTTGAACATGCAATAAGAGCAACCAAAAAAGGTGTACTTGTAACAATTATTACTGAAGAAGAAGTTAATATGGAGAGATTACATTGGCATCCTGAAGCTAGGTCTTTAATTTGGAAAACATACAAAGAAGTCGAAAATGATAAATTTGATGTATGTATTGCAACTTGGTGGAGAACTGTTTACGAACTATATCGAGTGACCGCAGAAACATATGCTTATTTTGTTCAGTCTATTGAATCAAGATTTTATGATGAGAATGAGAGATCACTACGGCACTTGGTAGACTCTACCTATCAGCTTCCCTTGCACATAATTACCGAAGCAAAATGGATACAAAAGCATTTAAATGAACACTTTAATAAAGACGCAAAATTAGTGCCCAATGGTATTAGAAAAGATATTTATTCGATTGAAGGTGTTAGACATCAGGCAAGAGAAGAGGGGAAACTTAGGGTTTTAGTAGAAGGGCCAATAGACGTGTCTTTCAAGAATGTTCCAAAAACGATAGAAATCTGCAAACAATCTGACGCTGATGAAGTTTGGTTATTAACTTCAAGTCCGATAAGTTCTTACCCTGGAGTAGACAAAGTATTCTCCCAAGTTCCTATTTTTGAAACAGCTCAAATTTACAGATCTTGTGATGTTATTATCAAACTTAGTTATGTGGAAGGAATGTTTGGTCCTCCTCTCGAGATGTTCCATTGTGGTGGTACCTCGATAACATATAATGTTACAGGCCATGATGAATATATTGTTTCAGATCAGAATGCTTTGGTCGCTGCAAAAGATGATGACAAAGCTGTTTTGAATTTTATAAATAGCTTAAAGCATTCTCCTACTTTATTAAGAGATTTGAAGGATAAAGCTATAGATACTGCTAACAATTGGCCAGGTTGGGACGAATCATCTGAACAATTCTATAAAGCTGTAAAATCAATTTGTGAGGATAATAGTCTTTTTGTTCACAACTCGAAAGATATCATAGAAAAGAAAAGTAAATTTTATTTTCAATGGTATGTGATAGCGGAGGATAATAAAAATGCGATTACTAAACAAACTGCTACACAAAAAATATATGAGAATACAAAATCTTTTTTACGCAGACATTTTCCTGAAGTCTTTGGCTTTTTTAGAAAAATAAAATACAAATTGATAATTAGAAAAATAATTAAATGATATCAATTTTGGTTAATGAATTGTCTCCGTGATTATTTGTTTTAAACTATTTTTAGAAGAATTAGAATGAGGTTGCTAATGAATAACTCTATTATAACCAGAGCATTAAGTTATGTGTTTTCTTTCTGTATAAGTCTGGCTTTTGTCTATCATTTTATTCCAAGTATAACAAACAGACGTGTGATTTTTGTTTTTTTTATTTTGCTTACAACAATTACAATAGGATATGCACTTAGGAATTTATTTAAACAATTCTTTGATTCGAAACATTTACATGCGAGCAAAAGACGAAATTTAATTGTAAGTATTACTTTTTCATTTTCAATCCTTCTGATGATACCATTTAACGTTGATAATTATCATACTTTAAAAGTTCAACCGCTTGGAGAGAAAAATAATCAATCATTAGGTATCGAGGTTTGGGTTAAAGAGATTAAAATTGATAATAGAATTTTACCATTAAATGAAATGAATTTGATAGGTGATTGGGAACTGATTAATGGGGTTCCTGTTTATACACACGGTGATAATGTCTTGATAAATTGGGAAGGTAAGGTGAAAAGTAATATAAGCCTGAAACTTAGTAACCATCCCTATTCTGGTAAAGTTCGTTTAGTTATTGATGGTGAAGAAAACGACTATGACCTTTATGGTACTAATGAGGATAGCACAAAAGAAATTCATTTAGACAATTTAAAGGGAGCCTCAATTTTTGAGAAATGTCTAGTGTTTTTAGCCGATTTGATCTTATTATCCTTTACTATTTTTATCTTTTTAACTAGAATCACTATTCAAAGAACTCCTAAATCATTGTCTATTGGTAAAGGGGATAGTGCAGTATTCTTAGTGCCGATAATAATTTCATGGAGTATATATTTTCTATCCTATTATCCTGGATTAATGAGTGGTGATTCCTTAGACCAGTGGAGACAATTATCAACATTTGAATTTGGGGATGCGCATCCAATTTATGATACATTGTTTAAATTGCTTATTACTAAGATTTGGTATTCACCAGCAGCTATAGTTTTAGCTCAAATGATGTTTCTTCTTAGTGCTTTACTATATGCGTTTCGTTCTCTATTAAAATTTGAAGTGAATAGAAAAATTCTTTGGGGGATGTCTATTTTATTTTCATTGATACCAGTAAATTCAATGATGATAATAAGTATATGGAAAGATGTGACCTATAGTATATCTTTATTTTTGCTTACTATTGTTTTAATTAATTTGTATGCAGGGAAAGAGCAATGGTTTAAATCTAAGAAAAATTTATTTCTTCTTGCTCTATCATTTTTTTTAGTATTGATGTTCAGACATAATGGAATTATATCAGTAATTGGAACACAGTTCTTATTGCTTGTATTTTATAAATCTAAGTGGAAAAAGATAGCGCTAATAGGTATAACAGTCCTCGTGCTTTTTTTTGGTATAAAGAGTGTGTTAGTAAAAGTATTGGATATTGTCCCGAGTCCAAGTATACTAACATTTAATATACCAATTCAACAGGTGGCATCTATTCTTTCATCAGGTGTGAAATTAGACGAGGAACAAAATCAAGTTATTAAAAAAGCTATGGATCCTAAAATATGGATATCTGAATATAATCCCTACGTTGTAGATCCTATCATCTTTAATTCTAATTTTGATATGTTGATTTTTAATGATCGGAAATACAAAGTTCAGTTTATGAAAGTTTGGTTTGAACTCATTGCAAAAGAACCTAAAATTGCTATTAAAAGCTGGTTACAGCAAACCTCTGTAGTTTGGAGGATATCTCAACCGAGTAATTCTAGTACTCTGTTTACTGAAAGGGGGATTGTTCATACAGGTCGTGAATATTTAGATAAGTACAAATTGAAAACTGAGTCTCTCATCCCTGATTCATTAGTTCGAATTCAAGCTTTTCTTGATAGAACCCAAGAAAGTGATTTAGTTTGGGTGCTTTGGAGGCCAGCACTTTATATTTTTATTTCAATGTTATTTGGATTAATATTTGTTTTTCGCAATAATTTGAGAAGCTTAATTATTTTTTCACCTGTTATGCTTAATGTTATAGGATTATTCGCAGCAATTCCAGCACAGCAAATTAGATATCTGTATCCGTCCATTTTATGTACTTTTATAATTATACCTCTGTGTTTTAGTAATATAAATGAGAAAAGACAGTATGGGAAAGAAGGTGCTTAAGAAAGTGAGAATTTTAGTTATAATTCCAGCGTATAATGAGGAGCAAAATATTAAAGAGTTAATTAATAAATTCAAGAAAAATAAGTACGATATTATAGTTATAAATGACTGCTCTACTGACAATACATCTTTAGTTTGCAAGGAAAATGGTATAAATGTTATTGATCTTCCTTGTAATTTAGGTATTGGAGGAGCTGTGCAAACTGGGTATAAATATGCCTATGACAAGAATTATGACATTGCCATTCAGGTTGATGGAGATGGGCAGCATGACCCTGGACAAATCGAAAATATAATAACTCCAATTTTAAATAATAAGGCGGACATGGTTATAGGTTCGAGATATATCGAAAAAGTGGGTTTTCAATCAACGCGTATAAGAAGGATTGGTATAAAATATTTTAGTGATTTAATATATGTTTTTACTAGAGTGAAGATAACTGATCCAACTTCAGGATTTAGAGCATGTGGTCGTAAATCAATTTCTGTATTTGCGAATGTATATTATCCAAGTGATTACCCGGAGCCAGAGTCAATCGTACATTTAATTAGAACTAATCATAAAGTTATGGAAATACCAGTAACAATGATGGAAAGACAGGCAGGTGAATCCTCTATAAAATCTGTTAAGTCGCTATATTACATGATTAAGGTGTCTTTAGCGATTTTAATTGATTTGTTGAGAGAGAAAAAGAGCTATGAGGTATTGCAATGATTCATTTTCAACTTCAAGTTATTTTGTTTTTTGTATGTTCAATACTATTGATGTTATTGATAAGAAAAATCAAAAGTTATAAATTAGACTTGAAATATGCATTATTATGGATATTGATTAATTTAATAGGTATTGTTCTTACATTATTTCCAAATGTCTTGATTTTTATATCGCGTATTTTTTATATTGAGATGCCAGTTAATGCCTTGTTTTTAGTTGCTATAATTTCAATTTTTGTTATTTTATATAGTCTTACAGTTGCCTTGTCAAGGGATTCAAATAAAATTAAAGTTCTCTCGCAAGAGATAGGATTATTGAAAAAAGAAGTGGATCTACTTAAGGGAAAACACTTAAACCTAAAAGGGAGTTCCCATGAGAAATAACCTATTACAATTTTTGAAATATGGGTTTGTAGGTGCTTTGGGGACCCTTATTCATACTTCAACTATAATATTGTTAGTTGAAAAGCTGAACTTCGAACCAATATTTTCTTCATTTATCGGATTTATATTTTCACTGGTGATTTCATATTTTATAAATCGTCAGTGGACATTTAGTACTTCAGGGAAGGGGGTTAAAATTTTAGTTAAATACACTTTAGTATCTCTAACTGGTTTGGTTCTTAACCTATCAATTATGTATGTTATCGTTTATGCTTTTCACTTTTCTTATCTTTTAGGACAATTTTTTGCATTGATTATCGTCCCTATTTTTAATTTCATATTAAACAAGTATTGGACTTTTGCTTATGTTAATGAAAGAAAAAAGTGTCCTGAAAAACTATGAGCTATTTTCATAGCCTGAAGGAAATTGTTGGTGTAACACTCTAAATAAAAGTGCAAATTGGATCACTTTATTTAGGTAAAGTGATTTTTTGAACTCTGAAGTCTCCACTCTTATTAACTCTAAATATTTGGAGTGATTTTTTGCTACCTACTAAAGACAAACTAAAAAGAGTGCGTTATAACGCTAGGTGAAAAATTTATTCTTATTTTTAAATTAATAATTAAGGAGTCGACATATGAAAGGCATAATTCTAGCGGGCGGGACTGGTTCTCGTCTTTTTCCTTTAACCAAAGTGACTAATAAGCACCTGCTTCCTGTCGGTAAGTACCCTATGGTCTTTCACTCCATATATAAGCTGAAAAAAGCCGATATTACAGACATTCTTATTGTAACAGGTAAAGAACATATGGGGGATGTTGTAAGTTTGCTTGGGAGCGGTCGCGATATGGGCGTAACCTTTACATATAAGGTGCAAGACGAAGCCGGTGGTATTGCCCAAGCGTTATACTTGGCAAAACAATTTGTTGGTACGGATCAGATGGTTGTCATTTTAGGGGACAATGTATTTGAGGATGATATCTCTCCTTTTGTACAAAATTTTCGTAAACAGAATGTTGGTGCTAAATTATTATTGCAAAAGGTCCATGACCCGCAGCGATTTGGTGTAGCAGAAATTCAAAATCAACGTATTTTATCTATAGAAGAAAAGCCCCAGGTACCTAAAAGCGATTATGCAGTTACGGGTATTTACATGTTTGACCACGGAGTGTTTGATATTGTTAAAACACTTAAACCTTCGACACGTGGAGAATTAGAAATAACGGACGTAAATAATGCATATATTGCTAACGGAACATTGACCTATGATATTCTTCAAGGTTGGTGGACGGACGCAGGAACGCATACTTCGCTTGCAAGAGCAAATGAACTCACGCAAAACATTATATTTGGTGAGGAATTTGGTAAATTAAAGTTGTAAGGGGAAGTTTTAAAGCATTGAGGAAAGAAGGTATATTATGAAGGTGATACCTTTAAGATTGGCAGACGCTAGTGTAATAGAACCAATTGTTCATGGTGATCAACGTGGTTTTTTTATGGAAAGTTATAATCAACAGGTAATGCAAGGTAAGGGGATTACTCATACGTTTATACAAGATAACCAATCACTTTCTGCTGATGCAGGAGTTATACGTGGGTTGCATTACCAATTAAATCCGAAGGCACAAACTAAACTTATCAGGGTAATCACAGGTGCTATCTATGATGTGATTCTGGACATTCGAAAAAGCTCTCCTACGTTTGGACAATGGATGAGTGTCATTCTAAGTGAGTATAATCATCGCCAGTTGCTGGTGCCAAAGGGGTTTGCTCATGGTTTTTGTACGCTTGTTCCAAATACGCAGGTGTTGTATAAGGTTGATGAATATTACTCTCCTTTACACGACAGAGGGATACTGTGGAATGACCCCGCATTGAGTATTGATTGGCCTACCTCCAAGGCGATACTTTCAGAGAAGGATAAACAGCAGCCATTACTGAAAGATGCGGAAATCAATTTTGATTAGAAATTAATACGAAAATTAATGTTTTGTATGCTTTTGAGCTAATAAAATGGTTCAGAAGTCTATTATTACATTGCTCAGTACAGGAGGCTTGTATGAAACTTCTTGTCACCGGCGGTGCCGGATTTATTGGCAGTAACTTTGTATTGTATATGTTAAAGCAGCATCCAGATTATGAAATCGTGAATGTGGATGCCCTCACCTATGCAGGTAACTTGGAAAATTTGAAATCCATCGAAGATCATCCCAAACATACCTTTGTGAAAGCAGATATTACTGATGCACAAGTGATGGACCAACTGATGCAGCAGGGAATTGATGTGGTGGTGAATTTTGCGGCAGAGTCGCATGTGGATCGGAGTATTTTGGAGCCGGAAGTGTTTGTGAAAACAAACGTATTGGGGACACAGGTGTTACTGGATGCCGCCAAAAAATATAATGTGACCAAATTTGTACAGGTATCGACAGATGAAGTATACGGTTCACTGGGTGAAACCGGATTGTTCACAGAGGAAACTCCATTGCAGCCTAATAGTCCCTATTCTGCTTCCAAGGCAGGCGGTGATCTGTTAGTTCGTGCATATCATGAAACCTTCGGTTTGCCAGTGAATATCACACGTTGTTCTAATAACTACGGCCCATATCAATTCCCAGAAAAACTGATTCCGTTAATGATCTCACGTGCGTTGAGTGATCAACAGCTACCTGTGTATGGGGATGGCTTGAACATTCGCGATTGGTTGTATGTAGAGGATCACTGCAGCGCAATTGATCTGGTCATTCATCAGGGCAAGCTGGGTGAAGTGTACAATATCGGGGGAAATAACGAGCGAACGAATGTGCATATCGTTAAAACGGTATTGGAGGAGCTGGGCAAGCCAGAATCTCTAATTTCGTATGTGCAGGATCGTCCGGGTCACGACCGCCGTTACGGTATTGACCCGAGCAAAACCATGAACGAGCTGGGTTGGAAGCCCAAGCACTCTTTTGAGACCGGCATTAAAGAAACGATTCGCTGGTACTTGGACAATGAGGAATGGTGGACTCGCATTCAATCTGGTGAATATCAGCAATATTATGCTAAGCAGTATGGTTCACGCTTAGGTGACGTGTAAAATGAGAATATTGGTTACTGGGGCATCCGGCCAGCTCGGCAAGGATGTGGTAAAGGTCTTCCAAGAGCAAGGGCATGATATTCTTGGATATGATCGGGAACAGCTGGATATTACGGATTTGGACCAAGCGATGAAAATAGTAGGACAATATCAGCCTGAAGCTGTAATCCACTGTGCAGCGTATACAGCGGTGGATGCGGCGGAGACTGATATGGATAGAGCTTATCAAGTAAATGCGGCAGGGACACGTAATATGGTACTGGCGGCAGAAGAAGTAGGAGCTAAACTGGTTTATATCAGTACAGATTATGTATTTGATGGGACCACCGAGCAGCCTTATCACGAATATGATAATACGAATCCACAGAGTATCTATGGGAAGTCCAAACGGGCGGGAGAGGTGTTAACCGAGACGCTTTCCTCTAGGTACTTTATTGTTCGGACGTCATGGGTCTATGGGTTGTACGGGAACAATTTCGTTAAAACCATGTTGAAGCTTGGACAAGAGAAGTCGCAACTTCAGGTGGTAAATGATCAGAAGGGTTCACCTACCTATACGGTGGATTTGGCACGTTTTTTGGCGGAATTGATTCAAACAGAGAAGTATGGCGTATATCATGCATCCAATAGCGGTTCTTGCACCTGGTACGAGTTCACACAAGCTATTTTTCAGGATGCCGCAGAGCTATATGCTGTAAAGGTCACAGCAAATTTAGAACCGTGCAGCACCGAGCAGTTTCCCAGACCCGCAGCGCGGCCACGTAATTCCGTGATGGAGCATATTGCGATCCGGACCAACGGATTCCACGATTTACAGGATTGGCGCAAGGGATTGCGTGACTTTTTGCAGGAGTATTTTGATGAATCTGAATAATTAAAACTTTATTATAGCTATCGAAAATCTCCCATCATTTCAGGATTGGGAGATTTTATTATATTAAAGACTATGTTGATTAAGGACGATGAGCATTATAATGTATAGGCAGGTGGGACATACATGTCCCCGTAGCCCATATTTTCAAAGAAGGAGGGCATTACTCTGAACAAACCTAACGTACAAGTTTTATTGTCTACATATAATGGAGCAGCTTACTTAGATGAGCAGGTAGAAAGTCTCATCAATCAAAAAGACGTAGAAGTGCAGATTCTAATCCGTGATGATGGCTCGACAGATGATACGGTAGCCAAGTTGATTACACTGGAGCAACACTATCCTCAACAGATTAGGTTATGCCTCAAGAGCAATGTAGGTGTTATTACGAGCTTTTTTGATCTGATTCAAAGATCTTCCGAGACATTCGACTATTATGCTTTTTGTGATCAGGATGATGTGTGGATGCCGAAAAAGCTTGCTCGGGCTGTAGCTCAGCTCAGGGAAAAGGATGAGAGCCGCCCGCTGATGTACTGTTCTGCTACCCAAATGGTCTCTCAAAACTTGGAACCCCTCAAGGTATGGCCAGCCGATATTCCCAGACCTTTATCCTTATATAATGCTCTCATCGAGAATGTATGTGTAGGTTGTACCATGGTAATCAATAAACAAACACTTCAGTTCGTGAAAACGAGAATGCCAGATACTTTGGATAACATTATCATGCATGACTGGTGGATTTACTTATGTACCGCCGCTTTTGGTGAGGTCGTTTTTGATCCTGAGCCGTCCATTTGGTATCGGCAGCATCAAAACAATGTGCTCGGAGGGTCAACGGATGGCTGGATCGGCAAGTGGAGGAAGAGACTAAGTAGATTTGTGAAAGGAAAAAACCGCTATATTTTAAGTAAGCAAGCCCGGCAATTTGTTCAACTATATGGACAAGACATGCCTTCTCAATTGTACAGAGATGTGGATCAATTCCTGGATAGCTACCAAAAGGGTGTGCTTTCTCGTATGAGATATATTGGGCAATCTCCATTCTATAGGCAGTCACGGTTGGACAACTGGATTTATAAGTTAGTTTTTATATTGGGGAAATTATAGAAGATGGAAAGGAAAATATTGAAACTTTTTTCCATATAGAGCGTCAAATAATCAAAGGTGCAAATGAATGCTAGATAAAATACCATCGAATGCGTGTTCCTTTTTGGAAATATATAGTATAATTGAAACGTGCAACCGATAGAGCTGGCAAGGGCGGTCGGCTAACTCTCCCGAGGAGGGGGGTGAAGCCTGTGACAGTGTTTGAGGCGCTCAGTTTAATGCTGACGTTCGGGGCGTTAATCGTCACACTGTTAGAGTTTAACAAACGAAAATAGACCGCCCCCGCAAGGAAGGGTCTATTTTCGGCCTGATTGTTCTAAAACCGTCCGCTCTTGGAGCGTTGGTTGCGCGGGGCTGGCTGGCACCAGCCCTTTTTCCATGTATATCTTACCACGATGAAATTTAGACCTCAACCGAGGATTTTACAAAAATCTAATAAACGACTTCCAATGAACAATATATAGATCGAAATGGTTTCGTTTGTCTATATTTGTACTTTGGAGCGACTGGAATCGAATTTTGTGAAATTCTACTAACTATGCAAGGTTACAAGTTATGTGCTTTTTTGCGCCCCGTGGCCTGCACGGTATGCTATAATAGGCGATAGTAGAATAGATTACTGAATTTGTCAGGAGCGTTTTAAATATGGATGTAAGCATACTGGTCGTCAACTATAATACGTGTCGATTGACGCTGGATTGTTTGCAGTCAGTGTATGCGTCAAAGACGCAGTATCGATATGAAGTCATTGTTATCGATAATCACTCCAGTGACGGGTCTGTTGAGGCTATTCGTGCTGCGTACCCGGATATTACATTGATAGCTAATAAGGATAATACAGGGTTTGCCAAGGCGAACAATCAGGGGATGGAAGTAGCTAGCGGGCGTTATGTATTGCTATTGAACTCCGATACGTTGGTGCAGCCGGATACGCTGGATACAATGGTTCAGTTTATGGATACACACCCGGAGATGGGGGCATCGGGCTGTAAGGTCATTCTGCCGGATGGCTCGCTAGACAAGGCTTGTAAGCGAGGGTTTCCAACGCCGTCGGCGTCTTTTTACTATGCTTTCGGCTGGTCGAAGCGTTACCCGGATAACCCGAAGTACAACCAATATCAGCTTGGGCATCTAAGCCCCGATGATGAGTATCCTGTAGATGTACTGGTTGGTGCTTTTATGCTGGTGCGTAAGGAGACGATTGACCAGGTCGGCGGATTGGACGAAACCTTTTTTATGTATGGTGAGGATATAGACTGGTGTTATCGGATTAAACAAGCCGGTTGGGGCATTTACTACTACCCACGCACATATATTATTCATATCAAAGGAGGCAGTGCTCGCCGTCGTCCTTTGAAAATTATTTATGAGTTTCATAGAGCGATGTGGGTATTTCATCGTAAGCATTATAAACAGCAATACAGCTGGATCACTAACATGGCTGTATATACGGGAATTACGGTGAAGTTTGGAATGGCTTTTCTTAAAAATAAGTTGTCTGCACCGGTTAAGCCGGACGGCGGGGAACAATCTCGTACTGAGGTGAAAGCATGATACGCAGAAATCAGCGTTTTTTAACCCAATTATATATTGTGGCGGATTTCGCGGTCATTCAGTTATCTTTTCTGATCGCTTGGTTTTTCAAATTTGAAAGTGAATGGATCACTTATAAAGAGCCGCTTCCTATTCAAGTATATGGAGGGTGGAGCTTAATATACGGTCTGATTGCTGTAGTGCTGGGGATGTTATTCTCACTCTATTCGCCAAAGCGCAAAAAGAGGTTTGCAGATGATGTATTTCGCGTTACCCAGATTCACATTGTTGGTCTGTTTGTGCTGTTGAGTGTAATGTTTTTCGTAAAGCAAATCGACATCTCGCGGTCCTACCTGGCGATCTATATGGTTGGTAATGTGCTGATTATTTTGTTTTATCGTTATTTTTTGAAGCAAATTCTTAAAATTCTCCGTCAAAAAGGATACAATAAGCAATTCATGCTCATTCTTGGAGCAGGTTCTTTAGGCCAACGATTTTATCATAATCTTGGACAATATCCTGATTTAGGCTATGAAGTAGTAGGGTTTCTGGATGATAAACGGCATTGGAACGAAGAGGAAGAGGCTCATTTTCGCCCGATTCTCGGAGGATTAGATCAGTTGGAGGCAACGCTGTCGCGCCTGATGATTGATGAGGTCATTCTGGCGTTGCCGCTGGATGCTCATGATAAGTATCCCAAGATTATCAACATGTGTGAAAAGGCTGGAGTGCGCACGCTTATTATTCCCGATTTCTTTGATTATTTGCCGGCACGACCTTACTTTGACAACTTTGCAGGTATGCCGATGATCAATGTACGAGATATTCCACTGGATGTAGCAGGGAATCGATTGTTTAAGCGTCTGTTTGATATTTTATTTTCTTTATTCGCCATTATTCTGACCTCTCCCATTATGCTGGCCGTGGCGATTGGTGTGAAGGTCACATCGAGAGGCCCCATTATTTTTAAGCAGGAGCGGGTAGGCTTGAATCGTCGCACCTTCCGGATGTACAAATTTCGTTCGATGAGGGTACTGCCACCTGGAACTGAAGATACGGGCTGGACGACTGCTAATGACCCAAGACGCACACGTTTTGGTACTTTTATTCGTAAAACGAGTCTCGATGAGCTGCCACAGTTTTTCAACGTACTGTTAGGTGATATGAGTGTCGTTGGTCCACGTCCGGAACGGCCCTATTATGTGGATCAATTCCGTGAGGAAATTCCAAAATACATGGTGAAGCATCATGTTCGTCCTGGAATTACAGGTTGGGCACAGAGTAACGGGTTACGTGGAGATACATCTATTGAGGAACGGATTAAGCACGACATCTTCTATATTGAGAACTGGTCGCTCTTATTCGATATTAAAATTATTTTTCGTACAATCCGTAACGGCTTCAAAAACGCTTATTAATTCAGAGCACCCTTCGGCTTAGCCGGAGGGTATTTTTGTGTCTATTACACTTCCATAGCCAACGTCCCGAGATTTCAATAATAAGGCCAATGAATACGCGCTTCACCAGTTCAGCACTATTTTGCCTACTTATATGTACATTTTTTAGTTCAGCTGATATAGAGCTGTTTTGAGTAGGTGTATGTAGGGTATTGACCTGTACGAAAAGGATGTGACACCCTATGAAACGAGTGATTGCTGCGGTTATTCTTTTAATGTTAATCGGTACATTTTTACTGGCTTATAAAGGACAATCTACAGAAGAACATACTGGCTTTACCACACACCGCGTAATTTCGCATGCCATGGGAGCCGTTGATGGTTTGGCTTATACCAATGCGCGTGAAGCGTTTGTAGAAAATTATAAAAAAGGCAGCCGTGTATTCGAGGTCGACCTGATGTTTACTTCGGATGGACATTTGGTGGCACGCCATGAATGGACAGAATCCTTTACAAAACAAATGCAACAGGAACACGCAGTTGCTACAGAGCAGGGCGGAAAGCCTTGGAGCTATCATCAATTTAAAAACACCCCTATACACGGTTCCTATACTCCACTAGATTGGAAGGATGTATTGGATTTATTGGAAAAGTACCCGGATGCCTATATTGTGACCGATACGAAAGAACAGGACTCTGCCCAAATCAAACGGTTGTTTGCGCAACTGACCCGTCAGGCTCAGGAGAAAAATCCCGAACTTTTATCTCGTATTGTCCCTCAAATTTATAATGAGGAAATGCTGCAAACGTTACGGAGTATCTATCCTTATACATCCATTATTTATACGCTCTATGCTACAGAAGATACGGATGACCAGATCATTCAATTTGTTCAACAACATGATATAACGGAAGTAACTTTACCGGAAAATCGCGTGAATGGTGCCTTAGTTGAAAGTTTGCGTCAGGCAGGGGCAGTGTGCTATGTAAATACGATTAACGAGTTGAAGGATGCTACTGAGTACGAACAGATGGGTGTAAGAGGTTTCTATACAGACGTTTTAACGGAAAAAGAACTTAGTAGAGGCAGTTGGTTGTATGCGCTGAGACCATAAGCTGTCTGAACTCGGTGTTCCCATTTGATACGAACATTGACACCTTTTAAGCACTGTCATAGACTTAGCATAGAACGCTTTTGGATATTAAAATTCGGCTCGTCTGGATGATGATAAAAGCAATGGATGCTGGAGGAATGTGTGTTGGCAGATTCAATTCAATCATGGAGGCATGTATTTAAGCTTGATCCTGACAAGGAACTGAATGATGAAGCGCTTGATGCCGTGTGTATGTCTGGTACGGACGCCATTATGGTAGGCGGTTCATCGGGCGTAACGTATGAAAATACGGTGGATTTGCTGTCACGGGTTCGGCGTTACGAGGTGCCGTGTGTGCTTGAGGTATCCGATCTGGAAGCTGTAGTGCCGGGGTTTGATCTGTATATGATTCCCATGGTGCTGAATACCAGTGACAGTAATTGGATCATGGGCCAGCACCAACGTGCGATTGAGCAATTTGGTTATATGATCCCTTGGGATTTGCTTGTGACGGAAGGATATATTGTTTTGAACGGTGATTCCACCGTCGCTAAGCTTACCAGTGCGGATACTTCGCTGAGTGCTTCTGCTGCCGCTTCATATGCACAGATTGCTGACAAGCTTATGCATCTGCCGATTGTATATGTGGAATATAGCGGTGCTTTTGGGGATATGGAGCTGGTGCAGAAAATACATCGCAGTACGGAGCGCTCTCGTGTCCTATACGGAGGAGGTATCGTGGATAAATCTACCGCGTTACAAGCGGCTGCTGTTTGTGACACCATTGTAGTAGGGAACATCATTTATCGTGACTTGGCGAAAGCACTGGAAACGGTAGCTGTGAAATTGGAAGTATAGAACGTGAATTTATGGAAGCTCAGGGAAAGGAGCATGCACGCATGCAATCAATAGATATACACGAGGCGGTAGCTCGCCTTAATCAGCCTCAGCGTCAGGCCGTGGAGGCGGTAGATGGTCCGCTGCTGATTATGGCTGGCGCAGGCAGTGGTAAAACACGGGTGCTCACGCACCGAATAGCTTACCTCATTGCGACCCGCAAGACGGCTCCATGGGGTATTTTGGCGATTACCTTTACGAATAAGGCCGCGCGTGAAATGCAGGATCGCGTATCCAAGCTAATTGGCCCGCAGGGGAGAGATGTGTGGGTATCCACCTTTCACTCCATGTGTGTGCGTATTTTACGCCGGGATATTGAGCGGATCGGATTTACCTCCAATTTCAGCATCTTGGATTCTACGGATCAATTGTCTGTCATTCGGAGCTGCATGAAGGACTTGAATATAGATACTAAGAAGTTTGAACCCAAAGCGGTTCAGTCTATGATGAGTACGGCTAAAAATGAATTGGTCACTCCCGAAATGTATGAGCGCAAGATTGGCGATTATTTTGAAGGAATTGTGGCGAAGGTATATACCAAGTATCAACAACGGCTCAAAAATAACAACTCTCTTGATTTTGATGATCTGATCATGGCAACGATTCAGCTCTTTAAAGAAGTGCCTGAGGTGCTTGATTTCTACCAAAAGAAATTTCAATACATTCATGTTGATGAATATCAGGATACGAACCGTGCGCAGTACATGCTGTGCAAAATGCTGGCTGACAAGCATCACCGGCTATGCGTTGTAGGTGACAGCGACCAATCCATCTATCGGTGGCGGGGGGCGGATATTAGCAACATTTTGAACTTTGAAGAGGATTACCCAGAAGCACGTACTATTTTGTTGGAGCAGAACTATCGCTCAACTTCGAATATTCTTAATGCGGCTAACGAAGTCATTGGCCAAAATACAGGCCGTAAGCCGAAAAAACTATGGACCGACAAAGAAGGCGGTGCCAAGATTAAGGTTTATCGTGCTGACTCCGAACATGACGAAGGCTACTTTATCGCCTCAGAAATTCATAAGAATATAAAGGCGGGCAAAACCTATAGCCATCATGCTATTTTGTACCGTACGAATGCCCAGTCTCGGGTAGTCGAGGAAATTTTGATTAAATCGGATATTCCTTACCAAATCGTGGGCGGAATCAAGTTCTATGATCGTAAAGAGATTAAGGATTTACTGGCGTATCTTCGCCTACTGTCCAATCCTGACGACGATATCAGCTTGATCCGAATCATTAATGTGCCGAAACGAAGCATCGGCGACACAACGGTCGGCAAATTGCAGGCAGCTGCGGCGGAACGTGGGGTTTCAATTTTCCGTGTGCTTCAAGTGGTGGATGACTTGGGCTTTGCTGGGCGCACACGCAATGCGCTTGTAGAGTTTTACGATATGATCGAGGGTTTAAGTCGGATGGTGGATTATCTGTCAGTTACTGAGCTGACCGAAAAAATGCTGGAAACCACTCAATATCGAATGGAACTGCAAAACGAGAATACACTTGAGTCACGCTCGCGTTTGGAGAATATTGATGAGTTTCTGTCGGTAACCATGGAATTTGAAAAAGGGACGGAAGACAAGTCACTTGTCTCCTTCCTGACCGATCTTGCTCTGATTGCCGATATTGATTCCATGAATGACGATGAAGAGGAGCAAAGTGATGCGGTTGTATTAATGACCATGCATAGCGCTAAAGGATTGGAGTTTCCTATCGTATTTATCGTCGGTATGGAGGAGGGGGTATTCCCTCACAGCAGGGCCTTTTTGGATAATGAAGAGCTGGAAGAAGAGCGCAGATTGGCGTATGTCGGGATTACCCGTGCTGAGGAGCAGTTGTTCCTCACATGCGCACAGATGCGCACTCTGTTTGGACGTACCACAGCTAACCCGCCTTCCCGCTTTCTCGAAGAGATTCCGGATGAGTTAAAAGAGGATACGATCATCAAGCGTGACCGCTACCGTCGTTCAGGCAATGTAGGCGGATCTTATGGTGGCCGCGGACTGGGCAAAAGCAGTGGCAGCAACTTTGGTGGAGAGCGCTCGTTTGATACGATGAGCCGTAGTGGCTCGTCTGCTTCCGCGTCGCCCCGCGTAACAGTGACCACTTCCTCGCCCGCAAAACCAACTTCGACTGCTTCGACAGGAGGTCCATCCATTTTTGCTGCCGGAGACAAGGTACAGCATGGCAAATGGGGAATTGGAACCATTGTAGCTGTAAAAGGGACGGGCAATGATATGGAACTTCAAATTGCTTTCCCGGCTCCAGTAGGGGTTAAGCGACTGTTGGCTGGCTTTGCGCCGATTACAAAAGTAGAATAAATCTTAAATCTCAAATTTCATTAAATCTCGAACCTCATAGGGCAGCTTGGCTTAGGCCTCTGCCCTAATGAAGTTCCCGGAGGGATACGCCTGCATGAACCCAATGCACAGGATGGAGCAGCTTGTTGCTGAACTGAACACATATAACTATCACTACTATACATTGGATGACCCCCAGATCAGCGACAAAGAATATGATGTGCTTTATGACGAACTGGTAGCACTTGAACAAACAAGCGGTCTTGTACTGCCGGATTCGCCAACACAGCGTGTGGGTGGGGAGATACTCAAGGGCTTCACACCGCATCGCCACCTCGCTCCATTATGGAGCCTTGATAAAGCTCAGAATATGGAGCAGCTGCGTGCATGGAACGCGCGTGTCGTGAAGCTGGTCAATGATTACAATACCAAGAACCCGGAGCAACCCTTGCCATCTCCAGGCTATGCGATAGAACTAAAATTTGATGGACTGACGCTGAACCTGACGTACACGGATGGACAACTGGTGCAGGCTTCTACCCGTGGTAATGGTGTGGTAGGTGAGGGGATACTGGCACAGGTAAAGACGATTAAATCCGTGCCACTTAAAATTCCTTTTCAAAATGGAACTATTGAGGTGCAGGGAGAAGGGATCATGAATCTCTCCGTACTGTCCAATTATAATGAGAAGGCCGTAGAGCCTCTTAAAAATGCACGAAATGCCGCAGCAGGGGCTTTGCGTAACTTGAATCCCAAAGTAACAGCAGAGCGGCGTTTGAATGCATTTTTCTATAATGTAGGCTATGCGGACCGTATTCAGTTTAACAGCCACCAGGAGATGATGACCTTCCTGCGTGAAAATCATTTCAAGGTAAACCCATACCTAACTTACTTTGATAATTTTGATGATGTAATGGAGCAGTTAATTGAGATTGAAGAATCCCGTGCCGGTTTGGATTATCTTATTGATGGGGCAGTATTGAAAATTACAGATATGCGCACACGTGAGGTTCTCGGATATACCGATAAATTCCCACGCTGGGCGGTGGCATATAAGTTCGAAGCAGAGGAAACGACTACGGTGCTTAACTCGGTCGAGTGGAATGTAGGAAGAACCGGGAAGATCACTCCACTGGCTAGGGTAGAACCGGTAGAGCTGGCGGGAGTCACTGTACAAAATTGTACGCTGAACAATGCTGGTGATATCGAGCGTAAGAATCTGAAGTTTGCCTTGGGGGCGCGTGTGTTTATTCGTCGCTCAAACGATGTTATTCCTGAGATTTTGGGAAAAGTAACATCTGAGAACGATGGGGAGGAAATTGTTGTTCCAGAGCATTGTCCAGCTTGTGGATTTCCGTTGCAGCAGCGAGGCGCCCATTTATTTTGTGACAATAAGCTAGGTTGTAAACCACAAATTGTGGCCCGCATTTCCCATTTTGCATCACGTGATGCCATGGACATTGAGACGTTCAGTGACAAAACAGCCATCCAACTGCATGATGAACTGGGAGTTCGTGAACCTGCGGATCTGTATACTCTGCAATATGATGATCTTGTGAAGCTGGAGCGGTTTGGTGAGAAAAAGGCCAATAACCTCTTGGCGGCACTTGAAAAGAGTAAGGAGAGAGATTTGGCCTCTTTCCTTTATGCTCTGGGCATACCGAATACCGGTAAAGCGACGACACGCATGTTGGCTGAACACTATCGTGATTTGCACAAGACGATGTCCGCTACGGTGGATGAACTGAAAGAACTACCGGATGTAGGTGGGATTGTAGCTGAAAGCATTGTTGCATTCTTTGCCGATCCGTTTACTCAAGCAGGGATTGAAAAGATGCTGTCTCTAGGGGTAAAAGCTCAGGCTCCCGAAGCTCCACAGGTGAAAAAGATAGACAGCTTTTTCAGTGGGAAAACGGTTGTGCTTACAGGTACCTTGCATCAGCTTACGCGTGATGAAGCTGCGTCAAGGCTGGAGGCGCTGGGAGCCAAAGTTGCCGGATCTGTATCGAAAAAGACGGATCTAGTCATAGCTGGTGAAAAGGCTGGGAGCAAGCTGGCTAAGGCACAACAGCTCGGAATCGACACCATAGAAGATGAGGATGAATTCATCAGACTGTTAGAACAAGAATAATAGTTTTTGTAATGAGGGCAGTCATTCCGTTCCAGAGCGGAGTGGCTGCCTTATTATCTGTTATATAGTAAAGAACAAGAGTATAAAAAAGTGCTTGCTAAATAACTTTAGGCATGATATATTATTAGACGTTGCTTTGAGAATAGCATTTCTTGAAGCGAGGTTGTTGAAAAGATAATCAAAAAAAGATTTGACAAGTAAACAACTAACATGGTATGATCTAATTCCTGACTCGTTACACAAACGAAGACAGACAAGTTCTTTGAAAACTGAACAAATGGATGATGAAATAAAGATTACTTCTTTTATAAAGAAGAATCGCTAGCTTTAAAAATGAGCTAATCGCTCTTTCTATAAACCAACTTCGGTTGGTCTTTAATGGAGAGTTTGATCCTGGCTCAGGACGAACGCTGGCGGCGTGCCTAATACATGCAAGTCGAGCGGGGTTATTTAGAAGCTTGCTTCTA
>NZ_JBREVE010000008.1:0-236197 GCF_052921365.1 Paenibacillus sp. T2-29 | reverse complement strand
GTTGGGGGTGGAAGTGCAGTAATGCATGGAGCTGACCAATACTAATCGGTCGAGGGCTTATCCTAAAGATAAGACGCAAGGAAGTTTCGGATCCAGTTTTCAGGGTGTAACACCTTGGAATTACGCTTGATATTCAAATTCACTTTGCTGATAATCTGAATATCTTGTAGAATTTCACTAAGCGAGTCCATTCATATGGAGAGATACCCAAGTGGCTATAAGGGGACCCTCTGCTAAGGGGTTAGACTGCGAAAGTGGTGCGAGGGTTCGAATCCCTCTCTCTCCGCCATTTAGGACAAGCTAGTGAATTATGTTATGGCGGTGTAGCTCAGCTGGCTAGAGCGTACGGTTCATACCCGTGAGGTCGGGGGTTCGATCCCCTCCGCCGCTACCATACATACCCAGGAGGCTTAGCTCAGCTGGGAGAGCATCTGCCTTACAAGCAGAGGGTCGGGGGTTCGATCCCCTCAGCCTCCACCATTGTGCCGGTGTAGCTCAACTGGTAGAGCAACTGACTTGTAATCAGTAGGTTGGGGGTTCAAGTCCTCTCGCCGGCACCATTTTTTTTGAAAAATATAGGGAACTGTGGTGTAGAGGCCTAACATGCCTGCCTGTCACGCAGGAGATCGCGGGTTCGAATCCCGTCAGTTCCGCCATTTTTCAGTTTAATATTTTCACCGTACTAAAGTGGGAAGGGGTATCCCTCCGCACTTTATTTTTTTGTCAATGGATATGGCTCGGTAGCTCAGTCGGTAGAGCAGAGGACTGAAAATCCTCGTGTCGGCGGTTCGATTCCGTCCCGAGCCACCTTTATATGGAGGATTAGCGAAGTGGCCAAACGCATCAGACTGTAAATCTGCTCCCTTACGGGTTCGGTGGTTCGAATCCATCATCCTCCACCAGTTTTATGAGCCATTAGCTCAGTTGGTAGAGCACCTGACTTTTAATCAGGGTGTCGAAGGTTCGAGTCCTTCATGGCTCATCAGAAGTCATCAACTATAAGTTGATGGCTTTTTTTGTATTGTTTTAAGTTATGTTTTTATATAGCTTTTTGTTTTAAGGTATCGACAGGTTATAATAAGTTCATTATGTTCGCTTAGTGTTTATCTATATTCTAAAAAAAGTGAAGTGGTGATCGCGTGACTTTGGATACAGAGTGGATTCAGCAACAGCTTCAGAATATAATTCAAGCGCCTTTTACCATAGTGCCTTGGTGCCCAGAAATGATGGCAGAAGGAGAAACAACGGATTCAGTCATACCGGATAGATCATTTGTTAGTGAGAATAAATTATATTTTCCGTTTCGTGCATCGGCAGGTGAACTGGCTGCTTTTGCAGTAGAGGCCAGATACTTGTCGGATCGAGAACGGAAGTTGATAGAAGCGCTACTGGGGAACATGGAACAAGTTTGGCACAATGGTCCAAGCTTGTCGGTCAACCGGGCTTATAGCGAGGAAGAGCGGATGAGTCGTTTTGGACAATGGCTCATACAGCAGGCAGCCAACCTAAACAGTAAAGAAGAGGTTCCTGCTGTATTAGAACTTCGTGATCCGCTATCAGCGTGTATGGTGCCGTTTTTGCTAAATGGTGAGGGAACACAGGATGGAGCTATTACCTATACGCAGCTTCATCGATTGTTAGCGAGCTATTTTGGAGGGGATGTGCTGCTTACTCCATTAGACGAACAATCTTGGCTGATTCTCGCTAAAAAGGAGCTTTTATTAGGAGCCGACGATGAACGGGATAAAGATATTGAGACCAGAGAGGCAGATTTTGCGGAACCGCTGGAGGAGGTACTTACGGCTTTTAGCTTGGGGTTATATGAACTTATAGCGAATGAATGGGTCGGTGTATTCCATTTGGCGATTTCCAAGCCCTCGATCCTTTTGCAAAGTCTTCCCCACGAGCTGAATTTATTATGGGAGACGATCCATCTTGGCAAGCTTTTTCATGTAACAGAGCACATCCACCTTTCATGGGAGCTTCATTTGGAGAGACTGTTAAATCGCATTCCCAAGGAACAACGTGTGCTATTTTTGGAGCAAGTAATGAAGTCATCTGTCATACTGGAAGACTCAGAAACGATGGCTACATTGGATATCTTTTTTCAACTGGATTGTAATGTGAGTGAAACAGCCAAGCGTCTGTATGTTCACCGAAATACGTTGATTTACCGTTTGGACAAGATTAAACAGGAGACCGGATTGGACGTGAGGACGTTTAATGATGCGGTTTTGGTCAAACTATATCTGCTATTGTACAAAGTGACAAAAAGGAAATAGCATTTTTGTGCAGTTTGCGAATAGTCATACTTTGGGTACTAGGGTAAGATACAAGTAGAAAATGTATTCGATTTCAAAACTTGACCTTGGGGAGGCAAAAGCTATGGCTGGCGTACGTTTAGAGCATATTTTTAAGAAATATCCAGGTGCAGAAAAAGCTACGGTTGTTGATGTCAATTTGGACATTCAAGATAAAGAATTTCTCGTATTGGTTGGTCCTTCCGGTTGTGGGAAGTCTACTACACTTCGTATGATTGCTGGTTTGGAGGAAATTTCAGACGGTAAATTGTACATTGGTGATCGTGTTGTGAACGATGTGGCTCCAAAAGACCGCGATATCGCGATGGTATTCCAATCCTATGCCTTGTATCCGCATATGAACGTATATCAAAATATGGCTTTTGGTCTGAAGCTCCGCAAGGTTAAAAAGGAAGAAATTGATAAACGCGTACGTGAAGCGGCTAAAATCCTCGATATTGAGCATCTGCTGGATCGCAAGCCGAAAGCGTTATCAGGTGGTCAGCGTCAGCGTGTTGCCTTGGGACGTGCGATTGTACGTGACCCACAAGTCTTCTTGATGGATGAACCGCTGTCCAACTTGGATGCCAAGTTGCGTGGTCAGATGCGTGCGGAAATCACGAAGTTGGCTAAGCGTCTGGAAACGACCGTTATCTATGTAACACATGACCAGGTTGAAGCCATGACGATGGGTGATCGGATTGTAGTTATGAAGGATGGTATCATTCAACAAGCTGCATCTCCGGATGAACTGTACAACCGACCAGTGAATCTGTTCGTAGCTGGTTTTATCGGCTCCCCTACGATGAACTTTATCTCGGGTAAGCTGGTTGAAAAAGAAGGTGCATTGCATTTCACAGCACCAGGTCTGGATCTGTTTGTACCTGAAGGTAAGGGACAGATTTTGAAAGCGAAAGGCTACATTGGCAAAGAAGTGATCTTGGGCATTCGTCCTGAGGATATTCATGAAGAGCCTGTATTCTTAGAGGCTTCTCCGAACACGATCTTTACATCCACTGTGGATGTAACGGAAAACCTCGGTCATGAAATGCTGTTGTACCTGAGCGGTGCCGGAAACGACACGATTATTGCCCGTGTAGACGGACGTTCTAATACTCGTGATGGTGTCAAAGCGAAGTTGGCTGTTGATATGAACAAAGTTCATATTTTTGATAAGGAATCGGAATTGAGCATTCTGGTTGGCGAATAAGATCAGCCTCTGGAAGAGAGTCGCAGTTTTCCCCAAGCGGAGAACTGCGACTCTTTTGTATATGATATCCGCTACTAGCTTTGGCATTGCATTCAATGGAAAATTCCGATACGATGGGTGTACAATGGTGCAGGTCTAGACTCAGACAAGGTTCGTTGGCATAAGTCCTAGATTGGGGCTTGGAGGTCCAACTGTCGGGATAGGGATAGCCTGGAATCCTATTGTTAAATCAAGTGAAGTGTGGACTCATTCAGGATAGACTGCGTGGGTTTGTATGGTTAATAGAATAATGCTACATAAATCAAATGGCGTATAGAATCCGGTTTTTGCAGATGAAGGAGAGAATACAATGGCTAAACAGGTAAAGGTATCCGAGCTTGTACAGCAGTTTCAAATGGAGGTTATTTCCGGTGAAAAAGGTCTACGCAGACTGATCACCGTGGACGATTTGAATCGCCCAGGCCTGGAGATGGCCGGGTATTTTGAGTATCATACACAGGAGCGGGTACAGCTTTTGGGAAGGTCTGAGCTGGCTTTTCTGGGTATGCTGCCTCCTGAGGAGCGACGGGATCGGATGGAGCGTTTGTGTACAGAGCTGACTCCATGTATTATCATCACACGTGGCCTGGAGGTACCGGCCGAGTTAGTGGAGGCAAGCGCAGAGCGAGATATTCCTGTACTGCGAACCAATATGGCGACGACGATTTTATCAAGCCGGATCACAGGTTTTCTGGAAAGAAAGCTGGCACCTACGGCGACTATTCATGGTGTACTGTGTGACGTGTATGGCGTGGGAATGCTTATCACTGGCAGTAGTGGAATTGGTAAGAGTGAAACAGCACTGGAACTTGTTAAACGTGGGCATCGCTTGGTAGCAGATGATGCGGTAGAAATCCGGCAAACGTCCGACTTTCAGTTGCATGGAACAGCACCTGAACTAATTCGTCACCTGCTTGAAATTCGTGGCGTGGGCATTATTAATGTGATGACACTGTTTGGTGCTGGTGCAGTTCGTAATAATAAGCGGATTACATTGGTTGTCCGTCTGGAGGCATGGCAACAGGACAAGCAGTATGACCGTCTCGGTCTCGATGAAGAAACCACACGCATTATTGATACAGATGTTCCACTCGTTACGATTCCAGTACGTCCGGGCCGAAATCTGGCTGTTATTATCGAGGTAGCGGCCATGAACTATCGGTTGAAACAAATGGGCGTTAATGCAGCTCTGCAATTTACAAACAAGCTGACTGCGACGATTTCTGAAGATATGGAAGAGATGGATTAAGGTTCGTTCGGTTGCAAGGAAGAACAAGGAGTGAGAGAAACATATGTCAACGGCAACATTACTGCTGAATCCGATTGCTTTTTCAATCGGGGCAATCAAGGTCCATTGGTATGGGCTTATTTTGGGGCTGGCGGCACTTGTGGGTTTATATCTCGCCATCCGTGAGGGAAAAAGATTCGGTATTCCGCAGGAATTCTTTATGGATATGCTGCTTCTGGGTGTTCCATCGGCCATTATTGGAGCGCGTATTTATTATGTAGCCTTCAAATGGGAAGACTACCGAGATAATCTATGGGATGTCTTTAAAATTTGGAACGGCGGTATCGCGATATATGGTGCCTTGATTGGTGCCATTATATGTGCGGTTATTTATTTCCGCTATAAAGGGTATAACTTCTGGCGTATCGCTGATATTTGTGCGCCGGGTCTATTAATCGGTCAAGCGATTGGACGCTGGGGTAATTTTGTCAATCAAGAGGCTTACGGTGGACCAACAGAAGAGACTTTTTTGCGCAATCAGCTACATCTACCGGACTTCATTGTGAATCAGATGAACGTTAACGGGGTGTTTCACCACCCTACGTTCCTGTACGAATCGTTATGGAGTATTGTAGGCGTGATTTTGCTGCTTGTGATTCGCCGGATGAAATTTGTACGTGCAGGTGAAATGTTTGCATTTTACTTCATTTGGTACTCTATTGGTCGCTTTTTCATCGAGCGGGTGCGGACGGACAGCTTGGCCTTTCAGGGACCGGACTGGCTGGCTTCCTTTGTGAATGCTCTGTGGTCCCCTATGGTATGGCTAGGGTTTGAACCGGGGTACTTGGATCCGAATTACGGTAACGTACGGATCTCACAGTTGCTTGCTATTTTCATCATTGTAGCTGCTGTGATTTTCATCTTGGTTCGTCGTCGGAAGGGCTCAGCCGTTGCGAGATATGACGACCCGATTGTCTCCAGCAAGACAGGGATTGATCAGGTACCTGATGTGACGCCAGAACAGGTGTCCCGTCCTGGACAGGATGCGGTTTCTCCAACTGCCACGGCGGATAAGCTATCTAAGGAAGACACGGATGAGGACAAGAAGGAGCATCTATGATAAATACGATTTTGTTTGATTTAGACGGTACCATTATGGATACGAATGAGTTGATTATCAGCACATTTTTACACATTTTGAACCATCCAGATGCTGATCCGCTAACGCGGGAGCATATTATTCCTCATATGGGGGGAACGCTGGACGATCAACTCCGTACTTTTACGGGATTAACGGATGTATCTGGGCTAGTTAAAGACTACCGTGCTTATAATCAAATTCATCATGATCAAATGGTGAAGCCATTTCCACATGTTATTGAGGTTATTCAGGAGCTGCGCGCACGAGGAATTAAGCTAGGGGTTGTGACAACCAAGATACGACCATCCACGATGCGTGTACTTAACCTGTTTGATCTGACTTCGTCTATGGATTACATTGTGACGGTTGACGATGTGGAACATCCGAAGCCTCACGCGGAGCCAGTGCTCAAGGCTTTGGCAGGTTTAAATGCTAAAGCGGAACATACGTTGATGGTTGGTGACAGTTCCTTTGATATTTTGTCAGCTCAGGCGGCAGGTGTGAAATCTGCTGGGGTGGTCTGGTCGCTCAAGGGTGAGGAAACTCTGCGCGGATATGGACCAGACTACATGCTATATGATATGAGGGATTTGCTGAAGCTGGAGCTTCAAGGTGTCAATGTATCGTGAGAAAGGTGAACCGCTATCCTGTAGAAGGTCCCAATGCGTTGTGGCAAATTTATCGGACGGTGAGCCCTTGGAAAGGCGTTAAGAACTTCATTTTCATACAGATTGCCCGGTATTGTCCTGTGCTTTCTCTGAAAAATGTTATTTACCGCAGAATGCTGGGGATGAAGGTTGGGCAACATGCCGCCTTCGGTCTGATGGTGATGGTGGATGTTTTTTTTCCAGAGCATATTACAATCGGGAACAATTCGGTCATTGGATATAACACGACCATACTGGCTCATGAATACCTTATACAGGAGTATCGCATCGGTAAAGTGGTGATCGGGGATCGTGTGCTGATCGGCGCAAACACAACCATATTGCCGGGTGTTACCATCGGTGACGGAGCTGTGGTAGCGGCCGGAGCGGTTGTGCATAAAGATGTACCGGCAGGTGCATTTGTAGGCGGTAATCCGTTGCGTGATTTAAGACGCTCTGGTGTGGATGAAAAGTAAATAGCACGATAAGAAAGGCCCCTTATGTATTAAGGGGTCTTTCTTGTGCTGTTTTTCTGTATAATAAGTGGGGTAATGCATATTGGTTATGTTTAAAAATTGATAATAAATATTTTTGCAAGGCGATATGGGAGCGTGTTGATTTGGTCAAAAAAGAACGTATACCAGAGCTTGATATTTACCGGGGAATATTAATTGCGGCCGTCATTACCATTCATGCGACTTCAATGGCATTGATTGATGCGCGTCATTCTCTATTGTTTTATCCCTTTTTATTTTTAAATATTTTTAGCAGCTTTGCAGTGCCTGTATTTATTTTTGTGAGCGGTTTTGTTTTATTTTACAATTATGTCGATCGGCCACTTCGTGGAAAGAGTATGCTTTTGTTTTTTCGAAAAAGACTGATGTTTATTGTGTTACCCTACGTTTTATTTTCTCTTATGTACTATTTGACCTTGGTGACACGTGGGTTGATGCCGCTTAGTGATCTCCCGCTCGTGCTGCTAACGGGAAAGGCGTATACGCATTTGTATTATGTCATTATTATCATCCAATTTTATTTGGTCTTTCCGCTACTGTTGTGGGGAGTGCAGCGTTTACGTCATTGGATATCGAGTCCACGGAGAGCAGCTTTTGTCATTTTGGCAGTAGGGTTGGTCATTCAATGGGGGTTTGTACTGCTGAACAAATATGTTTGGCAAGAGGAGAGAGGAAGCCTTGCGATTACGTATATCAGTTACTTTGCCTTGGGTGCCGCTGTAGCGATTGGATATGAAGGGTTTAAAAAGTGGCTTTTTCCAGTCCCAGGTACGGTAATGGGTCGCGGCCAGTTGATCAGCTGGTGGGCCTTGTGGGCGGCTTGGTTATTACTCGGGATCGTTTATGTACAAATATGGTTTATAGCCTACCGCAAAGCCATTTATGCGGAATCGCTGGTCTATGAACTGCTACATAATGCATATGCTCTTGTATCTGCATTGGTGCTGTTTCAGTTATCGGTTTTATTATATCGTCATACTAGTGATAGACTGCGAATGTTCATCAGTTGGCTGGGAGCATGTTCTTTCGGTATATATTTACTTCATCCGGCGTTATTACGAGTGTATCGCAAACTGGATTTGCATGGTACACCGATAGAATATGTCTTCTCTGTTGCTGGCGGATGGGTGTTGGCGCTGTTTGGATCATGGCTGATTGTGACGTTGTTTTTTCGATATGTACCATTTTCATGGATCGGTTTGGGTACAGTTCCGAAGTTTCCGTTCCAGAGTAAAGATAAAGAGGCAAATTGTTAAATATTTTGACTTAGACTGTTGGCTTAAGGCTGACAGTCTTTTTTTTAGGATTCATGCATTTTGCATTGGATAAAATATGGAGAGGGGCAGCGATTGTCTAAGCTGTAAAAATGGGCTGCTTCGTTTGGTTGACGTTCATAAGTAGGGCATGATAATATATCGAATATACTTTAGTTTGTTAGCACTTTACCATGATAAAGATATTGAAATCATGAGGTGATAGAGATGTCTAAGCCAAAAGGATTCGAGATTCCTATAGGGGTTCGGGATTACCTTCCACGTGCAGTGTCGAAGCTGCGGGCTATTGAACTGAATGTACTCGCATGTATGGAACGTTGGGGTTACCGTCAGATTATGACGCCTACGATGGAATACTACGATACGGTAGGAGTAGCTAGCTCTACTTCTGATCGGAAGCTGTTTAAATTGCTCAACAACCGAGGGACTACGTTGGTACTTCGTTCTGATATGACTGCTCCAATTGCACGGGTGGTATCTTCGTTGCTAAAGGAAGAGGAAGTACCGCTTCGCCTTTCCTATCACGCCAATGTATTTCGAGCGATTGAGGAAGAGGCAGGAAGAGAGGCAGAGTTTTTTCAAACAGGCGTGGAGCTGGTAGGGGATGACTCGCCTGAGGCTGATGCAGAAGTGGTAGCATTGGCCATTGCATCATTGCAGGCAGCGGGTGTTACCTCTTTTAAAATTGCCATGGGACATGTGGGATTCCTGAACGGGTTATTTGAGGAGATCATTCCAGGTCGCCAGGCTGAACAGCAGGCGCTAAAAGAACTGTTGCTCAATCGTGATGTAGTGGGCTACCGAACGGCGATTGAAGCTTTAGGTTTGGCGCCCGAGCATCGCGATAAGCTGGAGGCCATTCTTCGGCTGCGTGGCGGGAAGGAAATTTGCGAGCAGGCTACCCGCCTTAGTGTAGAGCAGCAGACGCTTCAAACCATTGCACATTTATGCGAGGTGTGGGAAGTCCTGGAGGCATACGGCGTATCTGAGCATGTGTTAATTGACCTTACCATGATCGGGGATTTTTCATATTATACAGGAATGACTTTTGAGGGCTATGCAGCGGAAATCGGGTTCCCGGTATGCAACGGAGGTCGTTATGACAATCTGCTTCAGCAGTTTGGGCGATCTGTACCAGCAACGGGATTCGCATTGAAGACGAACCGAATCGTCGATGGTGTGGATGGTATTGCAATTGAGACGAAGCGTCCTGTACTTATTCGTTATGACGAGCAGGAACGTCGAGAGGCGTTATCTGCAGCGGCACAGCTACGTGCAGAGGGGCTTAATGTGGTGACAGGACTCACGGGGGGGCCGGAAGATCGACGTCGTGAGCAGCAGGATCTGTACGCAGAGGTATACAGCTATACAGCTGAAGGAAGACAGCCAGTACAAAGGAGGGAATTGCCATGACGGAAACATTGAAGGTAGCCATGCCGAAGGGACGGATTTATAAGCAGGCTTCCAAGTTGTTTCGCCAGGCAGGGGTTCCAATTCCACTGGATGTGGACGAAACCCGCAAGCTGGTCATTCCATTGCCTGAACTGGGGATGGAATTTATTATGGCGAAGCCCGTGGATGTTCCTACGTATGTGGAGTACGGTGCAGCTGACATCGGCATTGTAGGTAAGGATGTTTTGCTGGAAGAAAACAAGGATGTATATGAGCTACTGGATCTGGGGATTGCCCGTTGCCGGATGTCGGTGATTGCTTTACCCGATTGGCAACCAGGTATTCGTCAGCGGGTCGCAACCAAATATCCAAATGTGGCTTCCCAGTATTTTCGGGAGCAAGGTCAGCAGGTGGAGGTCATTAAGCTGAATGGCTCCATCGAGCTGGCGCCGTTAATTGGTCTGGCAGATCGCATTGTAGATATGGTGGAGACGGGGCAGACCTTGCGGGAGAACGGATTGGTTGAGCAGATTAGCATACTGGATATTACCAGTCGTTTGATTGCCAACCGGGTCAGTTACCGGATGAAAAATGGTCCGATTCAGGCATTGTGTGATCGATTGCATCAGGTGATTCCAACTGAAGTAGTACCGAAAGGTTAAAGGAACGGAGCAACGGTTAAGGAGCATTCTGCAAGCAAGCAGCAGGTAAGGGGGAATGAGCAAATGAAGATCGTAGCAGCCCGTGATTTCAATCTCCAACGAGAGGTAGATTACGGAACACCTGAGCAAAACGAGGCTGTGCGTACGATTATTCAATCGGTACGCCAAGAGGGAGATGAGGCTGTCCTGCGGTATACAGAAATGTTTGACGGTGTATCGCTGACAGCGGAGCAGCTTCGTGTGACAGATGGAGAATTAAAGTTGGCCTATGATAAGGTAGAGCCTTCATTTATACAGGCGATTCGAGAAGCGGCCGCTCATATTCGCGCTTTTCATACCAAGCAAAAGCGTAACTCATGGATAGATTTACAATCAGATGGTAGCTTGCTCGGTCAAATCATCCGACCCTTGAAACGTGTAGGCGTGTATGTTCCAGGTGGTAAAGCTGCCTATCCTTCCTCGGTATTGATGAATGTTATTCCAGCTCAAGTGGCTGGAGTACCGGAGATCGTCATGGTGACACCCCCGGCGACAGGCGGCAAGGCAGGGATCGACCCCTATACACTGGTAGCTGCGGCAGAGGCTGGTGTAACGGAAATATACAGGGTTGGCGGAGCGCAGGCTATTGCCTCGCTTGCATACGGGACACATAGTATTGAACCGGTTGATAAAATTTGCGGTCCCGGCAACATTTATGTAGCGCTGGCGAAGCGAGAGGTATACGGTGCAGTGGATATCGACAGTATTGCGGGACCGAGTGAAATTGTCGTATTGGCAGACGACACGGCGAATCCCTCTTATGTAGCGGCCGACCTACTTTCACAGGCGGAACATGACGAAATGGCCTCAGCCATTCTGGTTACGCTTTCGCAACGCTTGGCCGAAGAAGTATCAGCCGAGTTACAGCGCCAATTGGCGGAGTTGCCGCGCAGAGATATCGCTGCTGCATCGGTGGAGGCATACGGAGCCATCATTGTCGTTGACAATTTGGAAGAGGGCATCCGTATTGTCAACCGGCTTGCGCCAGAGCATTTGGAGATCATGACAGAGCAGCCGATGGAGCATATGGGGCTGATTGAAAATGCGGGAGCTATTTTTCTGGGAGCGTACAGCTCAGAGCCGGTAGGCGATTATTTTGCCGGACCTAATCACATCATTCCGACGAATGGAACAGCGCGCTTTTCTTCGCCAGTGGATATTGATGATTTTATCAAGAAGTCGAGTATGATCTATTACAGCAAGGAAGCACTGCTCCGCAATGGAGAGACCATTATGCAGCTTGCCCGGCATGAGGGGCTGGAAGGCCACGCACGGGCGATACAAGTTCGATTGGACAATGAGAAGAAGGCGGTGGATGGCGATGGGGAACGAAAATAACAAAGCAGAGCGTACAGGCAGTGTCAGCCGGAAAACGAACGAAACAGACATTCAGCTGTCATTTGCAGTAGACGGGACAGGGCAGGCCGAGATTGAAACGGATGTTCCTTTTCTGAATCACATGCTGGATTTGTTCACCAAGCACGGACAATTTGATCTAAATGTACAGGCCAGAGGGGATGTGGACATTGACGATCATCATACCGTCGAGGACATTGGTATCTGTCTGGGGCAAACCTTGCTGGAAGCATTGGGTGATAAAAAAGGCATCAAGCGCTATGCCAGCGTCTTTGTACCGATGGATGAGGCACTCGCGCAGGTTGTTATTGATCTGAGCAATCGACCTCATTTTGAGTATCGCGCAGAGTACCCGTCTCAGCAGGTAGGCAGCTTCTCGACAGAGCTGGTGCATGAATTTCTATGGAAATTTGCATTGGAGGCTCGCATGACGCTGCACGTCATTGTTCACTACGGGCAAAATACCCACCATATGATTGAGGCGGTGTTCAAAGCGCTGGGGCGTGCTTTGGATGAGGCGACCTCCATTGATCCGCGCGTGACAGGGGTGCCTTCAACGAAGGGAGTGCTGTAGTCCATGTCCATTGCCATTGTGGATTACGGCAGAGGGAATCTGCATAGTGTGAGCAGGGCGGTTGAGCGCCTTGGCTATGAGGCTGTAGTGACAGGAGATGCTCAAGTGATTCGTGCCTCTAGCGGTGTAATTTTGCCGGGTGTAGGGGCTTTCGGGGACGCGATGGAACATCTGCGTTCCAGCGGATTGGATCGGGTTATTCAGGAGGTTGCAAGTGCTGGACAACCGCTGCTCGGTGTTTGTTTGGGAATGCAGCTATTGTTCACTCGTGGTGAAGAATACGGCAGTCACGAAGGACTTAATATATTACCAGGCGAGGTCGTTCGGTTTGCTCCTGATCTGGGCGTTAAAGTGCCACATATGGGCTGGAATCGTCTGCATATCACCCAGCCAGAGCATCCGTTACTGCAGGGCTTGGAGGAAGGGCATGTGTATTTTGTGCATTCCTATCATGCAAAGCCGGAGATCGAAAGTGACCTGCTGGCAGTAACCGACTATGGTGGACCTGTAACGGCTATTGTTGGCAGAGGCCATGTATACGGTATGCAGTTCCATCCGGAGAAAAGCGGAGAAATGGGGATGCGTCTGCTTCGTCAGTTTTTGGAATTGGCGGAAGCGGAAAAGCGAGCATAACTACTTAAACGTTTGTGTTAGTAGGCTCAAATTTGGGCGTTGATGGGTGTGAAGGTATATAGCTGTTGATTAGTTCATAAGGGGGTCATACTTTGTTCACGATATACCCGGCGATTGATATTCGCGATGGCAAATGTGTACGACTGGTACAAGGTGATTATAACCAGGAGACAATATACAACGAAAATCCGGTGGAAGTAGCACGAGAATGGGAGCGCTTGGGCGGCTCCTACATTCATTTGGTTGATTTGGACGGTGCCAAAGCAGGTCAACCGGTGAATGATGCGCTCATTGGACGGATTGCTTCTGCGGTGCAAGTGCCTGTACAAGTGGGCGGCGGCTTACGTACGCTTGAGCATGTGGAGCGGCTGTTGTCGCTGGGCGTGAGCCGAGTGATTTTGGGCACGGCAGCTATTGAGGATCGTGCTTTTACGGAAGCGGTATTGGGGACCTACGGTGATCGGATCGCCATCGGTCTAGATGCGCGAAATGGCTATGTGGCTACGCGTGGATGGCTCGAAACCTCGGAGGTTCGAGCAGATGAATTGGCTGCTGAGTTGGCCTCCAAGGGAGCGGAAACATTTATTTTCACAGATATTTCCCGTGACGGCATGATGCAGGGCCCGAATGTGGAGGCAATCGCAGCGCTTGCCAAAAGCAGTGGACGAACCGTGATTGCATCCGGCGGAGTCAGCAAGATGGATGATCTAATCACACTGAGCACCTATGCGAAAGAAGGCGTGGGCGGAGCTATTGTGGGTAAAGCATTGTATACAGGGAGCATTGATTTACAGGTTGCCGTACAAGCTGTAGCAAAGGCATAGGGGGAGTAGGCATGCTGGCTAAACGTATTATTCCCTGTCTGGATGTAAAGGATGGCAGGGTGGTTAAGGGCGTTAATTTTGTGAACTTGCGCGATGCAGGTGACCCGGTGGAGCTGGCTGCGCTTTATGACCGGGAAGGGGCGGACGAAATCGTATTTCTGGATATTTCCGCTTCGGTTGAAGGTCGTGCCACGATGGAAGAAGTAGTTCGACAGACAGCCGGAGAAATTGCTATTCCTTTCACCGTAGGTGGCGGGATATCTCATGTCGATGATATGAAACGCATTTTGCGGGCCGGTGCTGATAAAATCGGCGTAAATACGGCGGCTGTCCGCAACCCACAGCTCATTGCGGAAGGAGCGCGCAGCTTTGGTTCACAATGTATCGTTGTTGCCATCGATGCCAAGTACAATGAGGCGTGGGGCGAATGGGAAGTTTACACGCACGGAGGCCGCACGCCATCGGGCATTCGCGCCTTGGCCTGGGCCAAGGAAGCAGAGCAGCTGGGGGCCGGTGAGATTCTGCTGACCAGCATGAATGCAGACGGAACTAAGGATGGCTTTGACCTGCCGCTGACTTCCGCGGTTTCGGATACCGTAGGGATTCCAGTTATTGCTTCCGGCGGAGCAGGCAAACAGGAACATTTCTATGACGTGTTTACGTCAGGTAAGGCCGATGCTGGATTAGCAGCAACGATTTTTCACTATAAAGAAATCGGAATCCCTGAGCTGAAACGGGATTTGAAGCGCAGAGGAGTGGAGATACGATGAGCAACGAATTGAACCAACAGCTATCACTGGAGCAGCTACTGGATAATGTCCGCTGGAACGAGGCGGGGCTTGTCTCGGCGATTGTGCAGGATGATGCTACACTTCAGGTGTTGACGCTGGCCTATATGAACCGCGAGTCGCTGAAACGGTCTTTGGAGTCAGGAGAGACCTGGTTCTGGTCACGTTCCAGACAGGAGCTGTGGCACAAAGGAGCAACTTCTGGGAATACGCAAAAGATCTCCTCCATCCAGCTGGATTGTGACGGCGATGCTCTATTGGTGCGTGTCATTCCGAGCGGTCCGGCCTGTCATACAGGCGCAACGAGTTGCTTTTCTCGTGATATTTCCGTGCCAGGAACAGCTGTAACACCTGTGGCAGGAAAAGCAGGAGCTCAAGTGTCGGTAACTCGTACCGATGCTATTCCCATTGCTTCAGAAGGCCGCTTTGAGGTGCTTGCCCAATTGGAAGCAATTATTAAGGAACGCGAGGAGACGCGTCCTGAAGGAGCCTACACGACCTATCTTTTTGATAAAGGTGTAGACAAAATCCTGAAAAAGGTTGGCGAAGAAGCATCTGAGACAATCATTGCAGCCAAAAATAAAGATAATGAGGAGTTGCGTCTGGAGGTCAGCGACCTGATTTATCACCTGCTGGTGCTGTTGCAGGAGCGCAAGCTACCACTCGATGACGTGCTGGCTGAGCTGAATCGCCGTCATGAACGCCCTCGTCGTGATTAGGACGGCTATTGTAGGATTTGAAAGGGGGAGGGCTGCATGAAAATTGACTATCATACGCATCATTCCCGCTGCGGGCATGCGATAGGAAGTCTGGAGGAGTATGTGCAGCAGGGGATCCGGCTGGGGCTGGATCAGCTCGGCTTATCCGATCATATGCCGCTGCTGCATGTAGAACCAGCCAACTATTATCCAGAAATGGCGATGCCTATGGATGAGCTGCCCCGATACGTGGAAGAATGCTTGGATCTGAAGGAGCGTTATAAAGGGCAAATTGATATTCGTGTTGGTTTGGAAGGCGACTATATCGAGGGCTGGGAACGCGAAATCGAAGATATCGTCCATGCATACCCATGGGATTATGTGATTGGTTCCGTCCACTTTCTCGGTGAGTGGGATGTCACCGACTTCCGTCAGGTACACCATTGGGAAGGTAAAAATGTGCTAGAGGTGTACCGCACATATTATGATGCGGTTTCCAAGGCGGCCGCTACGGGGTTGTATGACATCATGGGTCATTTGGATGTCATTAAGCGCTTCGGCTATCATCCGAAACCAGAGGAAGAGGAGGAGCTGCGTGAATTGGAGCGCTCCGCACTCTCAGCCGTAGCCCGCAGCGGTCGGGCCATGGAGCTGAATGCATCAGGACTATCCAAACCCTGTGCCGAAATGTTTCCGAGCCGCCGCATGCTGGAGCAAGCTTTCACGCTAGGTATCCCGTTGACCATCGGCTCGGATGCCCATGATCCAGCGAAGCTGTCTGAGCACTTGGAGAAGGCGCGATCACTTTTATATGAAGTCGGCTATCGCGAGCTTGCCGTATTTCAGCATCGTGAGCGTTCACGGGTTCCGTTAACGCTATAATACTATATTAAATGTTATATCTAGTTGCTAGCCGAACGCGCCTTTCATACAGGGAAAATGCGCTCGGCTATTTTGCGTATTTTTGCATATGTATCTATCGGGGTATGAGTACGGAACCGATTTTTGGAATGAGGTAGGATCAACTGTCAAGTCGTTTTGAAGTTGTGGTATACTGAAGGGTATGAACATGCCAGTTACTTTTGAAGGAGGTGCCTTGGTTATTTATGAAAGGGAAACATCTGCGAGTTTCGGAGCCTAGCCCTAAGATTATTGCTTTGCGTTTCGACGCATCTTTCTTTTTTGAGAAAGCTGTGCGCTCGCTTGATCGCAATCATTATGACAAGGCATTGAAATATTTTCGCAAAGCCGTTGAATATGAACCGGATAATCCGGTGAATCATTGCAATATGGCGGGTATATTATCAGAGATGGGGGATTATGCAGGTTCGAATGAGATCCTGTCCTCTGTTCTGAGTGACGTAGACTCGTCGATGACAGAATGTTATTTCTATATGGCGAATAATTACGCTAATATGGAGCAGTTTGAAGAAGCGGAAAAAGCATTGGTCACGTACCTGGAGGAGGACGAAGAAGGCCAGTTTCTTGATGAAGCCGAGGAAATGATGGAGCTGCTCTATTATGAGCTGGACCGTCCGACGAAGCTGAACCGCATTAAGGCCCGGCAGGGAGTGGTTGAGCATGATCAGGCCCGTGTTCTGCTGGAGGAAGGGAAATTTGCTCAGGCAGCCCAACTGCTTAAGCAAATTTCTGAGGAGCAACCAGACATGTTCGCTGCGCGGAATAATCTGGCGCTAGCGTATTACTACATGGGATTGTTCCAAAATGCTAAGGCTACCATTATTCAAGTGTTGGAGGATGAGCCAGGTAATTTACACGCATTGTGCAACTTGGCGATTTTTTATCAGCACGAAGGCGGCGGTCCGGAATTGGATCGTCTGGTTCAAACCTTGGCGGTCACTATACCGTTTCAGGAGGAGCAGGTATTCAAGCTGGCGACCACTATGGGGATTCTCGGACGTCATGAGGAGGCCTACAGACATTTTCGTAGGTTGCTTCATGGCAATGGAGAGAACAATGCGGACGCTTCTTTGTACCATTACACAGCGGTAGCTGCCAGCAATACAGGAAGATATACAGAAGCTCGGCGGTTATGGAGTCATTTGCAAAAGCAGGATGCTTCCTCGGAGGTTCCAAGATTTTTCCTGTCCAGATTGGAAGAGCTTCAGCAGGAAGGTACACCGCTGCAAGTGCTCAGCTATCACTATCATCTCCCGTTTGAAGAGCAATTCCGCATGTGGGAGAAGTTTGGTGCTGAGCAGGTGCCTGACAGTATGAAGAAGGACCCGCTAATCCGGTCATCTTTCTTTTGGGCCTTGCGCCACGGAGACCGGGGAACTCAGCTTCAGGTCATTCAGGCGTTAAGCCTGATCGGTGACGATGAGGTGCGTCAGGCGCTGGAGTCCTTCGTAGAAGACCCAGATCAGGAAAGTGAACTCAAACGCCGTGCTTTGCAAGTATTGCAAGAGCTGGCAGAGCAGGAAGTACAGAATACACACGCGGAAACGGAGCATCCTGAGCGGTTGGAGGCTGAGAAAGATCCGTATACAACCGAAGGTGATATCTCTGCTTCGTCAGTTGATCCACAATGGCAGGCCGTGCTGGACAAGGTACTGACCGTCATGAGCAAATCATCCGATCCGGCCATGCAGCATGATTTGAGATCACTTTGGCAGGAGTATCTGGATCGGCTTGCTCCAGAAGTCCCGATGGTTCAGCATACTGAGGGATGGGCAGCTGCGCTGGAATATTTGACAGCCAAAATGCATCATCATTCAGTCACCTATCAGGAAGTAGCCGACCGCTATGGTATTTCCGTATCGACCGTAAGCCGCTACGCACGTCAAATTGACAGCGTGTGTGGTATCAAACAGAAGCTGAAGCAGCCGCTCTCCACGTTTAAAAAGCAGGTCTGAGACCTGCTCCAAACATCACTTAAAGGAGGCAACAAACGTATGTATAAATCCATAATTATTGGTACAGGTCCTGCAGGCTACACAGCCGCTATTTATTTGGCACGCGCCAACATGAATCCGCTGATCATTGAAGGAATGCAGCCCGGTGGGCAGCTTACCACAACGACTGAAATTGAAAATTTCCCGGGTTTTGAGCAAGGTATCCTCGGACCTGAGCTGATGGATAACATGCGCAAGCAGGCCGAACGTTTTGGCGCTGAGTTTACTTCCGGTTGGGTAGAGGAAGTCGATTTCAGCAAGCGCCCTTTTAAAGTGAAGGTAGAGGGTAAAGGTATCATTGAGGCGGAGTCGGTTATTATTGCTACAGGTGCGTCCGCCAAATACCTCGGCATTCCAGGTGAGCAGGACAATGTAGGTCGCGGAGTTAGCACATGCGCAACTTGCGACGGCTTCTTTTTCCGTGGGAAAAAGATTATCGTGGTCGGCGGTGGCGATTCAGCCATGGAGGAAGCGAGCTTCTTGACCCGTTTTGCTTCCAGTGTAACCTTGGTCCATCGTCGTGACGAATTGCGGGCATCTAAAATTATGCAAGACCGCGCACGCGAAAATGAAAAAGTACATTGGGCATTAAACCGGACTCCTCTGGAAGTTGTGACGGGAGAAACTGGCTTAAAGGGCCTGAAAGTACACAATAATGAGACCAACCAGGATGAGCTAATAGAGGCAGATGGCGTGTTCGTGGCGATTGGGCATACACCGAATACAGGCTTTCTGAACGGACAGATCCATACCGATGAACACGGCTATATTGAAGTGAAGCCAGGCACGACGGAAACGAATATCCCGGGTGTTTTTGCCTGTGGGGACGTTCAGGATAACCGTTATCGACAAGCCATTACGGCTGCGGGAACGGGCTGTATGGCGGCTATGGATTGCGAGAAGTATCTTGAAGGCAGCGCTGTCCACGACTGGAGCGAAACACTGGATCAATAAAGGGTGTCTATAATACACAAAGTGGCTAATGTGAGGGGCTAATGGCCCTTTGTTAAGCTCCGTTGTTTGTTCAGGAAGAGAAAGCCTGGTGCATTTGCACAGGCTTTCTCCTTTTTATGATTATAGTATTTATAAATGTTCAGCGGAGCTGAACAATTCTTTAATCGCAAGGAAAATTTCCGTTAAGCGTGGTCTGGCTTCCTTGAAAGTACGTCAATAGACGTTTTTCTTATGGAGGCATGAGGTTAAAAGTTCAGCTAATCGTACATTTTTCAACAGGCAAGTGTCCTTGACCGTAACGGGGGCTTCAATTATAGTTGGAACGTAGGATTACTATTATGA
Organism: Paenibacillus sp. T2-29; assembly: GCF_052921365.1. Classification (NCBI taxonomy): domain Bacteria; kingdom Bacillati; phylum Bacillota; class Bacilli; order Caryophanales; family Paenibacillaceae; genus Paenibacillus; species Paenibacillus sp. T2-29. Next base: position 216,666 of record NZ_JBREVE010000008.1, on the reverse strand, counting down.
GGCAGGAATTTTAAGCTATATTTCATACCAGATTTTTAAGTAAACATAAAAGGTGGCTTGGAACATGTCTGAAAGTATCTATGTAGGTGTCGATTTGGGCGGTACCGCGATTAAAGTCGGCATTTGTAATGAAAACGGACAGCTTTTGCACACATATGAGGGACCAACCGAAACCGATAAAGGTGTAGACGTTGTCATTGGTAATATCGAAAAATATGTGCGGCACATTGTTGAGGAATCTCCTTATGAGTGGGATCAACTAAAGGGTGTCGGTGCAGGCGTTGCAGGTTTTACGAATGTTCGTGATGGTATTATTGTCCTCGCTCCTAATATTGGCTTTCGTGACGTACCGATCCGTGCGCTCCTAGAGAACCGGATTGGCAAGCCTGTGAAAATAGACAATGATGCGAATGTTGCTGCGCTGGGTGAGGCTTGGGCTGGTGCAGGCAAAGGCATTGAAAACTGCGTATGCTATACCCTGGGAACAGGCGTAGGTGGCGGTATTATTATAAACGGTAAAATATATCAAGGTTCTTCGGGCATGGCTGGGGAAATTGGCCATATCAGCGTCGTGCCTGATCTGGAGGCTATTCAGTGTGGATGCGGCAAAATAGGTTGCTTGGAAACTGTATCTTCCGCAACAGGCATCATTCGTATGGCCAAGGATGCTGTGGAACGTGGCGACCGGACCTCTCTGGCGCTGGAAGATCACATTGCTGCTAAGGAAGTATTCGATGCTGCTAAAGCCGGGGATGAAGTCGCGCTGCGTATCGTGAACCGGGCTGCCTTTTATTTGGGGAAATCGATGGCAGCTGTTGCCGCTGTGCTCAATCCAGAATTGTTTATTATAGGCGGCGGTGTTTCTAAAGCAGGCGACTTTTTGTTTGAAGAGATGCGTCGCGTATACGCCAAGCTGGCACCTGAACCGCTTCAAAAAGGTGTATATATCGTACCAGCGGTGTTAGGGAATGACGCGGGTATCGTAGGGGCTGCAGGGTTGCTGCTACGCTCCTAATCCACAGGTTGATGATAGGGGTACTGGCATAGAGCGAAGAAGCAGAAGGAGAGGGAAGTCCATATGACAGACAATCTAAAAAATGCTGCGCCGTGGGCAACGCTCATTATTATTACGGGGATGTCAGGCGCAGGGAAGACCATTGCGGTGCAAAGCCTTGAAGACTTGGGCTTCTTCTGCGTTGATAATCTGCCCCCTGTGCTGATTCCCAAATTTGCCGAGTTGATTGAGCAGTCTAACGGTAAAATAGGCAAAGTGGCTCTTGTCATTGATTTACGCGGACGAGAATTTTTCACCGCCTTGTCGGAATCGCTTAATTATATTAAAGATCATTTTACGATTCATTGTGAAATTTTATTCTTGAATGCGAATGACGGTGTTCTCGTACAGCGGTACAAAGAAAGCCGTCGACGGCATCCGCTTGCTCCAGATGGTATGCCTTTGGATGGGATTCGTTTGGAGCGTAAGATGTTGGAGGAACTCAAAAGCTCCGCTACACAGGTTATTGATACAAGTACGATGAAGCCCGCAACCTTAAAGGCGAGGATTATTTCGAGATTTTCTCATCTGGAGAGCAGTATGCTGTCCGTGAATATTACTTCTTTTGGCTTCAAATATGGTATTCCCATTGATGCCGATCTTGTATTCGATGTGCGCTTCCTGCCTAATCCCCACTATGTGGACCAGCTACGTCCACACACGGGACAGGATAGCGATGTATATGATTATGTCATGAAGTGGCCGGAGACTCAGGCGTTCCTGACCAAGTTGCTGGATATGTTGCACTTTTTGATTCCGCAGTATCGCAAAGAAGGTAAAAGCCAGGTCATTATCGGTATTGGCTGTACTGGAGGTAAGCATCGTTCAGTTGCAATATCGGAGTATTTAGGAAAAATGCTGGGTGCCAGCGAGACAGAATCCGTTTCTGTTTCGCATCGGGATGCTGATCGGGACCGGCATTAATGAGGTGAAATCATGAAAGAGACCGGATCACAACGGGAGCGCCCACGTATTGTTGTTATGGGCGGCGGAACCGGCTTGTCCGTCATGCTGCGGGGCTTGAAGCAAAAGCCGCTGGATATTACGGCTATTGTTACAGTCGCTGACGATGGCGGAAGCTCCGGGATATTGCGCAGTGAGCTGCAGATGCCCCCTCCAGGGGATATCCGCAATGTGCTGACTGCCTTGGCTGACGTGGAACCAGTAATGTCAGATATGCTAAAATACCGTTTCGGTGCTGGATCAGGATTGTCAGGCCATAGTCTGGGGAATTTGATCTTAGCAGCGATGACTGATATATCGGGGGATTTTGTAACGGCGGTGCGTGAGCTTAGCCGTGTATTTGCTGTCCGAGGGCGTGTACTACCGGCGGCTGAGGAAGGCGTTGTGCTCAGCGCCGAGATGGAGGATGGCACGGTGATCACCGGGGAGTCCAAAATCCCAGAAGCGGGCGGACGAATCAAACGTGTTTTTCTTGAACCGACTCACGTGGAGCCGTTGCCTGAGGCTGTGGAAGCCATTAATGAAGCCGATGCGATTCTGATTGGTCCCGGCAGTCTATATACCAGCATTTTACCGAATTTGCTTGTACCGAAACTTGCTGAGGCTGTGGTGAAATCAGATGCTATCAAAATATTTGTCTGCAACGTGATGACCCAGCCGGGGGAAACCGATGGCTATACAGTGGGAGATCACCTGCAAGCGATCTATGAGCATGTAGGACATCATCTGTTCGACTATGTCATTGTAAATAACGGAGAAATTCCACCCCAAGTACAGGAGATGTATGCCGAGCAGGGAGCTAAGCCTGTTCAAGTAGACATGGGCGAGCTGGCTGATCGAGGATATAAAGTAGTGGCAGATACGTTAGTTCTGTTCCGCACGTATTTACGGCATGACGCCGACAAACTGAGCCAGCATATTTACCAATTGGTACAAAACTGGATGTTAAGAAGGAGGTGAGTCCCTTGTCCTTTGCGGCACAAACGAAAAAAGAGCTTACGATGATTGAAAGCCAGCCCTGCTGTGAAAAAGCGGAACTGTCTGCGCTCATACGTATGCTCGGATCCGTACAACTGTCGAATAAAAGGGTGATATTGGACGTGTCCACAGAAAATGCCGCGATTGCAAGGCGGATTTACTCCTTGATCAAAAAGCATTTTCAACTTCACATCGAACTGCTTGTACGGAAAAAAATGCGCTTGAAAAAAAATAATGTGTATATTGTCCGTATTCCTAATGGTGTACAAGAGCTGCTAAAGGAGCTTTATATTGTCTCAGAAGGTTTCTTGTTCACTGACGGGATTAATCGGGATATCATTCGGAAAAACTGTTGTAAGCGGGCTTATCTGCGGGGTGCCTTTATGGCAGGTGGCTCTGTGAATAATCCAGAGGGATCGTCTTACCACCTTGAAATTTCTTCGATGTATGAGGAGCATTGTCAGGCGCTAGTTGATCTCGCTAATGAGTTTCATCTCAATGCCCGCTGTATTGAGCGAAAAAAAGGCTTTATCCTTTACATCAAGGAAGGCGAGAAGATCATTGAGCTGCTCAGTATCATTGGGGCGCACCAAGCCTTGTTCAAATTTGAAGATGTACGTATCATGCGCGATATGCGCAATTCCGTAAACCGTATTGTTAATTGCGAAACAGCTAATTTGAACAAGACGATCGGAGCTGCTGTCCGGCAAATTGAGAATATTAAGTTGCTGGAGAGGGAAGTTGGTTTGGAGACCTTGCCAGATAAACTGCGTGAAGTGGCAGAAATTCGGCTTGCTCATCCCGATTTGAATTTAAAAGAAGTCGGGGAAATGCTCAAAGGGGTCGTGAGTAAATCGGGTGTAAATCATCGACTTCGCAAAATTGATGAGATGGCTGACAAAATCAGGGGGGAAAACGGCCTGATTCCGTAAAAGAGGGTCTGTGGGGCTTTTAGAACCGGTTTTTTTAGTTTTTTTTCTAGTGTCTGTCCCGGGTTAATGTTATAATGTGATAAATAAAATGGAGTAAATAGCGTCCAGATTTATTTGATGAGGGGGTAAGCTGACATGTCAAAACATCCAGTAGTTGTACGCTTGAAAACAGGACTGCACGCCAGACCTGCTGCGTTGTTCGTACAGGAAGCGAATAAATATTCATCTGAAATTTTTGTGGAAAAAGAAGACAAAAAGGTTAATGCCAAGAGCATCATGGGTATTATGAGCCTCGCCATCAGTACAGGTACTGAAATCAATATTAGTGCTGAAGGTGCGGACGCCGAACAGGCTGTAAACGCTTTAGTAAGTCTGGTTAGTAAGGTAGAGCTAGAAAATCAATAAACGAGCATTTGCTTTGTGATATGATGTATGCTCTTAGTGAAAGCCCCCTCGGGGGCTTTTTTTTGTATCCAGAAAAAAGCATTCAACCAGCCCCGCCATTAAGCTATTTATGTATATTTATTTGAATATAGCGACCGCGTTAAGTCCAAGCTACAAATAGTTAAAACCCCTAGGTAATGCTCTGTTTCGGAAATTTATACCGCTTGACTGCAACCTTTTCCCGTTTTTTCCGTCTGGAAGGTACAAACATTTTCAAGAAAGAGGCTGACTACAATGAGAGTTTGGACAAAAACAGTAAGCACAGCAATTCTTGCAGGAGCATTATTAGCTGGGGGAATAGCAGGAGGGCTGTGGACGGGAGCTGATCGCGCTTATGCAGCAACGGCGACGACGGCGAATGGTGTAATTAACGTGAGTGGAAGTGGTGAAATAATGGCTAAGCCAGATATCGCTTATCTCTCTATTGGTGTGCAATCGGAAGGGAACACCGCTGCTGCTGCTCAAAAAGCCAATGCTGCGAAAATAAACAAGGTCACACAGCTGTTAAAAGAAAAATGGAGCATTAGTGCAGACGATATTCAGACAAGCCAGTTCTCTGTACAGCCTAACTATACCTATAACGAGAAAGAAGGACAAAAGCTCAAAGGCTACATGGCCAACCATACACTTTCAGTGAAATACCGCAATTTGGACAAAATTGGTCAACTGTTGGATGAGGCAACAAACTCCGGTGCAAACAACGTAGATAATATACAGTTTTCCGTAGAGAATCCTTCCGCTTATGAGGAAGCAGCCATTGCAAAGGCGTTGGATAATGCTCAATCCAAAGCAAGTGCCGTAGCAAAATCAGCTAAACGCGGTTTAGGAGCTCTGGTGAATGTTACAGTAGATGGCGGGGAAGCTCAGGTTTTCACACAACGTGAGAATGCCATGTCCAAAGCGCTCATGGATATGAGTGGCGGAACAGAGATACAGTCGGGTCAAGTAACGGTGAAAGTCCAAGTGTCTGCCCAATATGAGATGAACTAGTATAGACCATTAAGCGGAGCCGCAAGCGCCTGCAACATTGCAGGATGACTTGTTGGCTTCTTTTGTCTATTGAAACCGTTTTGTAATGAGTCTGTCATAGCTAATGGCTGTTAGGTGTACAGATTGAAATCAGAGAGTGTACAGATTGTAAACTACATACAATAGGGTATAGATATAATAAGAAAAGTGATCAAAACACATAGATTATACAGATTTGCAATAGGAGGAATACTTACGATGAACAAACATACAAAAAAATGGGGCTCAGCATTGCTGGCAGCGGGAATTTTAGCAGGGGTTGCGGTTATTCCCGTTTCCTATATTGGGGCAGCATCGACCAAACAGCAGCAAGCGACAACACAGCAGCCAGGGATCGCCATCCAATGGAATGGTAAAACGTTGGCCGCTAAAGGTATTCAAGTGAACGGGAACACCATGATTCCAGTGGCAGCACTGCGTGACAGCTTGGGAATTCCGGTGAGCTATGACACCAAAGAAGGGACATATACAGTGGGGAGTGGGTACAACAAGCTCTATATCGTGGTCTCCTCCTCGGATGCCTATGTCAATGTGAACGGAATCAACACGCGCAGCATGGATGCCAAAATGATCGCCGGGAAGCTGTACATTCCTATGAGTCTGCTGAAAGACTATCTGGGTATAGATGCTCAGTGGAATGCAGTTCAGAAAACCGTAACATTAAGTAAAAGCCAGCTAAATCCAATCACAATTGCATCTCAGACGCTTCCAGCTTCGAGTAATGCAAAGGTCTCTTATAAGATTAAGTATCCACAAATCAGCGGCAGCCAGCTGAATCCTGAGGCTCAACAGGCCATTAATAATGTGCTAAAAAAGCATGCAGAGACAGTATTGGCAGCAGGCAAAAAGATGGTGGCAGAGGGAGAGGTTACAGCAGAAAGACCGTATGATTTCGAGAATGATTTTGCAATTGCCTATAACAAGGACGGTATTCTAAGTGTGATTATGCAGGACTACTCGTATACAGGTGGCGCACATGGTATGACGGCGCGTAAAGGATACACGTTCTCGCTCGCTGATGGCAAGCTGCTGCAATTGTCTGACGTATTGAAGGCAAATCCGAACTATAAAAAGTTTTTGAATGCTGATTTGAAGAAAAAAATTGATGCGCTCCAGGCTGGCGAAGGTTTTGAAAAATTTAAAGAGTTGGCCGCAGATCAGAATTTTTATGTGACCAACAGTGGAGTAACCATCGTGTTTGATTTGTATGATTATGCTCCATACGCGTATGGAATTCCGGAGTTTACTTACTCGTTCGCTCAACTGCTGCCTCAGGGCGCAAAGCCTTTTGCGAGACAAAATCAATAATTTGGATGACCTATATTTTTAAAAAATAGCAAATCAAAAAGGCTGCCTACTGGATACAAAAATCCGAGGCAGCCTTTCTATTTACCAGCTATTCAGAAGTAAACTACTTTTCTTATACACCTTCTGGAGAGGAGCTAGTTAACACTTTATCAATAATACCGTATTCTTTGGCATCATCAGCGGACATGAAATAGTCACGGTCTGTGTCTTTTTCGATGCGTTCCAGTGGTTGACCTGTGCGATCTGCGAGAATGCGGTTCAATTTGTCACGCATTTTCAGAATGCGACGGGCGCGAATTTCGATATCCGTTGCCTGTCCTTGTGCACCGCCCAGTGGCTGGTGAATCATAATTTCACTGTTTGGCAAGGCAAAACGTTTGCCTTTGGCACCTGCATTCAGCAAGAAAGCGCCCATAGAAGCAGCCATACCTACACAAATGGTAGATACGTCAGGTTTAATGTATTGCATCGTATCGAAAATGGCCATACCAGCTGTGATGGAACCGCCAGGACTGTTAATATACAAGTGAATGTCTTTTTCAGGATCTTCAGCAGCCAAAAACAGCATTTGTGCAATAATTGAGTTGGCTACAACGTCATTGACGTCCGAGCCTAACAAAATAATGCGATCCTTCAACAGTCTGGAATAAATGTCATAGGCGCGTTCGCCGCGGTTACTTTGTTCTACTACCATAGGAACATAGCTCACGTCAAAAAACCTCCCTTAAATATCGTTAGTGGATTTGGTGGATATGCCGATTACACATCCCTATTTATAAACTGTTACCGTATTAACCACATGATAAACAATTTCAAACAAAAAGTCAAAGAAAGTCAAACTATTGATTAAAAAAAGAGCGCTCAGCGCTCTTTTTGGTTAAAAACATTATATGGAACAATTAGCCAATCATATAAAACGACGCGCCCGCGAGGAATCGAACCTCGATCTCAGGCTCCGGAGGCCTACGTCATATCCGTTGGACCACGGGCGCACAGATGAACATTACAAGCAACTAACTAATTAATTGGAAACAAAGATGATTATATGATATACGGCATTGAATTGCAAGCTTTTATTACGTGCGCATATTCACATAAAAAGTTGAGAAATATAGGTTCAGATAGACTTGCATGTGAAGCAAATATTGGGTAAGATATACGTGGGACTTAAAAAGTTATCCCGGGACATTTTAAGACCAGTTAGAGATATAGCATAGAGACAGAACTTAGAAGTGTGCGGGAGTGGAAAGCATGCGAAAGATATTAGAAATACAGAAGCAGCTTCTGCCCGACCTCATGGATGTTTTGAAAAAAAGGTACACGATCCTGCATCAGATCATGCTGTCCGAAGTTATTGGACGCAGAACACTGGCAGCTTCACTGGATATGACCGAGCGCGTACTGCGCGCTGAGACTGATCTCCTTAAAGCGCAAGGGCTAATTGAGATTGAGAGTGTGGGCATGAAGGTGAGCAAAGCAGGACTGGATCTGCTGGAACAGCTGGAGCCGATTGCGAACAACTTGTTCGGCCTGTCCCAATTGGAGGATCAGATTCGTCAAGCCTACGGTTTGAGGAAGGTGGTTGTCGTTCCAGGGGATTCGGATGCTTCACCGTTAGCAAAGCAGGAACTGGGCCGTGCTGGCGCAAAGGCGCTGCTGAGTGTTATGGATGACGAGGACGTGGTCGCTGTAACAGGTGGCACGACGATTGCAGATGTGGCGGAACAACTGACATTACCTGCTAACGGCCCGCTTAAAGGCGGATGGTTTGTACCGGCACGCGGGGGTTTGGGAGAGAGCATGGAAATGCAGGCAAATACAATTGCTTCCACGATGGCTCGCAAGGTCGGCGCTCAATACCGTCTGCTCCATGTACCGGATTTGCTCAGCAATCATGCTTACAACTCCTTGCTTGAGGATACGAATATTCAGGATATATTGAGCCTGATTCGAGAAAGTCGTATTATCATTCACGGGATAGGCAACGCCATAGCAATGGCCCACAGACGCAAGCTTGACCCTGAAACCTTCGCCCAGATCAGCAATGAGGGCGCGGTCGCCGAATCGTTTGGTTATTATTTTAACGAAGACGGCGTCGTTGTTCACAGAATGCTGACGCTTGGACTCCGTTTGGAGGACATCAGGCGCACGGAGACGGTGTTAGGTGTGGCTGGAGGCAAGAGCAAGGCGGCTGCTATTCATGCGGTATTGCGTTTCGGACAGGAAGACATTCTTGTCACCGACGAAGGCGCTGCTGCCGAGATTGTAAGCCGTTATTTAAGAGATTAATAAGGTTTTTTAATTGTGTTGTCTTGACGGGCTTTCGGGTCTGTCTTGAATATATAAAACTAAACTAAACGAACTTTGGGAGGAACTCACTCATGACAGTTAAAGTTGGTATTAACGGTTTCGGACGTATTGGACGCCTTGCTTTCCGCCGTATTCAAGACGTAGAAGGTATTGAAGTAGTAGCAATTAACGACTTGACAGATTCCAAAATGCTGGCACATCTGTTGAAATATGATACAACACAAGGTACTTTCCAAGGGGAAGTAGAAGTACATGACGGTTTCTTCAAAGTAAATGGTAAAGAAGTTAAAGTTTTGGCTAACCGTAACCCTGAAGAATTGCCTTGGGGAGACCTGGGTGTAGACATCGTTCTGGAATGCACAGGTTTCTTCACAACTAAAGAAGCTGCTGAGAAACATTTGAAAGGCGGCGCTAAAAAAGTTGTTATCTCCGCTCCAGCTACTGGCGACATGAAAACTGTCGTTTACAACGTAAACCATGAAATTCTGGACGGATCTGAAACTGTAATTTCCGGTGCTTCTTGCACAACTAACTGCCTGGCTCCTATGGCTAAAACATTGCAAGACAAATTTGGTATCGTTGAAGGCTTGATGACTACAATTCACGCTTACACTGGCGACCAAAACACTTTGGATGCTCCACATGCTAAAGGTGACTTCCGTCGTGCTCGCGCAGCAGCTGAAAACATCATCCCTAACACTACTGGTGCTGCTAAAGCAATCGGTCTGGTTATCCCTGAGCTGAAAGGTAAATTGGATGGCGCAGCTCAACGTGTTCCAGTACCAACAGGTTCCCTGACTGAGCTGGTAACAGTTCTGGAGAAAAACGTAACTGCTGAAGAAATCAACGCAGCGATGAAAGAAGCTTCCGATCCTGAAACTTACGGATACACTGAAGATCAAATCGTTTCTTCTGACATCAAAGGTCTGACTTTCGGATCCCTGTTTGATGCAACTCAAACTAAAGTTCTGACTGTTGGCGACAAACAACTGGTTAAAACTGTAGCTTGGTACGACAACGAAATGTCCTACACTGCACAATTGATCCGTACTTTGGAATACTTCGCTAAATTGGCTAAATAAGAATTTCCTTATCGAGCAACATCATAGAGCGGAAACAGGTGTTATTGTTTCCGCTCTTTATATATCAAAATGTGCCTTAAATTCCTGTTTCGTAAAATTATAAGGGTGCGGAGGAATATGGAGATGAACAAAAAGAGCGTACGTGATATAGAACTGAATGGAAAACGGGTGTTTGTTCGTGTAGATTTTAACGTTCCGGTTGAAGATGGTAAAATTACAGATGACAAGCGTATTCGCGAAACCTTGCCAACCATTAACTACCTGATTGAAAAAGGTGCGAAAGTTATTTTGGCGAGTCACTTTGGACGTCCAAAGGGTCAAGTCGTTGAATCCATGCGTCTGACTGCTGCTGGTGTACGTTTGTCCGAACTGCTGAAAAAGCCAGTTGTTAAAGTGGACGAAGCAGTTGGTGAAGCTGTTAAAGCGAAAGTGGCTGAACTGCAAAACGGCGATGTGCTATTGCTTGAAAATGTACGCTTCTACCCAGGAGAAGAGAAAAATGATCCTGAACTGGCTAAGCAATTTGCTGAACTGGCTGACATTTTCGTGAATGATGCTTTTGGTGCAGCACACCGTGCTCATGCTTCTACAGAAGGTATCGCGCATTTCCTTCCGGCTGTTTCCGGCTTGCTGATGGAAAAAGAGTTGTCTGTTATTGGTAAAGCTTTGTCGAATCCAGATCGTCCTTTTACAGCCATTATTGGTGGTTCCAAAGTAAAAGACAAAATCGACGTAATCGACAACCTGCTGAACATTGCAGATAACGTAATTATTGGCGGCGGTTTGACTTATACATTCTTCAAAGCTCAAGGTCATGAAGTGGGTCAATCTTTGCTGGATGAATCCAAACTGGACGTAGCTCTTGGATTTATTGAAAAAGCGAAGAAGCTTGGCAAAAACTTCTACCTTCCTGTGGATATCGTTATCTCTGACGATTTCAGCGCTACAGCGAACACGAACATTGTGGACATCGACGGCATTCCTGCAGATTGGGAAGGCGTGGATATCGGACCGAAAACTCGTAAAATTTATGCAGATGTTATCAAAAACTCCAAATTGGTTGTTTGGAATGGACCAATGGGTGTATTTGAAATCGAGCCTTTCGCTGGCGGTACTCGTGAAGTAGCGGAAGCTTGTGCTACAACAGAAGCATACACCATCATTGGTGGCGGTGATTCTGCGGCTGCGGCTGAAAAATTCCACTTGGCTGACAAAATGGATCACATCTCCACTGGCGGCGGCGCATCCCTGGAATTCATGGAAGGCAAAGCACTTCCGGGTGTTGTTGCACTTAACGATAAATAATCAAACGCATTACGCGTAATAAAGGCTTTAGGGCACCTAATAGTTAGGAGTTGAAACCATTGAGAACACCGATTATCGCGGGTAACTGGAAGATGTTCAAAACCGTACCAGAAGCTAAAACCTTCATCGAAGAGATCAAAGGTAAAGCAGAGGTTGCAGGAGTGGAGAGCGTTATATGTGCTCCATTTACAAATCTTCCTGCTCTGGTTGAAGCAGTAAAAGGCACATCTATTAAAATCGGCGCACAAAACCTGCACTTTGCAGAAGATGGCGCATTTACAGGTGAAATCAGCGGCGGAATGCTTAAAGATCTGGGCGTAGACTACGTTGTGATCGGACACTCCGAGCGTCGTGAGTATTTCAACGAAACAGACGAAACGGTGAACAAAAAGGTTCATGCAGCATTCCGTCATGGCCTGACACCAATTGTATGTGTAGGCGAAAAGCTGGAAGACCGTGAAGCAGGTCAAACCAAAGAAGTTGTAAAAGTGCAAACTGTAGCAGCTTTTGCTGGTCTGGCTAAAGATCAAGCAGCACAAGTCGTAGTTGCTTATGAGCCAATCTGGGCCATCGGAACAGGCAAATCCTCTACTTCGCAGGATGCGAATGAAGTGATTTCCTACATCCGTAGTCTGATTAAAGAGCTGTATGATGAAAATACAGCAAATGCTGTACGTATTCAGTACGGTGGTAGTGTAAAACCTGAAAATGTTACTGAGTACCTGGGTCAAAGCGATATTGACGGCGCGCTCGTGGGCGGTGCCAGTCTTCAACCGGCGTCGTACATCGCGCTTGTTGAGGGGGCGAAGTAAGATGACAGCACCAAAACCGGTAGCTTTAATTATTATGGACGGATTCGGACTGCGTGACACTGTGGAAGGCAATGCGGTTGCACAGGCCAACAAACCGAATTACGACCAGTATTTAAAACAGTATCCACATACCACGTTGACGGCTTCTGGTGAAGCGGTGGGTCTGCCGGAAGGACAAATGGGTAACTCCGAAGTAGGTCACTTGAACATCGGCGCAGGTCGAATTGTATATCAAGATTTGACTCGTATTTCGAAGTCCATCCGTGAAGGCGAGTTCTTCGACAATGAAACATTGGTTAAAGCCGTGCAACATGCGAAGAAGAACAACACTAAACTTCACCTGTACGGACTTCTGTCCGACGGTGGTGTGCATAGCCATATCAGCCATCTGTTCGCTATGCTGGATCTGGCTAAAAAAGAAGGATTAACTGAAGTGTACATTCATGCTTTCATGGATGGACGTGACGTTATGCCTGATAGCGGCGTAGGCTTTATGCAACAACTGGTCGCTAAAATTCAGGAAGTGGGCATTGGCCAAATTGCAACCGTACAAGGGCGCTATTATGCAATGGACCGCGACAAACGTTGGGAACGTGTTGAGAAGTCTTACCGTGCAATCGTATACGGTGAAGGTCCTCAATACACCGACCCACTCGAAGCATTGAAGGAATCGTATGAAAAGTCAGTGTTCGATGAATTCGTGGAACCAACTGTTATTGTGAAGGCTGATGGAAGCCCTGTAGGGCTGGTCGAAAGCAATGACTCTGTCGTATTCCTGAATTTCCGTCCTGACCGTGCGATTCAATTGTCTCAAGTATTTACCAATGAAGATTTCCGTGGTTTTGACCGTGGGCCAAAATGGCCTAAGGATCTGCACTTTGTTTGCCTGACCTTGTTCAGTGAAACGGTTGGAGGCTTTGTTGCCTATGAACCGAAAAATCTGGACAACACGTTTGGTGAAGTGCTGGTACAAAACAACAAAAAGCAATTGCGTATTGCTGAGACAGAAAAGTATCCGCACGTTACTTTCTTTTTCAGTGGCGGACGCGATGTGGAGCTTCCTGGCGAAACTCGTATTTTGATCAATTCGCCTAAAGTGGCTACATATGATCTGCAGCCTGAAATGAGTGCGTATGAAGTAGCGGATGCTGCTGTTAAGGAAATCGAAGCTGACAAGCATGATGCGATTATCCTGAACTTTGCCAATCCGGATATGGTTGGACACTCCGGTATGCTGGAACCAACAATTAAGGCAGTAGAGACGACGGATGAATGTGTTGGACGTGTTGTAGATGCAGTTAAAGCCAAAGGTGGCGTGGTAATTATCATCGCTGACCATGGTAACGCGGATATGGAAATTGATGAGCAGGGACGTCCGTTCACAGCTCACACAACGAATCCGGTTCCGTTCATTTTGACTGACGAAAATATCGTTCTGCGTGAGCATGGAATTCTGGCTGACGTAGCTCCAACGCTTCTGGATTTGATGCAACTTCCGCAACCTGCGGAAATGACAGGAAAATCTATGATTGCATCCCGCAAGTAAGCTTGATTTAATAAGTATAGGCTTGTCCAATAAATTATGAATTACAAAGGAGATTAAGTACAAATGACTATTATTTCTGACGTGTACGCTCGCGAAGTCCTCGACTCCCGTGGTAACCCTACGGTTGAAGTTGAAGTATATCTGGAATCCGGTGCGATTGGTCGCGCTATCGTTCCTTCTGGTGCATCCACAGGCGCTCACGAAGCTGTAGAGCTTCGCGATAACGACAAATCCCGTTACCTGGGCAAAGGCGTTCTGCAAGCTGTTAAAAACGTGAACGAAATTATTGCTCCTGAAGTAATCGGCTTGGATGCTGTGAACCAAGTAGAAATCGATACATTGATGATCAAATTGGACGGTACTCCAAACAAAGGTAAACTGGGTGCGAATGCAATTCTGGCTGTATCCATGGCTGTAGCTCGCGCTGCTGCTGAAGCTCTGGGCTTGCCACTGTACACTTACCTGGGCGGATTCAACGCTAAACAATTGCCAGTACCAATGATGAACATCGTTAACGGTGGTGCTCATGCCGACAACAACGTTGACGTACAAGAATTCATGGTTCTGCCTGTAGGCGCTCCTACATTCAAAGAAGCTCTGCGTGTTGGCGCAGAAATCTTCCACAACCTGAAATCCGTACTGAATTCCAAAGGCTTGAACACAGCTGTTGGTGATGAAGGTGGTTTTGCTCCTAACTTCAAATCCAACGAAGAAGCTCTGTCCACTATTATCGAAGCGATCGAAAAAGCTGGTTACAAACCAGGCGTTGACGTATTCCTCGGTATGGACGTTGCTTCCACTGAGTTCTTCAAAGATGGAAAATACACTTTGGAAGGCGAAGGCAAATCCTTCACTTCTGCTGAGTTCGTTGATCTGCTTGCTTCTTGGGTTGATAAATACCCAATCATCACTATTGAAGATGGTTGCTCCGAAGATGACTGGGAAGGTTGGAAATTGCTCACTGAAAAACTGGGCAACAAAATCCAATTGGTTGGTGACGACCTGTTCGTAACTAACACAGAGCGTCTGGCTAAAGGTATCAATGAAAACATCGGTAACTCTATCCTGATCAAAGTAAACCAAATCGGTACGCTGACTGAAACATTCGATGCTATCGAATTGGCTAAACGTGCAGGATACACAGCTGTAATCTCTCACCGTTCCGGTGAATCCGAAGACAGCACAATCGCTGATATCGCTGTTGCAACAAATGCAGGCCAAATCAAAACTGGTGCTCCTTCCCGTACTGACCGTATTGCGAAGTACAACCAATTGCTCCGCATTGAGGATCAACTGGGTGAACTGGCTCAATACCACGGCCTGAAATCTTTCTACAACCTGAAGAAATAATATTGCTAAAAATGCTGGTGGCGCCTCGGGTCTATGATTTATCATAGGGTCAGGACGCTCGACGCTTTTGCGCATGAATAAAACAGATCTGCTTGCGATATGCAAGCAGGTCTGTTTTTTTTATAAATAATGCATATATGATCTACAGAAGCTTAATGGCTAAGTGTCTTGCTGTAGCTGTTGTTATCTACTGGAAGCTGTGGTAGAATGAAAGTAGTGTTTTGCGTTAATTTCCGGCTATTTAAAGCATGATATGTGCATGTTTTCATAAAAGAGGCTGTGTTGTTTTGCAAAACAGATGTATAAGCTCAGGAGGTGGGATTTTTCATGGAAATCTTTTTGAAAGTGCTGCTCGTTGTGTTCTCGATTGCTGTTATTGCGGTTGTGTTACTGCAAAAGGGGAAAAGCGCAGGTTTGTCCGGTGCCATCTCTGGCGGTGCTGAGCATCTGTTCGGCAAGACCAAAGCTCGCGGTATGGATTTGATTTTACAACGCGTAACTGCTGTTTTGGGTGCATGTTTTATGATCGTTTCCGTTTTGGTTGCATTTTTCGCAAAATAAGATAAATATACACCTTAAGCCTTCGTTTCACGGGAAACGGGGGCTTTTTTGGATTTTGGACAGGCAGGGATGCCGTCGATTAAATTCGTGTATACTAGGGTATGAGTATATAAAGAGCCTTGTATCAGGAACAAGGAACATGCGGATTTATTACTGAAAATTAAAGGTCACCCGAGGTGGACAAAATTATGATAACAGAGCAACAACTACTTGATTTCATGCGCGAGACCGCATACAAGCCTATGACATACCAGGAGCTGGAGCAACATTTTGACATTAAGGATGCAGAAGAGTTTCGTGAATTTCTTAAGCTCTTGAACGCATTGGAGGAAGACGGGAAAATTCTACTGACCCGCACGAACCGTTATGGTGTTCCAGAACGGATGGATTTGCAGCGCGGGCGTTTGCAGGCCCATGCCAAGGGCTTTGCTTTTTTGATTCCAGAGGACCGGGAGCACCCGGATGTATACATTCATGCTAACGACTTAAAGAGCGCGATGAATGGAGATACGGTACTGGTAAGAGTAACATCAAAGGGACCTGCGGGTGGCCGACTAGAAGGCGAAGTTGTGCGAATCGTGAAGCGCGCAGTGCTTCAGGTAGTCGGTGTGTTTCAGAGCCACGAAGCATACGGTTTTGTTTTGCCGGATGATAAACGTATTAACCGGGACATTTTCATTCCTAAGGACAGCTTTAACGGAGCTGTAAACGGACAAAAGGTCGTCGTGCGTATTGTGAGCTATCCGGAAGGACGTGCAGCGGCAGAAGGCGAAGTGCTGGAGGTGCTGGGTCATAAGGATGATCCGGGCGTTGACATCTTGTCCGTTATTCGCAAGCATCAGCTCCCAGAGGCTTTTCCGGATGAAGTGATGGCGGAAGCGGATCAGGCTCCTGATGCGATTACGGAAGAAGAGATTATACGTCAGGGACGGCGTGATTTGCGCGATAAGATCATAGTTACCATTGACGGGGAAGATGCCAAAGACCTCGATGATGCGGTTAATGTAGAGCGTTTGCCGAACGGAAACTATCGTCTGGGCGTTCATATTGCTGACGTAGGGTATTATGTGCGTGAGAACTCCAAGCTGGATCTGGAGGCATATAACCGCGGTTGTAGTGTGTATTTGGTTGACCGCGTCATTCCGATGCTTCCACATCGACTTTCAAACGGAATTTGTTCATTGAATCCTCAGGTGGATCGACTGACTTTATCCTGTGAGATGGAATTCAATGAGCATATGAAGGTCGTAAAGCATGATATTTTCACCAGCGTGATTAAAACGAAGGAACGGATGACCTATACTAACGTTCGCAAAATCCTCGAAGAGGAAGATGCAGAACTGATGGAACGGTACAAGGACCTGGTTGATGTATTCCGTACGATGAAGGATTTAGCATTGAAGCTACGTGCGAATCGGATGCGCCGCGGTGCAGTTGATTTTGATTTTGATGAGGCCAAAGTGATTGTAGATGATGAAGGCAAAGCTGTCGATATTGTGAAGAGGGATCGTACGATAGCCGAACAAATTATCGAAGAGTTTATGCTGGCGGCCAATGAAACGGTAGCCGAACATTTTCACTGGCTCAAGGTACCGTTCTTGTACCGGATTCATGAGGACCCCGATCCAGAGAAGCTGCAAAACTTTATGGCTTTTGCAGCTAATTTTGGTCATCAGATCAAAGGTCGAGGAAATTCCATTCATCCGCGTGCACTGCAAACATTGTTAGAAGACATTCAGGGTACGAAGGAGCAAACGGTGCTTAGCACAATGATGCTGCGTTCGATGAAGCAGGCAAAATATGATGCGGAGTCTACAGGACATTTTGGACTGGCTGCGGAGTATTACTCTCATTTTACATCACCGATTCGTCGTTACCCTGACTTGGTAATTCACCGTGTCATTCGTGAGGTATTGGAGAATGGCGGGGCTTTAACAGACGAGCGTCAGGAATATTTGACTGCACGCATGCCAGATATTGCTCAGCAATCCTCCGAGCGTGAACGTGTGGCTGTGGATGCAGAGCGCGACACAGAACAAATGAAAAAGGCTGAATATATGCTGGATAAGGTCGGCGAGGAGTTCGAAGGGATCATCAGCAGTGTAACCAGCTTTGGGATGTTCATTGAGCTGGACAACACAGTCGAGGGCTTAACGCGTCTGAGTGCACTTACGGACGACTATTATCATTTTGACGAGCAGCATATGGCGTTAATCGGAGAACGCACCTCTAAGGTATTCCGCATTGGGGATGAGGTTAAGGTTCGCGTCGCGCGTGTGAATATGGAAGATTACACAATTGACTTTGAACTCGTCGATATGAAGCAACGGCAACGTCGTGAACGGACGGGAGGCTCGGGCCAGGGTGGAGATTTTGCACGTGGCGAGGGCCGTGCTAAAGGCAGAGGCCGAGAAGGACGTGACCGTAAGGGCGGTAAGGACAAGGCTGGTAGAGAGCGTAAAGGCGGTCGTGAGGCGGCTGGAAAGCCTAAAGAGGGCGGCAACGGAGGAATCAGCACCGCAGGTCGCGCAGGTCGCGGTGGTGGAAACGGTGTCGGTACAGGCTCGCCAGGCAGCTTCGGCTTTGGTAGTGGCAAGGGAGGATACAATTCGCCAGCAACGGGTGCAAGCAAGCGACGGAAGAAGACGTCTGCCAGCGGGGTATTCATTGGTGATGCAGCTACCCCAGGTAGTGATGCCAGACCAGGTGGCGAAGGCGCAGCACGTCGCAAGCGGAAAAAAAAGGGCGCTAACGGCGGGTATAGCGCCGCTGGGTTTGTGCGGAAAAAGAAAAAGTAGGTTGATATAACTTACTGTTAGGAGATTGGGGCTTCCGAGAGCAGTGAATGAAGCTTACGAATGCTTAGGTATATGAGCGGTTTCTGTCTGTAGTAATGGATAGAAGCCGCTTGGTTTTAGTGTGCTATACGTGTAATGAGAAATGTAGAAGGCTTGACCTTTCTTGCTTTTACCCTCCGAAATTTGTTACAATATATTTCTAGGTAGCTCTTTGTAGCAGGAATTCTAGATTGAATCTAAGTTATTCATAAGGAGTGGTATTCATGGGTAAGAAGGCAGACGGGAAAGTGCTCGCCCAGAACAAAAAAGCTTCCCATGACTATTTTATTGAGGACACCTACGAGGCGGGCATGGTGTTAACGGGAACGGAAATTAAGTCTTTGCGGAATGGTCGCTCCAATATAAGCGATGCTTTTGCTACGATCCGTAATGGCGAAATCCATATTCACAATATGCATATCAGCCCTTTTGAACAAGGTAATCGTAACAATCCGACTGATCCGACGCGCACACGTAAGCTGTTGCTGCATAAAGAGCAGATTCGTAAGCTTATTGGTCTCTCCAAACAGGAAGGCTACACCATCGTGCCGCTCAAGATATATGTTCGCAACGGTTATGCCAAACTGCTGCTTGGACTGGGTAGAGGTAAAAAGCAGTATGATAAGCGAGAAACAGCTGCCAAACGTGATGCACAGCGTGATATCCAACGTGCTCTGCGCGAGAAGCAAAAAATAGCGAGATAAGCAGTTTGCTTACTCTGTATGGTACAAATTACGTGGATAAGTTACTTGTTCCTGTAATGGTGCTATTTTATCGAGCTAGAATGGCTTCAATCCGTTTCGTTATGACATGTAATATGTTATACTAACGAAGTAGTAAGTTTTCAAAGATCTTGGATTTAACTTGATTCGAGTGTTGGATCTTAGGATTCAGCTTTTGATATTATGCACTTATGCTCCGGTATTTCCGGATTTATCCGTGGAGCCCTTTTATAATAAGGGGGCGTTTATGGATTCGACGGGGATAGTTCGAGCATGGGTAGCGGGTAGTGGGGACGCGTCCACTTCATCAACGCTAAAGCCTATTAAACGGCAAACAACAAAACAACTACGCTTTCGCAGCTTAATAACCTGTGAGCGTGCTCCTCTCCTGTATCGCCCATGTGCCGGATGTAGGGGCTAACCTATAGTGGGATACGCTGCCACATCTCCGCCTGGGGTGTGCTGAAGAAGACAATCAGGCTGACCCAACGTATAGCCGGTTACGGGGCGATACTCGGGTGACATCAAAACTGTGACTACACCCGTAGAAGCTTATGTGTCGTTATCTTCGGACAGGGGTTCGACTCCCCTCGCCTCCATCGATCAAATCCACAACTTGTAGCTTAAAGATGACTTCTACGTGTTCCTTGTAGACGATCACCTTTTCTACATAGCTGCCGATGAACTTCTTGATCTCAGGAAGATTGCGGCTGGTGATGTGGTCCTGAAAGCCAGAAAGCAGTTGTCGCAGAGCATCCTCTGTGATCGCTGCTTTTTCTTTTACCTGCTGAGCCTCAAGCAGTTTCGTTTCTAGCTCAATCTTTTGCTGTTCCAGTGAGGACAACTTTTCAAGAATGGTAGGATTGTTCAGACCGCCAGCCACCGCATTTACAATGTTATCGATCTGGCGCTCTACACCTTCCAGACTCTTGTTCAGGCGTTGTTGATCGGCTTTCACATGAGTTTCTTTGGACTTTTGGTACTCATTAAGCTGTTTAGCCAGAAGAGGGATAGCTTTATCGTTAAAAATCTTCTCTTGGAGTTGGGCTAGTACATAGGCTTCAATGTACTCCCGGCGTAATTCGGGATTCTTGCATGCCTTTGTTCGGTCACGGTTGCCGCAACGGTAGGTAACATATTTCAGTTTGCTTCTACCACTGTATTTGGTATTGCCCATCATGGCATACTGAATGCCTACGTTTTTCAAACATTCCCCGCAAACAATGAGTCCGCTAAGCAGGTACATTTCTTTTGCCTTGTAAGCGCCAGGTTGGCGCTTGTTTTGATTCATCTTATCCTGTGCCTTCTGAAAATCTTCCTTGGTTACAAGTTGTGGCATACCACCTTCGACACGAATTACATCTTCACTATTTTTATGTCGATTACCATTACGCTTACCAGCCGCATCCTTGCTGTCGGTGAGGTTGAAAATGTAAGTGCCTGTATACTTTTCATTGCGAAGAATGGTACCTAGGGTTCCCTTGCTGATCGGTTTTCCATAACGTGATGTGTAGCCTTGCTCCGTCAGTTCTCGAATGATCTGATTATAGCCGTGACCAGCGAGGAACATAGAAAAAACAGTTTCGACGATGCCGCGTTCCTCTTCATTAATGATGTACTTTTTTGTTACAGGATCTACAGCATAGCCGATGGGAGGTAAGCCGCCTGTATGTTTACATTGGTATGCTGTTTCTTTCATCCCCTTCATGACCTCACGGGCCAAGTTTTTGGAATAGTACTCAGCCATACCTTCCAGCAAAGATTCCAGAATGACACTTTCGGGAGAGCCATCTAGGTTTTCGGTGACGCTGTACAGTTTAATACCGTTCAACTTCAGTTTGCGTTTGTATTTAGCACTGTCGTATTTGTCCCGGCTGAAACGATCCAACTTATGAACAATGAGCACATCAAATAATCCTTTTTCACTGTCGAGAATCATTTGCTGGAACTGTGGACGTTTGTCTGAGGTGGCGCTTTTGGCGCGGTCGATATAGACTTTAACGAGTTCAAAGCCTTTTTGTTTGCAGTAGGCTTCAATGGCTCGAACCTGAGCGTCGATGGATTCATCCCGTTGGTTGTCACTGGAAAAGCGAGCGTAAGCTGCGGCGCGTTGAATAGTCATTGGTATAATTACCCCTTTCGATGTAGGCGAAATGATAGTAAATAGAAATCAAAGGCTGGCTCCTCAGAAAGAGGAGCACAGCAAGATAAAGATAAAGATAAAGATAAAGCGAGCCTATTGGTTCAGCGTTGCTTTTTGAGAATGGTATCCAGCATCTGCACAGCAGGAAGATAGTAACATTCCGTTGTTTCCCGCACTTGGTCGATTTGGTTCCACGACGTCGTATCTGGATCAGTACAGGTGTGTTTCAGCTTATGCCTTGAAATACGAGTGACGTAATGTGCGAGTATGATGATCTCCCCCGATGGCTTATTTTTTATTTTGACTAATAATCTCTATGGTCAGTTGAGCTGCAGCAATGATGAGGGCCAAGATTAACTTTTCCAATTTAAAACAACCCCCTTTCCTTCATGCTGACATAGCCATCCTGGCCTAAAATGATATGATCCAGTAGCTCGATACCGAGCAGTTCCCCACTCTTTTGAAGCCTTCTGGACATGGAAATGTCTTCGCTACTTGGCGTAGGGTCACCCGACGGGTGGTTATGACAAGCGATGATGGATGCTGCATTGGAAAGAATGGAAAATTTGAAAACCTCCCTGGGATGCAAGATAGATGAATTAAGCGTGCCAAGTGAAACCTGCTGTAAGGCCAGCGGCTGGTTTTTGGTACTCAGCGTGAGAATACAGAAGGACTCCCGATCACAATCACCAATGAACTCTCGAAAGAGTTGGACGGTATCGTCCGGCTTATGAACTTTGCGACCTGAAAACAGCATTGACTTTTCCCGAATTAACTTCAAGTGAATAACTTGAACTCGCTTCATAGTGTTATTCATGTGATAACCTCCAGAACAGAATATTATAAGATAGACGCTGTTAATAGGCCCATCCTATTTATAATTTCTGTTTGAAGACTTATTTGAAACGTTTTAACGTGCTTTTAATAACTTGTATTCAAATATACTTAACTAAAATCATCGCGTGATTCATTGGTAAACCGGAGATGACATTCCAAATCAATAGAGCTTTCATCTACATGTAACCATTCGGTAACCGAGCGGACAACACTAGACGTGTAAAAATGATGTTGTTCGAAGGTTATAACATAGTCATGACCTCCGGGCTCAAAGGTAATGAAGTACCATCCATCCTGAACGCTCCAATCTTCGCAGGTACCCTGTAAATGCTTGGTCAGTTTGAGTATAGAAAAGTCATCGAGATGTACTTGATCACAAGGAATACGGATAACGTAATGCCCTAGGATGCAGACACTGGAATAGATGTATTCTAGCAATTCACTGATTGTGTACGGTTCATTATAAAATTTCATAGTGATTACCCCCGTATGATAAAAGTTTTTGGAAAAACAACATAGAAAATGATTACAAACAAATGAAGATCGTTTAAGAAATCGTGCTCAGTGTCGTGGCGTTGAAGCGACCCGAAAGGAGCGTTTGTGAAATCTTGTGCCACGGCCTTCTTTCCTTGCAGGATATGGCTTTTTTAGGTGTCGTGGCGCTTGTGATCCTTTTTCTGAAAAACTATTCTTTTTATTTTTAGATGATTAAGGATGAAAAGATTTGTCAGGGGGGAGAAAAGAAGCCACAAGCGCCCCGCTTTCTTCAAACCCCTTACCAGGCAAGGAGTCCAGGCGTGGCGTACCTTTGATTTACCTGCCACACCTTCGTCCCTGACTGTCCTACAACGCCTCGGATTACCGTTTAATCCAGGTCATCAATGTTATCAACGACTTGGACTTGAGTGCTCTTCATCCAAGAAGGCTTAGGAGCGAGTTTCAGGCAAATGCCTTTGATTAAACGTTCCCCGCCGGACTTATTGGTTTCAAATACAATTCCTTGTTCATTCAAAACTTCTTTTACTTTATTCGTCAGTTGCTGGTTACTGATATTGGACAGACCGTTATGGCCTTCACGCTGACACCAGTCTACAAAACCAGCTTTTAGATTCTTGTTAAGCAGTCTACTCTCAGGATTAGCTTCAATCATATCCTCAACAAACATTTGAACAGGGTTGATCATTTGGCTGTACTGGTTAGTCAGTTGCTGTACCTTTTTCGACTTTGTAAAACGGTATGAGTGTTTACGTAAACGTTCCAATCCTTTTAACGCGAAGTTCAAAATACCAGCACCCTCCTTCATCAGCTTGTCCTTCAAATTCGGATCTTTTTGCTCGTCTGTAAATGTCTTTTCAAAGGGAAGGATGGTCATTTTACGTATTAGTCCGTAGCTTTTGTCCTTGGAGTAGGGCAGGTTGTTCGTTGCAAATATGAGCTTACAAAACAGCTCCTGCATGTAGCCCTGTTTGAACTTTTCTTCCGTACGAACGGGATCGCCGGAAGCGATAGCCTTTAGGTAGCTCGTTTCAATCCCCTTACTGCCTACTTCATTCTCGGTGGTGATGTTGACCAGTTTGTTAATCATCTCGGAACGGGCAAAAGGTTTTTCCAGGTCATTTAAAGAGAGAGCCGATGTATTACGTTCTCCAATCAGGCTTTTTAGCACATGAATGAGTACAGACTTCCCGTTAGATCCTTTGCCGTAAAAGAGAAAGACTTGCTCGGCTTGGGTGGATGTGGTCAGACAGTAGCCAAAGATTTCGGCAATGAGGTCAATACGCTCCTGGTCCTGATCGAAAATATCATTCAAAAAGGCTTCAAATTTTGGACATGTAGCTTCAGGGTCATACGCGATGGGAACCTGTACGCTGGAATAGAACTTAGGATCATGATCGTCCAACTGGAAGTTACGTAGGTCAAGCATCCCATTTTTTAGGTTAATGTAGTCGCGCTTGCCGTCCATTGGATGTTCCCGTGTGCAATCACGTGTCAAGGCAGTCATGTACTCCGCTTCGATTTTAGAATTCCAGAAATAAGGAACCCAAGTGTGAAGAATTTTTCGTACATTCTTTTTGAGTACATCGGGAAGTTGATCCCGCCATACTCCAGAATTGTAAACATAGTAACGTTGCTCAGGAGCTACAAAAATAGTTTTGAGGTAATGACGACGGATGAATTCAGAAAATAGGTTAGGGTTTAAGCGTGTCGGCTTATTGTTATTATCTAAGGTAAAGCCAACGTCTTTCGGACCTATATTATGCAGAGACTTCAGTTTGGACGTTTTGGACATGTAGGAATTAGGACGAGTACTTTTTTTGGTTTTGGGTTGACTTAACATTTTAGCAGGACTATTCACGATGATTCCCTCCTCATTTGTACGTACATGGTTTTGGAAGCAAGTGGCGATTTGTTGTTCATTACAGCCAAACGTGCGGCAGCGCGTAGGTGGCTTCTTGTTCTGCTGTAATTGACGAATGCGATTCTGACTATGTGTGTCGTGTTTATCAGAAAGCGCAGAAAACTCTAATGCTAACTCCTTTGGGAGTAACTGTACCCACTTAAACCAGGTTTCTTCATCCAGACCCTGTTGTTGCTGGGTGACGTAATCCTGGGCAAAACGGGGGCAACGACCGTACAAGGTTTTCAGGTTACCTTGTACGTTGGTTTGTGCAGATGCAAACGTGTTTTTGTTGGTTGGCACCCGAGTAGGACGCTGAAAAATCCATGAGGGTGCTTCTGCCAGCACTGCACTGGCCTTTAGGGTTCGATGATCCATTGGTATTGACCTCCGTTTGTATGAATGGATGGGGGAAGAACGGTCTGACGTCCACTTCCCAACACGTTTACTTCGCAATGTGACTCCGTCGGGTGTCGCTCTACCCAACTAGTGAACGACGATCCTTCCGGGATTTTGTACAAGTATCTCATTCCTCCACCTGGGGTACTGAATTGCCATGTAGAGGGTACATTCCCTTGGGACAAGCGTTCCAGAATGCCGAATCCCTGTTCTCCGTCCACATCGACGCCGATGATGCCACTGTTCTTTCCTAGCACCAATCCGATGTTACATGACGGGTATTTGGAGAGCCAACGGTCAATCTTGGCTTGGGTTGGTGGTTCAGCCTCTTGCCATTCCTTGAACAAAGGGGTTTTTCCAGGGCGTTTGCACGTTTCTTTATGCCTCTTAGACATTCCTTCGTGATCGTGAGAACAAAGAGGAATGACAGGTAAGCCCATGTCAGCGTATTTGTAAAAGTTGTGCCGTAGTGCTTCGGTACGATCTGTAGTGTCTTTGTGTCGGTCTGCCTTGCTCATGTTCATGTTGTTTCCTCCCGTTTATGTCCTCTTGCTTGCCTTTGCACTTTTAGAATATGACAAGATCAAACTGCAATATAGGGAGAAAAAAATTATAGTTCCAACCCCCTTGACATATTCGTTTATTTGTGGTGTTAAATATTTTTTTGATTTGGTTAAAAATACTGGTTTAATGAATCTTGTAAACAAAAAAAAGGCGGAGTTACTCCCGCCTTTCCTACTACCTTAATTTATCTTGATATGTACTTAATTTATATCTTTCAGGCTTGAACTTGTACTCATTAGAATTCATATGGGTTTTATTATTTTCAGGTCTTGAATTGATGAACTCATCTATTTCCTGACTTTCTTTTTCAGACCATTTTACTTGATGGTGTCTTTCTTCTTTTTCCTCTCTGTATTGTTCGCGGGCCTGCTCTATGATATCTTCAATGGAAGAAAGTGATTTATCCCCATCTTCTATTTCCTTTTCAGAGATAGCACTAATTTCAGAACTTCTGATGTCGTCCGCTATGTTTACGATCGAATTGAAATCATGATTAATCTTAACAATCATGTCTTTATAAAAACGAAGTAGCTCTACTTTATCGGCATCATTCAAAGAGTAGTGTTTTAATATTGGAAAGAGCCTGTCAATCTTTTCCGTCACAAATGGAACCAATTCCTGCTCGATCATTTTTGTGGCTTGTGTTAGATGGATTCTAGTTAGATTATGCATTTTCTCCACATAATGTTTATATTGAAAGTAAGTTGCACCGTCTTTCAGAATGAGTTCCACCAAATCTACAATTTCTTTCAATTCAGAAAGATCGAATTTTTTAGATTCGGTTTTGTATCTCTCACGAAGGAAATTAATTTCCTCGTTTGTCAGTTGTTCTTCTAAATCAAAATTCTTAAAATCTGAATAGAATTTCCTAAAGGCTTGGATAGTCTTTCCTGATCGAAAGGATAATAGCTTTTTAATACTTCCTTTTTGGGATTCAGGCAAGGAGTATTCGTTCCTATCTGGATGTTTAAAGATTTCGGTATCTACCCCTAAAATCCTCAAGATAAGTAAAAAATCATATCTTTGTGCTTTGATGAAGTCCTTCTTTTTTTCCTCTAAGTCATAAGGGTCCGATTTCTTATACCTCTCTTCTTTACCAGATTCCTGAAACAACTCTTCTCCAATTTTTGAAAATGGAATTTTAATGATTGTATCCATGTCATCGCCACCTAATAGTTTTCCTTATTTTATGATGAAAACTTAGTGGGGGCAATCTTTGCCTCTCAGGATGGTGATACAAAGGGGAACAAAAAAAAGACGAGTATTCTAACTCGTCTCCTTGTGTAATCTGAGCCAGCTACTGTGTATTTTTCACAAAAACTCCATTAGCGCACTTGTATTCCTCGTACAGTCCCTGCGAACCGTATGGAAGTAGGAACTGGTTGCCAGACATTAAAATATCCGATTGTCCCATGCCACTCCACAGCAGTTCTAAAGGGTTAGTTCCCTGTTCCGAAGCCATGAAATTATATGTGAGTATCCACACGTACATGTCGGCTTGTCCATCACTCGCAACCAAAACAATTTCCGGCGTTCCATCTTGAGTAAAATCATGTTCTTTGACAGCCAGGGAGTAACCAGGCAACAGGTCCCCAAACTCATCAAAGGGACTACTGCCTTCTATGGAAGGCAAGGATATGTTCCAGCCCTGCCCCAAAGCATGATCGACAACCTGTACTTTCACGCCATTGGGATGATCCAAACCCAGCACAATGTCCATATTATCCCCATCTAAATGAACAGGATAGGTGAGATCAGCAGCAGGAGGAGTCCAGTGCTTGAAGTCTTTTAAGCTCACCGTTGGGACGGCATCGGATGCTGGAGCTGGAGCCTGTGCTTCCTTCACAGGTGTTGTAGCTACCTGCACAGGAGGAGCGGGTTCCTGTTCAGATGATTTGGCTTCGGCATTGATTTGAGTCGGGGCTTCTGACTGAGAGGACGTTGAAGTGGAGGAAGTAGAGGTGCTTTCTTGCCAAGTTTCTTTATCCGAGGATGGGGGACTTCCATCCAGTTTGGAAGTAACCTCTACTAAAAAGTAAGTCCAGTCCGACAGTTCTTGCCCATCTCCATCAATGGCATAAGCAACGGGAGTGAATTGGTTTTTGGCAAACACTTGAAATACGGTTTGAATGTTGATGCTCACGCCTTGATCGGTGTAGGTGGCTTGGTACATAACGTATTTGTTTACATCTTCTTCGTTGCCGTCCTTGTTGACCTGTTTCCAGACGACATTGCTAAAATACTTGTCATTGCTCAGGGCTTCGTCCATTGTATGATGGGTGCCGCCTGGAACCGTAGCATCTTTAACCCAGGTGACGTACGGATTATCAAAGCCTCCGCGTGATGCAATGACAAGCAGTAAAATGAGACTCGCCACAATCCCCGCACTTACTATGCCAAATATTTTTTTAGGCTTGTTGCTTAGGACTTGGGGAACGATGGGATTTTGTCCCGTTTCTGTGTTGTCGGAATGCTTTATTTGATTGATCGTATCGGCTAGAACTTGAATGAATGAGTTTGCATCACCTTTAGAACCAGTCAGGATGTTCAGGTTGTTTCCTGAGAGCTGGCGGATTTGAATGTTGGTGTTAAAGGTGCGCCACAGAAAAAGAGCAGTCAGGAGTAAAGGCAAAAAGTTCATGGTGATCAGAGTTACGAATACAAACAAAATAGCAAATACCAGGTCAAACCAATTGATCTTGGAGCCCACAGCTATGGAGTTGATGTTGGTGAGCGGAATTTCCTGAGTCGATGGTTGTAAGGGAAAAGCGCCTAAGATGAAGTTTTGTCTAGTGAGCAACAGCTTTTCGCCCTCGAATGTAGCGGTTGTTCTCTTTTTTAAGTACGTAAGATAACTGAAACCTCCGTTCCATTCAAAATTAAAATTTTTGGGTGTGGATGGAGTTTGTTCGGCCTTGGTTAGCATTTGAGGTACACCTTTCTACATTGATTTAACGTAGCTAATGAAAATAAATATAAGTTATGAGGTTTGTATAATTATGAATTAGTCCAGTTTAGTTATTCGTTGTTTTGTGCAAAAGGCCAGCTTCGGGCTGGCCTTGTTTCCTATCTTTGAAAGAAACCTACCAGTTCTACATCCAAAGGTTCCTAAAGATCCATTTACGAATGATCACGGCGAGAATAGCACCAAATACTATACCCGACCCTACATTTGTATCCGTAAGGTAAGCGCCGATTAGCCCAAGGAATGCTCCCCCAATAGCCCACTTCATTAACATTGAATTCAATCCTTTCAGTATGAAATAGAAGATGATTAAGACAAATTGCCACTTATGCAGAATAGCGAGGGCATACAATTTGGCCTACTACTCAAGTACTATAAGTAAGATAAATCCATTATAAAGTACTTATAATATCTTAAACAAGATATTTTTATAGTTTAGTAGTATTACTTAACCTTATTCATTTTAACTACCCTTACTTTATAAGGGGTGTATAGGATGTCTGATTTGTTAAAATTGGTCGGAGCAAGGATCAGGAATTTACGCAAGCAGCGAGGACTTTCTCAAGCAAAGCTTGCAGAACTGTCCGAATTACAGGACTCCTATATTGGCGGCATTGAACGAGGAGAGCGAAACATATCGCTGAAATCAATTGATAAAATTACTTCTGCACTTGAAGTTGAACCTGTCGAAATTTTTAGGTTCGGCTCGTTAGATGGAATTGAAGGAAATACAGAGAAGCATCATGTTATAGAAATGCACCGTTCTTTACTCATGGAAAGAAGTTTTGAGGAGGTTGCAATGATTCAAAGAGTTGTGCGCGACATGCTTCATACATTTGATAAAGAAAAGAATAAATAATGTAGTTTTACAATGATTAGATCAAAGATCATGTTCCTTAATATATTTCTTATTAACAGTAATTTTTGTTTCCTGAAAATGAGTGTAAAACTTCATGTCACGAGTTGATTGATTAGCTTGTACTGTAAAAGCCTGTTGGAGCGAAGAATCCTGCGTAATGAAGTAATCCCTTCCTTTCTGTTTACCAAACAAGGAAATCAATGCGTATTTAAAGCTGGCGGGATTGCAAATGCCTCCGGTACCCAAAGGAAGCAGATCAACAACTTGTCCAATGGTAAGTTTTTGCCCCACCTCTGGCTGCTCGTCCAGCAATGAGAGTAGGCAAGCAAACAGGACGTCTGCATTGGAACGTAGGGTGATTTTCTCTAGGTTGTAGTGCTCTGTTTTAGCGTCATTCCATGAAATTTTCCAGATGTGAGGTTCTCTGGTGGTGTAGTTGCTGTCTACATTTTTGTAAGCATGACGGTTGCCGTAGGCTTTTAGAAAACGGTCGAGTTGAATACGGTTATGATCACCAAAGGAAAGCTTGGGTAAGATGGCGCGGAAAAAGCTAGTGTAATTTTTGAGGTCACGTAAAGAGCGAGATAAGACACTCTCTCCGTCCTGATGATGGATGGCTTTAAGTAGCTCGTACATGGCTTGAATGCGGTGAGGGTCAGTGATTTCGTGTTCATCGGGACGCATAAGGTGTAACAGGAAGGAAACAGCCTGAAATCCATTCGTCCAGTCTGTCAGCCGCTCCTCCCAAAATTGAAGGATGCCAGCGGATTCTGGGGGCACCTTTTCTGTGAACTCCGGCCACAGCTTGATGATGCTTCTAACTACACTACTTTGTGCAGAGGGCATATCTTTCCGCTGCCAGCCTCCGAATGTCCAACCAAGTATTTGCTTTAAAATCGTTGGCGTCACAGTAGCTGGATCACACAAAAGACGCTTCCATTCTTCCAAAGGATATACGGGATATCTGGCATATGGGAAGCGTGAGAGATGTGTATCTATCTGCTCTTGAATGAGAGCAACGAGGGCGCGTTTTTCTTTTTCCGTGAAGGTTAACGTTGACATGGTTTTCGCTCCATTTCTACATGAAATAGCGACAGCATGGACATTCACATGCCCGTACTGTCGTTTTTTGGTTGGTAAGATTAATTTACAAGGAGAACGGATCATCTTCTTTTGCACTCTGCATGAACAGAATGCGTTGCTCCGGTGTAAGGAACGGATCTTCTAGCGCAATGTAACAAGGATCGGCTAATTCATTCGCCCAACGTAAGGCATCTGCAATTTCACCGCCATGAAATATAGGACTGTCTGACAGTGCTTCGTCCTCTTTTACAATATCTACAATCCCAGTATCCTGGTCTATCGTCAAAAACAGATTCGTACCATCCACATATTTGTTTGTCCCACTCTGATCGGTTGTCCTGACGATCACACGCACAAAAAAGGCCTGTTCGGGATGGAGCACTTCATGCTCTTCCAAACAGGCGGGTAGGAACTGATTTTGATTGTGAATGAATGATCTAAGTGACACCGCCATGATCCAGGTATTTCCGTACGATTCTGGATCATTGATAATATCCCCGTTGTATTCAATGACCTCTTTTAGCTTGTTCAGTACGTCGTCCTCATTTGCCTTTAAACTTCTGCTTGTTCTTTTAGCCATTGTTCGGCCTCCTTGTGGTGAATTCCGACTTGTGTAAACAAAGTGATGATGTAGTCATTGGTGTTCATGACGGCGATTTTGTAGATTTGGGTGTTGCCGAGGTCATACAATTCGACGTATTCAGGGCAACTACCGAAAAGTCCGTCATCTTCTTGTCTAAGACCTACGAGGCTGAGACCGTGTAGGTTATCCCCTGCCTCCAGGATGAAGATGGGACCGTAAGGCTGGAGGGAGAAATACGGATCATCTTTGTCATGGAATGAGTCGCGAAGCTGGGTGAAGTATTCCTGAATGTGATCCAAGAGGGCGGGGGGAAGCAGGGATACATGTAAAGAATCCATGTCTTGCTGGGTCTGTATGATACGCATGATACAACCTCCTAAAATAAATTAATAGAAGCAATAAAAGTAATTACTTCAAATTAATAATATATAATTTATTTCAAGACAAAGACGGCTTTAGTTTGATCGGTAGTCCGTTCGTATTCATCCTCTTTTCCATATTAATTTCAGAAAAATAAATTGAAAATAACGCGTGGGATGGTTCTTTCTGTAAACAAAATCTCTATTCTGGCCGATACATACATAAGATGGGCTATTGTTAAATATCCCCTCTTACTTTCGTATTTTGAAGTAAACTCTCATCTTTTTAAGAAGAAGGGACTACCTCTATGAACTATATGGACGAGCATATCCTAAGTCTCAAAAATAAGCTTAACCATGATGCAGCATCTAATAACGTAAATACGAACCTATCTCAAACTACTGGACTCAATCAAGACAAATCCGTTGCTGAACAAAACAGGGTGCTGCGGACGGGTGATGAGTTGATCCCGTTGGAATGGAAAACGATTTTGGATGGACAAATGGGGGTTAGCGTCCCCCAATCTTTTAGCTTGATGCCACTGGAGCAAGCCCGATTTAAATATCCTTCGGAACATCGTCCACAGATCATTTATACCTCTTTGGACGGCACGGTGAATGTCACCTTTAATCCAACAGAATCGGCTTTGGAGGTGGACGAGCTTCCCGAGTTTGTGGAGCAAATGGCGGATGTATTGCGGTCTGTACAACCCGTTCGTAACTGGATCGGTACGGAAATGATCGTGAATCCTTCCGGGCTGTCCATTGGGATGATCCGTTTTGTGGCAGCAGGTGTGGATGTTAATCTGTACAACGAAATGTTGCTGTTTGTCCATGAGGGACAGGTGACGATGGGGACGTTTAACTGTATGGAATCGGACATGGAAGCGTGGTTGCCTGTGGCAGAAAATACAGTGCAATCGCTCCATATTGTTCCGTTACCTTTGGATTCCACATGTGAGAAAGGAGCGGATTCGCTATGAGTCTGGGCTACGATAATATCCAAATCCATCCCTACGAGCTGGTCGATTTGGAGCAGCTTACCCTTACGAAAAAAATCAACGAGCATACCCGACTCTATTTTACAGGAATCATCTCCGAGGATATGCAGGACAGCTATGTGGAAACGACGGAAAAGAACACCGTCATCCAGGTGAGCCAGCGGGATGAATCGGGCGAAAGTAAGCCGCTGTTCAGCGGGATTGCCTTATCGGTCGAAGTAAAGGTCGTGCGGGACGTGTACTATCTGGAGGTGGAGGCGATTTCCCATACCTACCGGATGGATATCCAGCAGCGTACCCGTTCTTTTCAATATACGAAAATGACCATTCCTCAGATGCTGGAGCAGATTGGCAAGGACTACGAAGGGCTGGATGTGATTGATGGAGCGACAGGTGGAGAGCAAATCGGAAGGCTGGCCATCCAGTATCAGGAGACGGACTGGGCGTTCTTGAGACGCATGGCCTCCCGGTATCATACGAGCCTGATGCCTGTGGCTCGTTTTGACAGTCCAAAATTTTATTTTGGCATCGAGGATAGCCCAGCACAAGTCGTGCTGGATCATACTCGTTATACCGTGCGTAAGCAGATGCTGCCTTTCCGTTATTTTCAGGAGAATGAGCAAGCGAAGGTGACGGAAAATGACTTTATTTTCTATGAGGTAGAGACGGACGAGGTGCTGGACTTGGGAGCTCAGATGACCTTTCAGGGACACAGCTTGTATGTAGTGGAGGCCTATACCGAAATGAGGCAAGGGCTGCTGCGGCATCAATATGTGCTTGCCTCGTACAAAGGCTTACGGCAAAAAAACTACTACCAGGAAAAGCTGGCGGGAGCCTCGTTAAGCGGTGTAGTCGTGGACGTGCGTCAGGATCAGGTGCGCATCCATCTGGATTGCGATGAAAAGCAGGATGTAGGTAAGGCGCATTGGTTCAACTATTCGACGGTGTATAGTGCGGGTGGTCATACAGGCTGGTACGTGATGCCGGAAAAAGGTGATCCGGTTTCACTCTATTTTCCGGGCAGTCGTGAAGAGGATGGGATTGCGGGGAGTGCGGTCCGACGTGCGGGCAGAGGGAGCGGACACAACAAGTTCTCCAATTCACAGATGAAAATATGGCGGACGCCCCATGGCAAGGAGATTCGTTTGGGGCCAGATGAGTTGGTCGTGACGGGCAAGGACGGCGCTATTTTTATCAAGCTGGATGACAAGGAAGGTATTCATATCGTAAGCAGCAAGCAGGTAAGCATCTCGGCGGGTGGCAATTTGAGCCTGTCGGCAGGGAAAACGATGAGTCTGTCTGCAGGCAGTGAGCTGCGTATGGATTGCAACGGTAGTCATATTCAATTGAGCGGCTCAGCGGACATGAAGGGCAGTGAAGTGAAGTCGAATTAGGCTGTAGTGCAGCAGCATGATGATATGACATATGAAGAGCTTCAGGTAGTGGAGGAATACAAATGAAGAGACCTATAGATGAGCTAGACCCGCAGCGGCAAGCCATTTTTAATCAGGCGTGGTTCCTGATCCGCAGAGATTGGGCGATGAAGTTCAAGATGACGCAAGAACAACGGATTCAAGCCTGTGTAGAGGAATTTCGGGGATATTGTAGGGACATTCGGCAAGAGCAGCTTCAAGGAAGAAAAGGAAAGATCGGTTATATCACGTACTCCATGCTACGTACCACATGGTTGGAGGAGCGGCCTACCTATCTGGTGGAGGTAGCGAACGCTTTATGGGTACTTGATCCTGAACCGATCCGATTTGAATGGGATACAAGTTGGACATATTCCTATTGGACCGATTTGCAGCAAAAATTGCGAAGGGAGGTAGAGAAGCAGCATGTTTCTCTACCGGAGCTTGAATGGGAGCAGGTCATGCTGGAGGCAGCGGTACATATTCATGTGCTCGTTGTGAATATGATGCGTTTGGTGATAAAAAAGGCCGTGTGCTCACCGGAGTTTCAAAAGCTGGAGCGGGAAGAGACGTTCGAGATACGTGTGGGTGAATATATGGACCACACTGTATCGGTGTATAAAGAAGATCGCAGAGTCATGGAGGCGAACGAAATCCGGTCGTGGCTGGAGGAACAAGAAGAGCATGCCTACAGCTATCAGGCGTTGGAGGAAATCCAGCTTTCGGACGGAGATTATAGTCAGTTGGATTTCCGCTATACGGCTTTTCGCCAAATCGGGATGGAACATAGTCGCTTGCATGGCTGTGTCTTGGTTGGAACGGTGTGGCAGGAAAGTCAGCTAAATGGAATCGACTTGACATACAGCTTGCTTCATGGAGCCGATTTTAGCGGATGCTCGATGAAAGGGGCGATACTGGATGTCGTTATGGGGAACGCCGGATATGGATCAGATGCTGCTTTAGATTGGGAGCCCTTGGGTTTTGCTGGCGTAAATTTCACAGGGGCGAGCTTGCAGGGGGCCCGTTTTCAAGATGCACAGTTGCGAGGAGCCGTATTTCAAAATGCGTTACTACAAAGGGCGTTCTTGAACGGGGTGGATCTAACGGATGCCTGCTTTGCTGGAGCAGATGTGTCAGGTGCTTCCTTTAAAGGGGCTTGTTTGATCGGAGCTGATTTTACGGGCGCCAATGTACAAGGAGTCATTTTTACCGATGCACAGCGTAGAGGAGCCATTGGATTGGAGTGGGCAACTCTTGAGACTTCCCTTTCATACAAAGAGCCGTCTGCGTCTGCACAGGCGAAGGGTGCCGTTAGTAAAAGGGAGTGGCTGCATTGAGATATTTTAGACTGATGGTAGACGAGCGAGTAAAACATCGGGTAGAACCTGCAGCGCTCTCTCCCTTGCAAGTAGAAGACATCCTAACGGAGACCCAGGGACAGAAACAGCAAGATGATCCTCTTTTTCTGGCTGTACATACCGATCCACGAACGGTGTACCCGGACTTTTTGGAATTTCCTCTGCCGCTGGTATCGGATCGGATGAAAGCATTATTGGAGAAATATTTGCCGGGACTGGAATGGAAAGCGGCCATCCTTACCGATTTCCAGCAGGCCAGACAGGACGTGTACTGGGTGCTTCGACCGCCGATAGTAGATTGCGTGTCCGCACAAACGGAATGGTACCCCAATGATACGTTGAAGCATTTAGTGCTCAAACCGGGGGATATCCCATCGTCCGTTTTTCGGATTGCGGAACTGATCGAACCCCATATCTATATCCATTTGGCTGTGGCGGAAAGTCTGCTGCGTCGATCTTTTACAGGTATTCGAGTACAACGAATCGAGATGGAGCACTAAGGAGGATGAGCAAGATGGGAGAAGCCCGAGTGAAACCGGGAACGGGTGCGAAAAAGAGCTATGTCGTGGCGGGAGCGATTTTAAGCTGTAGTTATGGCACGCAGCCTACCCGTTTGAAACGACCTTTTAGCCATGGCGTCTACGTGAAAAACAAAGCGCAAATGAACATTGGAGATTACGTGCCTGGAGTGAACATTCAGTCTTTTGGGAATTGCTCCAGTCCTCTAAATCCAGCCGTGCAGGCCAGTGAGATGGTGGACATCTATGGTGTGAAGAAGGCCCCGTGTGTTCCGGTCTTGACCATGCCGTGGCTGAACGGAAAAAGCGACATGAGGATCGAGGGCCAACCTGCCTTAATACAGAACTGTACCCATCAGTGTCTGTATTGTGGTCATATCCGAATTGAAAATGACGGGCAGGAGCTGGATTAAAGGCCCGCTTCATGATCTGTTTCATGAAAGCTATATCTCGGACACCACCTCACGGCTTTATGCTGTCAGAAAGGAGACATGAACTCACTTGAGTGTATTACAAAACGGAATCGGGTATGAAAGCCTGCGTTTTTACGGTTCCTTTCAGCCTCAACATATAGAGAAGCTTCAAATGACAAGAGCCATCAACGATCATGTATATTTGACGGTGAGCGGCATGCTGTCGGAAGAACAGGGAGCCGCGTGTATGGGGCAGAACATGGAGGAGGAACCGATTGTCATCCGCCAATTGGATGAGCAGGGACAGTCGCTAAGACGATTGTTTCACGGTTTGGTTACACGCATGTCCGTACACTGCATACGGGGAGTATATACCTTTGAACTGGAGGCGGCTTCACATTCGTATCAGATGGATATCAAGCTAAAAAAGCGATCCTATCAGGATATTCATCGTACCTATGATGATCTGGTCACAACGATGGTTCGAAAATACCAGTACGGAGATGCCATTGATACCGTCACGAACTATGCCAAACTGGACACTTTTGTTTTACAATATGAGGAGACGGATTGGGCATTTTTAAAGCGCCTCGCCTCTCGCTTTGGGTCAGTGCTGGTGCCGGAGGTGACCGCAGCTTCGCCCAAGGTTTTTTTCGGGATGCCAGAAGGCAAAACGTATAAGGTGGAACGGGATGTATTTTACCGGGTACGGAAAACGTTTCATGAGCTAGATGAGGGAAAGCCGGGAAAACGTGCAGGCTCGTATGTGACTTATGTGATCGAAAGTTTGCTTTATGTGGCGCTAGGGGATCTCATGACGTTACCGATTGGATCAGGAAAAGAGTTGGTCGTCGTTCGGGCGGTGACACGGTTAGAGGACGGTTTGTTGCTCACTCGTTACGATCTCCAGGCCGAACAGGATATCCGCTATGCCCGTTATGAAAACGATAAGGTTACGGGCATTACACTTACGGGTAGTGTGTTAAAGGTACAGCAAGACTTTGTACAGCTCCAGCTAGATATCGATCCTAAACAAGACCCGGCTAAAGCATGCTGGTTTCCGGTGGCGACTCGCTATGTAGCGGAAGAACACAGCGGCTGGTATGATATGCCGGAGATCGGGGAGCGTGTGGAGCTGTACTTGCCGACGAGTTGGGAACATGAAGCGTATGTGACGGATTCGCTACGGCAGCAGCGACACGCAACGGGGCAGCCAGACGTCAAAGTATGGAGACATGCGCAAGGAAGTGGCGTGGACATGTCGGAGCAAGAGCTAACTCTGTCCACCTCGGGAGCATTTTCCATTACACTCCATGAAGGGAGTGGCATTACCGTCAGTAGTCCGGGGAATGTGCAGATTCAAGGCGGTCACGTGAAGCTGGATGCAGGGCAGGAGCTGTCACTTGAAGCAGGAAGTGCATTGTATCTCAAAGGCGGAGCCAGCAGCATGGTGCTGGATGGTGAAACGGATACCAAGGCTCCGGTGATTCATCAGGAGGGCACGGTGAAGGCTCCAGTGTTCGTCATGGACCTTCCTCCCGTGCCGGAACCGCCGCTGATGAATATTAAGGCATATGAAGCAGCACAATCCGAAGCAGCGAAGGCTACATCCAACAGCACAGCAAAGCCCCCGACCGCGAAGATCACGAGCCCGGCAGCTCAAAAAAAAGCCGATGCGTTGCTGGGGACGGTGTCCAAGTTGTTAGGCTCCATTCCGGTGATGGGAGTAGTGGCGGGAGTTGCGATGGGAGCAGCAGCGCTAATCGGACCTATGGGAATAGCAGCGGGTTCGATTCTGCTCGCAACTGCAGCTGTTCCTGTTCGCAGCACAGGAACGAGTCGTGCTGGAGGCGGAGGTGCTAAAGGTGGTTTGCACCCGCTGAAATATTTGGCTGGTTTAGCACTGGAAGGACTCATCAGTCAGTACGAGCACGAGAAAGCCAGGGATGCCTATTATAGTAAGTGGATACTGGGAAAGGTGCTTACAAGTGCGCGTGCGTTAGGGTTACCCACTTCATTGGAGGGCTTAGTACCCTACATACGGCATGCAGCTCAGCTTGCAAATGAAGTGGCACATTTATACCAACAGATTCCTGCGGACTTAAGACAACGCTGGAGGGCGAACTACGACAGTTACATGGCTCAGCAGCCGAAGCCGAAGCAAGAAGAAAAAGAGCAGACATGGTGGGATCTTATGGCGGCAGTCCAGGTCCAGAATGCGGAAAATGAAGCCATTATGGCGAAGCAGATGGCGAACGAGTTGGAGTATGCCGCAGATGTGAGTGGAGAAGTTATATTAGGAGCAGCAGCAGCGGTTGTAGAAGATTATTCGTTTGGATTAATGAATAAGGAATATACTTCAGATCATCCGATGGCGCGTAAAACAGGTGAAGTGATCGGACATTCCTTGACAACTGTAGCCGGAGCCGTAGAAACGGTTGGTGCTGTGACAGAAGGATTCTTAGGTGGTTTGGTAACAGCTTCAGGAGTAGGGGCACCTGTAGGCGTCCTTGCTATGGCACAATCTGTCGTTTTGGGAGCACATGGGACGGCGGTAACGTATATCGGAGCATCCAATAGTGTGGAAAGTACTAAGGATCTTTATCGGATGTTTGAAAGCGACGGTCCAAGTCCTAATAGCTCAACGCCATCTAAACCTTCCAGTGCAAAGTCAGGCAAGAGCGAAGGAACACCTTCCTCGGAGAAACCAAGTAAACCAAACGAAAAGCTTCCTGAAACTAAAGCTCCTGGTGAAGTTGGAAAAAATGTAGTTACTGCAGGTAATAATTTCAAAAAGCATTTTCTCAAACACAAAACACTTTTAGAAAAGAAGCTAGGTACAAAATATCCTAAACTCGAAGCAGATGGGCCTAGATTTTTGCAGGATATTCAAAAAAATATTGATAATGGGACATTTGAATTTGTTGGTAAGGGGACAATAAATAGAGATTCTGGAGTACTTAATATATATAGGGGTGAGGGGCTGACAGTGGTAACAAAGCCTAATGGTGAATGGGTCACGCTTCTTGAACAAGGTAAGGCAATGGACTTGAATATAGTTTTTGTCCCATAAAAAATTGGAGGGTATTATATTATGTTAGAGAAAATGAAAGAACTGATAGGGTGTAATTCAATAGATGATATCCATTTAACTGGTGTTGTACACGTGGAGGAGGACGGGGTTTCTGAATTTGTGGCTAATACAAATTTTGTATATTTTGAGTTTGGCGATCAGTTTATTGAACTTGAAGCAATAGATGGTTATGGTAGACTTCGTATCACAATAGTTGATTTCCTCAAATATGAAAATGATATTGAAGATATGACTCCTAGTAAAGCCAAGATCGGTGATTTTATATTCACGAACCCATTAGCAACTAATGAAGTGAGTAGTATAATATTTTTCAATTTGGAGATGGAGCATGATGCTTTAATATGTGATGTTTTGCATATTAAATTAATTAACGGACAGGATTTATTTATTGATCCCTCGTTTCTCGGGATTAATATAGGTGGTATAGAGCAAAAGCATTTTTGGAAAGAAAACTTTGTGGAGAGGGTCCTGCCAAGAGTGGGGGCTTACCCAAAAGAAACTTGTATTGAATTTAATCATTAATGAGGGTGGAATTGTTTTGCATCAATATGAGTTAGCCGCATGATGGTATCTTTTTTATGTAACGTACGTTATTTAAGTAGGCACAGTTTTGACCAATTCAGGTCGAAGCATGTTAGTGTTTCTAATGGACACATGTGATAAATAGCAAAAGAGAAGCTAGATAGATG
Organism: Paenibacillus sp. T2-29; assembly: GCF_052921365.1. Taxonomy (NCBI): domain Bacteria; kingdom Bacillati; phylum Bacillota; class Bacilli; order Caryophanales; family Paenibacillaceae; genus Paenibacillus; species Paenibacillus sp. T2-29. Next base: position 176,758 of record NZ_JBREVE010000008.1, on the reverse strand, counting down.
CGTGTTCTGCCTCCCTTCTGCCATTAAGAGTAAGAATGACGGGACTCTCTCCATTTCTACAGAAAAATAGCGACGATACTGACTTTGGCGTAGTTTGACGCTTTCGTCGGTATCGTTGCTAAATGTTATTGATAGATATTGAATAGATACATATAATTTACAATATTAAAAAGGAAGGGATTGGACTAGTATGGCAAAAATATTGAAACGACTACAGAAAAGGAGTGGTAAGAGAAAGATACCAAACGTTCAATCCTAAAAATGACACGTTGGTTAAAAGAGATGCAAGTAACGGAAGATTCATAGAAGCTAAAACATCCGATAACACCACTTTTAAGGGAGTTAGGAAGGAAAAGTAACTTTTGGATAGAGGGTTAGCAAATTTTATATGTGTAGAGAACAGATAGTAGTTTGCCTGTTTTCATTGTGAATAAAACGAATTTAACTAATTGGCACGCTGATTTATTAGCTGATCCAGTTTAGATTTTGTCAATGTGGGCTAGAGATCGAAAAGTACGTTGTTAGACAGGTGTTGTTATAAGCGACACCGATCATGTAGGCAGCATTATCGTCTTCTGGAAGTTCAATTGTCTGTACGTACTCCGGTATGCATCCAAGCAGACCGCTGTTCTCACGATTAAGCCCGACGAAGAAAGGGCCATACAAGTTGTGCCCTGGTTCTAGAATGATGATCGGGCAGTAATGTTCAAGAGTAAAGAGCGTTTCTTTCTCACAGTTGTAAGTGAAGCAGAAATGATCGAAGTACTGCTAGATATGTGAGAGCAGGGCGGGGAAGAGTTTGATGTATTGCAAGACGTTTATGTCTTGCTGGGTTTGGATGATTTCCCATATATGCTCCTCATATGAAAATAGAGCTAACTCTTAGAGTTAGCTCTTAGTAAAACTAAATTTTCATATCCATTCTTTGTAGATATCATTAAAATAGTCATCTAGCTTTTCTTGCAATTGAGCATCAAAGGTATTCTTTGCTTTTAGAGATTGAATTATCTCTTCTACAATAGAATCCACATCGGAAAAATCTTCTGGGATAATTATTGGAATCTTTTTTACATAGTTTGCTGAATTGTTTGCCGTTGGATTTATCGTATGGATGATTCGATTAAACACATCTGTATTGAAAAAAGCCAGTAAATAAAGCAAGTGTTCATTATTCTTAGGAAAGATCCCAACTATTGATTGATCAAAAACCTGATTTTCTAGAAGGTTAGCACGTATTTTACTTGATTTTACCATAGGTAAAGCTATTCCTGCTTTGAAATAATAGCCCGAGTTCTGGAACCTCGCTTTTTTGTCTGTATTGTAGTAGTTGACAGCAGCTTTACTCCAGTCAATATACCAATCATTTCGTCTGATATAAGGACCAGAGCTTCCCTTGGCGACAGGAATGAAGTTAGGATCACCATCTAAGCCAGTTATCAAATTTTCAACCGATAGATAGTCTTGTCTTATTTCTTCTTTATGAACTATAGAACACTTGCTAGTATTGAATTTAACTTCTCCTGAAGCTACTTTGTAAAATCTTTTGTTATCGCCAGTGTATATACCAGTAACACAATCTGCTACTTCATCAAGAGTCCTTTTTGAAGTGTTTATTAATGATCTAATACCCTTTCCAGCCTTAATCAAAAATGCCTGATCCTTTGATTTGAAAACTTCTTCTTGATTCAAGTGATGAATTATAATGTCCCCACAACACTGTCCTTCAGTATAACGTTTCAACTCTTCAATTTTTTTGAAGCCTGTTACGATTTCTATTTCGTTACTTAGAGCTTCGTCAGTTTTCTTCTCAAGCGTTACTATACACATGTTAGAGTATTTAAATTGAACTCCAGGAAAGAAGTGTGAAGGAAACATGGTTATCCTTTTTATTTTGGTATTTAGTAAAAGGAACTCTCTCAACTTAGTATGTCTATGGATATTCATAAAAGTATCTGGGATGATAAAAGTTAAAACTCCATTTTCTTTGAGCAAAGATACGCATCGGGCAAGAAATAAAGCATAAGTTTCCTTTACATAAAAACCTACGAACTGCTTCTTCAAAAGAGCTCTTTTCTCATGATCTTGCCATCCGCCGTACGGAGGATTTCCTATTATTTTATCGTAGTAACCACCAGCTAATACGTGCATATCCAGTTTTATGCTGGTTAGAGTATCTTCGGAAAAGACTTTTATGTTTTGTCTATCAGAAAATTTTTTTTCGAGCATACTGATAGCGCTTGGATCGATATCATAAGCATCTATTACACCTTGATAATCCAATTTGAGTAATTCCTCGATGAATATTCCATCTCCAGCGGAAGGTTCAAGAATCTTATCATTCTTTTGAACATCAAGTTGTTGAATCATATAGTCAGTTATAACTTGAGACTTGGTATAAAAGGAACGGTAAATATCATTCATTTGATTGTCATCTCCCTAAAAGTATATCTTAAACGGTTATTGGCATGTTCGCAAATTAAAAAACTCCTACTGGTTAAGTAGGAGCGAAATTTTACCACCAAGTTAAATAGTATTCAGCGAAACTTTTATTTTGCTTAGAGGTATGGTTTAAAGTCATATATTCTTGTGTTTCTGTATTTAGATCATTGACTATGTACATGTTGTTTTTACGTACAAAGTTCAATATATCACAGCCAGTATACTCTTTCACCATATCATATACTTCATGTCCTCTTTTCACAGTCCATAATCCAGATACTTCAAGTTGCCTCAAATAGTTATGGCCACCTTCTTCAACTGTTCTAACTGCTAAAATACATTCATAAGGTTTCTGGGTAAGACCATGGGCATTTAGTAAGTCATAGATACGCGCTACAGTAAGCAGTCGCTCTTTGTTTCCTTTTTCGTTAGAACCATAACTACCTTTAAAATCAACCACTATTTTTTTGTCTTTTATATCTGCTTCTAACGTCTCCTCTTGAAGCTCATCAAACATGGTTTCGAACAGTTCGTCAGAATTCAAGTTTATACTTTCTCCTAGTAAAGACCAGACAATCTTGTAATCTTTAAATATATCTTCAATGGTTTCAGGTGGCAATCTTAGCCCTTGTAGTTTTTCTCTAAATGCTTGTTGGATTTGTCTCGAAACATCTGAAAAACTAGGAGCCTCAAACCTTGTAACTGTTTTGTTGATAGGGTAACTCCAGCAGTTCTTCAAAAGAGTCTCCCAGAGTTCCCCTGATCTTCTTGAAAGATCCATCGAATTATAATTCCAGAGAGAATTTCGTGTTTCAATTGAAATCACAATCCAACAATAGGTTACTAAAAAGCTCAATGTAGGGACCATTTTTGGGTCTACTTTACTAGAAAGATGGCGGAATATTACATCGCGATTTTCCTCTAGACTTTTATTCATGGTTTTTGTTTTATCTTGATTTTTCTTGACGCCACTTTTTTCAATATGCTGGATTTGCTTTGAAGCACTTTCTCTCATTACGTTTAGAATATTATCCTTTAACTCCGAAAAATTCAAAAGATCGCCTCCACTATATTTGTAATGCTAAATATAGATTTCGACACATCTTGGCTGAATCCTCCAAGCTAGGACAATATGCTTCCTCTCTAAAATTGATACAGTGAACTATAGTATAAATATGAGAATTTACAGAAATTAACAGTTCTCTCTCCATATATTATTGTGGTCCCGATGGTTCTTTTATAGTATTAGATTGGGGGTGATTTAATGGATAGAGATTTAGATAGTGAAGTTCAAAATTCTATTTCAATTGGAATAAAAATTGTTGAAGGGCATAAGGTCTTTCCTCCAAATAAGCTCTCCATGTTGCCCAAAGTGCGGTCACCGAGATGGAGGCATCTGCACGCGTAATAACTGCCTAACCAAAGAAATCATACTTAGCTTGACAAATAAAAGCATCATTTGTGTCCATACAGACTCTCCTCTATCCGCATTTAAGGAGGATGACTTGAAATATCTTAATGTATACTATATTTTTAAATCCTACTACTATGTGAACGTTGGTACCCCGATCGAAGTTCTTATATCTATTAACGAATAACGAAGTAGAGGGATTATGGTCCTTTTCCTCTCGTTGTGTAAGAAAAAGAAGGCAGCTTCAGTCCGATGTGGATAAAAGTATTTTTTCTTTGGCACAATCACTCAACTAAACCTGAGATTTGTCTTGAAGATTATTTTAAAAAAACTTGACAAAATCTTGAGTTTTTAAATATAATATAAACGTAAGCAGAAGGAGGTGGCAAAGGATGGATAAAGATTATCAAGACATTCTTGATCAGCTTTTTAAAACAGATCCTGAGAAACTAAGAACTCGTTTGAGAGATCTGGAAATTGAGCGAAAAATAATACTGTCAGTTTTAGAAAAGGATGATGTCTCACCCAAACCTCTAAGTTCACCTGTACACGAATTAGCCATTGAAAGTTATGAAGATTCATCGCAAGTTAATGAAATTCTTGGAGAAGCCGTTCTAACGGAAGCAGATTTGTCTTATAATAATCTCCGTTTTAAGATTAAGTCAGACATCGCTAAAAATTTACCCCAGAATGGCAGAGTTAAGATTGTTTATCAGGACATGTCCATTGAAGGGACGATTCCTCCGTCAGTAAGAGCGCGTATTAATGGTGTCCACTTATATAAAAAATTCCCTGATGTATTCAAAGTAGGATCCAAATTGACTGTTAAATATTCAAAAGCTGATCGCATACTAAACGTTTTAAGTGTTGATAACTAAGTTACAATGAGGGAGGAATTGTGATGGAAAACAGCGACTACCCATGTTTCCAAAATAAACGTGTTGAAAAAACAGGATTGTATAAAAGAGCGCTTGAAGATTGTAATTTGTTTCCTCCAGGTATTTACGATCTACAAAATATTTATGAAATATTCTTGAAATCAGAGCTTATTCCCAATGAGCACTACATATATCGCAAAGACGTAAAATACCCACTTTGGAAAAACTACATTCATTCGGTCCGTCCCTACATTGATCGCATTTCGTATCTTGGTCAACAAAAATATTGCTTCATCTAATTTTATTATTAATTTACTACGTTTGCTTAAATTTGATTAGCGATAGTAGGGAGGCATTACGCTACCTCCTCGGACAATCTCAACATCATAACACGCCTAATTGTGGATTTACCGTGCCACGGTTCGCCTCCATATGTAGTATTATGAAAAGCGGCCTTGATGGGTCGCTTTTTTGCTTACTTTAATTTCCCTGTCGCATAGTCCAAAGTGAGGTAAAATAAATGTTGGCAGTCTTATTGTATTTGACTTCTAGCTTGTCAACAGATTGGATATTGAATACTTAGATCCGCATTCCTTAAAAATGAGTTTATGTTAAGGAGTTCTGCTATCTTGAAGGAGTTGTTGGAGTTCTAATAAGATTTGAGGAGCTCTCTATTAAACAAGCATTTATAGATAGCTTGATGATGAATCACTCAAGTTATACCGAAAAGTGATTTGCCTACCACGCCGGACGTGAGGGACGATTCGATATATTAGCGAGTGAGCCAATGTCAATTATTAACCGCCAATTGAGCCATTTCAATCATCGCAGAAATGCAAAGCCGGTTTGTTGAAAATATGAAATGCCATTGCCTCGCATCCAGGCTATTTAAAATGCGTTTAATCTTCCTTGTGTATGCTGCCGATAATCATATTAAGCGTTGAGCTTTGGGATTGACAAGATTGATTCCTAAGGAGGAATAGAGCCATTTATACAGACCATGAATAATTTTCATCGTAGTACCACTATCTATGTAAAACATTGGAGGCTCTTAAATGGTATTGGTAGACGTGCATGGTTCATGCTTAAGCAGAGATATTTTCAACGTTAATAAAGACACTAATATATCAGTTAATAGTTATTTAAGCAGAAATAATATTGTATCTAGTATGATGCCTCCTGCAAATATTTCTACAAGATCTGAAGAGTTGCTTTTTTTTAATAGTGAGTATTCTCATCGTTGTTTACGAAACGGTATTGAAAAAAACACTGTTCCAATCCTTCTGAATTCTAGTGCTGATTTCCTAGTGATTGATTTTTTTGACCTTTGCCAGCCGGTAGCTGTATATAAAAATACGACTTTCTCTACTTATGATTATTCATTTTATAATACGGCAGCCTATAAAAGTGAATCGGAACAATTCCAGTCCATTAATTTCTTGGAAATTCCAAGTTGGTTATGGTATGGATATATAGATCTATATTGGGAGAAAATGATTGAGAAATTTGGAGGAAATATAATACTGGTTAGAACTAGAGGTTGTAATCATTATATATCGAGAGATGGAGAGGTTAAGGATACTCCTCCTGCGATGTTGCATTTTGGAAATGCGATTTATAATAAACAACTTTATGAACTCGAAGAGTATGTTATAAATAAATATAATCCCTATGTTTTAGATGTTTCAAAATATTTTATTGCCGACGAAGAGTATAATCGGGATGTAACACCCGTTCACTTTGAAGAAAACTATGCCATAAGTTCTTGGTCATTGATGCAAAATATTATCCTGAATAAACCGAAACAAAGATACTATGATAACCTTAGGCCGCAGGTGGTTGCCGACCTATTGGGAAGAAGGGTTGATGAGAGAAATTTTGAGGTGATCTGGAGAGAAACAGAGAGTTTTTTTGTTTCAAACGATCTTCTGGATGATATATGTTTAGAAAGTGCTTCAATAGATATTATTCAAAACAGAAAATGGTTAGCCACCCTTTATCAAAAGGTGGATGAAGTATATTCAACCTTCTCTGATATAAACATGGATGAAAAATTAACATTTATAAATGAATTCATCAATGGAATTGAACTATCGGAAGAAGATAATGTGTTTCAACGGTATTATTTAAATAAACTAAAAGAAAAACAGGAGTACTTAAATCTACCTGTTGAGCATTTGGTGGAAAGTTTTACAGAAGCATTAGATAAAAATGACTTAAGATGGGTTCAAATGCTGAATTGTTTGGGTATATTGCTTCCAGAAGATGAAGCGGTTATGTATTATCATTTGCAGTACTCTATCGCTGTTGATAATAAATTGATGATTACTAAGCTTAAGCAACGGCTAAATTGTGTAGAATAAACCCGTATGACTAGTCTCCAGTGGAAGTGATATCTGTCTGTAACTACACCCGTAGAAGCTTATGTTACGTTATCTTCGGACAGGGGTTCGACTCCCCTCGCCTCCATCGATCAAATCCACAACTTTGTAGCTTAAAGATGACTTCTATGTTTTCCTTGTAGCGGTCAGCTTTTATACATAGCCGCCGATGAACTACTTGATCTCAAGATGGTTCCAGCTGGTGATGTGGTCCTGAAAGACAAAAAGCAGCCATCACAGATTTTCTTCCGTTGATGGCTGCTTTTTCTTTTAATAGCTTTTATTCTATTGCATTCACATCCAAAGCTTGTATTTGGCCTATTTTAGATATAATACTTAGATGAAAAATGACAATTTATAAAGTTATAAGATGGAGGGGAAATCTTGCGTAGTTGATACAAAAGAATTTGATAAAAAAATGATAACCGATTTTTTTATTTGTAATTGGGGAACTCCACAAATGGTGATTTCTAGCGGGATCTATCAATGTGATGAGTTAGATGGATTTGCTGTCGTAGATCATAAAGAAAAGATTATGGGATTAATCACTTATGTTATAAGTGATAATGAATGTGAAATCATTTCTTTAGATAGCAAAGATGAAAATAAGGGAATTGGTACTGCGTTATTGAATGAGGTGGAAGCAGTATCAAAAAAGAGCGGATGTTGCAAAATAAAATTAGTAACAACTAATGATAACTTGCATTCTTTTTTATTTTATCAAAAAAAGGGTTATCAAATTGCGAAAATATTCCCAAACTCTGTTGAAAAGGCAAGGATTATAAAACCTAATACACCAAAAATATCAAATAATGGTATTACAATTCGTGATGAAATTCTATTTGAGAAAAGCATATTATGAATATTACAAGGACAATTTGAATTAACTAAAATTATTTTGTGTAGTATTCTTGAATAGAGGTGGTACGGACTTCGCGTTGAATGATGCTTTCGTCGGCACTGGCTTTTTTTTGGTTTGAAGGGCTACTCTCTCATTTAATTGCATTAGTTTCAGTTTAGATCCGTCGCCACTTCCCCGCTCTATGAGCGGGTTTTTGCTTTTTAGTAGGTTCGAATCCGGACCAAGTATAATTTTAACTCAACAATCTCCCATTATCCAAACCACTTGATAAAAATCATTTGTATTATGGTAGCTGCCTTTCCAAGTCATAATACCTGCTTTCATTCTGAGCAAGGATGGATTCAATTCGATCCATAGTCCGTTCCGATCAATCCTCTTATCTATATTGATTTCAGAAATACACATTGAAAATAACGCATGCTATGGTTCTTTCTGTAAACAAAATATCTATTCTGGCCGATACATACATAAGATGGGTTATTGTTAAATATGCCCTTTTGCTTTTATATTTTGAATTAAATACTCAACTTTTTTAAGAAGAAGGGACTAACCCTATGAACTATATGGACGAGCATATTTTAAGTCTTAAAAATAAGCTTAATTATGATGTTGCATCTAATAACGTAAATACGAGTCTTTCTCAAACTGTTATTTCCGAACAGGATCACTCCGTTTCTGAGAAAAGTTTGGCGTTACGGTTAGGTGATGAGCTCATTCCGCTGGAATTAAGGGTGATTTTGGACGGAGAAATTGAGGTTAGCGTGCCGAAATCCTTTAGCTTGATGCCGCTGGAGCAGGCCAAATTTAAGTATCCTTCGGAGTATCGTCCAGAGGTCATTTATACCTCGGAGGATGGAACGGTGAATATCACCTTTAATCGGACAGAATCCACTTTGGCAGATGAGGAGCTTCCTGAGTTTGTGGAGCAAATGGCGGACGTTTTGCGATCTGTACAACCAATCCGTAATTGGCTAGGCACTCAAGTGATCGCAAATCATTCCGGGCTGTCCATTGGGTTGATCCGTTTTGTTGCTGCAGGCGTGGATACGAATTTGTACAACGAAATCCTGCTGTTCACCCATGCAGGACAGGTGATGATGGGGACGTTTAACTGTATGGAATCGGACATGGAGGCATGGCTGCCTGTAGCGGAAAATACAGTACATTCGCTCCATGCAGTTTCATTGCCCTTACAATCTTCACTTGAGAAAGGAGCGGATTCGCTATGAGTTTGGGCTACGATAATATCCAAATCCAGCCTTACGAGCTGGTTGAGCTGGAGCAGCTTACCCTCGCGAAGAAAATCAACGAGCATACTCGGCTCTATTTTACAGGGATCATCCCGGAAGAAATGCAGGACAGCTATGTGGAAACGACGGAAAAGAACACGGTTATTGAGGTAAGCCAGCGCAATGAATCGGGTGAAAGTAAGCCGCTATTCAGTGGAATTGCGCTATCGGTCGAAGTGAAGGTTGTGCGGGATGTGTACTATCTGGAGGTAGAGGCCATCTCCCATACTTATCGGATGGATATTCAGCAACGCACCCGTTCTTTTCAATATACCAAAATGACGATTCCTCAGATGCTGGAGCAGATTGGTAAGGATTATGAGGGGTTGGATGTGATTGATGGAGCGACTGGTGGAGAGCCTATCGGACGGATTGCCATCCAGTATCAAGAGACGGATTGGGCTTTTTTAAGACGCATGGCTTCCCGCTATCATACGAGCCTGATGCCTGTGTCCCGTTTTGATAGTCCCAAATTTTATTTCGGCATTGAAGACAGCCCTGCACAGGCAGTACTGGATCATACCCGTTATACGGTACGCAAGCAGATGCTGCCTTTCCGCTACTTTCAGGAAAATGAGCAGGCAAAGGTAAACGAAAATGACTTTATTTTTTATGAGGTGGAGACAGACGAGGTGCTGGATTTGGGCGCTCAGTTGACCTTTCAGGGACACAGTTTGTATGTCATGGAGGCTTATACGGAAATGAGACAGGGTCTGTTGTGGCATCAATATGTGCTTGCCTCGTATAAAGGCTTACGGCAGAAAGGCTACTATCAGGAAAAGCTGGCGGGCGCTTCATTAGGAGGGGTGGTCGTGGACGTGCGTCAGGATCAGGTACGTATCCATCTGGATTGCGACGAGAAGCAGGCGGTCGATCAGGCGCATTGGTTCAACTATTCTACGGTATATAGCGGTGGGGGACATACAGGCTGGTACGTAATGCCGGAAAAAGGGGACCCGGTTTCACTTTATTTTCCGGGCAGCCGTGAAGAAGATGGTGTAGCAGGCAGTGCAGTCCGACGTGCAGACAGAGGAAGCGGGCATAACAAGCTATCAAATCCGCAGATGAAAATATGGCGAACGCCTCATGGAAAAGAAATTCGTTTGGGACCGGATGAACTGGTCGTGACGGGTAAAGATGGTGCTATTTTTATCAAGCTGGACGACAAGGAAGGTATTCATATTGTGAGCAATAAACAGGTAAGTATCTCGGCGGGTGGCAATCTGAGCTTGTCGGCAGGGAAAACGATGAGTTTGTCGGCAGGCAGCGAGCTGCGTATGGATTGCAATGGCAGTCATATTCAATTGAGTGGATCAGCGGACATGAAAGGCAGTGAAGTGAAGTCGAATTAGGCTATAGGGCAGCGGGTGAATGGCGTCAGCCTGAAGACATAAATTTATGAAGAGCTTTAGGTGGTGGTTGGGTACAAATGGAGAAGTCTATTGATGAGTTAGAACCGCAATGGCAAGCCATTTTGAATCAGGCGTGGTTTCTCATCCGCAGAGACTGGGCGCTGAAGTTCAAGGTAACGCAGGAGCAACGGATTCAAGCCTGTGTCGAAGAGTTTCGGGGATATTGCCAGCACATTCGGCAAGAGCAGCTGCAAGGAAGAAAAGGAAGCATTGGTTATATCACGTACTCTATGCTACGTACCACATGGCTGGAAGAACGGCCTGCTTATCTCGTAGAGGCTTCCGATGCTTTATGGATGCTTGATCCACAGCCGATCCGATTGGAATGGGATACAAGCTGGGCATATTCCTACTGGACCGATTTGCAGCAGCAATTGCGAAGGGAGGTAGAGCAGCAGCAAGTTTCTCTATCAGAGCTTGAATGGGAGCAGGTTATGTTGGAAGCAGCGGTACACATTCATGCGCTCGTTGTGAATGTGGTGCGCTCGGCAATGAAACAGGCGGTGTACTTATCGGAGTTTCAAGAGCTGGAGCGAGAAGAGACATTCGAGATTCGTGTCGGCGAATATTTGGATCATAGTGTATCGGTATATCGAGAAGATCGCAGAGCCATGGAGGCGAATGAGATTCGGTCATGGTTGGAGGAAAAAGAGGAACATGCGTACAGCTATCAGGCATTGACCCAAGTTCAACTGTCGGACGGAGATTATAGTCAGTTGGATTTCCGCTATACGGCTTTTCACCAAATCGGAATGGAACATAGTCGCTTGTATGGCTGTGTCCTGGTAGGAACGGTGTGGCAGGAAAGTCAGTTAAATGGAATTGATTTGACATACAGCTTGCTTCATGGAGCCAATTTTAGCGGATGCTCGATGAAAGGGGCCATATTGGATGTCGTTATGGGTAACGCCGGATATGGATCAGATGCTTCATTGGATTGGGAGCCATTGGGTTTTGCTGGCGTAGATTTCACAGGGGCGAACTTGCAGGGGGCCCGTTTTCAAGATGCACAGTTGCGGGGTGCCATATTTCAAGAGGCGTTACTACAAAAAGCGTCCTTGGACGGGGCAGATCTAACGGATGCCTGCTTTGTTGGAGCAGATGTGGCAGGTGCATCCTTTAAAGGGGCTTGTTTGATTGGAACCGATTTTACGGGTGCAAACGTACAAGGAGTCATTTTTACCGATGAGCAGCGTAGAGGAGCCATTGGTTTGGAGTGGTCTACACAGGTAAGGGATGATGCTAGCAAAAAGGAGTGGCTGCATTGAGATATTTTCGACTGATGATAGACGAGCGGGTAAAACATCGGGTGGAGCCTGCTGCGCTGTCTCCTTTGCAAGTAGAGAAAATCCTAACAGAAGCTGAGGGAGAGCAACAGAAGGATGATCCTCTTTTTTTAGCTGTACATACCGATCCACGAACAGTGTATCCGGATTTCCTGGAATTTCCCCTACCCCTGGTGTCTGATCGGATGAAAGTATTAATGGAGAAATATATGCCGGGACTGAAATGGAAAGCGGCCATCCTTACCGATTTCCAGCAGGCCAGACAGGAGGTATACTGGGTGCTTCGTCCGCCGATGGTGGACTGTTTGTCCGCACAAACGGAATGGTATCCCAATGGTACGTTGAAGCGTTTGATACTGAGACAGGGGGAGATAGAGCCCCCTGTTTTTCGGATTGAGGGACTGATCGAACCTCATATCTATATCCATTTGGCTGTGGTAGAAAGCCTGCTGCGCCGATCTTTTACAGGCATTCGAGTGCAAAGAGTCGAGATGGAAGCACTAAGGAGGATGGGGTAAGTGGAAGAAGCCCAAGTGAACCCGGGAACGGGCGCAAAAAAAAGCTATGTCGTGGCAGGAGCGATCTTAAGTTGTAGTTATGGCACACAACCTACCCGTTTGAAAAGACCTTTTAGCCATGGTGTCTACGTAAAAAACAAAGCACAAATGAACATTGGAGATTACATTCCAGGAGTGAACATTCAGTCTTTTGGAAATTGCTCCAGTCCTTTAAATCCGGCTGTACAGGCTAGTGAGATGGTGGACATCTATGGCGTGAAAAAGGCTCCGTGTGTTCCAGTTCTGACCATGCCGTGGCTGAATGGGAAAAGTGATGTGAAGATCGAGGGACAGCCGGCCTTGACACAAAACTGTACCCATCAGTGTCTGTATTGTGGTCATATCCAAATTGAAAATGATGGACAGGAGCTGGATTAAGAGTCTGTTTCAAAGCCGTTGGGTTTTGGATTCGGGACGTGTATACAGTTGAACTGAAGGGTGCTTCGCATTCGTACTAGATGGATATCCAGATGAAGAGACGATCTTATCAGGATATCCATTGACCTACGATGATCTGGTCACTGCGATGGTACAAAAATACCAGTATTACCAGCATGGAGATAGCATTGATATTAGGGGGAGAAGCAACTCAAGGATTCATTTTCTCCTCTCTTTAATAAAGTGTTGACAAGAACAATAAAATATTATATCTTTATATCAAGATAAATAAATTAAAGATAAAACAACAGCAAATTTTGAATAGGGAGGTATACACATGATTGCGATTTTAGAAAGAATTAACCAGTTGGCAAAAAAAGCAAAAGAAGTTGGGTTAACTGAAATTGAAAAAACGGAACAAATGGATCTTCGCAAAGAATACCTTCAAATCTTTCGAGGCTCTATCAAAAGCATACTTTTGAATGCTACGATTTATGATCCGAATGGAGATGATGTTACTCCTGAAAAATTAAGAAAAGAACAGGCGCAAATCGTTAAGCCATGAATTTAATTTTGCCTAATATCTTAAATTAAAAAATCTTTAAATAATAAATATAATATGGAGAGTGATTTTATGTTGGCGAGTGGATTGTTGTTGATACGTTTGGTGGTTGGATTGCTATTCGTGGGGCACGGGGCTCAGAAGCTTTTTGGCTGGTTTGGCGGCTATGGTCCAAAAGGTACCGGTGGTTGGATGGAATCAATCGGGATCAAGCCTGGGGTATTGATGGCTGTGGCCGCTGGATTGATGGAATTGCTGGGAGGGGCTCTATTTACTGTAGGACTGCTCACTCCACTGGCTGCACTGTTGATTACGATGGCGATGCTCGGAGCGATTGTCAAAGTGCATGGTCAAAACGGAATCTGGGCAACCGCTAATGGCTATGAATATCCACTGGTTCTTATTGCTGTCGTAATCGGGATTGCGTTGACAGGTGCAGGTTCATATTCCATTGATGCAATACTTCATTAATACATGAACTTAGATCATTAAAAATTGAACGATAATGAAAAATAAGGATTTCTACAATTAAAAGGAGGGTTTTATATGTCACTTCAAACGACAGGTATCCATCATATTACAGCTTTTGCCGGTAATCCGCAGTCAAATGTCGATTTCTATGCAAGTATTCTTGGACTTCGGTTAGTGAAGAAAACCATCAACTTCGATGCCCCTGAGGTTTACCACTTGTACTTTGGTAACGAGGCAGGAAGCCCCGGAACGATCATTACTTTTTTCCCTGCACCAGGAACTCCCAAAGGGCGCATCGGAGGTGGTCAGGTGGGCATAACCTCGTATGTGGTACCGCCAGGTTCGCTTGATTTTTGGCAGCATCGTTTGCAAAGCTTTGGTATTCAAGTTACGAAAACAAGCCGGTTTAATGAACAATATCTTCAATTCGAGGATAATGAGGGCCTACGTCTTGAGCTTGTTGAACGTGCGGAGGGAGCGAGCAGTACTTGGTCTTACGATGGCATTTCGGCTGATAACGCCATTAAAGGGTTCGGAGGCGCCGTACTATTTAGCGTCAATCCACAGAAAACGATGGATGCATTGGAGAGCATACTCGGATTTACGAAAATCTACGAAGACGCCGAATATGCTCGTTATCAATCTGCTGGAGAAATCGGCAACATTGTGGATGTTCCGCTCGTCAAAATGGGCTTAGGCTTTGGTGGAGCAGGTACGGTACATCACATTGCATGGCGCGCAAAAGATTTCGAGCAACATGAAGAGTGGAGAAGCGCAGTTCAGCATTATGGCTATCAGCCAACTCCAATCATCGACCGCCAATATTTTAATGCAATATATTTCAGAGAAGCGGGCGGCATACTGTTTGAAATTGCTACTGATCCACCGGGATTTGCTAACGATGAGCCTGCTGAATCTTTGGGGCAGAAATTAATGCTGCCAGAGTGGTATGAACCACAGCGGGCTCAGATCGAGGCAAACCTGCATCGTATTGAAGTGAGAACATTAACAGATAAACAAAAGTAAATGAAATGGCTGCTGTTTTGCATCCAGATGAAGTCACGTAAATCCACAATCTCATTCGATTGTGGATTTTTCATTTGATAGGTTACCACCTGAAAATGAAATCCTCCGCAATTAACCTATATTTATGATTTGACTAATCTAATATACGACATTATCTATCCAGGACAGAATCTGCTTCCAGGTATGTGTCTCGTGTGCTACCGTCCTCTTGTTATTCCAACAGCTTTTCAGACTTTACCAGCATTTCTCGTAACACGTGGGCGACTCGGCTTTTCCGGTTCTCTGCTTTCTTTTTTATCACCCGTAATGCTTGCTGGTATGCTGGGTTGTTGTTTTGATAATAAAACTGCTTGGCAGCAATGCGTAATGTCCTTCTCAACAACATAGCCGATGAACGTGTTAACCTAGAACGGAGTCCCCTGCGTAATACGCGCAGCGTATTTTTGTAGGTCTCAAAATCCTCGGATGGAGGAATTAGAGCGAATAAATTTAACGAGGAGTCATTGAACCCGTAAGTTTCATACATGATTCTCAGATTTTCCGTATTTAAAACGTTACCTCTAAGATGGGTTGGATGTTCCTGATGATATCCGACCACCTCTTTGATGCAATAAAAAGGGATTTTTAAGCGATGCAGTCTATAGCCCAAGTCCCAGTCTTCGAGTCCGTACAGCACAAACCGTTCATTGAAACCTCCAATACGAATCAAGTGGTTGCGTCTGATGGCTACACAACGAGTTACTAGCATCATCCAGGGAGCTACGTCCGTTGAGGCAAATTGTTTTTGAGTACTGGGCGGAACCCTGGTGGGGCTAACGACTTTAGACAATGCACCCGTTTGATGCAGGACATCATGAGGGGTGATGATCGGGATAATTTCATTCGCTGTTTCAAAGTCGGGATTCCATAAGCCTGATTGTGTAAGTATGCTCCGACAATGTTCTTTTTCTTCCACAGAAAAGTCAGGGTGATAATGGGTAAATGCATCGTCCCACGAGTGAGGAATGCCTGAAAGCACGGATTTGGGATACTTGCGGTGATAACGACTCACGGTTTTAATGAAATGAGGTAGCACCAAAAAGTCAGCGTCGCAGAAAATGATATATATCCCTTTTGCCTGGCGCAGTCCCAAATTTCGAACGGCAGATCGACCACGTTGTTCCGGGTGTGACACATAGATAAGAGGATAGGATGCTTTGAAGTCTTCAACCATTTCTTTCGTTCCATCTGTAGAGCCGTCATCAGCTACAATCACTTCGAATAGTTGCTTGGAATAGGTTTGCGCTTCAAATGAGGCGAGTGTGAGCAGCAGCTGCTGGGCTCGATTATAGGTTGGAATGATGACGCTGTAGCGGATAGCCAATGTGATCTCCCCCCACCATTTTTATTAGAACACGTTTGAACAAGATAAATAATAACAATGTATTCAAGGATTTTAGCCTGGTCTGGTCAAACACCCCTCAAGGTGCGAAACAGGCTTGGTCATATTGAGGATGTTAAGGTGGAGGTTCTGTAATTTTTGCTATTTTGCAGGTATTTTCAGTGGTATGATGTATATGTCATGGCAGCATTACGCATAAGGATGTAAAGTAAAAGAGATACAAACAAACATGAGATGAAATGGACATGTTTATGGTAAACTATATGGAGTTATAGAAGACCTGAAAGAGGAGTACTATATGACACAATTTGTCTATAAGCAAATTATTGACGATCTTAAAATGAAAATTTTCGCTGGAAAGTTTGCAGATATGAGATTGCCAGATGAACGTAGTCTTAGTGAGACTTACCAGGTTAGTCGTAGTTCCATTAAACGCGCTCTGACTAAAATGGAGAGTGTCGGAATTATTTTCAAAAAACAAGGCTCCGGGACATTTATTAATCCCTTATACATAAGAAATGAATCTATCTTTAACTATGAAGGCTCTAATCTAGGAGTTACTGATAATTTTCAAATGCATGGCAAAAAGCCAAAAATCAAAGTATTGAGTTTCGAGGTCATTCCACCGACAGAAGAACTACAGCGCGATTTGTTCTTGGATACCCATGATTTTGTTTATAAAATTGTTCGCTTACGCCTGTTTGATGACGATCCCTTTATGATTGAAACGGGCTACATCCCCATTAAAATTGTCCAAGATTTAAATCAGACGATTATTGAGGGTTCCATTTTTAATTATTTGGAAGACTCGCGGAACCTGGCCGTCACCAAATCTTTTTTATCCATTTTTGCAGAACCGTCCCAAGAGAATGATCAAAAGCTACTACAATTAAAAGAAAATGAACCGGTAGGCATTATGGAGGGTGTTTTCTTTTTGGATAACGGCACGCCATTTGAATTTTCACATATGCGGTTTCATTACAAATATTTGAAATTTAATACCTTTGTATCGGTACACTAACGAAAAGACTGGAGAATTCTCCGGTCTTTTTTTTATGGTTTTGAAAAAGGACTAGAGTCTGCAAACTCTTCATTTATCACAAATTTTATTGGTTTATCCTGCTATATATTTTAATGTAAGAGCTTTTTAACTGTCTTTTTAATTTATATTTCATAGTATGTTCAAAATTTCACAAAATTGGACCGTATCACTTGTGAAAAAGGTTGAATTAATTCAGTGTAGCGTTATGATGTACATGTAGATGAAATTTCCGGAAATAAATTACAAACAAAATTACTAGGGAGTGGACACCATGGCTTTATCACCCGTGTTAGAAGATTACTCGTCTAAAACATATTTGGAAAAACTTGATGCATACTGGCGTGCAACCAACTACATTTCAGTAGGTCAGCTTTATTTAAAAGACAATCCTTTGTTGAGAGAACCTTTGAAAGATTCGGATGTAAAGGTTAAGCCTATTGGACACTGGGGCACGATTCCAGGCCAAAACTTTATTTATGCTCATCTTAATCGTGTTATTAATAAATATGATTTGAACATGCTTTACATTGAAGGTCCTGGTCACGGCGGCCAAGTTATGGTTTCAAATTCATATCTTGATGGAAGCTACACCGAAATTTATCCGCAAATCACTCAAGATATCCCAGGCATGAAGAAACTGTTCAAACAATTTTCGTTCCCTGGCGGTATTGCTTCGCATGCTGCTCCTGAAACACCTGGATCTATCCATGAAGGTGGAGAGCTGGGCTATTCCCTTTCTCATGGTGTAGGTGCTATTTTAGATAATCCGAATCTGATTTCGGCTGTTGTTATTGGGGATGGTGAAGCTGAAACGGGACCATTAGCCGCTTCGTGGTTCTCTAACAGATTTATCAATCCAATCACGGATGGCGCAGTGCTGCCAATCTTGCACTTAAATGGCTTCAAAATTAGTAACCCAACGATTATGTCTCGCCAATCGAAAGAAGAGTTAACTTCGTTCTTTAAAGGTTTGGGTTGGGAACCGTTTTTTGTTGAAGGTGAAGACCCTGATCACATGCATCCAGAAATGGCGAAAGTATTGGATACTGCCATCGAGAAGATCGAAGCTATCCAGAAGAATGCGCGTGAAAATAATGACCTTACTCGTCCGGCGTGGCCAGTACTTATCTTCCGTTCACCTAAAGGCTGGACGGGTCCAAAGGAATGGGACGGAGTGCCGAATACAAATTCGTTCCGTGCCCATCAGGTTCCAATTCCAGTTGATCAAAAAAATATGCAGCACGCACCTGCCTTATTAGAATGGCTGAATAGCTATAGACCAGAGGAATTGTTCGACGAAAACGGTCGTTTAAAAGCTGAGATTGCTGAAATTCTGCCTACAGGCGAGAAACGCATGGGAATGAACCCTGTTGCGAATGCGGGTAACCTTATTAAAGACTTGAAATTGCCAGATTTCCGTAACTATGCGCTGGATAACTCCACGCCTGGTAAAGTGATTGCGCAAGATATGTCGGTTTTGGGCAAATACGTTAAAGATGTGGTTGTATTAAATGAAGAGAATCGCAATTTCAGAATCTTCGGACCTGATGAAACGATGTCTAACCGCTTGGCTCCTGTTTTTGAAGTAACCAAACGCCAATGGATGGATCAAATTATTGAGCCTAATGATGAATTCTTGTCATCTTATGGTCGTGTCATTGATTCCCAATTGTCTGAACACCAAGCTGAAGGATTGCTGGAAGGTTATGTGTTAACAGGCCGTCATGGTTTCTTCGCAAGTTACGAAGCCTTCCTGCGTGTGGTTGACTCGATGATCACTCAACACTTCAAATGGTTGCGTAAAGCAACGGATCAAGGATGGCGTGCAGGCATCCCATCATTGAATGTTGTAGCTACTTCAACGGTCTTCCAACAGGATCATAATGGGTATACACACCAAGATCCAGGTTTGTTAGGTCATTTGGCTGATAAGAAACCAGAATTTATTCGTGAGTATCTGCCAGCTGACGCCAACTCTCTGCTAGCTGTTTTTGACACCATTTTAAATGATCGTCAAAAGATCAATTTGGTTGTTTCGTCCAAACACCCACGCCCACAATGGTTTTCTGCTGATGAAGCGAAGGAATTGGTGGACAAAGGGTTAAAGATTATTGACTGGGCAAGTACAGATCAAGGTGGAGAGCCTGATATTGTTATCGCTTCTGCCGGTACAGAGCCAACGATTGAAAGCTTAGCTGCGATCTCTATCTTGCATAAAAAACTGCCTGATTTGAAGATTCGTTACATCAACGTAGTAGACTTACTGAAGCTGAGAAGCCAAAAGTTAGATCCTCGTGGATTATCTGACGCTGAGTTTGATCAATTTTTCACAAAGGACAAACCAGTCGTATTCGCTTTCCATGGTTACGAAGGTCTGATCAAAGATCTGTTCTTTGATCATCACAACCATAACCTGCATGTACATGGTTACCGTGAAAATGGCGATATTACGACACCATTTGATATGCGTGTATTGAATCAAATGGACCGTTTTGATTTAGTGAAGGAAGCTGTTCTAAACTTACCTGACGCTGGAAAGTACGCGAATATTGCGGATGAAATGGATGCAATGGTTAAGAAGCATCATCAATTCATTCGCGAAGAAGGCATTGACTTGCCAGAGGTAGAGAACTGGGTATGGGAAGGCCTGAAATAAAAAAAGTACAGTACATTTCAGCTTTGTGTTGGACAACCAAGCAGTCTAGCATGAAGTGAAATATATGATTTGGTAGCAGAATAGAAGTGCCTGGCCCCTTGACTTCAAGTATGTTTTCAACGGGGATCAGGCACTTTTTGATGTAGCACACAGAGAATTTAATAGGGAAGTCACAGCGGATGTCAATCCTTATATTGAACGAGCAATGAATACAAGTTATGTCCCAATCAGTTTGTTTCAGAGATTATACTAAATCTTTTTGACTGCATTTTGTTGGTAAGCATCCTTTCGGAGAATCAGATGTTATACCCTAAAGAGAGATGACTACATAGCGCTGATTCCCACCAGTATCCATGAACGCCATTAGTCAGGAGGCAGAGTTCAAAGGGAAGTACATAAGCCAAGTCAGTCCCGGGGTCATATACCCCTAAAACAGAGAAAACCATACATCTCCCCCAAGAGGAAGCATAATAGCCAGCTCACAGATTCACGAACCAAGTAAAAATTACGCAAACCCGGAACACACAGGAATAAGCGAAAGATTCTGAGCATGTTGGTATAACTTTCGGTAACGTTAAGATAAACTTGACTATATAGATCAATTCGGACTACGACAAACTTTGGTGAAAAAAGTAAACATAAATGTATATACATAGACATAGACAGGTGGTTGTAAGTATCTATAACGACGTATTCAATTGTTCTAAAAGTCATCCCCTCCTAGGATTAGCAACGTTACCGGAAAAGGTGGACGAAACTTTCTTGCCCGCTGCCATTGTCCCTTTCATGTCCCCTATGCTGCAAAGCCCGTTTCTAGTCTCCGACATCCGGATCTCAGGCACTTAAACGCCGAAAGTGGCAAATCTGCGACCCGACAGCCGTGGGTTTGAAGGACGTATTCCAACCCCTAAGAGTCAGTGGGCAAACTGAAAGTTACGTGGTCTACATAGGTATAAGGTAACCTACATGGGGGTTAGGCCACTTGAGTCAATCACTCTGGTGACTACACTTCACATATTCCGGTGAAATGTCTCTCTCTCACTGACATTCTCAAGTCTCAACTAGAGTACCATGCTTCACCATCCGTTTCCTTGCCTACAAAGTTCCCTAGACTGTAATGGTATTATACGTTCTGTTCCTTACTTCTCTGAGTATAGGCTACGTTGAGATCGAACTTACTAATTCGCATGTGATTTATCTGTTCAGGTGAATGTAAAAGAGGCCTATCAAATGGGTAGGCCTAATGAGAATTTTCTTGTTCTGTTTCCGAAGCTTGATGAGTACTAGCACTTTTGATTCCGGTTGTCTTTCTTTTTAAAGGATCAGATGTGGAATTCTATTTCTCCCATTTATCTAGTAATGAAGGATTCAATCATATTATTGAATGATATCCTTTCGTGATTTGTTGCTTTGATAAGAGATGAACCATCTGTGCTTTAAATTCAGAACTAAAGGTATGTCTTTCTTTTTAAGTCTTTTTTTGATCCTTCAAGAATTGGTCTGCGATCTACTATACTAGAACACAATTTTTCTGTCTAGGAGAGTATAGTGTAGCTGATCTACGCTTAGTGCTTGTAAAACATACTTGGATATTGCACCTCTCACATTGATTATGACAAAGTTTATGCCGGATCAGCGTCAAGGATATTGGAAAAGTAATTATTTACATCAATGTCACTATCTATCTTGTTTATTAACATATTCAGGCTTTCTTCAAAGAGTAAAATTTTTATTGAATCATATCGATCATATTGCTTTCCGAATCTTTTACATACTACTTGATCTAGTTTGAGATTTTGTTCTCGAAGCTTCTTTTTACATTCACGAGCAGCTTTATAACTGAAATTAATAATGGTGTAGTAGTAACCATTGTCGTAGCCCCAGTACCAGTTATATGAATTGTGTTGCAGCACTCGGTTGAAGAAAAAGAGAAGAATATCATTGCTAATTGTGTTGTCAACGCTTATTATAGCGCGATCAATTGCAGTTTTCAGCATTGCATGCATAGTTGCAGCTACGCAATCATATGAGTAATCAAGCGGGGAGCCATGTCTTTCGGAGTATCCTTTTGCAACAGAGAGAAAGTCAACGTAACGATTATATTTTTTTGGTTCAATTGATAGGAAATGAATGACACTTTCTAAAATTTCTTTTGTAAACATACTATTGAAAAGATTAGCTTTACTATTACGCAATTGATTAGATACATCTTTCTGGGCGATTTGGTAAGAGCTAATTGTCTTAATACAATTGCTAAAAATCTGAATACATGCGGGGACGTAAAACTTGTAGTAGTTAGATTCCTTAGCAGTTGAAAATGCTAAAGAGTTGATATAAGGGACATTATTAATACGACATTCTTTCATAACATCCTGAACAGGTTTAATTAATTCTAAATGTTCTTCACAAACATCTGCATACAGACGTCTAATCGAACAATCTGGATTTTTATTAAATTTGATCAATCTTGATAAATAATCGTCCGCTGTATCAACGGAAGTTATGTTAACTTCATCTTCATTAATCGCATGTTTGCCTATGAATAAAACGGGTAAATGTTTATAATCCTGACACACTTTAATTAAGCCTTGTAATATTACTGGTGATGGTGTTTCATTTTTTCCTACTATTATGATAGCATCTGCACCAGCAAATGGGATTACTCTCTCTATGTCATCTTGGTCCCCAAGACCCCTAGTATCGACAATTCTTAATACATCAATTTCGTTTATTCTCATTTGAGAATATAAATCTTTATTAGCAGGAACCTCCATTGTTATTTGATTGAAAAATGTATTTGGGGTGTTTATAATTTTGAAGACTTCCTGAAGAGATTTACCATTTAGATACTGTTTGGCATAGTTGTTGATGGTTTGTACATAATTATCATTAGATTTCTCTAATTTTTGAACATCTTCAATATTGCTCAGAAATGTTTCAAATCCAGTATCTCCAAAAAAGTCGAGGTCAGAATCTTTAGAGTATTTAATATTGCAAAAGACAGAGTTAACTCTTATAAATTCATAATCTCCAAATAAATATTCTATAGTCACTTTTGTAGTGCCTGCATGACCATCACTAGATGAAGCATATTTTAGTTTCTGTGGAGATTCTGCCAGATGTCGGATGAGTGTACTTTTCCCACAACCTGACTCTCCTATAAAAACTATTTTGACTTCTTGCAGCTTATCCATACAACATGCCCCCAAAATTGTTAGTGGAATTATTTTTTTATTTGTTTGAACCAATCGGATAATATTCCATCTTAACTATATCATGACAATTGACCCATTGTATAGTTCAATAGAACCATCGTTAGTTCTTTATTGATTTCTCAGTTCGATTATTGACATATTGCTAAAATTGAGTGTAGTTTTACGGTGGTTGATTAGCTGTAAGACGATGCATAGGTTAGCGCCATTAGGTTAGTAGTGGGTAATAAGTATATGGGGAACTGAATGGTTCGCTGCATTTTGTCTGAATATTGAAGAGGTATTATGGTATAAGAGAATAGGAGGAGGCTGTTAATATGAAACAACCAATTCCGGAGAAGGTATTGAATGATGGCACTGAGGTGCCTGTCATTGGATTTGGAACTGCTGGATTGAAGGGTGCAGATGGAGTAACAGCGATAGCTAGCGCGATTGATGCAGGTTACCGTCTGATTGACACAGCTTTCAACTATGAAAATGAGGGTGCTGTCGGGAAAGCTGTCCGGCAGAGTTCTGTACCCAGAGAAGAATTGTTGATTTGCTCCAAACTGCCGGGTCGTCGACATGCCTATCAGGAAGCCATTGTCACGATTGAAGAGTCATTATATAGAGCCGGTTTGGACTATTATGATTTGTATTTGATCCATTGGCCGAATCCCAAAATTGACCGTTATGTTGAAGCCTGGCAGGCGTTAATTGAGGCGAAGAAGCGGGGCTATATTCGTTCCATCGGAGTCTGCAATTTTCTGCCTGAGCATAATGAACGTTTAATTCGGGGAACTGGTATCGCGCCGAGTATCAATCAGGTTGAATTGCATCCATTATTTAACCAGGAGTATCAGCGTGCAAAAGATGCTGAACAGGGCATTGTGACGGAATCGTGGAGTCCTTTGGGGCGTGGGCACAGCATGATGGAAAACGAAGAGATTGGGAAAATTGCTGCTGCTCATGGCAAAACCGCGACACAAGCGATTTTACGTTGGCATATCCAACTGGGAGCGATTCCGATTCCTAAGGCCTCTTCCGTAAAACATCAGACGGAAAATCTGGACATTTTTGATTTTGAGTTGTCACCAGAGGAAATGAACGTCATTTCGGCGCTCAGCAGAGAAGATGGACGGATATGGGGGCAGGACCCCAAGTCCTATGAGGAGCTATAATCTACAAGAGTACATGAGAAGGGTTCAAAAATCTGTGAAGGGTTTTTGAACCCTTCGCTTTGAATAATAGCCGAAAGTATTCGCTGGTCCGGTATATAGCTATGATGAATGATGAACATTTTTAACCGGATTTGAGGTATGATATGGGGGAATGTAGTCCTTTCGAAGGAGGTCATCATGGGGATTTTGTCAAGGTTTAGGGATATTATGAAGATGAATATCAACGCCTTAATGGATAAGGCGAGTGATCCGGAGAAGACGATTGATGATTATATGCAAAATCTAAATAGTGATCTAGGCAAGGTGAAAGCGGAAACGGCCTCAGTGCTGGCTGATGAGAAAAGGGCGAAAAGAGCACTGGATGAATGTAGAACTGAGATCAAAAAGCTCCAGCATTATGCAAGTAAGTCTGTGGAAGCTGGCAATGAAGAGGAAGCTCGAAAGTTTTTGGAGCGTAAAGGTTTGCAGGCGGAGAAATTGGAATCGTTACAGACATCCTATGACTTAGCTTCGGCAAACGCCGTACATATGAAACAAATGCAGGAGAAATTGGTGTCCGATATAGGGCAACTGGAGTTGCGGCGTGCCGAACTTAAAGGGAAGCTGGCGATCGCCAAAGCACAGCAAACCTTGAATTCTATGGGTGACCATGATTCTGTTTTCGAGGCCTTGGAAGAAAAGGTGAACAGGGCATATGATGAAGCGATGGCGATAGCCGAGCTCCGAACAGGAACGAAGGACGACCTGGATGCGTTATTCGCACAATATGAGAAGAGTACCAATCCAGAAGATGAGCTGGCTGCAATCAAGAAGAAAATCAACCCCAAAGAATCATAATAGTTTCTACATGAAGAGGTGAGCAGATGCCGGTTATCGAATACAAATGCCCCAACTGCGGCAGCGGCATGGTCTTTGACAGTGAGACAGGAATGCTATCATGCCATAGCTGCGGAAGAGAGGACAACATCGATACGATTCCTGATCCTCTGACTAATCGTATTTTTTCAGAAGATGAGGCCCATGAGTATCATTGCAATAACTGTGGAGCAGTGATTATGACCGAAGTGGAGACGAGTGCAACGGTGTGCAGCTTTTGTGGTTCTGCCGTGGTGCTGGGTGATCGACTGACCGGAGAGCTAGCTCCGGCGCAAGTTATTCCTTTTTCGATCAGCAAGGAAGAAGCCATAGCTGCATTCAAAAAATGGTGCAAGAATGGCCGTCTGACACCGAACCGATTCATGATGGCCGACCGAATCAAGGGAATAACCGGTATGTATGTCCCCTTCTGGTTATATGAATTACATAATCAAATTGAGGTTCAAGGTGAGGGTACCCAAGTGAGAACCTATACGAGTGGAGATTACGAATATACAGAAACGAAGCATTTTGATGTATATCGGAAAATCCGTTTGAATTATGTGAAGGTTCCGATTGATGCTGCGGAGAAAATGAATGACGAGCTGATGGATAAATTGGAGCCTTTTCCCTATGATCAGCTCAAACCTTTTAAAACGCCATATCTAGCGGGTTATATTGCGGAAAAGTATAGTTATAACGAAGAAGAGCTTTTCCCGCGAGTAAAAGACAAAGTGAAGGAATATATTGATGCTTATATTCAGTCTACGGTGTCAGAGTATACGTCCGTGAGTTACACGGAAAAGCAAATTGATACTACATTAAAACAAGCGGATTATGCCCTGCTCCCGGTATGGGTCATACACTATGACTACAATCAATTGGAGCATACGTTTGCGATGAACGGTCAGACGGGCAAGGTAGTTGGTAAACCTCCGATTAGCAAGTTCAAAGTGACAGCTTGGTTTGCAAGCATTTTCGGCATAACTCTCTTTTCATTAAGGTTAATCACTTGGCTAATCATGGGGGGAGAATTCTATTGAAAAAATATAGAGCCATTGTGGCTGTTTTGTTGTTCTTTGCCGCCTTTCTAGCGGTTCCTATGGAAATGAAGAGCGAAGCAGCAGCGACAGAAATGAAGCCATTGATTTTTGATGAGGCGGGGCTGCTTAATCAGGAAGAGTATGATGTGTTGAACACTATGGCTAACCAATACGGAGCCGAAAGAGAAACAGACATTATTGTTTATACGACCAACAACCCCGACAATATGGATGTTATGAAAATGACGCAGGATTTTTATGATGACCATGGCCCGGGGTATGACAGGTCCCATGGGAATGCAGTCATTTTAACGATGGATATGAGGAATAGAGAGGTTTATTTAGCTGGCTTTTACAAAGCAGAACGGTATCTGGATGACGACAGGCTTACTAAAATCCGCCATGAGATTACCCCGGATCTGACGAACGGTAACTATGGGCTTGCATTTCAAAAGTATATTCTGGGCGCGCACAAATATTTGGCCATCCGCCCAGGTGTGAATCCGGACAGCATATTTTTCAAAGGCTGGCTTCACTTGGCGATTGCTTTGGGGGTGGCGTCGATTATTGTGGGTAAGATGGTTTCCAATTCCGGCGGTCGGGTTACGGTAAATCGGCAGACCTACGAGGATGCAAGCACGTCGGGGGTTCTGGCACATCAAGATCTGTACACTCACACAACGACAACGAAGCGGAAGATTGAAAAGAGCAGTAGCAGCAGCTCATCAGGCGGAGGAGGCGGAACCACCAGCGGCGGTCATTCGCATAGCGGCAGCAGAGGATCATTTTAATGGAAGGGATGGATACAGCGCATGGGGTTCTTCAGGAATCAATTTGCAAATGTTGTTGAATGGGAAGAATTTAGGGATGATATGATTTTTTGGAAGTGGAGCAATCGTGAAATTAAAAAAGGCAGTAAATTGATTATTCGCTCCGGTCAGGACGCCATTTTTGTAAATAACGGCAAGATCGAGGGCATTTTTGAGAATGAAGGGTCATATAACATGGACTCGGATATTATTCCATTTCTATCGACATTAAAAGGATTTAAATTCGGCTTTAACAGTGGCATGCGGATGGAGGTCTTATTTGTTAATACGAAGGAGTTTACGGTCAAATGGGGAACACAAAACCCGGTTTTGATCCCTACTCCCCAACTGCCAGGCGGGATGCCGATTCGTGCCAACGGCACATTTAATTTTAAAGTAAACGATTATGTTACGCTTATTGATAAGATTGCCGGGGTAAAGGACAGTTATCTTGTTGAGGATGTGAAAATACGGATTACTTCGGTGTTGGATCAGTTATTGATGAAGTGGATCAGCCGAGAAGGCAAGGATATGTTTAATCTACAGGCAAATGCTTCTGATATTTCGAAGGGCATTCAGGAAGATCTGGATATGCAAGTGATGGACAACGGTATGACGATTACAGGGTTCCATGTGATGAGCTTCAATTATCCTCAAGAAATCCAGGATATGATTACAAAGACAGCTTCTCATGAAATGATCGGTAATCTACAAAAGTACCAACAAGTGACGATGACCGACGGTATTGCATCGGGGAATGTAAAAGGCGGCGGTGCTGCTTCGGATATGGCGAGTATGATGATGGGCATGAATATAGCGAATGAAATGATGAAAAACTTGAACCCAAGCCAGAAGCCCCCGGCTGAGACTCAGCCTGCATCCGATACCTCTACCCCTTCTGGTGAAGGTAAAAGACCTAATTTTTGTCCGAATTGTGGCACAAAAAACGAGGGAGCTAACTTTTGTCCGAATTGTGGACAGAAATTGAACGGGTAGCCATAGCTAACCGCTGAACTGTTTCCTTTCAGGAAATTGCCGACTGGCTAAGTAATTCTATGAACCAAACAGCAGTTGTTGCAGAGTATTCTCTGTGATGACTGCTTTTTTAATGTAGATTGTTCAAGCATTTTCTTTATAAATCCGATTTATTGGATTGAAAAAGGTACACAAGATAAGGTACTATAGCTATATAGTACGTATTTATATTAACTAATTAGGTATTACATTAATAAACTATAGATATAGGAGCCATAAAGATGACCAAATTCCAAGATCAAATCATTGCGCGGTACAAGTTTGATGATGCAGAGAATGTCGGCAAGGATAGCTCCGGACAAGGTAATGACGGGATTGCTTCAGGCACAGCAGCACCTACGATCTCCCATACTACCGGAAGAGCGGCTTTGGCACTTGAGGGAGGTCCCAACGGAACATCTTATATTCAGCTACCTTCTGATCTGTTTAAAGATGTAAGCGATAACACTGGTGTTACAGTGACGGCTTGGGTAAATTTCGGCAGATTCACGGATATGTGGGAACGTGTTTTTGACTTTGGTAAATCCCACACGGGTCCTTATATGTTTATGACACGGAATCTGCGTGGAACTCTTTTCACTGAGGCTGACTTATCCGTAGACCCAGGAAGAGGTTTTGTCAGAGATGAATGGATGCACATAGCCCTGTCTGTAATCGGCACGGAAGGGGGCACATTAAGTAGTGCGGGCCCGGTGGTATATGTCAATGGTGAAGTGGCAGCAGACGGTTCCATCAGCCAAACCTCCAGTGGCAACTATGCCAAGCTGCGCAAATGGTTCGAAACGTTTGCAGATTCGACCAACTATAGTAACAATTTTATCGGTCGTTCCCAACATGCAGCGGATGTTGACTTTGCTGGCTTGGTTTCGGACTTCCGAATTTATAAAGCAGGCTTGACGGCGGATGAAGTCATTGAGGTCATGTGCGATTCATTGACAGATGAGGAGATTGTGAAGCTTGCCCGCGATAAGTATTTATCATTTCCGACGACGATTATAACCAAAGACATATCTCTACCAACGGTTCTGATGGGTGGAAGAGTAGAAGTGACCTGGAAATCCAGCCAACCTAGCATACTCTCTGACCATGGACAGGTTCAGGCGATTACTTCCGCACAGGGGGTCATCGTTACGGCTCTCTTGACCAGAGGTTCAAGTCGGATTGAAGAAAGCTTTGAAGTATCCGTTCTCCCAGAACAATTGCCTCCATACACGCTGACCATTCATGGGAATAAAGAAGTTGTGGATGTCAGCGAAGTGATGTACGGCTTATTCTATGAGGATATCAATAACGCCGCAGATGGCGGGATATATGCAGAACTTGTACAAAATCGTTCCTTCGAATCCTTCGAGTTTGATACGTATTCCCATGCTTCGGGTGAATGCGGCTGCTCTACAGGACGGAACCGCAATCCGCTGTTCGCCTGGTCTGGTGATACGGACAAGATGGCTCCACAGCATAGCGGTGGATTAAATGAATTTTTGGGCGCAAAAGACAAGGATGTGAACTCTTATTATGTGACGGTAGCGGATGGGGCAACGATTCGGAACAAAGGCTTTTCTGATTCTAATCAGAATTGTGCCATGTCCATCCAAGAGGGTGCCAAGTATGAGTTCACCATCTGGGCAAAGGCCGATTCGACGGGTACCATCACACTGCAACTTCAAGACTCGAAGGAAAAGGACATCAGTGATTCGGTAACCGTACAGGTGGAAGGTGGCAGCACGTGGAAAAAATACGGTGTCGACTCCAAGCTGGTGCTGACAGGTACAGCTACGGTGCTGGGACAGCTGGCACTTACATTTGAAGGGGACATTTCCATTGATATGGTTTCCTTATTCCCACAAGATGTATGGGGAGCAGGAGAGGAAGAGCAGTCCCCGTCGGCACACGCCAACTATCAGGGTAATCCGAACTACCGATTGAGAAAAGATCTGGTGAACGCACTGGTTGGCATGCATCCGAAGTTTTTGCGTTTTCCAGGTGGTTGTATTTCCGAAGGATCGTTTATATGGGAAAATGTATACGACTGGAAGGAATCCATTGGGGATATCGAGCTGCGCAAGGAAAACTTTAATGTATGGGGCTATATGATGACCATGGGTCTTGGTTATATGGAATACTTCCAGTTGGCAGAAGACCTGAATGCAGCTCCGCTTCCGGTTATGGCCTGTGGTGTGCTTTGCCAAGCCCGCTCGGATTATGCTCATCCGGCTGGAGGTGCACTAAGAGAATACTATATCAAGAATTTTACGGATCTGATCGACTTTGCGATTAGCGTTGATTTTGAACATAATGAATGGGCCGCCATGCGTAAAAAAATGGGCCACGAAGCACCGTTCGATCTGCGTTATCTGGGCGTGGGCAACGAAAACTGGGGTACAGAGTTCTTCGCCAACTTTGAGGTGTTCAAGACATCAATTGATGAGTACATGGAGAAAAATTATCCGGGATATGAATTGCATATCATCTCCACGGTTGGCGCTCAAGCAGACGACGATGCTTATCAGCAGGGCTGGAAGTTCCTGAGCGGTAATATGAAGGGCTCAGCCAAGGTTGCTTTTGCAGATGGTAACCAGGTGACGGAAGAGACTGTAACCTGGTATGAAAAGCAAAAAGACTATATGGACACCATTGCCGATGAACACTATTACCGTTCTAATGAGTATCTGTTGAATAATGTGGACCGCTATAATTACTACTATAGAGCTTATAACGCGGATGGCAGTGTCAACTGGAAAGAAACGTCGAAGGTTTTTGTTGGGGAATATGCCTCGACAGATAAAAATACATTGGCAGGCGCAGTAGCAGAAGCAGCAGTGATGACGGGCTTCGAAAATAATGCCGATGTCGTCCGGTTGGCTGCCTATGCGCCGCTGTTTAACAAAGTCCTGACGGACGGAACTTACAGATGGACACCGGATTGTATCTGGTTCGATGACGAAACCGTGTGGTTTACACCAAACTATTATGTGCAGCAAATGTATGCCCAATATTTGGGCGATAAAGTATTGGCCACTTCGTTCTCTACTTACAAAAATGGCAAGCCGATCGACCTCATTCCTCAGGGTGGAATCGAAATCGCGACAGGCAACGCCGAGGTTGTAGTTAAGCGTGTGACCGTTACCTCCAATAAGGACGGCAGTGTACTGCTGGATCAAGATTTTACTAAGGAATTGAATTCATTATGGAAAGTTATTCCTGGTTCTGTAGGATCTACGTTGGAGGAAGGCAAGGGACTTGTCCTCAAAGCTCAGGATAGCGGTCTGAATGGCTTGTACATCTTGAACGACAGTTGGAACAACTACAAGGTAGAGGTGGTTGCTTCCCGCCTTTCCGGCACGGACGGTTTTTATGTGGGTGCAGGCCTCACGGATATTACCACTGAGAAAAAGAACGTTATCGAATACGCGATTGGCTATGGCGGCAATGCTACTGGCGTGAAGGTTTACAAGCAAGGCATAGAAGGCTATACCATGGGTGACTACTCTTCCAGTACAGCGGCGGGCAACCTGAGAGCGGCGAGCTATGAAGAGTTGGCCGACAACACCGACTACACCATCACGGTGAACTATGGGGGGGGAACGGGCAACAACCTGATTTGCTCCTACACCGACGGCAAAACTACCAGTAAAGTGCTGGACTACAAGCTGGAGGCTTACAACAGAGACGTGTTTAATTCGGTGACCCAAGATGCTGAACATGTATATGTGAAGCTTGTGAATGCCGATAACGTAGATAAGGCAACACAGCTGAACCTGGAAGATTTGAATGTTGAATCCAGTGCCAAGCTGATTACACTAACCGGCGATTCCTCGCTTGTTCATGTACCTAACGTGAATAAGAAAAATGATGAAAAGGTAGTGCCTACCGAACAGCAGGTTACGCTGCATACGGATTCTGTCCTCTTACAATTACCGGCTAACTCGGTAAATGTATTGGTACTGGATCTTAAAGCGTAAACAATGAAAACCCGCTCATTGAGCGGGTTTTTCTATGAATCAAGTCAGAATGTTGTTGATTTTATTTCCCTGACGGGCATTACTTCGTGCTTCTGTTCACCAGTTCACGCGGATTGGTGCCGTCGTCTATCGTTAGCGGGGTAGCCGCACCTGTAGCAATTCGCTCCCAAGGTACCATTTTAAAGTTCTGATTTAACTTCTTGCCGTTTTGGAGATTTTCGTCATCTTGTGCAACGAAGATACCATGGGGGAAATTCTTGCCTAATCCGTAACCCAGAACATCAATACCGTCTGTGACAGACGTACCATCTACGGTAGGGCTGTCGCCGATTGTGAAGTTGCTTATATACGCATTGTCGCCTTGTCGTTCATAGATCGCATAGCTGCTGTTGCCTTGGCTGGAGGCCATGAGATACCCCTTGCCGTCTTTGCCGTAATACAATGTGAGTCCCTCTATGTCATCGTGAAGTCTACGTCCATCTGCAATATCAACACGTCGCAGCGGCTTGGATGAACCGTCTGGCTCGGCACTATATTTCCAAATGGCGTAATCCTCTTCAGCAATGTAGAGCGTACCATATTCATCATCAGCGACCATGCCCTCGGATTGCGTAGCCAGCTTAAATTGGCGGACAAGCTTGCCGGCAATTTTACCGTTTCCATTGTCAATCAGCTCATATTGCTCAAATTCACCCTCTTTGCCCAAAACGAGCGCATAAAACTTATCTGTCTTGAGGCTATGGTACAAACTGAATCCATATACTTCTTTCATGGTTGCTTTAATAGGTTTGTCAACCACATTGGTCAACGTTCCTGATACACCATCAATGGTAAAGATATCGATTGTGTTGTTGGTTCGATTGGTTGCACCTGCGATATCGACTTTTTTACCGCCCAATGTGAAACCGTAACGAAGATCCACGTTGTTCATTTTTCCGACTTTCATGTTTTGCAGTTGCTTGCCATCCAGGTCATAGACTAAAATTCCGCCGCCCTTATTGGTAGCTAAAATTCTGCTTTTATCTGGATTAACCGGATTAAGCCAGATTGCAGGGTCGTCAGCTGCATCTTCTCCATCCTCCACGGCTTCTGTTTCGACAGAGGGGAGCACTTTATAGGTGGGGACTGCGTCCTTGGGATCTGTATATTTGCTGTTCTCTGCTTCAAGCGTAGTAATCACTTTTGTAGGAAGATATACATTTCCATTGATCATCTTAATTTCTCGGTCTGCTTTTCCGCTTTGGCCAGCTAGACGATATTGCTTCTCACCGACTGTAAAAGTCCCGACAATGCCATTTTTCAGCTTGATCAACACTGAATGGTCATCACTGTCCCATGTAATGGTTGCCCCCATTTTATCTGCTTGTGTTCGTAGTGATGCGTACCCGGATGGCTGAGTGTTTGCCGCATGGGTCAGTTCTGGTGATACCAGAATCCCTGTTAACATGGTTAATAATGCTAGTTTATTTACCTTCATATGTATGCCCCTTTTCTGAAGCGAAAATGATATAACCGACTCAGTATAAAGTGACAATATCAAAAGAATACAATCAAAATGTAAAAGAGACGTAAACATTCAATTGGCTGGTTTCCAGTATTGTTGTCTGTAATTTTTCGGTGACATTCCAAATCTCTCCTTGAAACACTTTGAAAAATAGCTGGCTTGAGAAAATCCTGTTTCCTCCGTAATTTGCTGGATGGACCAGTCGGTTTGCAGCAAAAGACTGCGTCCCTGATCCAGACGATAGTCCATCAAATATTCAAGTGGTGTGCGCTGGAAGGTGGCCTTCATGCATCTGGCAAGATAGTTTTGATGTACGTGAAAATGTGCCTCCAGGTCTTTATTCGTGATGGCATTTCTGTAGTTTTGTTTTAAGAATATTTCGATCTGTTCAGCTAACTTGGAGGAACTGCTTTTGTAATTCTCATCATATTCCAAACTCTGAAAAATATTCACAAATGTTTGTTGAGTCTCCCATAGAGCCAGCTTTCGAGTTTTTAAAGTAGAGGCTAGTAAATAGTCCAATTTGGAGAACAGCTCATGGGGATTAATTAGTTTTTGATATTTGGGTAGATGGATGGTGGTATGTTCTGAGTGAAAATGCAGCTCAGGAATGGGGGTGCTAGGGATAATAAGATTCGGCGAGGATTGGGCGCACCACATACTATTAGTTTGAAAATGAAACCAGTAAAAGGAGGTTTGTTCTGTACATGCCTCTATGGGGAAATGGTGCTTATCCGGCTCAAGAATAAGTGCATGATTTTCAGTTATCTTCCACGACTCATCCTCCTCACCGATGTGCAGTAGTCCTTCTTTAATAATAATTACGTCAAAATATCCCAAGTTATAGCGATTCGGATGCCAGTCCCCCTTTTGGTATGTAGTAAAATTCCCCTCAATGAAATAAGGCAATGGAGGGACAAGGAAAGATAGAAAGTCTGTTTTGCTCATGGAAGTCAGCTCCTTTGTGTGTGAAATCGTATAAGTTTTAGTTAAAGATCGCGATTTTTTTTATAAATTCAGGTTGATAAAATAAGGACTGTAGCAAGGGGAGCTCAGGTTAGCTTGTTCGATATTATCATTACTTTATCCTTATTTTTTCAAAAATGAAAGCGTTCTATTTCCAGGAAGGGATGTTTATTGAATGAAAACGGCAAAGCCAGTGAAGCATGTCATCGTCGATGATTCATTTTGGAAAAAGTATAAGCAGGTTGTGGCGGAAGAGGTTATTCCTTATCAGTGGAAAGCATTAAATGATGAATTACCAGATACAGAACCCAGCCATGCGATTGAGAACTTTAGAATTGCGGCCGGAGAATCTAGTGGAGAGTATTATGGAACCGTTTTCCAAGATAGCGATCTTGCCAAATGGTTGGAGACGGTTGCTTTTAGCTTAAGGGATCATCCAAATTCTGAGCTTGAAGAGCGGGCTGATGAAGTCATTGATCTATTGGGAAGAGCACAAGCTGAGGATGGATATCTGAATACGTACTATTTGCTGAAGGAACCTGACAATCGTTGGACAAACTTAAGGGACAATCATGAGCTGTATTGTGCGGGACATTTTATAGAAGCGGCTGTTGCTTATTATGAAACGACGGGTAAGACGAAATTCCTCAACATTATGGAGAAATACGTAGACCTGATTCAGCAGATATTTGGTACAGAAGAAGGGAAGCGGAAAGGCTATCCGGGGCATGAAGAAATTGAGTTGGCCTTGATCAAATTATACGACGTAACGGCTAAGGATCAATACCTCAAATTAGCGCAATATTTTATCGAACAGCGGGGACAGCATCCTATTTATTTTGTGGAGGAGCAAGAAAAGAGAAAGCATATTCAAACAGAGCCCACCTGGAATGATGATAACAATATTAATTTTGGCCTAGGCTTCGAATATCAGCAGGCACACCAACCTGTGCGAGAACAAAAAGAGGCCGTTGGTCATGCGGTAAGAGCAGTGTATCTGTATATTGCGATGGCGGACCTAGCTGCAAAAACGGGAGATGCCTCTCTGTTACAAGCCTGTGAAACGCTGTGGGATGATGTCACGAACCACAAAATGTACATTACTGCCGGAATCGGATCTACGGTGAACGCGGAAGCATTCACTTGCCATCATGATCTTCCCAATGACAGCATGTACTGCGAAACTTGCGCCTCTGTAGGGCTGGCTTTCTGGGCTAATCGCATGCTGCGTTTAGCGCCGGACCGGAAATATGCTGATGTTCTGGAGCGTGCGCTCTACAATGGAACGATCAGTGGGATGGATCTGGATGGGAAACGGTTTTTCTACGTGAATCCGCTGGAAGTCAATCCTTTTCAAAAATCGAGAAAAGATCAGGAACATGTAAAAACAGAGCGGCAAAAATGGTTTTTCTGTGCCTGCTGTCCACCCAATTTGGCGCGAATGATTGCATCGGTGGAGGACAATATGTACACCCAGACCGAGGACACGTTGTATACGCATCTGTATATTGCCAGCAAGGTGAACATGACTTTATCTGGACAAGAGATTGAAATTACACAAACCCATCATTATCCGTGGGATGCAGATCTTGCTCTTTCGATCCATGTAACAGAGCCAACTGCATTTAAATGGGCACTGCGAATTCCAGGGTGGTGCAAGCAGGCAGAGGTCAAGGTGAATGGGGAAGTCATATCGCTAGACCATCTTGAAAAAGGCTATATCGAGATTCAGCGCACTTGGAAGGATGGCGATGTGGTAACTTTGCACTTGGCTATGCCGGTGGAGCGCATTCGGAGCAACCCGCTTGTCTCCATGAACCAGCAGCAAGTTGCCCTTCAACGCGGCCCAGTCGTGTACTGTCTGGAAGAAGCGGATAATGGGGCGAACCTGGCAGGATTAAGATTACCAAAGGATAATCCCGTTACAGAAGAATTTAGCGAAAATCTGCTGGGTGGCATTGTAAAGCTGACCATAGAGGGATATCGGGTAAAAGGTTCAAATGCATTATACAGCTCGGAGCCCCCTGAACTTGTTCCTCAACAAATTACCGCCATTCCTTACTACGCCTGGTGCAACAGGGCCAAAGGGGAAATGCGTGTATGGGTTTATGAATCATAATTCATTCGCATGGGGAGAGGAAAGATCATGAGTACGAGAATTGTGAGTACGGAACCACCCGAAAAAGCAGCCAGTACCGTTCCTTTTCATCGTAAAATCAGCTATTCGTTAACGGATACGGCAGGCAATCTACTATACTGTGTCATTTCCAGCTATCTACTATATTTTTATACGGATGTATTCGGTCTTTCTATTGGGATTGCCGGAACATTACTATTTATCACCCGTTTTATCGATGCCATTGATGCCCCGATCTGGGGTATCCTGATTGACCGAACCAAATCAAAATACGGCCAGAGCAGACCTTATTTTCTATGGCTAGCTGTTCCGTTTGCCGTGTTCATGGTCCTTACGTTTACGACGCCCAATTGGAGTGAATCGGGGAAAATTGCATATGCGGCCATCACTTATATCATAGCGGGTATTTTGTATACGGGAATCAGTACACCGATTACGTCTATTCTGCCTAACCTGAGCACCAACTCCAATGAACGCGTGGTCTTGAACTCTTTCCGTATGGTCGGGGGAAACGTGGGCTTCTTCATCGCCACCACGTTCACCTTACCTCTGGTCGCCTTCTTTGGACAGGGGAATGACCAAAAAGGATTTTCTCTAACGCTCGTTTTATTTGGAATTATGGCGATTATTATGTTTTTCATAGCGTTCGCCGATTTGCGTGAAAATGCGGCAGTGAAAACGAAATCTGTTCCCATTGCTAAAAGCTTTACAGCCATCAAGCGAAACTGGCCCTGGATGCTCGTTGTAGCTGCTAACCTGTGTTACTGGATCGGTTTGAATATTCGTTCTGCCACGCTTATCTTTTATCTGCACTACAATCTGGACAGTAAGGACTTGGTGCCTTTAATCAACGGACTGACCTCTTTGCAATTAATCTCTATGGTTCTGATTCCGTTGTTTGCCAGAAAATTAACTAAAAATACGATCATGATTATCGGATTGATATTAGCTGCATTAGGTCAAGTTGTGATTTTAATGGGAAGTACAAACTTAACCCTTATTATTGCTGGCTGGATCATTGGTGCATTAGGATCAGGCTTTGCGTGTTCTATGCCATTTGCCATGTTGTCCGATACGGTTGATTATGGGGAATGGAAAAATGGAATTCGGGCAAGTGGATTCCTGACTTCTATTGGAAGCGCATTCTGTATTAAAGCAGGTAGCGGAATTGGCGGATTATTGCCAGCATGGGTTATGGGTAGCACGGGCTATATTGCTGGAAAGGTTCAGACCCCGACTGCTTTGTCTGGCATTCAGTTCAGCTTCATCTGGCTGCCGTTTATCGTCTTCTTGATCGGAATTATCCCTATGTTTTTCTATAAGAAATTCGAAAAGAATGAAGCTTCTATTCAACAAGACTTAATTGCGAGAAGATCATAGATATTCTCTTAACAAGATGTTATGCATACCGAGGGATGGTATAATCCTGTTTCAAAACCTGTTCACCGAGCTGAGCAGGTTTTTCACCTTTTTTCTATTCAAATGTGAGCAAACGCATTGACAGAATTTTCTTTTGGAGTGATACTTCTATGTAGAGAAAAGTGTACAGAATCAAGAGCCAGAGACATCTAGCCTTGCAACTTTATACATTTTTTCGCCATGAAAGACTCTTCTGTTGAAGGGTTTTTTTCAATTTGATAAAAAGAATGTGATGATATGAGTCAACTGAGTGTAAGGATGAGAACGCACGGCTTTCTGAATAGACATTTTTCTGGAGAGTCTATTGATTATCGGCAGATGATTGCCTTGTTTATCCCGCTTCTAATTGATCAGGCTTTTATCGTGGGTCTTAATTTGGTGAACACAGCAATGATTAGCTCGTCAGGGATGGCGGCGGTCAGTGCCGTAAATATGATTGATTCATTAAATATTTTCCTAATTAATGTGTTTGTGGCAGTGTCTACCGGGGGTACGGTTGTTGTAGCGCAGTATAAGGGGAGCGGCAACGATCTTATGGTCTCTAAAGCAACATCCGGTACTATATCCTCCGTTTCCTTGCTGGCCTTATGTATCAGTCTGTTTATGATCCTGTTGTACAATCCCATTTTAAGCGTCCTGTTTGGCTCTGCCTCGACTGATGTATTGGCTAACGGCAAGGTGTACCTGCTGGGAAGCTGTATGTCTTTCGTGGGGATTGCGATCGTTGAGGCCGTATGTGGAGCGCTGAGAGGGATCGGCAAGACGAGGGCGTCGCTGGCTCTTTCGCTCATCATGAACCTTTCGTATGTGCTGCTGAATGTCGTATTTATTAACTTGTTAGATATGGGTGTACTGGGCATGACGATTGCAGTCAATGTGTCCAGATATGCAGGGGCTGCCTGCGCGTTGATTTATTTGGTTAGGGTAGATGACGACTTGCGTGTTCAGCTTAGAGATATGCTTTATTTTAATCTAGCCATGCTTAAAAAGATCCTGTTTATTGGTCTTCCTTTTGCAGCGGAACAGATGTTTTTTAATGGAGGTAAAATTTTAACGCAAATCTTCATTGTGAACCTGGGGACCAATGCATTGGCGACGAATGCCATTTGCTCATCCCTAGCTAACGTGTTCCAAATTCCTGCGAATGCTTTGGCTCTTACGATTGTGACCGTGGTGGGTCAATGCATGGGACGGCGAAATGTACACGATGCCCGCAAGTTTACCAAATCGTTTATTTGGCTGTCGTCCGGTTCGTTTATTGTAATGGGGCTAATCCTAATGCCTTTGTTTAAGCCGATGGTGGGGTTGTTTCATCCACCTGCTGAAATTGTAGATGACATTTTTATGGTCATGCTGATTAATACGCTGGCCCAGATTCCACTCTGGTCCATCGCCTTTATTACACCCTCTGCGCTTAGGGCAGCAGGTGATTCCAAATTTACGTCCCTCACCTCGATGCTGTCCATGTGGTTGTGTCGGGTAGTGCTCGGGTATGTTTTGGGCATTGTGTTCAACTTGGGGATTGTTGGTGTCTGGCTGGCCATGGATATTGAATGGGGTGTGCGGGGGATCGTTTTCCTCTGGCGCTTCCGTGGCAACAAATGGGTCCAGCATCGTTTGATCGACTGAATAGGTCCACTACTATAAAATTGACCTCGGGATGAGGCACTTTATAGTAGTGGATTTTTTTATAGACGTTTAAAGTTACGTACGCCTTATTCTATTCTGATCCCTATATTGCCTAACTGCACTCCCTGCTGCATACGGTAAAAGGCTTGCGCTGTATCTTGTAGAGGGAAGACGCTATCTATAATGGGATGAAGGGAATGGCGCTCCATGAATTGGAGCATATCTGCGAATTCCTCGCTGCTCCCCATAGAGGTACCGATGATGCTGATTTGCGGAAAAAATATAGAACGCAACGGAATCTCTATGTGATCTCCTGAGCTTGCGCCAAATGTAATGATCCGGCCATCCGGTTTGATGACATCTAGATATTTGTCGAACGTAGGGGGTCCGATGCTGTCAAGGATCAGATCCACGGTGTCTCCGTTCATGCTTTCTTTCCAATCGCTATCACTGTCGAATGCATGATGAGCGCCATGGGCGAGGGCAGCTTGTTTTTTTGTTTCGCTACGTGATGTGACGCTGACCCGTGCGCCCGCCGCTAAAGCCATTAGCATGGCATACGTGGCTACACCGCCGCCAATACCGGGAATGAGGACATGGTCACCCTGCTGTAATTGGCCTCTAGTGAAGAGAGCGCGGTAAGCGGTCAAGGCAGACAAAGGCAGTACCCCTGCTTCTTCCCAGGACAGGTAAGCTGGCTTGCTGACGGCATTTTGAACGGGAATGATAACCGATTCGGCCAATGTCCCGTCTGAAGGAACGCCCAGAATGGCAGGAATCAAGGGAACGTGGTGCGTCTTCTCCCATCCGATACATGGATTGATGATTACGTCAGTGCCTACCGTGAGGTTGGGACGCCAGCGCCCACAGCCTCGATCACGCCTGCTCCATCCGATCCGAGAATGAGTGGACCATCGTTGGCGGTTCGATCGGCCATGAGGAACAGATCCCGATGGTTCAAGCCTGCGGCTTTGAGTCTGACCTTCACTTCGCTGTGCCCCGGCTGTCTGTCCGTAACGTCCTTATACATCAGGCCCTCAAGGCCGTGTTTGTCGGTATGTATTACAGCTTTCATTTTAATACCTCCTGTGGTCGATTTTAGATGCATTTGCATGTACTTTGAATTGTACAGAGCGGCAAGCATCCGGTAAAATGAACAAAATCGAACGTCAGTATCATAAATGATCATACCAAGCAGGTGATGTATATATGGAAAGCAGTGATTTGAAAATTTTTCGGGCGGTTGCTCGCGAGGGTAGTATCACAAGGGCTGCGCAAGTGTTGAACTATGTACAGTCCAATGTGACCTCACGGATTCAGCAGCTTGAGGCACAATTGAACGTACCGCTATTTCGCAGATCTAATCGCGGAATGACACTAACGTCGGCAGGAGAGAATCTGCTGGAGTATGCGGAATCCATATTGACTTTGCTCGACGAGGCAGAGAAGTCTACTCAATATTCGGACCAGCCTGCGGGACTACTGCGATTGGGCTCGATTGAGACGACTGCGGTTACGCATCTAACGACTTTATTGACGGGATATTACGCTGAATACCCTAATGTGCAGCTATCGCTGATGACCGGGGGGACGCATGCCCTTGTACAAAAGGTATTAAATTACGAATTAGATGGGGCATTCGTCTATGGCCCTGTCGATGATCCGAATATAGAGCATGTTGCGGCGTTTGAAGAGGAGTTGGTGCTTATTTCGGAACCGGGAGAAAGTGATATGAGCAAGTTGCTTGCCAAGCCTATGCTGTTCTTCGATGTAGGCTGCACACATCGGGCAAGAGCGGAAAGTTTTCTGAGCGATGCAGGTGTGGATGCGTATCAGATTATGGAATTCGGAACATTGGAAGTCATTTTAGGTGGTGTAGCCTCTGGTCTAGGGGTGTCCATGCTTCCACACTCGTCAATTGTAAAGGCGAAGAAGGAGGGAAGTATTGCTTCGCATCGTTTACCCGAAACATATCGTAAATTAGAGGTGTGGTTTGTTCATCGGCGGGTTCGGTTTACTCCAGTGCGCTGTCAGGATTGCTCCACTGGATGAAAAAGAATGCTATACTTAACTGGGATTAAATTGACATCAGGGGTGTATCATTTGGAAGAACATAATTTATCGAAAAATCCATCTACAGTAGCTCCGGGAGAATTTGTGAGGAATGGCGGTTATCAACGACGAGAACCAGATAGGATGGCGGTATTATCAGAAACATACGGAGCCTCTATCTTTTTCAGGAGATGGGCCGCCTGGATGATTGACTTCATTCTTATCGTCTTTGGGTATGGTGGGCTTGTCTATTTTATAGCGAAAAAAGTAGCTGAAGCGGAAATCCCAAATATGGGTATGGTAGTGATACTCTTCTTGATTGGCTCTTTCTGCTATTATCTGTTGCTGGAAGGACTTACAGGCTATACGCTGGGCAAGTTTGTACTTCGCATTCAGGTCGTGAATGGAGAAGGAATGCCGCCAGGCATGATTAAATCGTTGATCCGTACGCTCATACATCTGGTGGATACGAACCCGCTGCTTTTCTGGGGGCTGCCCGCCGGTATATGTGTGCTGGTGACACCTCGGAAACAACGAATTGGAGATATGGCCGCCAATACATATGTAGTTAGGACACGGGATTTGGGGAAGGTGAGCAAAAAGAAAACCGGGATTATTGCAGGAGCAATCATCCTGATGACGATCACTACGATTGTCTTTGCTGTATCCTTAATTTCTACGCTCATTACTCAAATCGTGAAGCCTGAGGTATTTACCAGTAAGGATAATCAGTTTGCAGTTACGGCTCCGTGGAATTGGTCACGAGACAATAGGATTAATGAGGAAGCGGATATTTCCATTAAAAATGAATTTACCGATAGATATTTGATTGTATTGTCTGAACCGAAAAGCGACTTTGACAGCAGTATGACCCTTCAAGAATATAAAGGAATCATTGAGGATCATTTGGTGTCAGGAATTACGGACCCTGAATTGGGGACCGCTTCAGATATGGTGGTGAACGGATATCCTGCCATTGAGTTTACCCTAAAAGGAGAAATAGACGGGAATCTGGCCATGTATAACGTGACCACAATTGAAACACCTTCGCATTATCATCAGGTGCTTGCCTGGACCTACGCCTCGCGATACAGCAGGGCACAGCAAGAGCTGCGCAAGATTAGAGACAGTTTCCGTGAAATGAACATGATGTAAAGTGAACATGGAGCAATAACGATGATTCAAATTATAAGACGGTAAGCAGAACAAGCAGACAGCTTATAGAAGCGTCTGCTTGTTGTTATATAGGCGGGATAGTGCTACGGAATGGTGCTATAGATGACTCTTGATCACTCGCAATCCAGCCACCCTCGCCACCTTGCCTTGTGGCTGGGCTGTGAATCGAATCGTAACTTCATTCTTTTCATTCGTCACAGACAGAGGCAGCTCATAGATAAACGTCTCGAATTTATTCATTTCCTCGGATTCCATCTTGCCTTCTCCTAAGTTCTGACCATCTGCAGTGATGTCAAAGTCACGATGAGAGCGGTCGGAGTCCTTCAGATAGGTCACTGCTAATTGGACAGGCTTATCAGGGAGCACCTTCATGACAAAAGAGAACCAGCCCCCAGACCATGTGTCGCGATATTTGCGATTATAAATGGACCCCAGGCCAACGTGTTCTCCAGTGAAGGCATGATCCCGTTCAGGCTGCATTTCGGCAGGCTGCACAACATCCACTGTAAGTCGTTCCAGCTCTAGCTGGTACGCTAACGCGGTACGGTATTCTGCCTCTGTTGATACCCATTCCTCCTTGGAAAAGAGATCCCAGTAGACGGTATAAGAACGATCATAGATCTGATAAAACGGACGAAGCTGCAAGTCTCCGATATAGCCCAGGTCGTCTAGATGGAATGTGTTCGGCTCCTTCTCATCAGCAATCAGCTTGGTTGTCAGGGAATCGGCCGATCCAATCAGAACAGATGCCAGCAGACGTTCCTCGTTGGACTCCTGTACAACAGGACCCAGATCTCCAGCCAGCACAAGTGGGCCGTACATGAATGAAATCCGACGCGGATTATCCGGCATTTCCTCAACTCTTACTGTCATAGGAATATCGTATTCGACCGTATCTCCATCTTTC
The DNA here is from genome assembly GCF_052921365.1 of Paenibacillus sp. T2-29. Classification (NCBI taxonomy): domain Bacteria; kingdom Bacillati; phylum Bacillota; class Bacilli; order Caryophanales; family Paenibacillaceae; genus Paenibacillus; species Paenibacillus sp. T2-29. The sequence continues at coordinate 132,861 of NZ_JBREVE010000008.1, read as the reverse complement.
CATTCCCGTTCAATTACAATATAGCTGGTAGGACAAGCCTCAGCGGCATACTCTTCTCCGTTGATTATAATCTTCATCCCCTGCTCCGCCCAGTGCGGGCATCTTAGTTTGATCGTGAAGAACTTGGGCTCCTTGCTTATGACATGAAGCGTTCCCCGCCCATTTTGCGGAAAGAGGGTTTCTTGTTTGAGCTGTATGTCCATCTCATCCCACGTCACGGTAGAAGGGACATATTGGTTGACATAGATTGTGTTTGCCGTGTGAAAATAAATCGCCGTGCCGTACATAGAGTGACTCTCCATACCGGACCCGACACAGCATGTAAAATCCTCATATTGAGAATTGAAGGACTTGTGTCCTCCCATTTCCAGCGATACAAAATAGCATACACGTCCATCTACAGGCTGCTGTGAAGCCAGAATATGATTGAACATTGCTCGTTCATAGTAGTCGGCATAGGCTGCGTACGCGTCCCATTCGAACATATGTCTTGTTAATTTCAGCATATTGTAGGTGTTGCAGGTTTCACAGGTGCCTTCGCCCAAACGATCATTCAGCTTGCCGGGTTCACCAAAATGTTCATTATAGCTATTGCCGCCGATTACGTAGGAATGCTTGTGAACCACCCGATCCCAGAAAAAGCGGGAAAGGTCCGCATATAGAGGTTTGTCTGTCACTTCGAACTGCCGTGCTGCACCAATGATCTTAGGAATTTGCGTATTAGCATGTCGTCCTGCCAGCGTATCGCGACTGTCTGCCAGATCATTCAGCACCTCTCCATGATAAAAGCGTTCCGCCAGGTTCAAAAAGCGTTTTTCTCCGGAATGTTCCGCCAGATCGGTCAGCACCTCGTTCATACCGCCAAATTCGCAATGGAGTACCTGTTGCACCTGCTCATCGCTCAGTCCTTGGAATACATCCTCCAGCCAGTCGCCGAGTTGGATTTCCATCGCTAAAGCCTTGGGATGATGAGCGAGCAGGTGGGCATCACGCAAGCCTGCGAAGAGCTTGTGCATCGTATATAGCGGAACCCAGCCTCCGTTAAGATCAAAGCCCTGGGAACGAATATCTCCGGCTTTGACTTCTTCAAAAATCTCTTTCCCACGCGGGATGCCGGAAATGTATCCGTTTCCATGACTGTTTTGGCATATTTCCAACTCGTCGATCACATAGTTTACTCGTTCCAGTAGTCTTTTGTCGCCTGTGGAGGCAAACATTAGTGCACAGCCAGACAGGTAGTGACCAAGTGTATGTCCACTGATGCCGCGTGCCTCCCAGCCCTCATAATGAGCCGCTTTGGGCTCCAATCCCGCATATTCACGAAAACGTGACAATAAACGGTCAGGTTCCAAACTCAGCAGATAGGTCGTATTCAGCTCCATGGCGTGGTAAAGTGGGCCGGAATCAATGCTTACTTTATGCAAGTCAAAAGCTTGTGCTTTCAAAATCATCGCTCCTTAGCTAAGATGAAAGTGTATATTTCTCCACTACATTAGCATTGGAGTCGCGGTATGTCAGTAGCTTAACCATACAATAGGTGGACAAATCCGAACATGAATCTAAAGAGGCGATAACATGACCTATCTGAAAGTGAATGTAGATACTCCGATCCAACTGATCTCGGCAGGCGAGTTCGTTTCCGAGGTGCCATGGAAGCATATGAGCCGTTCCATTGAGAACTTTGAGCTGATCCTTGGTGTCCAAGAGACGGTATATATACGGGAGGAAGAGGAGGATTTTGAAGTAGGGGAAGGAGATATTCTATTGCTGTACCGCGGTCGTACGCATCGAGGATACCGGGAATCGTTGCCTGGGGTTAAATTTTATTGGTTTCATTTCGATGTACCTGCGACCCCGAATGTATTATCTAGTGAGGAAATGAAGCAGGAAACAAGTGCAATGGACGGGCTTGTACAGCGTCATGGCGTGATACGCGATATCTATTTACCGCAAAGTGTACAGGCAGATAACGGTGATCGGATTCATATTATTGTCAATCAAATCTTGCATGTCGCCAACTCACACTATCTTACGTATCACAGTGCAAATTATTTGTTCACCTCACTGCTGATCGAGATATCTGAACTGGCCCTCAGTCGCTTGATCTCCAATCCTGTCCATTCACAGGGGAATGTGAGCATGAACAAGATTATTGAGTGGACTCGAATTCATGCTGGAGAACCGCTGACCGTGACCGATTTGGCTCAGAAGTTCAATTACAACAAGGATTATATATCCCGTTTGTTCATGCAGAATACGGGCATGCGTCCATTGGAGTTCATTCACAGTATTCGAATCAACAAAGCTAAGGAATTGATTTCCCGTACAGATATGAGCATTAAGCAGGTAGCGGAAGAAGCAGGATACACGGATGAGAAGTATTTTATGCGGTTGTTTAAAAAGAGAGTACATATGACTCCTTCACAGTATCGGAATGCCTATCACAAAACATTTATGAACAATGTCTAGTCTATTTCCGCTTCACAGCAGCATAGCTTATCAGACCATAATTTGATAATCTGATTTAAGAGAGATTGAATGAGAGCAATCAATACATAATACTTTGTCAAAAGGGGCGAGTGAGATGCTGCAATCACCATTAAAGGAAGAACTGACTCGAATACTCGAAGAGCATTCACTTGATGATGAGTTAAAAGAAGAGATCTATCAGGCAGCCGAAGCTACTATACAATTTCAGCTAGAGCATGAGGAAAACTATGAAAACGTTGGGAATAGTCGGATCGCCGGCTATCCAGATCTGCCGCCCACAATAGAGTGGCCGTGTAATTCAGACGGAGAATATTATACGTTTATTGCTCAGATCAATTTAAGCGAGTTGCCTTTTTCACCATTTGAGGGATTGCCTCATCAGGGCATACTATACTTTTTTCTTGGGCTGGATGAGCCAGCTTACGATATTGAGCATAAAATCTTTTACTATAACGGCGACAGCAGTGCTTTGCAGAAAACATTACCGCCCGCTGGGCGCGTAGAGGTGTCGGTGGAGCAACGGGATTTCACTGCGTATGCAATTTCTTTTCATCCGATCCTGACGCTACCATCGGAGGGTGAGCTAGGAGATATTCTATTAGATCAGTACGAAGAGCTTTATGAGCTTTTATATGAACATAGCGACACGGTGTGGGGACAGCATCAGTCTTTTGCCGGGAACACTCGTCGGGATGCTTATCTGTGCCGTAACGGGCTAAAGGGTCTTCTGTTTAATTGGCATAAGAGTGAGGGTCAGATCCATCAGGAAGCCGAGCAAGCTATGCATAGGGGAAGTACGGAGTATGCGGAGCATTTACGATCCGAAGTGCTGCCTCAGCTGCAAGAATACCAGGCGAATCGGGAAAAGCACGATCAAGCTTCGGAAAATTGGCATGTTTTGCTCTCTGTATCATCCTTGAATGAGGTTGGTATGTGCTGGTGGGACGCAGGGTATTTGGAGTTTTTTATAGATCAAAGGGACTTGAAGAACCTTGATTTCTCGCGAACATATGTTAATCTGGCTACAAGCTAGCCGGGTCGCCAGGACTCATGTTTATTTTGGAGGCTAATGACAGGGGTTAGAGCAGGGTGGTTTTTTTGATTGATAAAAGAAGTGAATTGAGCATGTGGCACAGTATCCGAGCGTTGGGAATTGAACGATCAATAATAGGTGGTCCTATATAGGACTGCCTTTTTTCGATGTAAATGAACGATTGTACTCCGTTAATAGTCTTAATAGATGAGACCACAACAAGGGAGGTGCACGTATATGACTGATCGAGAGCTGTTTGAACTATATAAGGAACAGATATATTATTTTTGTTATTATCTGATGCAAAATCAAGCAGATGCAGAAGATGTTTGCCAGGAGGTATTTGTCAAAGCAATCTTGGCCGACAGGTCCAAAGTACAAGATCTCAAATCATGGATTTTACGAATTGCTTCCAATGAGTGCAGCAATGTGCTTAGAAGGCGAAAAACTGGGCTGATGAAGGAAATACGAACTTTTTTATTGTCACGTCCTCATTCATTTAATCCGGTGGAAGAGAGCTTATATCATCGAGAAACTAAGACAGAGCTACACCAGCTATATAACAAGCTTCCAGATAAAATTCGAATGGTCGTGGTCCTTCGTTATGTAAACGAATTGACTGTGCCGGAGATCTCTAGAGTTATAAATATACCCGAAGGAACAGCTAAATCCAGATTAAATCGAGGGCTTAAACTGCTAAAAAAAATGGTGGTATCCCAAGTAAAGGAGATGAATAGCAGTGAGTCGGTATTTTGAGAAAGAACAGCACATTCCTCAACCCGAATATGATGCAATGTGGGTAAATATAGAACAGGAAGCAACCAAACGAAAAGCAACTCTGCAACAGTCACAGGAAGCACCTATGCATAGAACAAAAATTGTTCCTGCGAGTATTGTATTCTCATGTTTTCTGCTCATTGCCATCCCTGTATTCGCTAGTGTGACTATCAATTGGGATAGAATAGGCGGACGTAGTGTAACCAATGCGATAAATAATGGTATTGGTCAGCGGTATGATCTAAAAGTAACCGATGCAGGCATTACGATGAATTTGAATGGTGTTGTAACAGATGGCGAAAAAATGAAAATGCTCATCTCTCTGGATCCGGGAACCGACCCAAGCAGTTATATTGGGTTTGCTATAGAGAAAACTATGGTAACTAGCAATTCTAATAACAAGGAACGAGCACACGGATATTTGAATTACGATCCTAAAAGCCAGAAACTCCTAGGCATTTATGAAACTGTTGATACATTAAAGGATCGTAAAAAAAATTATACACTTGAGGCACAGAATCTAATTTTTTATCGTAATCAGGATATCCCTTTAAAGACGAATCATCAAGCTGGGGATACCCTCGTTACGGGGACCAAGCAGTATCCTAACATATATATAGAATCCGTTCGACAAACCAATAACAAGACTGTTGTCCGCTTTAGAGTTGCTGCAGCTCCATCCGATTTAGGACGTGGGAACCCGCATTTGGTAATGAAAGTCGGAGACAAAGAAATAGACGCCATCCCAACCATTCTACCTAGTGACAGCCCAGAGTTGCATATTGAGCAGGTATTCAACATGACTGCACAAGATTGGAGAAAGGCAAACCTTCATTTCTGTTACATTGAGGAAGCAAAACGAATTGAAGGTACTTGGAAGTTTGAATTTGAAGCGGATGGAAAAAAAGCAAGTGAAGCGATTTATTCTAAGAAGCTGCATAGCAGCGCTGAATTCCAAGAAAATACAGGCGCTACCTTAGACCAACTGATTATTACCCCCTTGGATATTGAAATTCTAGTAACAGAGCGTGATTCACTTAAAAAAGGAAATGTCCATTATAAAACGGCTCAGTTGGTTATAGGTGATAAAAAAATTAACGGAGGATGGAATCTTAAAGGGGCTGGTCCTGAAAATTATCAACACTTATATCAATTTGAATCCTCAGAGTGGTATAAGGACTGGTCTGATGTTCCAATGAAACTTATATTGAAAGATGCTGTCATCCAGAAACGCGATACTTCCAAGAATTGGATTTCTCTTCATAAACCCAAAGAAGAAAAACAGTTCGCTGAGCTTAATGTAGACGGTTATCAAATTGATTTCACATACTATACAGAGGGAAAAGATTTGATTGTCGAATCGAAATCCGGTTCCCCTGGCTTCAAAGGTGTCAACCAAACAACGATGCGAATTAACGGCAAAGAAGTAGTACCTGAGATCATTGCGAAGGGTATGGTATCCACAGGAGTTAATGTTGACCGTTATAAAGATATTGAATTAGACGGAAAATTGGAACTAAATCCTGGCCTCTACAAGTACAGCGATCCTGGACGTAATATTGAAGTTGTTTTGAAATAGATAGGGCGTTCACCGCCTATTCTACAGATAAGGTCAATTTAGGAAGAGTAGTCCATACGATTAGGATAAGTACAACTATTTGGTACGTAAATATAAAAGCCCCTCCGGCTTTCCATCAGGGAAGCCGGAGGGGCTTTTATACATATACTTGTCTATACGGAGAGTTTATTTATATCCGCTGCACGGTAAACTCGAATTCCAGCTTTTGATCAGCCGGAATTTGATATTCCTCATGTACCGGAGCACCCCAGCTGTCGTCACCGCCTACGCCCATTTGCTTGCCAGCTACGGTGACAACGGTGTAATACACATTGGGCAGTTCATACAGATGGCCTGCACTTTCCAACTCAAACGCTGTATACGGCGAAATATTGCATTCCACTGGTGCGGTGGCAGGTGCTGTAATGCGAATGCCTCGCTGGGAATCGTCGGTAATATCGACCCGGCGCACGCCTGTACGGTTGCCGGATTCCTGTGGCACGACATACCCGGACACATTATCCGCAGCTTCGTTGCGGAATACGCCGAGTCTAGCACCAAGGGCTCGGTCAATGTAATTCTCCTCCGGTCCCATCGCATACCAGTCCAGATGGCGATAGTCCGCTGGAACCTTGAACGAAAGGGCAAAGACCGGCAGGTTAGGCAGCCCTGATACACCTTCATAGGTGGATTTTACGTTCAAACTGCCATCCGCCAGGACGGTGTAGGTTACCGCTACCTGTACGTCAGCATGAATGCTTAGGGTGTAGCGGAACGTAATGGTCACACGGTCTGTCTGCTCTTCCGTAACCTCGATATCCACACATTTACGTGTCAGGCTTGCGGCGAACCAACCACCAGCTTCAAAACCCAGTGCCGTTCCCCGATCATTGTCTGTGGTCGCTCGCCAGAACAGCGGGGCAGGAGGCGTAGCGATCATCTCACGTCCAGCGTAGCGAAGTGAAGTCAGGCCGCCTGCTCCTTTGGAGAACATGATGGTGAAATCCGTACCGTGAACGCCAATATTTACATCACCATGCACCACTCGTAGGGCTCCAGCTATTGGAGCTTTCAGCGGATTTGGATATTCCACAATGAAAATATGTTGTCCAAAGGCCACTTCATGCCCAGCCTTAGCCCAGAGCGTCGCTTCCTTCAATACAAGCGCCGTGTGAATGACATATTCCCCAGGCTTCTCGTCTGTGCTTGGGAACGTCAATGGAATATAGGCTTCGGTCTGAGCCGCCACATCCACATGACTCACATTTCGCGCGATCTCTTGACCTTCATGCAGCAGGCTGTATACCAGTTCATAGTCTCCTGTACCCTCGAACAGGTTTTCGTTGCGAATGGTCACACCTTTGGTATCCGGGATGAGCTTCAGATTTTGGTACAGGAATTTGACCTCCTGCATCTTCGGTGAAACTTTCCGGTCTGCATAGACAATTCCGTCTGTACAGAAACCATAGTCTGTTGGACGGTCGTCAAAGTCGCCGCCGATCGCCAGGTACTCGCGTCCGTAGCGATCTTTTTTCATGACCGCCTGATCAATGTAATCCCAAATGAACCCACCTTGATACAGCTCGTATTTGTTCTCCAGCTCGGTATACTTGTGCATGCCGCCTACGGAATTGCCCATTGCATGCATGTATTCGCAACTGATATACGGCTTTTGTGGATTGTCGTTTAAGTATTGCTCGATATCTGCGGGCTTGGCGTACATCCGGCTCTCCATATCGCTGGTATCATCGTACGTACGATTGTGAAACACGCCTTCGTAGTGTACCAGACGGCTCGGATCGGTGGACCGGAAATAGTTAGCGACATTGCGCAGCACTTCACCTGCATACGACTCATTTCCGCAAGACCAGATCAGAATGGATGCATGGTTTTTGTCCCGTTCCAGCATGGAAATGGCGCGATCCATAACGATATCCTGCCACTCCGGCAGATTGGCCGGAATATTCCACGAAGGCTCGACTGCGCCGAGTTTTTGCCAGGAACCGTGTGTTTCCAAGTTCATTTCGTCAATCACGTATATCCCGTATTCATCGCAGAGCTCATACCACAGTGTCTGATTCGGGTAATGAGAGGTACGGACAGCGTTCATATTGTTCTGCTTGAGTGTCCGAATATCCCACAGCATATCTTCACGTGAAATCGCACGTCCGGTACGAGCGTTAAATTCATGACGGTTCACACCTTTAAAGACGATGCGCTTGCCGTTCAGATGCATGACCTTGTTGACCATCTCGAATTTGCGGAAGCCGACCTTTTGTGGGATCACCTCGACAAGTGATCCATCAGCATCATAAATTTGAATGAACAACGTGTACAAATAAGGTTTCTCCGCGCTCCAGCGCTCTACTTGCTCCAAGGTTGCCGACAGCGAGGCGATGCCGTCTGTAAAGTCAGCTTTTAAACAAGCTACGATATGACCGGCGGCATCCTTCACATCGACAGTTGTATGGGCCGTTGCCGGTTGTTCCAAAGTCAGTTTCAATTCTAGCAGGCCCTGCGTGTAGGTAGCATCCAGATCCGCCTTGGCATGCAGGTCGCGTACGTGAACAGTAGGGATCGTGTACAGATATACGTCTCTGAAAATGCCGGAAAAACGCCAAAAATCCTGATCCTCCAGCCAAGCTCCTGTACTTCTTTGATATACCTCTACCGCCAGCTTGTTTTCACCAGTTTGCAGGTAGGGTGTTAGCTCAAAGTCAGACGGTGTAAAACTGTCCTCGCTGTAACCGACAAATTGTCCGTTCAGCCATACATAGAAGGCCGACTCGACACCTTGAAAAGAGATGAACACAGGTTGCGCGTCGGAAGCCATATTTTCGGGCAAAACAAATCTTTTGATATAGCTACCGACCGGATTGTGGTCTTCTGGAATATGGGGTGGACGAACGTCTGAATGTCCGTCCCACGGGTACATCGTATTGGCGTACTGCATTTGGCCGAAGCCTTGTGTCTGAATATGACCTGGTACCTGAATATCGCTCCAGCCGCCATACTCAAAGTCAGGGGCATAGAATTCTACTGGGCGAGTGGCCGGATTCGTCGCATAGTTGAACTTCCAGCTCCCATTCAGGCTGTGACGCCAGGCCATATCGGCCTGGTGCTCTGCTTCCTGAAGCGTGGCGTAATACTTATGGTCGGAATAGGCAGGCAAGCGATTTACCGCGAACTTGGTCACATCGGTGAGCCAGTCCAGACTAGGGGTATGAATGGTCAAGGCGAACACTCCTTATTTTTAAATTGAATGAAGACCGTACACACAAATCTATTATTTTACCGAGCCGACCATACCTGCGACAAAGTGCTTCTGCATCAGGAAGAATACCAGTGCAGTCGGCAGTGTGGACAGGACAATGGCGATCATGATAACGCCGTAGTCCGGTGCATAGCTGGAGCCGAGGTTCGAGATCAACAGCGGGATGGTTTGATTTTCTGGCGTTTGCAGTACAATCAGAGGCCAGAGGTAGTTGTTCCAGCTGGACATGAACGTGATGATTGCGGCAGCGGCATAGGTTGTTTTCATCGTAGGCATATACACCCGGAAGAACAGACCCAGCTCGGATAATCCATCCATCCGGCCAGCTTCCAGCAGATCCTTGGGAAACATCTTGGTGCTTTGACGGAAAAAGAAGATCAGGAACGCCGTAGTTACAGTCGGAATAACGACAGAAGAGAGCGTATCAATGCCGATCCATGGTATGACATTAGAAATGCTGCCGAACATCCGGTAAAGCGGGATCATGATTGCCGCAAACGGAATCATCATCGACATCAGCAGGATATTGAAGACAACGTCTTTCGCTTTGCTTCTGTAAATTTCAAAGCCATAGCCAGCCAGTGATGCAATGAGCATAGCTAGCAGCGTCGTTGAGATGGAAACCTTTGCAGAATTACTGAGTGCAGTAACGATGTCTACTTGTTCCAGCAGATTGTGCATGTTATCCATCAGATGGGAGCCAGGCAGAAGTTTGCCTTTGGTCACATCGACTGACAGGTTTGTGGAGCTGGATAGCATCCACAGGAACGGGAAAATCGAAATGAATGATACAAGAATCAGAAAGGCGTACGTAAATGCTCTTTTTGTTTTCATCATTTTTTCTCACCTGCCACTTTAAACTGGATAATCGACAAGATAATGATCATAATGACGATGGAATAAGATACGGTCGCCGCATAACCAAAGTCGGATGAATACTTGAAGGACAGATTATAGATATATTGCGAAATAGAAGATGTCGCGTTACCGGGCCCACCCTTCGTAATATTCATAATTTCATCGAAGAGCTGGAGTGTACCAATCGTCGATGTAATCGAGGTGAACAGGATAATCGGCTTAAGCAGTGGAACGGTAATGCTGAAAAACTGCCGAATCGGGGAAGCTCCGTCAATGCGGGCTGCTTCGTAGATAGAGCTGTCAATGTTCTGAAGACCCGACAGATAAAAGATCATGTTGTACCCGGTCCAGCGCCATGTGATCGCGATAATAATTGTTACTTTGGCCCAGAAAGGATCTGTAATCCATTGGATTGGCGTACCAATCACATGCAGATTCAGCAACAAGGAGTTTACCAAACCGTCAGATGAGAACAGATACTTGAAAACAACCGAATAGGCTACAAGAGATGTGATACACGGCAAGAAGATGGCGGTGCGGAAAAAGCCCTTGAATTTCAGGTTTTTATCGTTCAACAATACGGAAATGAACAGAGCCAGAATGACCATTAAAGGTACCTGGAAAATTAAGTAGACAAACGTATTCTTTACGGCGGTGATGAACATTTTGTCGGTGAACAGGCGCTTATAGTTATCAATGCCGTTAAAACTCAGATTAGACCCTGTACCCGTTTTAAAGGATAAGATCAGCGCCTGAATCATCGGATAAAAATAAAAGGCGGCAATCATGATCACTGCGATGGATATGAACAACCATCCTGTCATACCTGCTTTGAGACGTGTTGTAGTCATTTTGGGCGCGGCTGTCTTCATACCATGTCAACTCCCTATGCAGCAATAAAACCTTGAACTCGCAAGCCCAAGGTTTTAAGTGCTTATCGTTTTATTGTTTAGCCTTGGCTAGATGGACTGTCTTATTTAAGCTGTGCTTCCGCTTGTCCTTGAGCGTCCTTCAGAACTGTGTCTACATCTTTCCCGTTCAGGTAGTTTTGAATTTCAACGGTCATGATGTCTTCAATGGCATAAGTGTGCAGGCCATAATTGACTTTTGGAACTTGCTTAGTCCAATCAGCAAACTTCTTGTATACTTTGTCGCCACCGAAGTAAGCATCTTCCACGTCATAAGCTTTACCGCTGGAAGCAGCGTTCAATGAACCGACAATTCCGATTTTGCTCAGCATATCTTGATACAGCTCTGGATCTGAACCGAATGTTTCTTTCAGGAAATCAGCAGCGGTATCTTGACCGTCCGAGTTGAGGACATACCAGGAGCTGCCGCCGAGGCTGGAAGCATTCACGGATTCAGGTATATTTTTCAGCTTAGGGAAAGGAACTACAGCCCATTTACCGGATTGCGAAGCTTCAGCTTTAATCGAAGGCGTAATCCAGTTACCTGTTGGTACGGAAGCAACTGCACCGCTGTTGAACGCGGCCAAGAATTGACTCCAGTCGGCATTCATTTTAACAATGTTAGCGTCGAACAAGGATTTGTACGTCAAGAGTGCTTCCTTCAGAGCTGGGTTACCAGCCAGGTTTGGTGTTTTACCGTCTTCTTTCAGGTACCAAGAACCTGCAGTTTGGATCATGCCACGGATCAGACCCAGGTCATTCGGATCTTGAGTCAGCATATCTTTGCCTGTTTTTTGTTTTACAGCTTTACCGATTTCAATAAATTTGTCCCAATCAATATTGGTCAAGTCCGCTACTTTGTAGCCAGCTTGTTCCAGATAATCCGTTCTTACATACAATCCCATAACGCCGGAGTCGAAAGGAACTCCATACTGCTTGCCGTTGTAGCTGGTCGGCCCGATTTTATAATCCGCGAAGTCGGATGCTTTGATCGAATTAGTCATATCATGGAAAGAATCGGGATAGGCTTGCAGGAAGTTCTGTGCCCGGTAATCCTCAATTAGAACCACGTTCGGCAATCCTTTAGTAGAACCGGAGTTGAGGCCGGCATTCATTTTTTGTACGATATCGTTTTGAGCATATTCAACAATGTTTACGGTTACATCTGGATGTTTGGCAACATAGCGATCTTTTGCCAGCTTCAGGGCTGCGATATTAAAGTTCGGGTCCCAAGCCCAAACTGTGATTTCTTTCTTGCCTGAATCTGTGGTCGTAGCTGCTTTCTCGGAATTGCTGGAGCACGCGGATAGCAAGATCAAGCTTGCGATCAGCAGAAGGAAAGACATTTTTTTCATTTTGTTCAACCCCTACTCTTTTTTTATATGTTGCTAATCATGTAAAACTTTTTTTGAAAGCGGTTACCTTGTTTATGAATTTAGTTTATCATCCTTGCTTTGCTGGCAGTTAGGAATATCTTTATACAGATTGGTCTTATTATTATGATTTATCTAAAAAGGCACCGCTTACATTTGTACTTTCTTTAGTTTTAGGTACTTTTTATAGACTGAACTAAAGTTCTTCACGAAGCGTCATTCCGCCCGCTCCGTTCTTGTTTCACCTTCTTGTTTAGTTCAGCCTATATTTTTTATGAGGTAGGAGGGGCGGGTTTTATGATCAGTGGTAGGGTCATTCTAACTTTGGTGCCTTCGCCCTTCTTGCTGGAGATGGTCACTCCATAATCTTCTCCATACAGAAGGGTAATGCGATTGTGAACATTCTGGATGCCGATGCCCGTAAATAGTTGGCGTTTGCTCTTAGGATTCGGCAGTCCGTCCTGCGCTGTATGCCCATCCAAATCCATACCGTCTCCATCGTCGACCACCTCACAGATCAATGTATCCTCTGTTTTGGACACCAATATATAGATGTGCCCTGCATTTTTCTCATTAAAGGCATGGAAAAAGGAGTTTTCGATAAAAGGCTGAATGATGAGCTTGGGCACATGGTACTCCAGACAATCGGGGGATACAAAATAATTCACTTGTACCCGCTGCCCGTAACGTACATGATTAATAAATACATAATTTTGCATGTTGGCCATTTCCTGCTCGATGGTGATCGTTTCGCTCACATTGCTGATTGTATTTTGCAGCAGGGAAATGAGCGCATTAATCGTCTCGGCGGCGGTTTCCTTGTTTCCTTTGAGCACTAGCATTTTGATGGAAGCCAATGTATTGTACAGAAAATGTGGATTGATCTGCCGTTGTAGTGCAGCAAGCTCTGCATTTCGTTGGCCTTTTTGCGTTTCTAAAAGCTTATGAATATAATCATTTAGTTCATCGAGCATGTAGTTGTAAGCATGACTTAATTGTCTGACCTCGTAGCTGCCTGTGACCGGGATATAATTATCAAAATTTTTCTCGCGTATCGTCGACATTTGCTTGACCAGCCGAGTCAGTGAACGGATCAGGCGACGGGAAATGAGGAAAACAATCACCAAAGCAATCAGTACGATGGCGATACAGATCCATACAACAGATTTAACGTCAATAATTTGCCCAACCGCCGTTTGTCTATCGATCATGTTCACCAGATAAAAATCAAATGAAGGAATATAGTTGGAAAGAACGATACTCTCCTTATTCATCACATCGGCATTAATATAGTTCAGTCCCTGTTCATTGATTTTGGTGGCATAGCCCAGCAGTTCACTGGAGCGTTGTCCGATCAGGTCCTGGCGGTTGCTTGATACAATCAGTCCTGATTTGTCCAAAATCAGCACATCATTACCATTACTCGTGAAATTGTTATAAAAACGCCGAAATTCCGGCTCTCGGATAGCGATGTAGATCATACCGTACATGGTGCCGCTCGTTCGCTCCATAAATACTTTGGAGGCAATAATATAGGGAGTTGGCTTCTGTGCAGTGCTATTCATTTGTTGATGAAACAACTCCGTATCCATTTGATACATAAGCTGTGCTGGTCGTGCCACGCTTCGGGCTGTAATGGCACTGCTCTTAAGCTGTTCCGCAGTTACAGGCCAATAGGACGAGTCGGAGTAAAAGCTCCGACCGTTCATCCCTGTTACAGCGACACCGACATCATAAGCATCGACGTTCGATTTAATTTGCTTCATTTGCTGTGCCATACCAAAGTAAATCCTTGCCGAGTTAATCGAGTCAGATTGGCCGCCAGTCAAATAGTTTTTGACGGTTCCATTTTCCGAAGCATGGGTTACAGCATTCACGATAGAGTCATTGAAGGATTCAAAGCCGGATTGAATCTGGCTAAGCACCTTGGCATTCGTAATACTGAATGTCTCAGCGAATAGTCGTTCAGACATTCGAATCGTCACCAAAGAGGTCAGCAAGGACACCGCAGTGATGCTGACCACCATAACAATAAAGATTTTGAAGAACAGACCTTGATATTTGATCTTGTGGATATATCTTTTCATATTTAATCTCTTTTCTGCTGGCAGATATGCGCTTGCTCTCTAATGGAGATGCTCCCGGCGGTACTGGCTGGGTGAGTAGCCCTTCACTTTTTTGAACACTTTAGTAAAATAGCTGGGGTCCGAATAACCTACTGTACTACTAATATCTGAAATAGGCAGCGTCCCCGATCGCAGTAATTCAGCAGCCTTCTCAACCCGGATTTTGTTCAGATACTCGCTAAATCCCTCTGTATGGTGTGCCGTAAAATAACTGGACAAATAAGAGGGGTTAAAATGAAAATATTGCCCAAGGGTCGTCAAATTGAGTGTTTCAGCATGATGTTCCTCAATATACTCCAGCAGTTTTTTCATGCTTGCACTACTTCCTTGCTGTGTTTTGGCCAGGATCTGTCGGTTCGCTTCCTCCAAAAAAGTCTCCAGCAACCGCACGGCTTCATGTACATGAGGAGCATCATTAATTGTTTTGAAATACGAATATTTCGCCGCATCCAGCTCCTTCATATCATACCCCTGATTCCCGAGCAAAATTGTAATGTTGAACACGATATTTCCGAGCAGCGATTTGAATTCAAAAGCGGTAGAGGTATAGTTACCGGACATGGCGGCTACATAGGACCTCAAATCCTGAAAAGCCGTATCAAAATGCTCACGCTTCATCTCTTCCGTAAACTGTTTTAGGTTAAACGAACTATTCATCTGAACAGGCTGAGGGAGTTCATCTTCCATCAGTAGCGCCGTTTCTGGGAAATAAAACCTGTAACTTAGCAGCTTCGGCAGCTCATCCTGATAGACACTGCTAATCTGGTTAAAATCATCAAATAGATGGCTGACCGCCCAGCCTGTCTGTGGCTCGACCTGCTTCGTCTCTTGAGCAACTTCCCTAACCGCAGCCATCCAGGCGTCTAATTCCCGTGGCTCCAAATTGGCTAAAAAAACAGCTGTATAGACATCAGATGGCAGTTGTCGCAGAACCATGTGTTCACAGGCAGAGGTTAACCGATCTGTAAGCTTGGAAAATAGGTCCGAAGCAGAGGTAGTAGTAGAGCGCCCCTTATCTTGCTGTACCGACTGTTCTATACCTATGAGCGCAAAACGGGGATAAGGAAATGCTTGCTTCAGCAGTTCAGCGTCATAATCTATGCTATAGCCGGAGATCAATTTTTCGATCACATGATCTATCGTAATTCGATTATTCCCGGCATCTTCCTGATACTGAATGGATGTGATTTTGCGGGCCGTTCGCTGAAGCACTTGAAGCAGCTCATCTGTGTCCAGCTTCGGCTTCAAAATATAGTCAGCCACACCTTGCTGAAAGGTGGAGCGTACGTAATTAAACTCGCCGTAGCTGCTGAGCACAATGACCTCGATATCTGGATAGTTCTGTCTGACTATGCGTGTCAGCTCCTCGCCGTCCATGATCGGCATCACGATATCCGTAATGATAATATGAGGACGTAAGGCTTCAATCAGCTCCAGCGCCTCTTTCCCGTTGGAGGCCTCACCTACAATTCGAAATCCGTATTGTTCCCACGACAAATGATGTTTGATCCCTTGCCGCACCAATATCTCATCATCTACAATCAAAATGTTGCATAGCTCATTCATGACAGCACTCTCCATAATTATATCTATTCAAAAAAGACGCCATTAAGGCGAGGGCCTAATCATCTGACGGACATAGTTGATAACGCTTCCAACCTTAACTAAAAACGAATGCATTCAATCTTTACATGCTAACATAAACGACACGGTGATTCCAAAGATAATTTAGTTCAAATGGCATATAAAAGACAAAAAAGGCCGCCGAGAAAATCTCGACAGCCTGAACAACCGGGATTACTTTATACAGTACCCCATGTCCGATCTCCTGCCAAATATTTTTCAGTCAAAATAGACAGCAGTTGAATACCGACCTCGTTATGTCCTCCCTCAGGAAGGATCAGGTCGGCGTATTTCTTGGAAGGCTCAATAAATGCCTCGTGCATTGGCTTAACCGTCGTCAAATAGTGATCATGGATCGAATGGATGGTGCGACCGCGTTCCTCAATATCACGAAGAACCCGACGAAGAATGCGCACATCAGGATCCGTATCCACAAATACCTTAATATCAAGCAGGCTGCGGAGTTTTTCGTCTGACAGTACGTGCAGACCTTCCAACATAACGATATGATTCGGCAAAAGCTCTACCGTCTCGTCCGTGGAGCGGGCATGAACCGTAAAGTCATACACGGGCGCTTGAGTCGCTTGTCCTTTTTTTAGACATTGGAGATGCTCAATCAGCAAGTCGTTGTCAAAGGCAAACGGATGATCATAGTTGACCAAAGCACGTTCGTCATAACTCAGATGTGAATGGTCTTTATAGTAGTTATCCTGAGATATGAAAGTCACTTTATTAGATCCCAGACGCTCAACGACAGCGCGTGCGACCGTCGATTTACCGGAACCTGTACCGCCGGCAATACCAATAATAAGCATGGCGTTTCACTTACCCTTCCCTAAATGTATCCCGATACAACTAAAGTATTGTAGCACAATGCACACTTTTTTTCATCACTGTTGCGCGTTGTATTTCTTCCATTTCCGTATCTTGGCTCTGAATGTTTTAAACGGTGCTACAGAGTTGATGTGAATCCATCTCGCCATAGGCCAGTTCGGATTGGTGCCTGTCCACTTGTGAACGCCCTGGGTGAAGAGTTCTTCATGACTGAGTGTGTCCACCCAATCCAGCCACGTTTGCTCAGCCAGCTTGAGCATATTTCGTAATTCATATAGAGAGTGGTCTGAATAGGTCTTGTAGAATGATTGGTATAGTTCGCCTAGTCTATTCCACTTATAATTCGGGGCGGGCATGATGACGGTTTTTCCCTCCCGTTCGTCTTTGTCCCAACTCATGACAAGATGAAGCCATCCGAGCTGGTAGGCAATCATCTCTGCGGGTGTTTTATCGACTTCGTCGATTCGAGTATCCTTGTGGCTTTCGTCGATCTCTTGGAACTCACTGTCAAACCGTAAGTAAGAGGTATGAATGGCTTCTTTTAACTCTGATTTGGAAGCATATTCGTAGCTAGACATCTAATCGCTCCTTTACATGATATGGGTGATACTAACTCCTTTATATGTATCATTCTCAACATGACAACCGTATGTCTTATTCAAAAATAAAAAAATCCCGTTTTTTGTGATTTTATGAAACATCATTTGGCGTGTTCGCGAAAAAGAACGAAAAATTAATAGAAAAATTAAGACAAAAGATAAGTAATTAGACATATTTTAATATTTATTTAAGTGCCTATAATTATTGGAGTATAGCGATTAGGGCCCTCATTGGTGTGTGGATATGATTCCATCCATCAGTACGTTATATACCGTTTGCTTTAGTATTCATGAATCTAATTGAGAAGGGAATTGTGATATGAAATCGAGTTTGTTAAAAAAATGTGCAAGTGTAATGTTAAGCAGTACGTTGGCACTGTCTTTATCACTACCGCTTTTAGGCCATGCACAGGCTGATGAGAATGTACAGGTAAGTGATGATTTTGAACAAGGAGAAGCTCAAGGATGGTCTGCAGGTTCAGGGAACTGGTCTGTGGTCAAGGACGGGAATGGTTCTACATACCAACAATCTAGTCGAAGCGAAAGCCATTCCGTTAAAGGCAATACCTCATGGACGAATTATAGTGTGCAAGCAGATGTATATGTAAATGATTTTAATGGCTCTAATCGAGTATATGTGGCAGGTAGATACACAGATTCAAACAATTTCTATGCAGCATCGTTGTACAATAAGAAAGGCGGAGCCCTTGAGATTCGTAAAAAGGTTAAAGGCTCTATGAAGACATTGGCTACCAATAAAAAATACAAACTAGACACCAATACATGGTACAGAGTGAAGCTGGAGCTATCCGGTTCGGAAATCAAAATGTATGTTAATGATCAGCTGGAGTTGTCCGCCACAGACACTAGTCTCACTGCTGGAGCTATGGGTCTGGTAACGTCTAAAGCAGTTGCCCAGTTCGACAATGTGATTGTATCGGGTGCTTCTTCAGAAGGGAATGCAAGTACACCACCTGTGAAGCCGACACCGGGTACAGAACAACCAACTCCAGGGATGGACCCCGGTGTAACCTCCAAAAATAATTATAATTTGACTGGCTTTTCGTATGGTAATACAGGTGGTGGGAACATTACCGATACCGATGCTAATTACAAAAAGGTGTACAATGCTGTAGATCTCAACGAAGCACTGAAAAAAGGCAGCAAAGTTAAAGTGATTGAAATTATGAACGATCTGGACCTTGGCTGGAATGAAATCCCTAGCGCTGCGAAGGCAATGCCATTTAGCGCCAACAATCCTGTACAAACACATCCTGTTCTGAAAAAGACAGGGGTGAGCAAAGTCTATATCGAGAATATGAATGGAGTTACGATTTTCTCGGCCAATGGTGCGAAAATCAAGCATGCCGGTTTTGTCATCAAACGAAGCTCTAATTTGGTTTTCCGCAACCTTGAATTTGATGAACTGTGGGAATGGGATGAAGCAACCAAAGGAAACTATGACAAGAATGACTGGGATTATATTACCATCGAAGGTGCAAGCTCTAAGGTATGGATCGACCATTGTACATTTAACAAAGCCTATGATGGCCTGGTAGATGTGAAAAAGGGCAGTAACGGAGTTACGATTTCCTGGTCCTTGTTCAAAGGAGATGACCGCAGTTCCAACAGCTGGGTAACCCAACAAGTCAATGCCATGGAAGCAGATAAGTCCTCCTATCCTATGTACGCTTATTTGAGAAGCAGTGCAGTGGGCATGAGTAAAGAGGATATCATTGATATTGCAGCAGGACAAAAGAAAGCGCATCTGGTGGGTGCCACGGAAATGGCAGGCGACAATGCGGATTTGGAAGTGACGCTGCATCATAATTACTATCTGGATATTCAAGACCGTATGCCACGTTTGCGTGGTGGTAATGCTCATGCATATAACATCGTTATGGATGATGCTGGATTGGCCAGAGCCAAAAAAAGAATTACGCCCGACATGGCCAAAGCGATCGCTGCCAAAGGGTACCATTTTGACGTCGTGGGTAATGGTGCGATTTCAACAGAAAACGGGGCGGTGTTGCTAGAAAAATCGTATTTAATAGATGTGTTTTCTCCAGTGCGTAATAATCAAAAAGACCCTAACAAAGCGGATTATACAGGTAAAATCAAAGCTGAGGATGTTATCTTTTCGGACAACGGTGCCGTGTTCAGAGGAGGCAGTGACGCTGCGAATAGCCCAGTAGCTCCTTATCCAGCGAAGGCTAAGAGCTTCTCTTGGAATGGGTTCACAACGTTGCCATACAGCTATACAGCCGAAGACCCTGCCAACCTGGTTGCTCAATTGCAGGCCAAGGATGGAGCGGGCGCAGGCAAGCTGAACTGGTCGAGTGAGAACTGGCTCAAAACGGTGTACAATACAGCCGCTACGAAAGACGTACAAGTAGAAGAAGATTCTGAGTAGGTAGGTAGTTTGAAAAAAGCAGTCAGGACAGATACGCTCTGTTCCTGACTGCTCTTTTTGTTAACTAGGTCTAGGTTCGGTACGAACTTAACCGATTACGACAAATGAGGATACGCCAGCAGGTACGGATCTAACGCGGAATAATACTCCATCATCTCTAAAAGTACGCAGAATATAAGGCTGGTTCGTAGGTGTGCGGACTCTGTTGAATCGGGCAGTACCAAAGCGGTCGAAGCCTGCAGCTTGAACAAAGGTTCCATCTAAACGCCGGAGTGTTGCAAAAAATCCAGACGTGTTAAAAGGTACACCATCATTGTTAGCCCAGATAACTGTAAATCTACGAAGGGTTTGTGTTGGACTCACATTGCGATATCTCGTAACAGGAACCTTTCTGCCCGTAGATTTCAGCGTTTGTGGAGGACGAATGGCCACTTCAAATCAACTCCTTTGTTGTGATGAGATAGTAAATGCACACAAAGGAGCTTTGGACCGTGCTATAAACTACGGCTTCCTAAAAATAGGCATATATTGAACTTGGGACATATTATGCCCACTCACGCCGTAGCGTAAAGAGGTCTTTTAACGCGTCTGTAGACAGCTCAGTAATCCAGCCCTCGGTGCTGGTGATAATTTGGTCGCTGAGCTGCTGCTTGCTCTCCAGCATCTCGTCAATGCGTTCCTCTAGCGTACCCAACGAGATAAATTTGTGAACCTGTACATCCTTGGTTTGTCCCATCCGGTAGGCTCGGTCTGTAGCCTGATTTTCAACAGCTGGATTCCACCAGCGATCAAAGTGAAAGACGTGGTTGGCAGCTGTCAGGTTGAGACCCACCCCCCCGGCTTTGAGCGATAAAATAAACACGGACGGCTGCTCGTCAGGAGAGAGCGTATGCGATTGGAATTGGTCAATCATTCGGTCACGTGCAGATTTGGATGTACTGCCATTCAGATAGAGCACAGGTTCTTGGAGCTCCTGAGCGAGTACCTGCTGGAGCATCTGACCCATACCAATATACTGCGTAAAAATAAGGCAGCGCTCGCCCTCTTCCCGCAGCTCCTTGACCATAGCCAATATGCGCTCAAGTTTGGATGAACGGCTAATGACTGCTTCAAGATCGGGCTGACTATAACCAGAAGCTGCTGCATCCAGAAGCGCCCCCTTGGTTAAAAGAGCAGGGTGGTCACAAAGCTGCTTCAACTGGGTCAGAGCTGACAAAATAGCTCCTTTGCGCTCGATCCCCTCCAGCTTCTGCATCCGTTCCATCAGTTCTTTAACAATCTGATCATAGAGCGCACCCTGCTCGGAGGTAAGGTGAATGTATGTTTTCATCTCGTTCTTGTCAGGCAAATCAAGTTGTATCGCAGGGTCCTTCTTTTTGCGCCGCAGCATGAAGGGCTGAACCAGCTTCTGCAAATCCATCGTGCGTTGCTCATTATGTTCTTTCTCAATAGCATTCATAAAGCGATTGCTAAAGGCGCGTGAGCTGCCCAGATAACCTGGATTGATAAAATCATAAATGGACCATAGCTCGGACAAGCGATTTTCAATAGGTGTTCCTGTCAACGCGATACGATGACGAGCAGGAAAGCTGCGCACAGCTGTGGATTGCTTGGTTTGCGCATTTTTAATGTTTTGCGCTTCATCCAGGCAGATCGAATCCCAAGTCATGCTTTGCAGCAGCTCTTGATCTAGAGTTGCCGTAGCGAAGGAGGTCAGGATGACATCGGCCTGCTCGACTTTTTCGCGGAACAAGTCTCCCTGCTCCCGCTTGCTTCCATAGTGCAGCATGACCCTTAATGAAGGAGCGAAGCGGCTGAGCTCCTTCTGCCAGTTGCCCAGCACCGACGTCGGGCAAATCAGCAGCGAACTGGAGCGGACACCCGTCTCAGCGGCAATTTCCTGTAGGTGCAGTAAATAAGTAATAAATTGCACCGTTTTGCCGAGCCCCATATCATCGGCCAGACAGGCGCCCAATCCGAAGCGCCGTAAAAAGGCAAGCCATGCGTATCCGTCCCGCTGATATGTCCGCAGCTCGGCTTGCAGTCCATCCGGCACGTCCAGAGCGGGCCATTCCGATTGCCGTCCGAGCTGGCTGATCAGCTTCAGTAGATGAGCGTTCAGCTCTACTTCCAGTCGGAAGCGTGCCGGATCCTCCGGCTGCTCGCCTGAGGCCTCGCCTTCAGGCTCGTCGGTGTTGCCAAGCAGATGCAGCTGCAGAATGTCCTGAAAGGACAATCCCTGAGCGCTGTCGATTCCGTCCATGGCGCGGCGGATTTGCGCCAGCAGCGCAGGGTCAAGCGCGATCCATTGCCCGCGGAAGCGCACCAAGCGCTCGTTGCGAGCGACCAGCTCGGCGAATTCCGACTCGCTCAGATCGGCATCGCCAATGGCAACGCGCCAATCGAACTGGACAATCGAGTCCAGTCCGAACAGCGAGCTGCCCTTCGAGCGCTCTCCCGCTCCCTCGCCGGGGCGAACCTTGGCCCGCAGCTTTGGCTTCTTGCGGGTGGCTGCCTCCCACCAAGCCGGCAGCAGCACCTGCCAACCACTTTCCAGCAGGCGTTGGCTGTCGGTCGTCAGGAATTGCCACGCTGCTTCGTCAGAGAGCGGGCGACTCAGTATGTCATCGCGGCTTCCGGCACGCTGCCCTGCGGGCAAAATAGCGGTCAAGCGTTCCAGCCATCCGCCTGAGCGCTCACGCACATGCACCGTCCACGCATCGGGCCATGAGCCGGATGCATATCCATCATCGGCGAGCTGTACAGGCACCAGCAAGGCCGGGTCCTGCTTGTCCTGCAACACAAGCTTGAGCTTCCAAGATGGCTCGTCGTCCTCCAGCTCTGGCTCCAGCAGTTGCAGAAGCGGACGAAATGGCGCGGTATCGGCCTTCCATCCAATGGCGATATGCCATGCTTGGGCATCCAGACCCGCCGCGACCTGGCGTTGGGGAGCGAAGAGAATCGGATATTCTCTTCGCAAATCAGCGGCTTCCGCTTCAGTGCCGTACCAGCGCTGAAATACAGCGGCCGAGAACGCCGCTACCAGCCCTTCGCGCTCGTTCTCATCCAGGCTGTCCAGCAAAGCAAGCTCTGCTGGTTGGATGTTTTCCAATGCTTTTGCATCCCACTTCCATTGCAGCTTCCCTGCCTGGAACGACATGAAGTTGGGCACATAGGCTTTCGTTTCAATACAGTGAGCCAATAGAGGGATCAGCCGAAGCCACGGGGCATTGGCCTCGTCCCAGATCCATTCGATATGCTGTAGAAGCTCCTGCTCTGCCAGAAAAGGAATTACTTGCTCCGAGGGCAACACGATAATATCTGTGTCTTGAACATGTTGAATCTCCAGCTCGGTGCCATAAAATGAAGCCTCATGCCAAGCAAACAAACGCTGCTTCAACATTTGACCGGAAATGCTATAGTTCATGGAGGAATCGCCATAGATCAGCGCGTCCCCATAGGTAGTTAATTGAATATGCACCGTAATCGTTTCGGTATATTGGCTCATGATAACAATTTCCCTTTCCGCAATTCCTCCTGCAGCGCCCGCAGGCGGCTGTGACGGCTGGTAAAGGTCGTGAAGAACAGCTCCCAGCGTGTTTCTTGCTTCATTTTCTTGTACAGCTTGAACAATCGCTTTAACAGCTTAACCGCTGCTTTATAGCTAGATCTGTTTTTTTCCAGCACATAACGTTCTACCGCTTGATGGTAAAAGGGCAGCAACAACTCAGGCGCGTTCTTTTCAATCGGTTGCAGCACGCTCACCCGAAAACTTAAAGGTTCACTGCGTATGCTTAGCTGATAGTCGATCCATTGCCGCCATTTTTCATGAGCAAGTAGAGCCTCTTCATACATTCCACCCGCAAATGGAAGCATACCCTTCAGCGTGTCCCACATGTCCTCCTCTGCTTCTGGAAGGTGCTGCGAAACCAGCTCCCAATTACGCATATAATCCTGTAAATGATCATCCCGATGACTGTGAAGGAGGGGGCCGATATGTCGCAGTCCGTCTTTGAGACGTACCCAATCTTCGGCCTGTCGCAACGCATGTAAGAACAACAGCAATTGGCTGGAGGAGATTTTTAGTGGAAAAGCCCGTTCCGCCTCCTGTAGAAGTTCCCAGGCTTTATGATCCTGCGCTTGGTAAACATACATCCAGCTCTGAGCCAGCATCCACGGAAGCCGTGCCAACGTTGCACTATACTCCTCCTCAGCTGCATGTAAATGCTGCAATTCCTCCGTATATATGTTGGAGTCCTGCCTTGCAGGATGCACCCAGTATAGCCAAAACTGATAATACGCGTCTGAAAAATAAGTACCGTTCCGCGACTCTGTCAGCATTCTTCGGCGCAAATAAGCTACAGTTTCTGCCATACGGGCCTCATGCATCGGTTCATCAGTCAGCTCCAGTGGACTTTCAAAATCACGCTCAATCGCTTCTTTAAGCTCATCTGCGGCAATTTGTGTGTAGTAACCCATATAGGTATGAGTAGGGTAACCTGTCATGGGGGCCTGAGGCACCAGCTTTTCCAGCACACGCAGATGAGCATGCAGTCCATATAGCTGCTGCATGCCAGGTGAAAGCGGCGGCTTCACGGCATAGATCGAAGCTAAAGCACTTTTGACATATTGAGAATTTTGGGTGTGCACATGATTAAGGGCGATACACTGATCAAACAGATCATGCCATTCGGAAACGGGCATGTCCGGTATGTTGCTTGCTGTTTTACTGAGAGCATCTCGTGTTGTTTCCTTGTGCTCCAGCGAAAGGTTCGACCGGAAAGTAGGTGGGGTACGGGTGTCTGCTTTTGCAGCCAGCCGAGTGAATCCCGCCGAATGAGCGTTCACTAATGCATGAACGGAACGTTCCTGTTCATTCGCGTAATTCAGCAATACGGCGATCATATGCTTGCAGTTGGTGCGAACAGGACATGTACATCTGCTGGCAGCAAAAGCACTCAAGTGGAGATCCACTTCGTAGAGCTCATTCCCATCCACGACAGCCGCAATATGGTCAGCATCAGGCATTGCGAATTCTTTTACCTTTCCCTGCTTAAAGTACTGAAAACCTCGTTTGATTGTCACATCATTAAAATGGTCAGCCACGTTTTGAATAAGCTGCTGCCACTGTATATCATCCATAAGATAGGTTGGTTTCATATGCAATAGTCTCCTAAGAGAGAATAGTTGATCTGGAAGTAGCTTAACTCTTCCATTATATCAGTTCACAGATGTAAATTGAGTGGAGGGGGCAGTTGGAAAATTTAGAGGAATAACGGCGGGGTGAAAAGTAAAAATCCCCTTACGCTATAGCATAAGGGGGGAGTCATTGGCAAGAGCGAGGAGATACCCTTTACTGTTTTCCATCCGTTTTTTCTGTTCGATGGAAGACCATAGAGATGACAAGAAGCACCGAAGGTACTGCTGCACATACAACAATTCCAACATAACCTATTATTTTATCGAAGTTGCCTATTTCAATAAAATTTTGGGGATACATGCTCAGGCAAAATAATATAATTAACGGGAGATAACAGATATACTTGTTCCACTTCTGGGTGAGCTGGCTGATTCCAGTAACAATATAGAAATAATAATTTGAGGCGGTCATGAAGATTTTGATCGTCCACAAAATGATAAATAATATTTCAAATCGTTCCAGGAACGCACCGGGGAATTCAATTTGCTGTGCAAAAGAAACGACGGGCCACTGCAATCGGGAAACTTCCTCAACGGACATACAGCCAATGACCATCGTTACCATTAAAATATACAAACCCATCGCAATCGAGTAGCCAATCCACCCGGCCTTCCATGCTTTTTGTGGGTTGGTCATCACATTAGTTAAGATAAGAATGGACTCAAAACCCATTGTAGAAAAAGGGATTACTTTAAGTGATTCAAAGATCGGACGCCAACCTTTATGGAAAACAGGGCGCAAATTATCAAGATTAAAATGGTTGATATTAAGAATGATCAACAATAAAAAAACAATAAAGGTTAAAGGGAAAAAAAGCTCGATCAATCGCACCATTGCATGGAGACCGCCCCAGGTCAAATACCCAATAAGCAGAAGAAACGGCAAGAGAATCATGCTTATCGGGGTTCTCTCCAGTGCAAGACCTTTGAGGAATTCCGCCATCATTCTACATACAAGAGAGCAGATCATCGTGCAAAATACAATAAATGCGATATTGATCAGAAAGCCGATGAATTTACCTGCAATCACAGGATTGAACTCATAGAACGTCTTCCCTGGAAATCTATGGCACAATTTAACATGGATAAAAATGACGCCGATCCCAAGCAGAGTTGCCAGCAAAAGTCCCTGCCACACGTCGGGTGTTTGCGTCTTCTCCGCAATGGTTCTTGGTAAACTAACAATACCCACAGCATATACAGTCGAAGTGACGGTGAATAAGGCTTGTGGTGTGGATATTTTTTCCTGTTTCATGGAAGGTATGTTAGACATTTACTCACCCTCTTCTTTTGAATAAGCACCAGTTCGCTCGATCTGTACTTTAGCCTTAACATCAATCGGTATTTGACTGAAAGTGTCTTGCCAATTTTCCTTTACTCGATCCCAGTAAGCGGGATAGTTTACTTTTACTTTTGTGCCAAAACCGACTACGTCTGCTCTCAATTCTTTCTGAAGTGTGTTTAGCGATTGGGATACTATCTGTTTGATTTCATCCTGCACCGCTTCTTTAGCCGATCGAATGAATGATTCCTTCAGGAAATCTACAGAATTATCCGTGCTTTCGTTTAGTTTGACATCTGTTTTAATACGAACTGTGAATGAGAGGTCCTGCCCGTTGAGGTGGGGGATAAGTTTTGTATGGACGTTCTCAACTTCAAAGACCATGGATTGTTTTGACTCTGGGTCCTCTGTTTTAATAACTGAATCCTTCGTTTTCCCTAGTATCCAGTTGATCCCGGTGACTTCCTTTTCATCTATCCAATTAGCAAATTTCTTCGTTTTGCCGCGGACCAAAGCTGCGCCTGAGAAGTGGTTGCCTCCATTGGTTTCTATGCATTGAATGAGGAAGTCAGCTTCTTGTGAAGTTTGTGTAGAGATCTCCCCTAATGTTATTTCATGGGGAATCTCGGAGTTGAGATCGCTATTTTTGGCCAAAGCCTCAAGGTCAATGGTAGGTATATCTTGATGTTTGCCCATCTTATTAAACGCTTCTTTCGCGCTGCCTTTTGTGATCATAACAAGTGATTTTCGACTCGGTTTATAGGAGCGAGTAAATGTATCTAACAATTGGTCGATTCTTCTTTCTTGTATAGCTTGGTCACTAATCAAAATCAAGCGAATAAAACTATATAAAGGAGCATGGGATACCTGCTTGGCCTGTTCTCTGGAAGCAGACTGAATGGAATCCTTGTTAAAGGTGGTTACGTTTCTGTACATACTTTTTTTGGATTTCTGCGATATTAAGTGCTGGTAGGTTAGTTCCAGCATATCCTGATCCATATCAATGGCGACGCCCTGTATGATACTCAATTTATCGATCTCCCTGCTATCCCAACAACCGGTGAGGAGGGCACATGCGATCCATGTGGCGATGCATTTTTGCACCCACAGGCTTCGACGAAGTAGAAAGATATAGGAGCTCATAGGCTTACTTCCTTTTCCATTTAGAATGTGTCTCATCCTTTGTCTTTAGCATCATAGGACGCTTTTTGAGATATTTAAAAGGAACCCGAACTAAAGTATCTTGTTGATCTCTTAAGCGAATTGGGGCTAGAGGTGACATATAAGGAACTCCAAAGCTTTTGATCTGGACCATGTGTACGCCTAAACAAATAAAGGCTAAAATTACACCATACAGCCCATAAATTCCTGCAATCATCATAATGGGGAAACGAAGAAGCCGGATTCCAATACTGCCGCTGTACTGCGGGCTTGCAAAGGACGCAATGGCAGTAAGACCAACGACAATAATCAGAAAGGCACTTACGACCGCCGCCTCGACAGCGGCTTGTCCAATAACAAGACCGCCTACAATACCGATAACTTGTCCTATGCCTTTAGGTAGCCGCAGACTGGCCTCGCGCAGTATTTCCAATGATAACTCCATAATGAGAGCTTCCACAAAAACGGGAAAAGGAATCCCTTCCCTTGAGGCAACGATAGATATAACCAGCTCAGGCGGGATTAATCCAGGATGGAAAGAAATCAGTGCAACGTACAACGAAGGCAGGAATGTTGCAATGAACAAAGCCATTAAACGAAGCATGCGGAAAAATGTCCCTAAGGGGAAACGCTCGTAATAATCCTCTGGGGATTGAGCCAGCATCCAGAAGGTCATGGGAGCAATTAGGACAAAAGGGGTGCCATCTAGCATAATGACCACTCTCCCTGACATTAAGGCCGTTATAGCTTTATCCGAGCGTTCAGAGGCTTGAATCTGGGGAAACGGAGACCATGGATGTTCCTCGATCCATTGTTCAATAACCCCGGTATCGGAAGCATCATCCACATCAATCGTTTCGACTCTTCGCTTAACTTCCTGAACTAGCTCCGGATTTGCGATATCCGATATGTACAAGATCGCTAATTTACGGGAAGATCTCCTTCCTATGGTTATTTTGTCTATTCTGAAACTAATATCTTTGATGTGCCTTCTAACCATTGCCAGGTTGCTTTCCAAATCCTCAATAAAACCTTCCCTTGGTCCTCTAACCAAAGTTTCGGTGCTGGGTTCCTCAACACTTCGCGAAGGAAATTTGCCTGTAGAAGCAAAAAAAACATCATCAGTCCCTTCGATCAGCAGACAAGTATTGCCCGATAACACTTTGCTTACACACGTTTCAAGGTCTGTCCCTTCTTTCATATCGATCGTAAATGCTGTCTGCTGTATCAACTCCTCCTTTATTTTGTCAGGATTAACTGGGGAGTGGTTTTCACGGATTCCAGTTAAAATGAGCGGCTTGACGATTTGTTCGTTAATCATACTTGTATCCGCAATACCGGAGAGATAGATCATAATGACATGAATTCCCGTTTGACCCACATTCATTTTTTTGAAGACGACATCAGGAAGATGACCCAGAGTCTTTTCAAGATAATCTAATTTTGCCTCGATTGGTCTTGCCAATGACGTTTCCCCCTTCAAAAAACTTAAGCATGATATGCATGTAATATGTGTAAAATAGTGATAAATATTCATGAATCCTTTTTTCCGCCACAAGCAAAAACGAACACCTAATGGTGTTCGTCTCTAGTCATACATAACGCTATATGAACTTAATCAGAATGGGATCATTTTTTGAACTCGTAAAAATGTTCCTCCAGCATGCTCAAGGAAAGCTCGGCTGTAGTGGCTACCACGATATCTGCACCTTGCATTTGCGAAGGTGTTCCTACACCGACCGCGAACATCCCGGCACCCTTGATCGCCTGTATGCCTGCCTGTGCGTCTTCTATGCCGATACAGTCGGCAGGCTGAACGCCTAGATTCGCAGCTCCGGCGAGGAAAATTTCCGGGTCAGGTTTTCCATGCCGAATGGCAGTAACATCCACCACACTGTCAAAATAGTGTGCTAGCTCCAGCCGATCCAGTATAAACGTTGCATTTTTGCTCGCAGAGGCCAGCGCGATGCCAACTCGGGCTTCACGAAGCTCCTTCAAAAGCGCTTGAATGCCTGGCAGAACGTCTGCGGGAGTTAAAGCCGAGATGAGCCGCTGATACTCGGTGTTTTTTTGTATAGCCAGTTCTTGCTTGCCTTCTTCTGATAACGTATCGGACAGGTTACCGCGCGCCAGTATTTTATCAAGCGATTCCGTACGGCTGATTCCTTTTAACTGTTCATTAAATTCCCGATCAAAAGGGATGCTGAGCGCTGCCGCCAAGCTACCCCATGCCTGAAAATGATATTCGGCGGTATCTGTAATGACTCCGTCCAGATCAAAAATAACTGCTTTCATTTGCTTTCCCCCTGTCTGGTCCATTTATGAAGCACTGCTCGCCATTAACGACTGCCCACTGGTGATATGCGTTGGCTGTCCATACAGCTCCAGCGTCAGCGGTTCTCCGTCCAGCAGGGTAATGACTACTTCACCCTCCTGTACGAGAATACTTAGCAAGCGGCCGCGATAGTTGATTTTAAACGTATATTTGTTCCAGTCCTTCGGCAGAAAAGGGGAAAAGCTGAGTGTTTCATTATAGGTTCTCATCCCGGCAAATCCCTGTACAATCGCCAGCCAGCTTCCTGTCATGGAGGTGATATGAAGTCCGTCTTCGGTGTCATTATTATAGTTATCCAGATCCAGACGGGCCGTCCGTTTATACATTTCGACTGCCTTATCCTCCATTTTGAGTTCAGCGGCCAGTACGGCATGAATCGAAGGAGACAGACTGGATTCATGAACGGTCATTGGCTCGTAAAATGCAAAATTGCGTGCTTTTTCCTCCAGCGTGAACTGGTCTCCAAAGAAATAGAGCCCTTGCAGTACATCCGCTTGCTTAATGAAGCAGGAACGCAGAATTTTATCCCAAGACCATTTCTGATTAAGTGGCAGATTGCTAGGATGCAAAGTGGATACAGGCTGTAAATCCTTATCCATAAAGGTATCGTGCTGTACGAAGACGCCCCGCTCTTCATCATAAGGATAATACATGTTGTTGATGATATCTTGCCAATGTGCACGCTCATCAGCTGTTACGGCCAGGCGCTGCGATTTCTCAGTCGAAATTTGAGGCAAGACTGACAAAGTATATTTTAGAACCCATGCAGCCAGTGTATTGGTATACCAGTTGTTATTAACGTTATTTTCGTATTCGTTTGGCCCGGTAACCCCGTGGATCATATACTGCTGACGGCTCTTGGAGAAATGAACTCGATCGGCCCAGAAACGGCTAATTTCGACCAGTACGTCGATCCCGTAGTCATGCAGATAGGTCAAGTCCCCCGTATAATTGGTGTAATTGTAAATGGCATAGGCAATTGCACCGTTACGATGGATTTCTTCGAAGGTAATTTCCCATTCGTTATGGCATTCCACGCCTGTAAAAGTGACCATAGGATACAGTGCCCCGCGAAGCCCTTGCTGGGTTGCGTTATGCTTGGCACCCTCCAGATGTTGATGACGGTATAGCAGCAGATTTCGCGTTACCTCCGGATCGGCAAGCGCGAGGTACATAGGTACGGCATATGCTTCTGTATCCCAATAGGTGGCACCGCCATATTTTTCACCCGTAAAGCCCTTCGGTCCGATATTCAGACGGGCATCTTCACCGTAGTACGTAGAGAATAGCTGGAAAATGTTAAAGCGTATTCCCTGTTGAGCCTCCGTATCCCCCTCAATTTCAACATCTGCCTTGTCCCAGCGTCTGGCCCAAGCGTCGATATGCTCTTGCTTAAGAGAGGTGTAGCCTTTGTTGACAGCTTCCACGGCGATGCGTTCAGCTTGCGGAATCAATGCATCCTTTTCCATATCGCGTGAAGTGGTGACGGCTACAATTTTTTGCAGTTGGATACGGTCACCTGGCGAGACGTTGTATTGATAGTGGCGTGCAGCATACAAAAAGCTCTCTTCCGTCGTCTGCTCATCTTGTCCCTCGGTTACAATACCCATGGTTGCGTTTACGGTAAAGCGCGGAATACCGAAGGGATTATCTATCGTCGTTGTGGACAGGCTGATGAATTGCTCTTGAACCTCACGGGCTTCTTCCAGCCAAAATACCTCGTCATAGTTTGTGTCCTCATTTTTCGTATTGCCATCCAAATAAGGAACAAGCTCAATGCTTAAAGGCTGATCGCTTATATTTTCGACCTGATAATCAATCAGGCATAATTCACGTGTAGTAATGCTCAGAAAACGCTCTGTAGTGATACGAACCTGGTCGTTCACAGTACAAGCGCGCCGCAGGATTCCCTGCTTCATGTCCAGTTCCTGCACAAAATCGCTGATCTGTGCCGTAAATAAGTCCACTTCCTCTTGGTTTACAATCAGACGGATGCCGATGAAATTCATGGCATTGATGACCTTGCCAAAATATTCAGGATAGCCGTTCTTCCACCAGCCTACCTTTGTTTTGTCAGGGAACCATATACCGGAGATATACGTTCCTTGATGATGATCACCTGAATAAGTTTCTTCAAAATTGCCGCGCATGCCCATATAACCGTTGCCTATGGACGTTAAGCTTTCCTGTAATCGCATGTGTGTGCTATGTAGAGTGTGTGTTGTCAGCTTCCAACTATCTACGTCAAATAATCGGTTGTAAACCATGATTGTGTACCCCTCTCGGAAAATGAGATCGTTGTTTTAACGGAACCAATATATGAGCGAGTTCAGTATATAGTGCAACCGTTTGCCCTGTCAACGCAAAAAAACTGATTTTATGAATATCCATAAAATCAGTTCTTGTTCATTTCTTAGAGATTCATAGTGTCTGGCTTGATTTGCGCTCTACAATTCGGTGGGGAACAATGATGTGCTTGGTCAATTCTTTCGGGTCTTCAATTTTTTCGATCAGACTTTTGGCAGCCTGATAACCAAGGCTGAAGATATCAATATCCACGGAAGTAAGTGGGGGATTCATCAGCTCAGCCAGCATCAAGTTATTGAAGCTCACCATGGACAGCTGCTCTGGCATGGATACGCCTAACTGAGCAAGCATTTTCTGTACGGCCATGGCTACAAGGTCGTCGCTAACGATCATCGCAGTAGGCGGCGGGGTAGCCTGCAATAACGTGCGCATGTCCTCCAGATTAAAGGGCTCCCTGACCACGTATTCCTTCGGTAGAGGCAAGCCGGCTTCTCGTAGTGCGTCTTGGTAGCCTCGGAGTCTTTCAAGATTTACGATGTGTTCCTGATCACCGCCAACATAAGCAATGCGCTCATGGTTCAGCCCCGTCAAATAAGTGACCACATCCTTGGCAGCCTGGTAGTTATCGTTGTCTACATGGGTAGTTTCACTGACAAACTGCTGAGGCTTGCCGATGACGGTATAGGGAATTTTCTCTTTATGAAGATACTCCACGATGCTATCCTTTTGCTTGGAGTACAGGACAATGTAGCCGTCAACGCGTCCGGTCCGGGTCATTAGCTTTACGCGGGATAGCAATTCATCACTCGTTTTGCCTGTGACAATCGACAGTGTATAGTTGTGCTCGTTTACCCATTCGCTGATCCCGCGTAGGCTTTCCGGAAAGAAAGGATTCTGAAAGATCGCCACGTCCGATTCAGGCATAATAATGCCTATTGACTGTGTGACACGGTTAGCCAGGCTTTGAGCGGAATAGTTGGGTTCATAGCCAAGCGCCTTCATTTCTTTGCGAACGCGTGCTTTGGTGGCTTCGCTGATTTTGGGGCTGTCTTGAATGACACGGGATACGGTGGAAGTAGCAACTTTAGCACGTTTTGCGACATCTTTGATGGTTACTGCCATCGTCTTCGTCTCCTTTTGCTATCTCAAGCAGAAAATATTATGTTCTATCATACGATATTGCTCCAATTTCAACAAATTAGCGGCTTTTTCGAGTATTTCTATCAGCATTAACCAAGATATTTATAACTAGGGTATTGCCAATAGAAAGCGATATCATTATAATAATCGTGCAACCGATTGCATAATTTTCTTATTGAGCACTACCCATGCTATACATACTATAAGGGATGGAGACTGAACGAGCATGAAAAAACTTCTATCATTTGATTTTTGGCAAAAGCTTGGGAAGGCACTTCTTGTGGTTGTTGCTGTCATGCCAGCAGCCGGGATTATGATTTCACTTGGTAAAGTAGTGGCGATGTTGGCTGGCGATATTCATTTCTGGGTGACTGTCGGCGGGGTCATGGAGAATCTGGGTTGGGGTATTATCAACAACTTACACATCCTGTTTGCCGTGGCGATTGGTGGTTCCTGGGCTAAGGAACGGGCGGGCGGAGCTTTTGCGGCCTTAATTGCTTTTGTTCTCATCAATATATCAACAGGAACGATTTTGGGCGTATCCTCGAAGATGCTAACCCAGGAGGGAGCAACCACTCATACTCTTTTCGGTGCATCGATTCCGGTCAGTGGTTATTTCACCTCTATTTTGGGGGCTCCTGCACTCAATATGGGTGTGTTTGTCGGTATCATCTCCGGCTTTGTCGGGGCCGTGGTGTTTAATAAATACTATAATTATCGCAAGCTCCCCGATGCTCTAGCTTTTTTTAACGGTAAGCGCTTTGTTCCGTTTGTCGTGATTCTCTGGTCTGTGATCGTGAGTTTGATCATGTCTGCTGTCTGGCCATTTGTCCAAGGCGGGATTAACCAATTTGGCGTTTGGTTGGCGACTTCAGGAGAGTCAGCTCCTTTTATAGCGCCATTTGTCTATGGTACACTGGAGAGACTGTTGATTCCTTTTGGTCTTCATCATATGCTGACCGTTCCTATTAACTATACTCAACTTGGTGGCGTTTACACGGTACTCACGGGTTCTGGAGCAGGAAGTGTTGTTGCTGGGCAAGACCCGCTGTGGCTGGCTTGGGCTAGTGATCTCAGTGCGCTTCGTGGTACCGATCCGGCAGCCTACAACAGCTTGCTGGGAGGCGTGACGCCTGCCCGTTTCAAGGTAGGACAAATGATCGGCGGAGCGGGCATCCTTATGGGGCTGGCAGTAGCAATGTATCGCCGTGTAGACAAAGATAAACGCGGCAAGTACAAGTCGATGATTTTCTCTGCAGCAGCAGCCGTTTTTTTAACAGGGGTGACGGAGCCGCTGGAATTCATGTTTATGTTCGTGGCGCCTGTATTGTATGTGGTTTATGCTATTCTTACCGGTATTGCTTTCGGAATGGCTGATATTATACATTTGCGTTTACATTCGTTTGGTATGATTGAGCTGCTGACTCGCTTGCCATTGTCTATAAATGCAGGGTTGGTGCAGGATATCATTAACTTTGTGCTGACTTGTGTAGTGTTTGCGGTAGCAACCTACTTTATCGCTTATTTTATGATCGGCAAATTCAAAATGGCTACGCCAGGAAGACTGGGGAATTATACAGATGAAGAGCCTCAAGCGACTTCCGAGGCAGAGAGTACAAAAGCCGATGGTTTGGCAGCGGTTTCAACTAAAAATCAATTGGCTGCGGATATCATCAAGACACTTGGGGGTGAGCAGAACATTGTCGAGGTGGATGCTTGCATGACCCGACTGCGTGTAACGGTGAAGGATACAGAAGCCGTCGGGGATGAAAAGACGTGGAAAGCGTTAGGCGCCTTGGGCTTAATTAAAGTAGATAATGGGGTACAGGCGGTTTACGGACCAAAGGCCGATGTGCTTAAATCAGATATACAAGACATACTCAATAGGTGATTAGCTTGAAATTATTAACCTTAAATGCACATGCTTGGATGGAAGAAAACCAACACGATAAGCTGAGGCAATTGGCTGCTTTTATTGATGAACAGCAGTTTGATGTCATTGCTTTGCAGGAAGTCAACCAGTCCCTGGAAGAGACTCCGTTGACACCGGACGATTTGGGCGCGTACTATAGTGCAGATCCTGAAGTTGTCATTAAACGCGATAACTATGCTTATGTGCTGAACGGTCTATTGTCCGATGCTTATCACTGGACGTGGGCTCCCGCGCATATTGGTTTTGCCAAATATGACGAGGGTTTGGCGATTCTGTCCAAAACACCGATTACAGCGACGGTGAACGAATATATTTCCTCAATGCAGGATTATGACAACTACCGCTCGCGTAAAATTGTAGGCATTCAGACTGTGGTGGACGGAGTACAGGCCTGGTTTGTCAGTGGGCATTATAACTGGTGGAATGATGAGGAATCCTTCCGCGGACTATGGGATCGTACAACCGAAGTGCTCGATCCTTTAGCTCCGGCTCCTGTATTTGTGATGGGGGATTTCAACAACGCGGCTGAAGTGCGCGGAGAGGGATACGACTATGTAATGCAATCCGGTTGGTCAGACACCTATTCGAACGCTACAGTACGTGATGCAGGACACACAGTTATCAAAGCTATTGCTGGCTGGGAAAGTAATGCGGAGCCGCTTCGTATTGACTATATTTTCTCCAGTAAGGCAGCACAGGTTCAATCCTCAGCAGTTGTACTGAATGGGAAAACAGGACCGGTTGTATCCGATCATTTCGGCGTTGCAGTCGAGTTGGAACTGTGATGAACACACAAAGGAGGCCATTTGCTTATGCAATTGGCCTTTTTCTTACGGATTTCGATTTTAATCGAATGGTATATTGAATAACAATCGCAATCAATACCAACATCATATTGTAATAAAAGGGAGTATTGATGCTAAAACAGTCCATGAGCGCGCCTGCAATGATTGGAGACACAATGGCCCCCAATTCGGACAAAGATACGACGTTGCCGATAAATGAGCTTCTATTTTCTTCAGGAATAACATCCCCTAGCTGCGAGTAAAAGGAATCCAGATAGCTGGCTCCTCCTATACCTCCGATGAACATCCCCAAGTATACGATCCACGGTTCTGTGAACCATAAAAATAAGATAATTTCCATCATGATTAATAATAGACCGATAATACATAGCAGCAAGCGATCCTTGAGCATATCAGATATTTTACCAATAAAGGGTGCTGATACAAAGGTAGATATGCCGATGATTGTAAAAGCTAAGCTGATTTCTGCTGGACTCCAATGGAGCTTGTAGGTTGCATACACAGAGAAGTATGTTAAAAATATAGCAAATGCACTCATTTCAAGGAAATGAACGGTGGAATAAAGCAGCAACTGTTTTGTTAATATGATTCTTCTTTGCGGTTTTTGAAGGGGGGGATGCTGTTGCTGTGGCTTTAAGGGAGAATTAGCGAAAGTCATTCTTGAAACGGCAATGAAGGATATACATGCAAAAATAGCAACGAAGTAAAACGGTACGGATAAAGAAAAATAGGAAACAATGACTCCACTTATAAGAGGGCCTACAATCATACCGGCACCTTCACTGCTGCTAATATATCCATTTAGTGTGCCTCGATTCTCTGCGGTGCTCATGTGATTGACCGTGACTCTTACAAAGACGGTTAGCCCTATAGCCATCAAGCCTTGAAGAAGTCTCAGTATGGATAGAATGATGAAGCTTGTTGCAATCGGAAACAGGAGCATACAAGCGATTTCAGCGATGAGTAAGCCTAACCCCAAGCGTTTTGCGCCTATCTTTTCATAGATTCGTCCTGCCATGCCTCCGCCAAGAAATCTTCCCACATAAAACAAAGAAAATAAAATGCTCATGCCAAGTGTAGATACCCCGAATTGCTCTACATAAATAGCAAAGAGTGGAAGGATCATACTTCCACTCATGTTAGCAATAAGGCTGATTACGATCATACAGGCAATATTACGATTTAAATATAAGTTTCTTACCATATCCTCGAAACCTCTCTTTGAGCTTGCATCATGGGGACCGTTTTTTTTCGATAACTCTTTATTATGAATGAACGGCTTCCATTCGAGCTAGTGGGTTCCTTCATAGGATACGCAGGCGTACTCCACGCTGTGCCTAAATCCCAGTGCAATTTTGGAGGTGTGACACGTATGGCAAGGGAGTGGTGTAGCCTTTAAGCAGGGAAGCCGCCTCCTGGGGGTGGCCAAGCTCCATAAATCCGGCGCAGCAGTACGATTTCACCCAAATGATAGGAATTGTGGGAAGCGATATTCCGCAGCAATCCCGCTTTTGTTTCCCCTGGGAAATGAGCCAGTAATTCATCCAGTTGCGTGGTTTCAGCAATTTGCACAGCCCGATCTACGCCCTGTAAAAATTCAGTAATGACAGCCTGCCATGCCTCTTCGCTTTGCGGTCCAGTTTCTTCGGTCCAGCTTTCCATGACATTGCCTGGAAGCTGGGGTTTCCGTCCTTCCAAATGCTCCAGCATAAATTGCTGCCAGTAAATCATATGCTTCAGCAGTTGATAAATGCTGTAGGGCATTTCCGCGTTTTTCTTCCCTGCCAGCTCAACGTCAATGTCTGGCAAAGCCCGAGCCACGCGAATATGCCCACGATCCCCGACCAGTGATTTAACCAGTGCTTGAGCGAATAATTGGTTGGCATCCGACATGTATAATCATCCCTTCTATGGAGAGCTTGTTTCTTGCTTAGTCTTATTTAGCAATTATACAATTATATTTTTCGAAATGGAAATAAATGCGTGGTCTAAAGTAAAGGGCAGAAATCATTTTAATAAAGTAGTTGATAATTGTTATCAATTAAATTACAATAATATTGTTTCAAGAGAAACAATAAAAGACATTTGTATGTGTTGTTTAATATATACGGAAATGTTAAGGGGAGCTTTCCGTATATGTATATTGTTTCTTTAGAAACAATTAGGTGGTGGAAATAAAGTTTTTAAATAAGGGGTGCGAACATGGATTACGAAGTGATTGTAGTAGGCGGCGGACCTGTTGGGATGTGGTTAGCTGCTGAGTTGGCATTGGCGAGGGTAAGCGTATGTGTAATTGAACGTTTAGAGGAGCCTATTCGCCAGTCGCGTGCGCTTACGCTACATCCACGGACGCTTGAGATGTTTGATATGCGTGGATTAAAGGAGCGGTTTATGAAGCGCGGCAGACCTATACGTACGGGTCACTTTTCAATGCTGAATACCCGCTTGGACTTTTCTGTGCTTGATAGTTCTTCCAATTATACGTTGTTTATTCCACAGGTGATTACAGAGCAAGTGATCGAGGAGCATGCGCTCAAGCTGGGAGTTGTCGTTCACCGTGGTATGGAAGTGGTATCTGTGCGAGAGCAAGAGCAGGGCGTAGAGGTGGTTAGTGTATGTGCATCTGGAGCACAAGCCAATGTATCGGTGATGACTGCTGCCTATGTCGTAGGAGCGGATGGGGCCGGGAGTATCGTGCGCAAACAAGCCGGGATTGCTTTTCCGGGCACGGATACTACTCTGACCGCTGTATTAGCGGATGTAGAGTTAGCCAATCCGCCTGAAAATGGCGTACATTCCGAATATAGTGAACGAGGTGGGGTGATGATTGCCCCTGTGTCTCCAGATATTTATCGGGTTATTTTGACTACACCTCGACTGATAAATGTCCCCAAAGACGTACCTGTGACGCTGGAAGAAGTGCGGACAGAACTGCGCGATCTGCTTGGTACAGATCTTGGCGTCACCAATCCTCGCTGGTTATCCCGATTCGGGAATGCAACGCGGCAAGCGCAGACATATCGAAAAGGGAGAATCCTGCTAGCAGGTGATGCTGCGCATATTCACTTCCCGGCAGGTGGACAGGGAATGAATGTTGGCTTGCAAGAGGCGGCGAATCTGGGATGGAAGCTGGCAGGAGTGATTCGTGGCTGGGCTCCAGACACGCTGCTGAATAGTTATCATGACGAACGTTATCCGGTTAATACGCAGTTTTTACGGAATACCGAGGTTCAGACTCGCTTATTGGATTTTACGCCTGCTGTATTGGCACACCGCCAATTACACGAGGAATGGTTCCGCCATCCGGAAATTAATCGGTCTATGGCAGAGCAGATTAGTGCACTGGATGTATGTTATCCAGCGGCTGGCAATATACCGCAGCATCCGCTGAACGGAAAACGGTTTGCGGATTTTGAATTGCAGTTGCCTGACGGAGTGACATCGTATGCTTACGATCTTCTTCATGAAGGCCGCTTTGTACTTCTCCATCTTGCACAGGATTCTAAGGTATCGAATGAGTTTCGCCATATCTCCCTTTCACATATTTCATATGTGGAGGCCATAGCCGAAGAATTGCCCGTTGGATGGAGAGGTGTGCATACGGTTTTCATCCGTCCCGATGGGTATATCGCCTGGGCCATTTCGGTGGAACAAACGGATATAGCGAGTGTTATTAAGGCTGGCATTGTCACGTTAATATAAAGGAAAAAGGTATGATCATGACCATATTGTTTCCTGTGAAACAAATGTGGGCTATAATGAAAGGAGGAGTATGCCAAAGGAGTGACTACTTGTTCGTATGGAGAAGGCGACATCGGTTCAGCATGTCTATGATTTGCTTATTAAGATGAATCACCAGCTGGAGCAGCATCAGCAGAGAGAGAGCATGACCTTTCTCGAAGAAATCCGCGAGCACTTTGACGGAATGACTTCGCTCAATATGACGGATGTGCACGTTATGGATTGTATTGGGAGGCATGAGCCGATCAATGTTACGACATTAGCGGAACGAATGGAGCTGAGCAAAGGTACCATTTCGAAAGTTAGCACCAAGCTGCTCAAGGAAGGCTGGATTCGCAGAACCCAGCTGAACGACAACAAGAAAGAAATTTATTTTCGGCTAACCCCGTTAGGGAAAAAGCTCTTTCTTGTACATGAGCGGCTGCATGCTAAGGTACAGCATCAATTATTTCAATTTTTAGATCGTTATAGCTCGGAAGAACTACATGTCTTGAAGCGTCTGCTGTCCGATGGCGTAGGTTTCTTGGAAGCTATGGAGTAGCAGAACAAGAATCTTAAACAAGAGACATTTAAATCATCGACAATGTGCACCTGTTTCATCTCTGTGTGATAGCCACATGGGGAGATGCAGGAGCTTTTCTTTTAATGCAATAGTCGTTTTGCTTCCATATAGAGCACCTGGACGAACTTTTTCGTATTAATGCGGGCTTGGGACAGTGAAGGCTCCACATTGTTTTGCAACTCCAGCATTTTTTTGCGGATTTCTGTAAAATCAAAAAATTTGGATGCATAATTTTCAAACTTAGGATGGGTATAGTCGGTCAATCCGAGCGATACTATATGGCTTAATGTCTGGAAAATGGCGCGGCGGACACGCTGCTCCGATGCCTTGATTTCCTTGCTCAACTCTATTGCTGAGGCCGAGTCTCCTAATCGTTTGGACGCTATATTCGCAAATATATCCT
Source organism: Paenibacillus sp. T2-29 (assembly GCF_052921365.1). NCBI lineage: Bacteria > Bacillati > Bacillota > Bacilli > Caryophanales > Paenibacillaceae > Paenibacillus > Paenibacillus sp. T2-29. The sequence goes on along the minus strand of NZ_JBREVE010000008.1, from coordinate 92,126 downwards.
TTAGCGAGGGAAACAGATAGGGCGATAGATTGCCGGTTTCTTCCTCATATTGCTCCAAATATTCCAGCATATCCAGTAAATCCACACTTCCGGCTTCGCCGATCATTCCCATCTCGGAGAGCAGAAACTGCCCTGAACTGACAATGTTTCGGGTCGGTTCCAGTGTCGCTGATGGGCTATTCGATGTGAACATCGACAGTCCTTGCAGTGTGCGCTGGATATCTGTAATGGACTGTTGCATGCGCAGGCGTTCGGTCACCTTTTGGATAACTGCAATAATTTCCAGTCGATTCAAGGGCTTGGCAATATAATATTCAATACCTAGCGAGTATGCCTCACCGATCATGTTTTTGGATTCAATCCGAGAAATCATAATGATTTTTCCGCTAAATTGATCACCAAGTGCACGCACGGTCTGAATGCCGTCACGAAGCGGCATCAGCAGATCAATCAGTAACACATCAATTCGGTTCAACTCCAGCAGGCTGCTATTCACGTAGGAACCGTCCTCCGCTTCCCCAACGACCTCCCCTAAACCCTCGTCTTCAATAATGTCTGCCAGCATAGAACGAATCCCCTGATCGTCATCTACTATATAAAAACGCATCCGGGCTATCTTCCTTTCTCCGTCAGTTTCCGTAAAGGCAATATGACTCTAAAAGTGGTCTGTGATCTATCTGTGTGCTCATCTTCATTTTGTAGTAGTTCAAGCGTTCCATCAAGGCTCTCCGCGACTTCACGCACATAAAATAAACCCATGCCGGTCGAAGGCTGTCCTCCCTCATCATACTTGGTCGTGTATCCCGGTGTGAAGATCATTTCCCGTTTACGCTGAGGAATACCTGGACCGTTATCGGTGACACTAAAGGATATTATATCCTCTTGTCCCGGTAGAAAATGAATGGAAACGTCAATCCTTCCACTGTCCTTCATCGCTTCCACTGAATTGGATGTCAGGTTGTTAATCAGCGTGAGAACTGTATAAACATGCAGTTTAGGCAACAAAGGATCGAAATTCAGCGTGAAACGGATAGACTTGCCCAGCGATTGGGCGTATTTGCTGTTCGTTCGGACGATCAGCTCACCAAGTTCCTGTGAAGTCATATAATGCACGTCGCTTTCCGAATCAATGAGCTTGGACAAACCGGCAAAAATCCGCTGGCTGTCTTTTTTAATCTCATGAACCTGTCCGGAAATACGTAGCGCCTGTCTGGCGTAATGCTCTCTATCTTTCAGAGATTCATCCTGCTGCAGTTCACGGTAGAGTTCATAGCTTTCACGGGTAATCCGCTCTGCGTGCGACAGGGTTTTGCCTAACTGGACTGACTCCTCATACAAGTCCGATACCAGGAGTAAAATTCGCTCCGTCTGCTGTCTTTGTGCCTCTTCATGCTGAACAGATTGATTTAATCGAATCATGTTATAGAACCCAAGCACGAAGAAGCTGCGGATCATGGCCATAAAAGCCACTTTGCTGATCTTCATGATGTCCCAGAAATCGCCGTCAATGCTTCGCCGGACACTAAGTTCCGCCACACTTGCGGCAACCTCAATCCCCACCGAGAGGAGGCCTACGCGCAGTGCGCGGTAAGGCTCGGCATTAATGTTAAGGACCTGAAAGAGCAGGCCATAAACCATGTAATAAAAAAAGGTAGGTCCATGCAAGGTCACCAACGCTTCAAAGGAAGACCCGGGATGGAGATAATGATTGAGTGAAATGCGAAAAGCGACTACTGCGATCCCGACAAGCACACCCGATAGTGCAGGCGGAATTTGACGTATGGATAACAGAAAGAAAAAAAACACAGGCGTACCGAAGCTGAGACGAAATGTATTATCGAACGGGTGAATATTCAACTCACCTGCCAGTGGTACAAAGATAAGCATCAGCAGGAAAAGAAGGGTATTTAGCTTCATCCCAATTCACCTCCGGATATTTGTTTCAGAAAGGCAATGTAAGATAAATTCACAGGCTCAACATTAATGTTTGTGAATTTATAGAAAAAAACAAATACATGTGTAGATAACTGTCGGTTTTTATAGTTCGGATTGTAGTATAAATAACATCATTTGAATATTGAGAGCTGCATACTGCAAAAATATACAAACCAGCCAGGGGGGACATGAAGTGAAAAAGATTAATTTAACAATGCAAATCTTTATCGGTCTGGCTTTAGGTATTATTGTTGGTGCCTTATTTTACGGCAATTCAGGGGTGGAAGTCTACTTAAAGCCGATCGGTGATATTTTCATCCGCTTAATTAAGATGATTGTCGTACCTATTGTGATCTCAACGCTCATTATCGGTGTAGCCGGCGTCGGAGATATGAAGAAACTGGGGAAACTCGGCGGGAAGTCGATTCTGTACTTTGAAATTGTAACAACCATTGCGATCCTGTTTGGTCTGCTTGTTGCCAATCTGGTTCGACCCGGTGAGGGCGTGGACATGTCCCACCTGGCCAAAAGCGATATCCATTCCTATGTGGAGACTGCAGAAAAGTCTGGCCATAACTTTATAGATACAATTGTGCATATTGTACCTACCAATGTTATTCAAGCTCTGGGCGAAGGAGATATGCTGGCTATTATATTCTTCTCCGTGTTGTTTGGACTAGGAGTAGCTGCGATTGGTAACAAGGGCAAGCCTGTGCTGAACTTCTTTGAAGGTGTAGCCGACGCCATGTTCTGGGTAACCAATCAGGTTATGCGCTTGGCTCCGTTTGGCGTATTTGCACTGATTGGAACGACAGTGGCCAAGTTTGGATTAGCCTCGTTATGGCCGTTATTGAAGCTTGTCCTGTCAGTGTACGGCTCCATGTTACTGTTCATTGTGATTGTTTTTGGAATTATCGCCAAGCTTTGCGGTACCCGTCTCTGGACCATGGTTAAAATTTTGAAAAGTGAGCTGTTGCTTGCGTATTCGACGGCCAGCTCGGAAAGTGTCCTGCCTAAGATCATGGAGAAGATGGAGAAATTCGGATGTCCGAAGGGAATCACGTCCTTTGTCATTCCGATCGGATATTCTTTTAATCTGGACGGCTCCACTCTGTATCAGGCACTAGCTGCCATTTTTATTGCCCAAATGTATGGCATTGATATGCCGATCACGACCCAAATCACGCTTGTACTCGTACTGATTATTTCCTCCAAAGGGATTGCTGGTGTGCCGGGTGCTTCCTTTGTCGTGTTGCTCGCTACGCTGGGAGCAGTGAATATCCCGTTGGAAGGTCTGGCCTTTATCGCTGGTATTGATCGTATTCTGGATATGGCGCGTACGGTAGTCAATGTTTTAGGGAACTCGCTTGCGGCTGTAGTCATGTCCAAATGGGAAGGACAATATGATAAAGAAAAAGGCGAGGAATACGTTGCTTCAATTAAATAAGATACATTGACCCGTATAGTGGATAACAAGAGCACCTTTGCGAAGTAATGCAGAGGTGTTCTTGTTGTTTCCAGACTTGTTAACACACTTCCTTTTTCAACATTTTTCGATGTTTTTTGTATGGATATATAGGTATATGGGCATGAAAAATAAGCCTTAGTACCTATGTGATTATAGAATTATTTATAATGATTCTTAATAAAATACCGATATTAAATTATACCGTTTTATATATTGGCTTAGAAGGGAAGATCATGCATGTTTCTCAAGAAAAATGAGTCTCAATCACTTGCTCCTTTAGTAGAAGAAAGCCGCAAACTTTCACAGAGAATACAGCAAAAGGATTATGCTGCTGCAATACAGGTTCCCTTAGCATCTCCTGAGGTTCAAGAAATCGCAAACAATGTTAACCAAGCTATAGAGTCCATGAAAAATGATGCTCAGCATGTTGATATCCGTTTGAAGCTTGTTACCAAGGCGATAGAGATTGGATTATGGGACATGGAGGTCATTGCGGGTGATCCTGTCAATCCCAATAATACGTTCACATGGTCGGAAGAATTCCGTTCTATGCTGGGATATCAGAGCGAAAAGGAATTCCCCAATGTATTGGACAGCTGGTCATCTCGACTGCACCCCGAAGATTATGACAGGTCTTTGGCAGGATTGTCTGATCATTTGCTGGATTTTACGGGAAAGACGCCATATGACGTACAGTATCGTTTGAAGCTGAAGCATGGAGAATACCGCTGGTTCCGGGCTACCGGAACGACGATCCGCGACGATAAGGGAGTGCCGCTTCGGATTGCGGGCGCTCTGCTGGATGTGCACGATCAGAAGATTAAGTCGGAGGAGCTTCAGGCTCTAGTTACAAGATTTGATCTCATCAATCGTGTTTTGGTGGAGGCACCCTATGACGTCATTCTGGTGGATGGAGACATTGAGCACCCGGATAATGTATTTTGGTGGTCCCAGCAATTCCGCAACACCTTGGGCTTTACAGACGAGAAGGACTTTCCGAGTGTATTAAGCAGCTGGAGTTCGCGTATACATCCTGACGATGCCGAACATGCAGTTAAGGCTGTAGTCGATCATTTAAATGACTATTCAGATCGTACGCCATATGACATGGTATGTCGCTTACAAAGTAAAAATGGAGAATATCGCTGGTATCAAAACAGTGGAAGAAGCATACGCGATAGCAGAGGAGTACCTATTCGCATTGCCGGAACAATCCGTGATATCACAGTAGAAAAGGAAAAGCAGGCTGTGGCGGATGAGCTTACGCTCAAAATCCAGCATCTCTCTGATTCCATTACAGAAATGGTGAACGGTGTTAACTCGGTTAGTAACCAGGCACAGGAATTGGCTACGGCTCAAGAGCAATCGACAGAGGCAGCGAATCAAGCCAAAGTCAGTGCAGAAGAGACGCAAAACATTTCGAACTTCATTAAAGAGATTGCAAATCAAACGAATCTGCTGGGTCTGAATGCTGCAATCGAGGCATCGCGAGCAGGCGAGCAGGGACGTGGTTTTGCAGTCGTTGCAGATGAAGTGAGAAAACTGGCCATCCATAGCGCTGATGCGACCGGGAATATCGAGACCAGCCTGGATGAAATGAAAACACTCATTGAGCGAATTCTGCACAACATCGGGAACATGTCTACGCTGACACAAACACAAGCCGCGCTAACGCAGCAAGTGAATGCATCTACGGACGAGATCAACAGTATGTCCAAAGCTTTGTTGGATTTTGCGAGAACGATGTAAGACCTCGTGCTAATAACTAGGCCGAGCCATAGGCTCGGTCTCTTTACTGTTTTTGGCAGATGAACTATACTTTTTGAGGATTAACCTGAAAATGACCTCATAGTAACTTTACGTGGAAAAGAGGGAATGATTTGAGCCTACTTAGTTCAATATTGGTGGGAATTGTAGCTGTGGAGCACGTGTACATTTTAATATTAGAAATGTTTTTATGGACAACCCCGCGAGCGATGCGTACGTTCGGCACCTCCAAGGAACTGGCAGGAGTGACCAAACCTCTGGCAGCCAATCAGGGGCTGTATAACGGATTTCTGGCTGCTGGATTGGTGTGGGGCTTGTTCTATCCCGATCCTGTGATCGGGCGGCAAATCCAATTATTTTTTGTCATTTGTGTGGTAGTGGCTGCGTTGTATGGTGCATTAACTGCCAATAAATCTATTTTACTAAAGCAAGGCTTGCCTGCCATTCTGGCATTAATCAGTTTGCTGGTCTTCTAAATGACACTCTTAACGGGTGTCTTTTTTGCTCATTCGATCACATTTCGTTCACTAAAATGGGCATGGGACAAGGATAGCAGCGATACCGGCGAGCTGAAAGAAATTAGTCCCGGCCATTATGTGGCGTACCCGGTTGGCCGTTAGGTTAAGATCGATTGTACGGTGTACATAACCCATAGGAGGTAAAAAATGATGACTGAATCGACGAAAAGAGTACGTATTTCCCAGTGGGACGCGCTCATGCTGGAATCTTTACGTTCATTAGGCTGGTCCCATGAGGAACTCATCCATCGGGCGCAGCAAAATGAGCTGCCAACGGACGGACAGTTTGATTATACGGAACTGGCCACCGGGCTGGCGTCCAAAGAGCCGGAGGTGTTTGTCAACGCGGTAACAGACGGGTATCAGATCAAATATAATACGATCCGTGGCATTCGCTCGTGGATTGCCGTGGCGCTCGGGCGTGAGCCTGAGCTGTCTCTGGAAGAAGGAAGCGAAGCTGTAACATCCGAACTGACGCAGGCTGAGTATGATCGGCTGGAGCAGGTGCTGTCGTTAGGCTGGATCATTCAGGAAGCACGTCCCGCGACTGGCGATACTGCAGGATTATACCGAATTGTGCCTGCTGCACAGACGAATTAAATCGTGGGGAGGGAGTAACCCACTTTACCAGAAATTGAAACGGGCTGGCCAGGGAGGCCAGCTAGTTTTTTAATGCAATTCTTCTTCATCATTTTCATACTTGAGAAGATACGGTTACGGCTTGGTGCCTCATTCACAACCTTTCCATTTTTCCTCATACGGATATCATCGATTGAAATGATTAGAAAGGTTACATTTTTCACCATATATGACCGATAAAAGTATAGTAGTATTTATATTTTATGGAAAATGAGGAAAGGGGATATTTTAAAACTGATGAGTGAACAAGAAATACATAGGAGTGAATGTGGAGGTGGGACGATCGTCGCTGAACCGAACGCAGTTTCACCACGTCCACAAAGAATTGTTTTGACCCTGGTTGCAGGATTGGCTTTCTTGATCTTTAGTTTCTTCCTTTCTCTAATCACAGGTATATTCCCTATCAGCTATGCGGAGTTATGGGAAGTTTTGTTTTCTTCCAATCCCGATCCCATATTAAAGGAAGTTGTATACCAAACTCGTATGCCATTTGTCTTGGATATGTTGTTGCTAGGAGGATGTCTGGCCGTATCAGGAACTCTCTTACAATTACGAACAGCTAATCGGTTTGCATCACCCACCTTAACCGGACTTATGCCTGGGGCAATGACGGGGCTAGGTGTTGTCCTTTTACTTGGAATGAACATAGATTCCTTTGGCAGTATGGCCCTTTGTATTGCAGGAGCAGTGTTTGGGGGATTCATTGTATTTACATTGAATAAAATCCATTTCATTCGTGGACGGTCTGCGGGAATTCATTTATTCATGATTGGTTTCATTATTGATGTTGCCCTTCGTTCAATCTCTGGGTTTATTGTGCTACTTGGAGAAAATCAGCAAGAGTGGGCAATTTCTGTGGGAGGATGGGGGATAAGGGAAGGATCATTCACGTTTTGGCTTGCCTTGGTTACACTTCTCGTTGCAGGATCTGTCTTCGCATTCCCCAAGCAGCTTAGACCACTGTACATTCCCTTTGCAATGGTGTTGACCGCCGCTACGGTGTGGGCGTGTGGTGCCATCGGATATATAGGACTTATTGTGCCTTATTTCATGCGTTGTATGATAGGAAACCGTCCGCGGCTTCTCATTTTGGGCTCCATCCTTTGGGGGGGAGGCCTATTAATGCTGGCCAAAGTCATTTCCGCTAGAATCAACGAGCCGGTTGGGTTGCCCTTAACCCCGGTGCTGGCCTGCGTTGGCATACCCTTCTTGGTCTTTATGGTGCGGGGAGAATGGAAAAGAAGCTCTCTGCTTGAGAAGTACTAGATTATCAAACGTAATATTTACCGGACAGCTAGACTGTTATCATACTGCTCTGCCAGCTCATCATACTCTCTTTTTTATGCTATATTTTATACATTAATAAAATAATCAGAGGGTTGAGGTGCAGCATGACATCAATGACTATTGTCGATCCATCCGTCAAACCAGGATTAACAGCTTTTCAGGCAAGTGCTGAAGATCAGGCTGAGGTTCACGAATTAATTTTAAAGACGGCTAGATGGCTGCACAGCAAGGGCTCCACGCAATGGGGCAAATTACTAAAAGGAGAAGATGATCACAATCTGGGCGGCGCTATTGCACGCGGAGAAGTGGTTATTTTCCGAACGTCAGTGGATCATCGATTGGCAGGTGCAGTAATTTTGCAGCAGCAGCCCAGTGCTTGGGATAGTAGATTGTGGGGATTAGAGGAGACAGATTCTGAGGAAGGAACTTCCGTATATCTGCATCGTTTGGTTGTAGATCGAGATAATAGTGGGAAGGGACTGGGCCGTGAGCTCATGCAGTGGATTGAGCAAGGCATCCGTTTTGCAGGCAAGGATCGAATCCGTCTAGATTGTATTGCGGGCAATGACAAGCTTAGCGGGTTTTACAAACAATGCGGCTATACTTATATGGGCGAAACGAATGGCTATAACACTTTTGAAAAGATGCTAATAAAGTCATAGAAAAACGAATCCTAATTGAAGGAATACAAAAGAAGGAAGCAGGTGATCTGCATTCTTCTTTTTTTGTTGTGCAGACCTTTACGTCCTCGTGATGTCTTTCTTCTGGGTTGCTGTCATATTAGAGCCACTCAAAAGAAAAAAAATTATATAAAAATGAAAATGGGGATATCGCGCTTTCTCCTTCTACATATGATGATAGGGAAAGTTTTGTAAGCGCTTCAAAAAAGGGTGATATACAACCATGCGAAGCTACAGGAGGCGGTTAAGGTGGACAATTACATGAGCTGGATAAAGATTGGATTTTTCCTCAGCGTTCTGTTTTTACTTGCAGCAGCATGCAGCACTTCCCCCAAGATAGAGAACACGGCTGGGCAAAAAGTGCGGCTTACGATGCAGGTTTGGGGTAATCCTGCGGAGGTGAAGGTGTATCAGCGTGCACTGGATGCATTTGAAAAAGAGAATCCGAATATCGAGGTTAAGCTGGTACCTGTACCAGGAGACCAATATGAGCAAAAGCTGTTGACACAGCTACAGGGAAGCCGCGGACCAGATGTCTTTTATTCCTATGAATCGACGATGGCGCGTTTGATCGGAGCAAAGCAGGTACAGCCTTTGGGTGAATTTTTAAAAAGTGACGCAAGTGACGTGAAGGCAGAGGATTTCCCCGAAGGATTATGGGGCCCGGCTAAGCGTGATGGGGAAATCTATGGGGTTACTCCCGATTCGAACCCGATGGTCATGTACTACAACAAAAAGGTATTTAAGGAAGCAGGCGTGAAGACACCGCAGGAATACTATGATGAGGGCAAGTGGAACTGGGACGCCTTTGAGGAGGTTACATCTAAGCTGAAGGCCGCTGGAAAGCAGGGCTATATTGCGGAAAACTGGTGGGCTCACTGGTATTCATGGGTGTGGTCGAATGGTGGCCGGATCTTTGATGAACAAGGCAAATATGTGCTGGACCACAATGAAAAGGGTAAGGAAGCCTTCGCTTTCATGCACGATATGGTGAAAAAGGGAAATGCGGTATACCTTGGTTCGCTTCCGAAAGGGCAGGGGGCAGATGCCATGTTCATGTCCAACCAGGTCGGCATGCTGGCGGCGGGAAGATGGCTGGAGCCTTTGTTTAGCCAAAATAAAAGCCTTGACTTTGATTATATCTACTGGCCCTCCAACACTGGTAAAAATGAGCCTGTCGCCATCCCGGTTGCATATGTAGCTGTAAACAAAAATAGTCCGCATGTGCAAGAGGCCATGAAGCTGGCAGCCTTCTATGTCTCTGTGAAAGGGCAGGAGGAGCGGTTGGTTGAAGGTGGCAATGCCATGGGTACGCTTGCTGCCGCAGACGAGAGCATCATGAAAAAGGCGACGATTGAGCACTCAGGCTATCTGACTGAGGGACGAGATAAAGGGCATGCTTATGGTTCTGCATTGGCGTATGATGCACAGGTGCCGGGGTTGAACTCCGATATCACGGAAACCATTGACCTGATGTTCCTGGGCAAGCAGGATGCTGCGACAACCATTGAAAAGTTGAATCAGATCATATCCAAGGCGGTCAAGTAAACACGGGATCGGCCGTGACCAGGGAGGAAGGTGACAAGATGCAGAAAAAGCATCAAGCGCTGTGGGGCTATCTGTTCATTGGCCCCCAGTTTCTTGGTCTGTTATGTTTTTCGCTGCTGCCCTTGCTGTATGCGTTTTACTTAAGTTTTGTAAATTGGGATGGTTTCGGGGTACCTTTGTTTGTCGGCTTGGACAATTTTAAAGGTCAATTATCTGATCCTGATTTTTGGAAGGCACTTATCAATACGGTGTACTATATGTTGCTGGTCATCCCGGTGGGGATTGTGTTGGCTCTGCTCGTAGCCATCGTGCTCAATAAAGTAAAGGGCAGGGAAATCTATCGCTTGTTTTTTTTCATGCCTGTCGTAACCAGCTCGGTATCGGTTGGGGTCATCTGGATGTGGATACTGAATGGTGAATTCGGCATTTTAAACCACTTGCTGCGAGCGATTGGGATTACAGGCCCAATGTGGCTTACCGATACGCATTGGGTGATCCCATCGATTGCTCTACTTAGCATATGGCTGGGACTGGGATACAACATGGTCATTTTTTTGGCAGGACTCCAGGGCATCTCCAAAAGCTATTACGAGGCAGCCGAAATTGACGGGGCCAGCAAGTTCCAGCAGCTAAGGTATATTACATTGCCGCTATTGTCACCAACGACCTTTTTTGTCACCATCATGATGGTTATTAGCTCTTTTCAGGTATTCGATCAGGCGTTCGTCATGACAAACGGCGGACCGGCCAAAGCAAGCTATACGCTTGTGTATCACATTTACGATCAGGCATTCATAGATTTCACGATGGGAGAAAGTGCGGCAGCGGCGATGATTTTATTCGTGATCATTCTCATATTTACACTGCTGCAATTTAAAATGCAAAAGAGGTGGGTGCACTATGGAGATTAGTTGCAGAGGCAGGATGTTCCTGCGCCATGTGCTGCTCGCTGTCGGCTCTTTAATCATGTTTTTTCCATTTCTGTGGACCATCCTCAGTTCTCTAAAGGATATCTCTCAAATTTTTGTCGTTCCGCCGCAATGGATTCCCGATCCGTTTGTATGGAGTAACTATCCGGCTTCGCTGGAGGCCATGCCCTTCGTGCAGGCGTACATGAATAGCTTTTACATTACGTTTATCATCGTGACAGCAACGTTGATTAGCGCTTCTATGGCGGCGTATGCTTTTGCTAAAATCCGTTTTCCAGGTTCGGATATATTGTTTATTTTGTTCCTCGCTACGATGATGGTGCCTAAGCAGGTAACGATGATTCCGTTATACTTGGTGATGGATCGTATCGGTTGGCTGGATACGCATTGGTCGCTGATCGTACCTGGAGCCTTGTTTAATGCATTTGCGGTGTTTTTGCTCCGTCAATTCGTCATGGGTATTCCACGCGATCTGGAGGAAGCAGCAGTCATGGACGGGGCGGGATACATTCGCATTTACTGGAGTGTCATTCTGCCACTCGTTCGTCCAGCATTGGCGGCGATCGGAATTTTCACCTTTTTGGGTGCCTGGAATAGCTTTCTTGATCCGCTGATCTATCTCAATACACCGGAGAAATTTACAGTTCCGCTTTTGCTCAACAATTTCAAAGGACTATATACCGCCGATTGGTCACTGATGATGGCAGGCACCACCATCTCTGTCGTCCCGGTGCTCATCGTCTACATCATTGCCCAAAAGCAAATTATTGAAGGCATTACCTTAACAGGCATCAAGGGGTAGGGGCGTTTCCCTACTCCTTTTTGTGCGATTTCCGATACTGTAACGGAGTACGCCCGGTGAAATGCTTGAATACACGGCCAAAGTGAGCAATGCTGTCAAAGCCCGTTTTTTCAGCAATGGCGGTCACTTTCCAGTTCGTTTCCTTCAAATACGCCCGAGCCTGCTGGACCCGTACATCTTGAAGATACTCGACCAGGGTAAAGCCTGTGGTCTGCTTGAAAATGCGGCACAGATATGTGCTGCTAATATAAAAATGTCCTGCCAGTTGCTCCAACGACAGCTTCTCGGCATAGTGGGCATGCAGGTACTCAATCACCGAGTACACACGTTGCTGCTGCTCGCTGCGTTCCGGCGCTATGGTGTCAGGAGCCGCTGATTGTATGCGGCGGATTCGGATCAGTAGCTGTAGCAACAGGCTTTGAAGATACATATGACGGTATGCATGCTCTTGATGGTATTCATCCAGCATTTGCTGGAACAGATGCTCCAGCTCGCGTTGTTCTTCCGCGGAGGGGCGAAGCAAAAAGCTTTTTTCAGGCAAAAGCAGGTGGCTCTGATCGCTGGATGGAGTAACAGACGTGGACGAGGCTACAAACGCTTCATCAAAGTTGATTAAAATTCGCTCATGGCTGCCGCTCCCCTTGTTACTCGTACGGTGAAAATCATGTTTGCTTATCCAGATCAGATCCCCCTTTTGTAGCGCGTATACACGCTGATTAATGTAGTAGTAGCGCTCTCCTGCCAGCAGATAATAGATTTCATGCGCTTGATGGACATGGTCGGCAGACATGCTAAAAGGCACCATCCGAAGCGCTTGCTCGATGGCAAAAAGGGGTGTAGCGATCATAGCAGCGTTCTCCTTTATGAAAGCATTCATGAGAATAATATATGCATACTTTTTGGATGAATTCACAATAAAAGCGAAGATTTTGCTCTTTCTTATACTATAAAATATAAGTAATTCATGTAAAGGGTGTGAACCAATTGGCTAAAATCAAATATGCGCTTGTGGGCACCGGAGGAAGAGCTGAATTTTTTTACGGTGAAGTTGTTACCGTTTTCAAAGATACATCAGAGCTGGTCGCGTTCTGTGACGTCAATCAGACGAGAATGGATTATGCCAATCGGCTGTTGCAGGAGAAATACGAACACCATCCGATTCCAACCTATAAAGCCCACGAATTTGACCGAATGATCGCGGAGACGAAGCCGGATATCGTCATCGTCACCACCATTGACCGGGTGCATCATCGGTATATTATCCGGGCGATGGAGTTGGGCTGTGATGTCATTTCCGAGAAGCCGATGACGGTCGACGAAGACAAATGCCAAGACATTCTGGATGCCATAGACCGCACGGGACGGAAGCTGCGCGTCACCTTTAACTATCGCTATGCCCCGCATAATACGAAAATCCGTGAGGTTATCATGGACGGGACGCTGGGTGACATCTTGTCCGTCAATTTTGAATGGCTGCTGAATACCCAGCATGGCGCAGATTATTTCCGCCGCTGGCACCGGGACAAGCGCAATAGCGGCGGTCTGCTGGTGCATAAATCGACGCATCATTTTGATCTGATGAACTTCTGGCTTGGCTCAAAGCCGGAGACGGTATATGCGATGGGCGACTTGAAATTTTACGGCCGGGAGAATGCGGAGCAGCGTGGCGTGACGGAGTTCTATCAACGCGCTTACGGCAGCAAGGCGGCGGAAAATGACCCATTTGCCTTACACTTGGATCGTAACGAACATCTAAAAAACATGTATCTGGATGCGGAGCATGAGGATGGGTACGTGCGGGACCAAAGCGTATTTGGCGACAATATCAGTATCGAGGATACGCTGAGTGTCATGGTGAAGTATCAGAATAAAACGGTAATGAACTACTCACTGAACGCTTATATGCCTTGGGAGGGCTTTATCATCGTATTTAACGGCACCAAGGGACGGATGGAAGTTCGGGTATCCGAGCAATCCTATGTCAATTCCGGTGGCAGCAAGGCAGATGAGGGGGCGTTAAAAGAGAAAACCATCACGATCTATCCTCACTTTGCAGCACCTTACGAGGTCGAAGTAGAGGAAGGCGTGGGGGGACATGGCGGAGGAGATCCAGTCATGCTACGGGATATTTTCGATAAGCCGGCAGAGGATCGGTTTCATCGTGCGGCCTCTCATATCGACGGCGCGTGGTCCATTTTAACAGGCATCGCCGCCAACCGCTCTATGCGTACAGGCCAGCCGGTGAAGGTGGAGCAACTGGTGCGATTATAACGATTGTAAGCTAGGAAGCACCTTTAATAACAAGAAGCCCCTCTATTCAGATGAACAGAGGAGGCTTCTTGTTTGTATTAGATATAAATGCACCTTACATCTTAGGGCACTATATTTTATTATTTATCGGCCTTCAGCTCACGGGTTCCCAGTTGTTGTACAGGACGATGGTTATCGGGAAAAATGGCAGCAAACTGTTTAATTTGGTCTGCCGACATTTCAATAGGCTGTTCCAATACCGTCCAATTCACATGTTCTGTGCATGGCGGGGTAGTCAGCGACCCGTTGTAGCGAACGGAGTGAAGGTCTTTTGGCAGCAGCGCAGCGAGATTTACATCCTCATCCAGAACCGCTTCTTGGGAAATATCTTTCGGCAGTTTGGACCAGATGCGATTAAAAGCCTTGTTTTCTTTGCCGCTTTGAATAAGAACGCCTAAGACGGCTGTGCTTCCGGTGTCGCTTTGATGAACAAAATGAAGCTCCATTTCAGCATTTTTACCATCTATTTGGTGTTCACTTGGATGATGAAAATGAAACTGCTTTAGAGTGAATTTTGTGCCATCCACGACAATATCATTGCTGGGACTAGCTGCATTGACTTGGACGGTGTGTCCATTATTTAGTATGGATACTTTAGTGGTTGAATAATGAACCTGTAGCGGTTGCTGCGTATGCGAAGCTTCCAGATGGGAATGCTCTATGTTGATGGGAGACTGTTCCTGACCATTACCACAAGCGACAAAATCCTTTTCCAGCTCCCCCCAATGCTCGGGTCCTTCATCCCCTTCGTAGGACCAGTGCGGGCTTTTCTGAACAACTGCATGTACGTTGTTAGCGGATGATGATGATGTTGCGCTAGTAGTACTAGAAGTGGCGGATGGTGTACATCCTGTTACCGACAATGCCAAGATTATGGAAAATATGCTGAACAAGCAACCTCTCCAGTGTTTTTTCATGTTTCTTTATCCTTCTTCCAAATAGATTATGTGAAACTTTTTACATTGTAAATTATTGTACAAAGTTCCTGCAAGGGTACAAGGACTTAGGAAAAAGGTAGAACTGGTTGCTTATTATTACCGGGTGTAGAGAGAATAATGGAGTGGTGAAATATTTGTTTGTCCTCTTTGGGGGAAGTAACTATAATAGTGGGGTGTGCATTACAAAATAATTCCATATCCACTCAAAGGAGAGATCTACATGAAAGCAGCGATTGTTACAAAAGACAAGAAAGTTAGTGTAGAAGAGAAACCTTTGCGCTCCCTGAAACATGGGGAAGCGTTAGTCCAAGTTGAATATTGCGGGGTTTGCCACACAGATTTACACGTAAAAAATGCAGATTTCGGTGATGTCACAGGCAGAGTTCTGGGACATGAAGGTATTGGGAAAGTCATTGAATTAGGTGAAGGAGTAACCAGCCTTAAAGTTGGCGATCGCGTAAGTATTGCCTGGATGTTCGAAAGCTGCGGTCACTGCGAATATTGTTTAACCGGACGAGAAACTTTGTGTCGTGAAGTTAAAAATGCCGGATACACGGTAGATGGTGCAATGGCAGAACAATGTATTGTCACAGCTGACTATGCGGTCAAAGTACCAGATAATCTTGATCCTGCTGCTGCAAGCAGTGTAACTTGCGCAGGGGTTACAACCTATAAAGCTGTTAAAGTGAGTGATATCAGACCAGGACAATGGATCGGTATCTTTGGTATTGGCGGTTTGGGTAACCTGGCTGTACAATACGCAAAAAATGTGTTCAATGCTAAAGTTGTAGCCTTTGACATCAGTGATGAAAAACTCGAACTGGCCAAAAAAATTGGTGCTGACTATATTGTTAACAGCATGAAAGAAGATCCAGTCGCCCGAGCTAAGGAATTAACCAACGGTGCTGGTCTGGATGCAACCGTAGTTACTGCTGTTGCCAAAACACCTTTCAACCAAGCCATTGACGTTGTAAAGGCTGGCGCGCGTGTCGTAGCTGTAGGTCTTCCAACTGATAAGATGGATCTCGACATTCCGCGTCTGGTTCTGGACGGCATTCAAGTAATCGGCTCCTTGGTCGGTACTCGTGAAGACCTTAAAGAAGCATTCCAGTTCGCTGCAGAAGGTAAAGTTGTACCTCTTGTACAAAAACGTCCGCTTGAAGACATCAATGAGATCTTCGAAGAGATGGAGCATGGCAAAATCCAAGGACGTATGGTCATTGATTTCACAAAATAACATGATGTCCAATTCGTAACTCTTGGAATTCTAAGAGAGAGAAAGCGCCTGCTGATCTATTGCAGACGCTTTTTTTTACTTTACAGCTTATTCAGAATATTATCCTCCAAAACCGCGGATTTATCCCCGTATTCTTTAATAATATGTCTATCTCCCCAGGCACAAAGTGAATCCAAAATGCTTTTCAAACTACATCCATATTCACTAAGCTCGTACTCCACTTTGGGTGGAACCTGATTATAGCTAATTCGATTGACAATGCCGTCTTCCTCTAATTCACGAAGCTGTTGAGTCAGCATTTTTTGTGTTATAGAAGGCATCATTCGCTTTAATTCACTTGTCCGCATTTTTCCATGGGTCAAATGACACAGAATCACACACTTCCATTTTCCCCCGATTACCTCTAATGTCGCCTCAACAGAGATATTGTATTTTTTCTTTCCCAATGCCGATCCCTCCGTGTATGTCACCAGTAGGGTACTTTTTGGTACCTATATCACTAAAAAGTACGTACTGTTCATAATTGATTGAATAACTCATAATAACATCTGCTGGTCGAAGATTACTATAGATAGGAGTGAAAAACATGTCGCCAGAATCCAAGCGAAGTATCTGGCCATTACTGGCTTTAGCCGTAAGCGCCTTTGCCATTGGGACAACTGAGTTCATCAGTGTAGGACTGCTTCCCCTGATCGCTGAAGACTTGCACATATCCGTAACGATGTCCGCACTAACCGTAACGCTGTATGCATTAGGGGTTACCATTGGGGCACCTGTGTTGACCTCATTAACATCGAGTGTTCCTCGTAAAACGCTGCTGCTGTGGATCATGATTGTATTTATAGCAGGCAACAGCCTTGCAGCGGTTTCTAGCGGAATCACCCTGCTGCTGATTGCACGTGTAATCTCGGCGTTCTCCCATGGGGTGTTCATGTCCATCGGGTCCACCATCGCGGCTGACCTTGTTCCCGATGATCGGCGGGCGAGTGCTATTTCTATTATGTTCTCTGGCTTGACCGTTGCCACCGTCACAGGGGTACCGTTGGGCACCTACGTTGGGCAGCAATGGGGTTGGCGGGCTGCATTTATGGCCATTGTGGTCGTCGGTGTTGTGGCCCTCATTGCCAATCTGATTCTGCTGCCTTCTACGCTTCGAAAAGGAAATAAGACTCCTTTCAGCGAGCAGGTCAAACTGGTTACGAATGGTCGCTTGCTACTTGCATTTATCATTACTGCCTTGGGATACGGAGGCACATTCGTCGTGTTTACTTATTTATCTCCATTACTTCACGACATAACCGGTTTTGGACAAAATACGGTAACGCTCATTCTCTTATTGTATGGAATCGCCATTGCTATCGGGAATGTTATCGGTGGAAAAGCTGCGAATCGCAGACCGCTTTCAGCTTTATTTTATATGTTTCTCATTCAAGCCGTGATCCTGTTTCTGTTATGGTTTACCGTGCCATTTCAAACGGCAGGCCTGATAACGATTTTCTTTATGGGATTGCTTGCGTTTATGAATGTGCCTGGTCTACAGGTATATGTAGTCATGTTAGCCGAACGTTTTGCACCCAAAGCTGTCGATGTCGCCTCTGCTGTTAATATTGCGGCCTTCAACGCAGGGATCGCAATTGGAGCATATGTGGGAGGAATGGTGACGGATTCACTGGGTCTCATGCATACGACTTGGGTCGGTGGGGTAATGGTTTTTGTTGCGGTTCTACTGACAGCCTGGAGTCGTATGCTCGGAAAAAGGGATACAACCGCCTTGGTAGGCTAAAACTTTTAAAAAATAGAGAGGAAGTTACAAAATGACACAAAACCTACAAAGCACAACAACATTGCACAACGGAGTTCGTATGCCTTGGTTTGGCATCGGAGTATTTAAAGTGGAGGAAGGTTCAGAGCTCGTCAATGCTGTAAAGGCTGCTGTAAAGCATGGCTACCGCAGTATAGATACAGCGGCAATCTATGCAAATGAAAACAGTGTAGGACAGGCTATTCAGGAAGCCCTCTCGGAGAATAATCTATCCAGAAAAGATCTGTTCGTCACGTCCAAAGTGTGGAATGCAGATTTAGGCTATGAAGAGACACGAGCCGCTTATGAAGCAAGCCTAGACAAGTTGGGACTGGACTATCTGGATCTATATCTGATTCATTGGCCGGTTCAAGGGAAGTACAAAGAAGCATGGAGAGCTTTGGAGTCCTTGTATAAAGAAGGACGGATTAAGGCAATTGGAGTCAGCAACTTCCAAATTCATCATTTGGAAGATCTCATGAAGGATGCAGAAATCAAGCCAATGGTCAATCAGGTGGAATTCCACCCGCAATTAACTCAAGCCGAGCTGCTGCAATTCTGTCAAAAGAACAACATCCAAATGGAAGCCTGGTCCCCGCTCATGCAAGGCCAATTGCTCGATCATCCGGTACTGCAAGACATAGCAAACAAGTACGGTAAATCGGTGGCTCAAGTGATTTTACGCTGGGATGTACAGCAAGGAGTCGTCACTATTCCCAAGTCCACCAAGGCACATCGAATCGTCGAAAATGCCGATATTTTTGACTTTGAATTGACGCGTGAGGATATGGATCAAATTCAGGCGTTAAATGCCAATCTTCGGGTAGGTCCTGATCCGGATAACTTCGATTTTTAAATTCAGTTCATCATGAACCGCCGTTTCCTTCTTCATGGAGGGGACGGCTTTTTGTGTATGATGAGTTTGGAGCTACAGCAATCCAATCCCGCCATATGGTATTATAGATTTATATAAAATGAGAAGTTTTGGACACTTATGAAAATGAAAATCTCCGGGGGACCTCATGAATAAGACGATTGCAGATATAGCCCAAATGGCTGGTGTATCCAAGAGCACGGTATCCCGTTTTTTGAACGGTGGGTCTGTCAGCCTGGATACGAGACGTAAAATTGAAAAGGTGGTCAAAGCCACGGGGTATGTGCCCAATACCTTTGCCCAGAGTCTAAAGGCAAAACGAACCAACATTATCGGAACCGTCGTGCCACGGCTGGATTCTTTTGCCACATCTCATACGTTAATGGGGATTGACGAGGAGCTGCGTTCCCAGCATTACCAGATGTTGATCTCTAATACGAGTCAGGATGTAAAACGTGAAATCGAAGCGATCTATGAGTTCGCACGGCAAAAAATTTCAGGTATCATTCTGCTGGCTGCTCAAATTACAGACGACCATCTGACCGCGATTCGAGACATCAGTATTCCGGTATTGCTGGTGGGCCAACAACATGAGCAGATCCATAGCCTTATCCATGATGATTATCGTGCCGGATATGATATCGGTGCATATGTCCTGTCACAGGGCCACCGTGAAATTGCCTATGTCGGTGTGACTGAAAGGGATGTTGCTGTCGGTGTGCAACGCAAAGAGGGCTTTAGGCAGGCTATTCGCGATGCATTACCTGCTGCGTGTTGTACGGACGAGGCGATGCGAGCCGCAGGATATGATATCAGATACTATGAAACCGGGTTTAAAATGTCCGATGCACGGATTGCTGCATCCGCCATTTTGGACCAATTCAAACCATCGTTAATGGTGTGTGCTACAGATAATATCGCGCTTGGGGTAATCAACGCGGCTTATTCCAGAGGAATTACCATTCCGTCGGATTTGTCGGTAACTGGCTTTGGGGGATACGATATTACGGAGGTCATTCACCCTGCGCTAACAACTGTTCAATATCCGTATATGGAGGCTGGACGTGTAGCAGCACAAAATATTGTACGGCTGGTAGAACATAAAACGGTAGAGCAAGTGATAGTCATGGATTATTCCCTTATTGAAAGAGAAAGCGTTGACAAACGTTAAACAAGTGGATTATAATTTCTTCGAAACCGGTTCCATTTTACTCTTGCACAATTGGAATCGGTTGCAACTCCATGGATGAGTATTTTTTTTAATCGTATAGGAACCGGTTCCGTTATAATATTTGGAACCGGTTCCCTAAATCTAAGTTTTTAAAAAATGAGGTACACCTATGAAAATGACAAAAGAACAAAAGTATCGATTGATCGAGCAGGCAGAGCCCGGTGAAATAGCGAGCTTGCAGAAAAAGGTGGAGCAATGTCAGTGGCGACAGTCGTTTCATATCCAGCCACCGACAGGTTTACTCAATGATCCGAATGGATTTTCATATTATCAAGGTGAATACCATTTATTTTATCAGTGGTTCCCGCTCGGAACCGATCATGGGATGAAATATTGGTATCATTTGAAATCCAAAGATTTGGTCACATGGCATAGTGCAGGCATTGGCATCACACCTGGGGACGATTTCGACTCGCATGGGGCTTATTCCGGCAGCGCGCTAGAGCATGAGGACAAGTTATACATGATGTATACAGGAAATACAAGAGACGAAAACTGGATTAGACATCCTTATCAATGCATGGCTGTGATGGATGAGAGCGGTCGCATTACCAAGTGGGAGCATCCTGTTATTGACCATGTACCAGAAGGCTATACAGATCATTTTCGAGATCCCAAGCTGTGGAAGGACGGCGATAGTTTCTACTGTGTGATTGGTGCCCAGAGAACGAATTCAACAGGCTGCGCTGTCCTTTATCGTTCAACCGATCTTCATACTTGGCAGTTCGAGGGGGAACTGAACACCGGGCTGGAATCGTTTGGATATATGTGGGAATGTCCAGATTATTTTGAACTGAACGGAGCAGGGGTCTTGGTCTTTTCTCCACAGGGCTTGGAGCCTTCAGGGGACGAAAACCACAACATTTATCAATCGGGCTACGTCATCGGCAAACTGCTGAATACAGAGACAAGAACACTGGAGCATGGCGCATTCCACGAGCTCGATAGAGGCTTTGATTTCTATGCACCACAGACGATGATTGACCCGCAGGGGCGGCGTATTATGGTGGCCTGGATGGGGCTGCCGGATATCGAATACCCGACAGATCCGAACGGATGGGCCCATTGTCTGACGTTACCGAGAGAACTTACGCTTCATGAGGGGAAACTCTTGCAGCGGCCAATCCCAGAACTAACCACATTGCGTAGAAATAGTGAGGATCGGGTAGCTGATACGTTGTCTTCAGAGAGCAAAACCTATGAAGGATTTAAAGGTACAGCGTATGAGCTGATCTGTGAAGTAGATCTTTTGGATGCGAAGGCATTTGGTATCGAATTCCGTGCGAGTGAGACGGAGAAAACGGTGATAAAATATAACGCCGTCAGCCGCAAACTTGTATTGGACCGTTCGCAATCAGGTGAGCCTGTAGCCGCTGAGTATGGTGAAGTGCGGCAGTGTGCATGGGATAAAGATCATATCAAACTTCATCTGTTTGTAGATACATCTTCGGTTGAGATTTTCGTCAATGATGGGGAAGAAGTGTTCACCAGTCGTATTTTTCCGCACCGAGAGAGTGACGAAATACGCTTTTTTGCCGACAAGGGAGAGGCTCTCTTCCAAGCGGTAAAATGGAATTTTACATGAGTAGGCTAATTCATCAAGTGGATCGTTAATCATCAAACATAACGGAATGAACGAGGGGATGAACATCATGGCGGAAAACAGAGAGATAGCTAAAGAAGTGATCGAGGCGATCGGTGGAAAGGAGAATATCGCTTCGTTTGCTCACTGTGCAACGCGCTTACGGATTATGGTGCATGATAAGGAGAAGATTGATCAGAAAAAAGTTGAAGAGATCGACAAGGTTAAGGGTGCTTTCTTCAATTCAGGTCAATATCAGATTATTTTTGGTACAGGAACGGTAAATCGGATTTTTGAAGAGGTTGAAAAGCTTGGCGTGACGGGTTCATCTAAAGAAGAGGTGAAGAGTCAGGCGAAAAAGGAGGGCAACGTCTTCCAGCGGTCCATTCGCACCTTTGGCGATGTGTTTGTACCGATTATTCCAGTACTGGTCGCTACGGGGTTGTTTATGGGACTGCGCGGTTTGCTCACTCAGCCGCAAATTCTCGCTCTGCTCGGTATGACGCCGCAGGATATTTCACCTAACTTTTTATTATATACACAGGTATTAACGGATACGGCTTTTGCCTTTCTGCCTGCGTTAGTCGCATGGTCAGCCTTTAGAGTATTCGGCGGTAGTCCGGTGCTGGGTATCGTTCTCGGTCTGATGCTGGTAAACCCGGCTTTGCCTAACGCGTATAGTGTTGCGGACGGCTCAGCTCATCCGTTGACGATGTTCGGATTCATTCCAGTGGTGGGCTATCAGGGCTCAGTATTGCCAGCCTTCTTCGTGGGTTTGATCGGAGCCAAACTGGAGCGGGCGCTGCGTAAACGGGTGCCTGAAGCGCTGGATCTGATTTTGACACCGTTTTTAACACTGTTGATTATGATCACTTTGGGACTGTTTGCTATCGGTCCAGTATTCCATTCACTTGAAGAATGGGTGCTGCACGGAACAATATTTGTACTTGATTTGCCTTTCGGTATTGCAGGGATCGTCATCGGCTTTTTGCATCAGATTATCGTCGTTACAGGTGTGCATCATATATTTAATTTTCTGGAGATCCAACTGCTTGAAAAGAACGGCGTAAATGCCTTCAATGCTATTATTACCTGCGCAATGGCTGCACAGGGAGCTGCCTGCCTGGCGGTTGGTCTGAAAACGAAGGACAGCAAGCTGAAAGCGTTGGCGCTTCCTTCTTCGTTCTCTGCTTTCCTGGGGATTACAGAGCCGGCTATCTTCGGAGTCAATCTGAGATATATGAAGCCTTTTGTCATGGGTCTCATCGGCGGAGCGGTTGGTGGTTTTATTGCTTCAGTCTTCCATTTGGCGGCTACAGGGATGGCGGTTACAGTTATTCCGGGTACGTTGCTCTACATGAACCATCAGCTTCCGCTTTACATTTTGGCGAACTTGGCTGCTATGGCTGTATCTTTTGTCCTGACTTGGATGTTTGGCTTTAGTGATAAAATGCTGGATAAAGTGAAAACAGCGGGCTCCTCCAAATAATATCATCCAGTCAGCCCAAATACACGCAGATTCATGCGCGTAAGTATATGATAATGGTCGCTTTTACATGAATTCCATGTAGGGCGACCATTTTTTTAATCTATGAAATTCCGCTTCAGGCTATAGATTAGACGATGGAGGAACGTTCATCCAGAAATTCGGACGGGGAACAGCCTGTTAAGCGTTTGAAGATCCGATGAAAATAGGAAACATCGCTATAGCCCACATACTCCGAAATTTCACGAATCGTTAGCCGCGACTCCGTCAACATGTAAATGGCGGTTTTAATACGTTGCGTATGTACATGCTCGCTAATCGTTTGGCGTGTGACCTCACGCAGCAGTGTCGCCGCATAGTTTGGGGTTTTGTGGATGGCGTCGCCAAGCTCTTCTTTGGTTACCTTTTCCCTGTAGTGATTCTGTATATACTGTTTCATATGTTCCACATGCCGCTCTTTATCGCAAGAAATGGCGCCTTTGTCCCATTCCTGGTTCATATAAATCATGGCCTCGGTCAGCAGACAGTCAGCCATCAGAGTATAGTAGCTTGGGTGTTCTGTCCATTGATAATACATCGATTTGATCCGTTCATGCAGCATATCGTAGCATCCTGGTTTGATCAATAACGGCTGCTCTGTATTCAGTATGGGAAGTGCGCTGTTCGTACATGTTTTGCGGCAATGTATCACATACTTGGTATGGAAAAGCGTAGGAATACTCTTACCATAGTAGTTCAGATGGGCGGGTAAAAGCAGTGCTTCACCCTTGCCAAGAATGAACTTGCAATCGTTCACCCAATATACACATTTGCCAAAGGTGACCAAAATGAACAGTAAGTCATCGTGGTCGCTATTTGCGCCAGTCTTTTCATACCAGTCCACACCGTTGTCCTGCCGTATATCCACCAATGTAATCATGAAACTCACTCCCCGATGTCTTCAACATTCACTATACTGTAGTACATTCATCATACTATAGTTCATAGTCTTGGTGCACGGGTACAGGTAGAATAGAAGAATATAAGTTTAATGTAGATAGAGAAGCAAAGTGGAATAGAAGCCATACAGTAAAGACATTCAGGAGGATGACATTACTATGCTTAAAACGAAAATTATTTGTACTATGGGACCTGCTTGTGACTCCATTGATTTGTTAAAAGAAATGATCCAGGCTGGTATGACGGTAGCTCGCTTAAACATGGCTCATGGGGAGCTGGAGGATCATGTTAAACGTATTGAAAATGTAAGACAGGCAGCGAAGGAAATGAATACCTGTATCCCTGTCATGATGGATATTAAAGGACCGGAAATACGGATTGGCAAGCTGAAAGAGGCATCTGTTCTACTGAAGCCAGGCAGCCAGCTCATTCTGACCACGGAAGAGATTTTGGGGGACGAGCATCGTATTTCGGTGAATTACCCAGATATGCCGAAGGATATCAAAGCAGGTGACCGCATTCTCATCGACGACGGTTTGGTTGATCTGACTGTAACCTCCATCGAAGGAACCGAGATGATTTGTAATATCGTAAGCGGCGGTATTTTGAAGCCGAGAAAAGGTGTGAATCTGCCAGGGATTCATACAACTCTTCCAGGCGTAACAGAGCGCGACGTGAAGCACATTCAATTTGGGGTGGAGCAGCGTATCGAGCTTATTGCGGCTTCTTTTGTGCGTAAAGGCGACGACATCCGTGAAATCCGTGAGATTTTGAAGGGACATCATGCCGAGCACGTACAGATTTATTCCAAAATTGAAAATGCCGAAGGCATGGAAAACCTGGATGATATCATCAAAGCTTCGGACGGTATTATGGTAGCTCGTGGCGACCTGGGCGTGGAAGTGCCGATTCAAGACGTGCCTGTGATGCAAAAAGAAATGATCGACAAGTGTAATCTGGTCGGTAAGCCCGTTATTGTCGCTACTCACATGTTGGAGTCCATGCAGGTGAACCCGCGTCCGACGAGAGCTGAAGTTAGTGACGTGTTCAATGCCGTTATGCAGGGAGCTGACGTAGTGATGCTGTCGGGCGAATCTGCTGCAGGTAAATATCCTGTTGAATCCGTACGGACCATGGCTGCGGTAGCTGCCAGTGCAGAATCCCAATTGGATTACCAGGAGCAGTTCGATAAGCGCAGAGCACGCCAAAGCACCAACATTACTGAAGTCATTAGTCAGGGTGCGGTGAGTTCATCTCTGGAGCTGGATGCCAAAGCGATTATTACCTCGACTGCCAGTGGATTCACGGCTCGTATGGTGTCCAAATATCGTCCGAAGGCACCGATCATTGCGGTTACTCCGAATAACACGGTATTCGCTAAAATTTGCCTGTTGTCCGGTGTATTCCCGATTAAAGGGGATAAGGTAGCCACAACGGATGAAATGTTCGAATCTTCCATCCGTAACGCGCTGAATGCAGGTTATATCCATAAAGGAGATACTGTAGTCCTGTCAGCAGGTGTTCCTGTCGCTGAGGCGGGCACTACCAATCTGATTCGGGTATATCAAGCGTAAGTTACATCAAATACAAAAAAAGGCGCTGATCCTCTATGGGTTCAGCGCCTTTTTGATGTTCGGTCGTGTCCTAGGCTTAAAGGCCGAACACACTTTTGGCAACGACTTGTGTCAGTTCTGCCTTATGGGCTTGGTATTGCTCAAGGGTAATGCTCTTATTGGCCAGTCGTTGATCCAACTGCTCCGTCAACTGAGCTACCTGTAAATCAACGATAGCCTGAGCATCCTGATTATTGGTTTGTGCAATATCAGCCAAGGTTTGACCGTTATATAATGCATCATATAATTGCTCATCGGAGGATATACCCAGTGTTTTCAACAAGTCATCATCCTTGGAAGCTTCATTGTCTTGTACATGAAGGGCTCTCTCTGGAGCCAGTGCAGCAGCATTAGCCCGACTTCCCCAAGTGGATGACTGCCCAATAGATAACGCCAGCAACAGTGTGCAGATGACCAACATTCGTTTTCGATTCATAAGTGTAAATCTCCTTTTGTGTTTCATTAAATTTCTGACGGGGTGGAACGGTATATGGATATCCAACGGGAGTGATGTTTATGCCTTTAGCCCATCCGGCCTATGTAGTTACCAGATTCTTAAATACATCATACACGCCCAATCTTAGCGCCAGCTTAATACTCGTTTAAAATAAACTAAAAGAGAAGATTGTAAACAGGTAGCGCTAAAAAAATTCGCAGATGACAAAAAGAGGATATGAAAAAAACCTCCTTCACAAAAGTGAAAGAGGTTTTAGACAACTACATCAAATTACAATTTAGGGTTTTTCCCATACTTATTGTCGCCAGGCTGACTGTCTAGACATGTGAATACAAGCAGCACAATGCTCCCAAAAGGAACCAAAGCGATCAGAATCCACCACCCGGTTTTGCCCGTGTCGTGTAGTCTGCGGAAAAGAACTGCCAGAGACGGTAACAAAACAGCCAAGCCATAGATAAATGACAATACGAAAGGAAGTCCCAAGAGGAAATCCAACAAGTATAATACCAGGCCAGCTATCGCATTGAACAAAGTAAACATCCAGTATTCTGTACGTCTTGCTCTACCTTGAAATCCTACATAGTTTTGCAGCACTTTTAAATACCATTGCATAAATTTTCACCTCCTCATAAAATGTAAATATTTGTATTATAGTCATCATAAAACAGTTGTTTTTAAATATATCGGCAGGTAACATATAGAATTTTACTTGTCAAATTATAACTTTAAACTAGGAATTAAAGCAACACATTTATTAATGTTAATAATTAAATGAATTATTTATAAAAATATAAAATTACATATTGAATTTTCCATACCCATTGAATAATATAGAGATACGATTAACCATCTGGTTTGAATCGTCCTTCTTAATAGAAGGAGGTTTTATTTTTCGAATTATTTGAAAGCGCTTTAATACAAAGGAGGAGATGATCAACATTTAATTTGAGAGTGAGGAAGTTAATACAAACATAATCCTGACCGTCTTATGCATTATTGTTTTATGTTATCAGGAATGTTCAAAACGAGAGGAGATTGATTTATGAAGCAATTATTTGTTCGTAAAGTAACGGCTGCTTCTCTGGCAGGTGCGCTGTTGTTGCCTGCTTCTCTGGTGGGCGCCGAGTCAACACTCAATTCAGATACAGCTGGGATTCAAAGTGTGGAGCAAACTTCCCTTCAAGCTCAAGGTCTGGAAAATGTTTTAAGCCAAAGTAAAAAGGCCGTCTCCTTCAAGGAGACTTCCGTACATGATCCATCCATCCTGAAAGTGAAAGACACATTTTACATTTTTGGCTCACATCTGGCGGCTGCCAAGTCCAAGGACCTTATGAATTGGGATACAATTGCGACAGGTGTGGCAAATGGTAATGCATTGATTCCCAACGTCAAAGAGGAATTAAAGGAAGCGCTGGATTGGGCGCAGACAGACACGCTGTGGGCAGCTGATGTCATTCAACTGGCGGATGGCAAGTTCTATATGTACTATAACGCTTGCAAAGGTGACTCCCCGCGTTCAGCTATGGGCCTAGCAGTTGCTGATAAAATTGAAGGACCTTATAAGAATAAAGGGATTTTTCTGAAATCCGGCATGTGGGGTCAACCGAGTGAAGATGGGACGATCTATGACGCAACCAAGCATCCCAATGCCGTAGACCCTGACACTTTCTATGATAAGAACGGCAAGCTGTGGATGGTATATGGCTCCTACTCCGGAGGCATTTTCATTTTGCAGATGGATGAAAAAACAGGGAAGCCTCTGCCAGGCCAAGGCTACGGGAAAAAGCTGACGGGCGGTAACCATGCTCGTATGGAGGGGCCGTACATACAATACAGTCCGCAAACGGACTATTACTACTTGTTCCTGTCCTATGGTGGATTGTCAGCGGATGGCGGATACAACCTGCGTGTGGCTCGGTCCAAAACACCGGATGGCCCTTTCTACGATGCTGAGGGCAACGACATGATCAAGGTTAAAGCGAATCCTGATAAACCTCTTTTTGATGACGCTTCCATTGAGCCATATGGTGTCAAGTTAATAGGTAATTACTTGATTCCAAGAGAAATTGGCGATCCGGGAACAGGGCTGGGTACGGGCTATGTGTCGCCTGGACATAACTCGGCTTATTATGATCCCAAGACGAATAAGCATTTTGTCATTTTTCACTCCCGTTTTCCGGGGAGAGGCGAGCAGTTTGAAGTGCGTGTACATGAAATGTTCATGAACGCCGACGATTGGCCTGTAGTTGCTCCTTATCGCTATACAGGAGATGAGGTTTCACTGAAAAAGCTATCAGAGAAGGATGTCATCGGTCAATACTCGTATGTAAATCACGGGAAGGAAATTTCGGCCAATATTAAGCAAGCTGTTACCGTCAATCTGGATCGCGGTGGCAAACTGTCTGGCGGAGTGAACGGTACATGGAAGCTGGGGGCAGACAATCAGCTGGAAATTACAGCAGATGGTGCGAAGTACAAAGGGGTATTTCTGCGGCACCGTGATCCAGACACGGGAGCCAAGACGCTTGCTTTTACCGCATTGTCCTCCAAGGGTGTTGCGGTATGGGGCTCGCTAAAGCCTGACCTGAAGGCCAGCAAGATTGTAGCTGCGGTGCAGAAGGATTTGAGTCTAGGCGATACGAGCAACGTTTTTTATGATCTCACGTTACCTACTCAAGCTGCACAAGATACTACTATATCGTGGGAATCCTCCCGCCCTGAGACTATTTCTGTCACTGGTGAAGTGTACCGTCCAGAAGCCGGTTCCCAGCCTGCAGCAGTTACATTGACGGCGACTATTAAAAAGGACAAAGCTACAGCGAAGAAAAGCTTTACAGCTATTGTTCCTGAGCAGGCTCAGGGTCCTCAGCTCGCACGTTACTCGTGGAGTGAGGATCAAGGCACCTCGGTTGTTGACAGCACATACAACCAACTCGACGGTAAGACCTATGGCGGTGCCACATGGGACAAAGACGGGAAGCTTGGCGGTGCTCTTGCCCTGAACGGCAAGGATGGTTACGTGCAGCTGCCCAATACGGTAACGGATGCGAAGGACTTTACCTTTTCCGCTTGGGTGAACTGGAAGGGTGGAGCAGCTTGGCAACGGATTTTTGACTTCGGCAACGGCCAGGCTCGCCATATGTTCCTCACCCCTTCCCAAGGAAGCGGTGTACTCCAGTTTATAATCCATGAAGGTACGGATCAGAGCTTGCTTTCCAAATCATCATTACCTCTAAACCAGTGGACCCATGTGGCGGTTACACTGGAGGGGAATACAGGGAAGCTGTATGTAAATGGTGAAGAAGTAGCTGTAAATGACGGTATTACCTTTAACCCCAATGAGTTGCTGACGAACGAGGCGTATCTCGGTAAAAGCCGCTTTGTTGCCGATGCTTACTTTAACGGTAGCCTGGATGAGGTACAGTTATATAACAAAGCGCTGACAGCAGAGGAAATTAAAGCACTGGCGGATTTGTAACTAAAATGAGCAAATAAAGCAGGAGATGAACTTTTTCTCAAGAAGTTCATCTCCTGCGCAACGTTGTGTATATTTATTTCTTGATTACTGGTATAATAGGAGGTAATTGCGGATATAATGTTTTAAGTAGGCGTTGATGATTCACTCTTGTCTGATGAAGACAGGTTGAAGCAGCAATAGATGACATGAGCACTCTGCATAAATTAAATTCTCCAGTGCTTGCGTTTTCAATACACTTATGGTAATATGAGTATATTGAAATTGTGACCTGAGATTCACATATTGTAGAGGGTTATTGTTTTAGGTTGAAATAACCTTGTGCAATATGTGAATTTTTATTTGTAAAAAATAAAGGTCATATAAATATATTTTGGAGGTAATTCCATGCAAACAGGTACAGTTAAATGGTTTAACGCAGAAAAAGGTTTCGGTTTCATCGAAGTTGAAGGTGGAAGCGATGTATTCGTACACTTCTCCGCAATCCAAGGCGAAGGTTTCAAATCTTTGGACGAAGGCCAACGCGTAGAATTCAACGTAGTTGAAGGAAACCGTGGACCACAAGCTGAGAACGTTGTAAAACTGTAATTTTAAATTACAGCCTACTTCAGATGCCCCGAACATAGCGTTTGGGGCATTTGTTTTTATCTGTTCACAAGACCGTTTTTGAACTGATTACATCTTATCGCTTTATAAATCATGAAGAAAGAGGGATGTTTATGTACAATTCACGGAAAAAGCCAATGGATGAGATTCCTGAGGAAATAACAACAGTTTGGAATTGCGCCAGTGATACATGCAACGGCTGGATGCGGGATAACTTCGCTTTTTCTGTCGAGCCGACATGCCCCATTTGCGGTTCTGCCATGGTGAAGGGCGAGAAAAAGCTGGCTGTTTTAAACAATACGAGCTTTAATCATACCAAACAATCCTAAGCGGATACATGTTTGTAGTGAAAGATGCCCCATAGCCATAACGGCGCTGAGGCGTCTTTTTTGTTTTTCTGAGAACAGGCTTTCAATTAGGGTGTAAAGAGGATGGGGATAGTATGCTCAGTAAGGTGGAATTAAATTCAGGTAGTGCTTCATAAAATACACCGTGACCACTTCGTTCGAAAGGAATAAGCCTGGAACCGGCAATTCCTTTTTGAGTTTGGATCGCTAGGGGGAAGGGGCAGACTCGATCCAGCTTGCCGTGCAGAATCCACGTAGGCACGTGTATACATGGCAAATCGGGCCGTAAATCAGAGTCACGCAGTGAATACAAAGTACAAGCCATGCTATGAACCGACGCTGCGAAGCCCTGATCACGTAACCAGTCACGTAAACTCTGGCTGACGGGATTGGCGAATAACATTTCGCCAAATGATGTTACCAGTTGTGGGCGATCTGTATAGGCTTGTTTGATGAGTTTATCTACCTCAGCGACAGGAGTACCGTAAGGAAAGTCGCTGGTTGGGGTGAATCGAGGCGTGGCAGCTCCGATCAAAATCAGCTGGTCAACACCCCATCCCCGGTGCCTACTCATGTAGCGCGTAACAATAGCTCCCCCCATGGAAAAGCCGATCAGTCGTATATGGCTTAATTGAAGGGCCTGTATAACAGCCAGGAGATCGTCTGCCAGTCGATCATAATGGTAGCCATGCCATGGTCGATCAGACTTCCCGAACCCCCTAAGATCTACTTGAATACAGCGGTATCCGTAAGCAGGCAACAGGGCAACCTGGTATTCGTACATTCGATGGTCCAGCGGCCAGCCGTGCACCATCAGAACAGGGATGCCTTCTCCTATATCTTCTACATACAGCTTAACGCCACGTTCCACTTCAATATAATATCCCATGATGCTCCCCCCTTTAAAAATCACGAAATTTCGTTCTCTCTCACATATATGTAGCCAGGGCTTAGCTCATTCGAAAAAGGGGTGAGATCGTCGCTATGCAGGTATGAAATTAGTAATATATGTATGTCATCCTGCATGGGGATAGGATATACTTATGGAATGAAACAGCATTGGGAGAGTGAAACAATGACACCATCAAAAACATTAAAATGGATCACAGGCGGATTGGAGCTATTTTTTGCTATTCCTGTTTTGGGCGGGCTGCTCGTCATAAATTCTGCGTATACTGTATTGTTCTTTATGTTGATTTTCCACATTGTTACGTTGGTGCTATCGGTGACTAATAAAGAGGCTTATTATGGATCTATTTTAGGGATCGTGACCTCAGTTGTTGGGTGGATTCCATTTGTGGGCTGGTTAATGCACTTGCTCTCAGGCATATTTTTGATGATTACCGCAGCCCAACAGCCGCGAGATCACTATCGTAATCGCAATCCCTACGATGATTATCGCTACTAGGGTCAATATCGCGCCGAAATGATGAAAGATCCTGTGGAACAGGATCTTTTTTAGTTATGAAATCTTCCCATGATTATGGTGTTGTAGTATTGACCATCTGAGAGAATTTTGTCGTTTTTTAATAACCCTTCGATTTCAAATCCATGCTTTTTATAAAGCTCAATAGCTTTATTATTGGTTTCCAAAACTTGTAGAGTCATTTTCTGGATACCGTTGGAGTCTGCCCAGGAAATAGATTTTTTCAAAAGATTCGTACCGATTCCATAACCCCAGAAATCCTTTAGTACACACACACCGAATTCAACTTTATGAGCGAATCGACGCAGAAGATGACCTTCACATCTTGAAAATCCAACGACTTTATCATGAACGACCGCAACTAAAAATAGATTTTTGGCATGCTCTGTATCAGCTTTAATAAGCTGTTCAAAACCGGATGTACTTATGAATGCTTCTCCCTTCTCTCTGTCTAAATTTTCAGTCTCTCCATCAATTAGTACGCGGATTTCCGACAAGTTCATCGCATCCTGAATCATAGCTGATCTGATGGTATAGCTTACTCCTTGTACATTAAATTCCTGTTTATTTATTTTCATTACATACTCCCTTTACCTGAATCAGGATAAAAAATGTGATCTCTGGTTTATGTTAGTTTACCACATATTGTATGTAATGCATGAAAAATAAGCCTGTCCTCTTCTGTTGTATCGCAGTAGAGGACAGGCTTATTCATTCTCGATCCGTACAGGGAAGCCGGATGGAGATTTTATTATTATGGAGTGGCTGTATCAGATTAACAAATGGTTTTTACGAATATGACTTATCGAGCTACAGCTTTTGGAAAACAGAAGCTGTAGCTATTTTTGCTTAGCAGAGGCTTTAGCTGTATTTGTTTTGGCGGGAGCCTTGGCCGCCGCATCTGTTTTAGCAGGAGCTTTACCTGTTTCTCCTTTAGCCCCGTCTACTGGTGGCTTAGAGGGCTTAACGCCATTCACCATATCGGTAATCATTTGCTTCAGGTTGGAAACACGTTGATTATATTCGCTTGTGGTAATCTTGCCGTTTTGTTTTTCCGTAGCGAGTTTTGACTTCATATCCGAAACCATCACATCAATCACGGAGTTTACGCTCACGCCTTGTGCTGTGGCGATCGTAGCAAGGGATTTACCGGCTTTCAGCTGTGTATTCAACTGACTGGAGGACAATTTTAATAGTTTCAGGAGAGCCTTGTTCTCAGCATAGTTTCCTCCTGCGATTTGTGGACCGTTAGCATCGCCGGGGTTTCCCTTAGGTGCCTGTGCTTTGTTTGCAGTGGAAGCCTTATCAGGTGTAGTTGAAGCAGCATGGGCTGCGCTTGTGGAGTACAGCGCTCCGCCTCCTAAAAATGCCAACGCCAACGTTCCGGCCAAAATTGCTTTCTTGGTGCTCTTCATCTTCATTTTCCACCTTTCGGTTATGGTTTGTTTGGTACGTGATACATCATAAGGGATTAACTTGAATGCTATCTGAGCGCAAGCTGAGCATTTACTGAATGAAATTTGGATGGCAGGACTAACTAACATTTTAACGAATTGCACTTGTATTAAGTGTATTAAGTGATATAATACACTATAGGCACGATAGATACAGCTGAATTAGGGGGAAAACACCCATGGAAGAACAACGGGTTGGCTCGTTCCGATTTTTAATTGACTTTAGCCAGCCATTATATGAACAAATATTAAATCAAGTACGAAGCTCCATTGCTAAAGGGGAGATCGAAATGGGAAGCAAAATGCCATCTGTTCGTGATCTGGCGCAGGAATTGCGTATGAATCCGAATACCGTGATGCGGGCGTATCAGGAGTTGGAGCGGGACGGATTGACTGAGAAGCGGCGCGGCCTGGGTACGTATGTAACTTCGTCCAGTGAGCGGATTGCCAGCTTTCGGGAACAACTGGCTATGACGTATATAGATCAGTTTCTCGGACAGATGAGCAGCCTGGGATTATCCTGGGAAGATGTACAGCAATATATAAGAAACCGACAGGACGGAGATCACGAGGAAGGAGGCGAAAAGGCATGACAGAGTCTGTGGTAACCGCAAAGAAGCTGATAAAGCAATATGGAAATAAAAAAGCATTAGACCAACTGAATGTCGTCATTCCGACAGGACGTATTGTAGGTGTGCTTGGGCCCAATGGCTGCGGGAAGTCCAGCTTCTTTCGAGCCATCACGGGGTTGATTCAGCCGGACGGGGGCGAGCTTCAGGTGCTGGGCCAACAGCCAGGCTGGGAAACCAACCGGAATATATCCTATCTTCCTGACCGGGCACGCTGGTATCCCAATCATACAGTTCAGCAGACGCTGGAATGGGGGAAGTCCTTTTTGCCTGGCTTCAATATAAAGGATGCCTATAAACTTGCTGACCATATGGATGTGGAATTGGAGCTAAAGATGGCCGGGTTGAGTCGCGGACAGGAGGCACGTGTGCTGCTGATTCTGTGCCTGGCACGAGAAGTACCGCTTATGATCCTGGATGAACCTTTTGTAGGCATAGATGTTCTCTCTAGAGAAACGATCGTAGCTGGGATTATTGATTATTTGGAGGATCGGCAACAATCCATACTCATTAGCACACATGATATTCAGGAAGTGGAAGGCTTGTTTGATTACACGGTCATGATGGACCGCGGGCGAGTGATATGGTCTGGTGAATCGGATGATCTGCGTGCAGAGCATGGCTCGCTGAATCAGGTGTTCCGCAATTTGTACAAAAGGGAGTGGAAGGTGTGAATTCATCCGAGCTGTTCAAAGATTTAATACGCCATGAATTTCGGAATAAAGGAAGTTGGAGAAAGCAAAGCCGTAATCGACTGCCCAGATCGTGGAGACTTGTATATTTCTCACTATTTCTAATTGCGGCGTTCGCGATTTCCTTGTACTTCGCTCTTCACAACCAACTCGAATTGACAAGGCTGTGGTATGTCACCCTGGGCCTGCCGTACATGATCGTTTTTATGGGTGTGGGAACACTCAGAAGAGAATGGGAAAATGATACCTACGGCTGGTGGCTGACCCTTCCTTATCCGCGTATGTGGTTGATTAGCGCCAAATGGATTGCTGCTATTTTACAAACCATTGTCGTGATATTGCTCTTGTTTGTGGTAGGTTCTCTATACGCGCTGTTTATCTCATCGACCATACAGGCTTATACGTTTGCGGATGCAGCGTCTTTTATGATAGCCGGCTTGAACTGGTTTGTGATGATTATTGGTTTTACTCCGTTGGTTATTGCGGTGGGTCTGCTGACGGCTAGTACCAAATACAGCACTTTGCGGCCACTTAGCCCGATTCTGTGGATTCTTTTGATGGGTGGAGGGAGTATCTTTTATTGGTCAGGCGATCAGCGGATTTATGAGCAGTTTGATCGTGTCCAAAACGGACATTGGTTTCCTTTTACCTGGCATTTCCCGGTTGCGGTGTTGATTAGTTGGGTTGCTGCATATGCATTGATCCGCTTGAACGCTTATTTGCTGGAGAAAAAGCTGTCGATTTAACTTAGGATAAATGACTATATATTAGAAAGGAATTTCACCATGACGACAATCTTTATTTATGCGTTGATGGCTGTTCTGGTGGGGCTAATGATCTGGTTGAGAACCAAGAGACGAAGGGGCCCGGTAAAAGGAAATGGATTCCGGATTTTGCTTCCCATGTTTATTGCTTTCCCAGCTATGATGATATCGGTATATCAATTGATGCATATTCCTGGTCAAACGTACGCGCTCCCCGCCTTTTGGGAACTGTTGGTTGCTGGGTTATTAGGGGCTCTGTTTGGCTACGTTATTTTGCTGCATACAGCCTATGAAAGACGGGATGACGGTCTCATCTATCCCAAGCCGAACCAATATTTTAAATATATTATTATCGCTATTATTTTGATTCGCGTTGTTCTGACCCAATACCTCAGTAGTCTGGGTACGACCGAAATTAGCATGCTGGCCATTACGATGGCGCTGGTGTATATCTCAATCTGGCGAATTGGGAGCTTTATCAAGTTCCGGAGAACGTTGTCCGTATAACAATATTAATGAGGTTAACAGCGGCTTTCTATTCAAAAAGCGTCTATTCGCTTGGTGATAGGAGCCGTTTTTTTGAGCTAACTTTATTAGTGCATGTTATTCATAATAAAATTATGGAGAGTATCATACATTGTTATTGCTTTCCATATCCTTTATTCTAAGGTTTGTGGTTTACGTGGCAACAGTCATAAGTATAAAAATTCAAAGGAGGGTTATTAAGGTTTCAAATGATTTAAATGGGGTTTAAAGTTAGATAGGGGGGAATGTTTATACTTCCGCGGTTAACTGCAACTATATTGGTTACATAAAATTTTATTTCATACTCTATTTTACAGGTTGAGAGGGGCTTACATTCATGAAAAAACATACGGTTACTGCTGCACTTGCTGGCTTGCTTGTTCTGTCTTCTGCTGTACCGGCTTTAGCAGCCGGCGTAAAACCTGCTACAGGTATTCAGGTTTGGGTAGATGGCAAGAAGGAGGCTTACAAAATTGCGCCTATCGTGAGAAACAAGCAGGTGCTGATCCCCCTGAGACAGTTGGCCACCAGTTTAGGAATTCCACTGGACGCCAAGCATATTACATTCAATACGGCGCGTCAAAGTACGACGATTCGTTATGATCAAGCGACGGTTGTACTAGTATCCGGCAGTCCGGAAGCACAAATCAACGGGATTAAGGTACCACTGTCCACCTCAACCATCTTGACCAAGCAAGGGGTAACCTATGTGCCGGTCGATGTCGTCAAAGAAGCGTGGGGCAAGCAAGTGATTTGGGACCCGGCCAGCCAAACCTTGCAAATCGGGGTGAGCAATAAGGATAAGGTTGTAGAGATTCTGAAAAGCTTTGAAACGGGTAATACGAAAGCAGCTGAGGCTTGGATCAGCAAAGATCAGTACATTCAGCATAATCCGAGCTTTGCTAGCGGGAGAGATGCTTTTTTGCAAGGGATTAGCCAATCGAAGGGAGCTAACGTACTGGTTGAAGTCCAGCGGGTTATTCAGGACGGCAATGATGTAGCAGTACATTATAAAAAGTCTATTGCAGGGAAAACGAGCATTGGTTTTGATATTTTCCGCTTCGATAGCAATGGTAAAATTGTTGAGCATTGGGACAACATGCAGGACTCAGCTCCAATCAATCCTAGCGGACATACCATGATTGACGGAACAACACAAATTACGGATCCCAACCAAACCGAGACGAACAAAACGCTGATCCGCAAGTTTGTAGATGATGTGCTGGTTGGCAAAAATCGTGCAGCATTGGAAAGCTATTATAATGGGGATCAGTATATTCAGCATAATCCTCTTTTTGGTGATGGTGTATCCAGTCTGAAGCAAGCATTATCGGCAGCAGGTCAGGGAGCTTCTATTGGATATGATCAGGTGCATATGGTTCTTGGAGAAGGCAACTTCGTGCTGGTTGTAAGTGAATTGAAATCTCCTAAGGGGACTTCAGCCGCTGTCTATGATCTGTTCCGTGTGGAGAACGGCAAAATAGCCGAGCATTGGGATGTAGTTCAGGAGATTCCAGCTAAAACAGAGTGGAAAAATACGAACGGTAAATTTTTAAAAATGCACATATAGTGTGAGCTGATTGGCACTGTCCAGACCGTCCGGTTCCTGTTAAAATGGTGCAAACATAGATCAGGGGGGAACGGTGAAAGACTTGAAGCAACGTGTCGGTTGCCTGCATGCGCATCACTCGAACATAGCTTATGTGGAACGAGCTTTTGCTTCTTATGAGGTGGAGCTGGTACATTTTGTGGAACCAGGACTTATGCGCCGGGTATCGTCGGACCCGCATTTTTCTTCGGATGATGCCAGTCGCAAGGTAGAAGAGCAGCTGAGTTGGATGTCTCAAAGCGATCTAGATGTTATTTTGATAACGTGTACGAATTATATTGCTTTGGCGGAGAAGGCTCAAGGGTCAATGCCTACACCAATTGTCGCACTGGATGAGCCTCTATTTCATGAGATGTGTGATGATTTGCTGCCACGAACCTTGGTATTCACGAATCCGGCTACCGTAGAGGGCACGATGAAGCGTCTTTACCATACGGCCACTCTATTAGGCAAGCCGGAACTCTCTTCACTGATAGAGGTCAAGGTGGTGGAGAGCGCTTTTGAACTGATTATGCAGGGACGTAAAGATGAGTATGAGGAATTGCTGGTTCGTTCATTGCATGAATTGAGGCAAGCTGATCCCAGCAGAGGGCTGGCTGTCGCACAGTTATCGATGGTTGATGCTGCGTTGCAGGTGGAACTGGAGACAGGGCGGACGATTGCCAATCCCTTACGGTCGTTGGCGAATTTAATTAAGGTTTTGTTAGGTTAAATAAGCACAGCTAAAAGAACTTCCAACCCATTTTTGGGACAGTGGAAGTTCTTTTTTTGGAGGTTGGCGGGTGGGGCACCTCTTTTGCTGTTCATCAGAGATTCTGTTGGTCCTGGAAGATGAATGCTGCGCCTGCCGATTCTCTTTGAACAAGCGTAACGTATAACCGTTCATGTTCCACGTCTTCCCCGGCAATGATTTTGAGAACCTGCTCAGCGGCCACAGCGCCCCATTTGCGTTTGGAGTAGTCTATCGTTGTCAGCCGGGGCTGAATATATTGCGCCAGCTCGATATTATCAAAGCCGACGATATGAACATCCTTGCCAATGGTAAGCTCTGACTGAGCCATTCGATTGTAAAAGCCTACGGCCATTTCATCATTGAGACAAAATACGGCTACAGGCTTCGAATCCGGGTCAGCTTGCTGCTGTAAAATGATTTCAGCCGCCTGCTCGCCGCCCGATTTCTCGAAATTGCCGCCTATTTCAATCATCTCGGCGACGCCGCTACGCTCAATGGTCTGCTTGACCGCCTGCATCCGCTGCCAGGAATCATAAGAACCTTCTGGTCCGGTCACAACATATAACTTGCGGTGTCCCAATTCCAATAGATGCTCTATTGCAAGCGCGGCACCTGCTTTGTTATCCAGCAGCACCTGGTTAATGTTAGGATGATTCAGTTCACGGTCCAATACGACAATTTTATGTCCCCGCTCGGCGTAGTTCAGCAGCTCCTGACTATCAAACGTCTGATCCAGTACAATGGCTCCGTCAATCATGCGTTCTGGCAGCATTCGATGTGATTGCTTTCCGCTGCATACAATGAGGTCATAGCCCTTGCGGTTCAAGATTTCCTTGATGCCGTACAGCAAATCTCCATAAACATCTCCGCGAAAATCAGTCAGGAATACGCCAATAATTTTGGTTTGCCTTTTTTTGAGATTCCGTGCGGCGGCATTTGGCACATAGTTAAGCTCTTTGGCAATGGCCAAAATACGTGCGCAAGTCTCTTCTGTTACCTTATCGCTACCGTTCAAAGCATATGAAACGGTAGATATGGAAACGCCCGCCTGTTTGGCGATATCTTTAATGCTGACCACAGCGTCACCTCCTTGTGTCCGTCTTATATCTGCTATTGTATATTCATTATTAACCACATATCTATTCCAAATGTCGTAGTTCTACATGCAAGCAGCAAAGGGCGATCCCGCAAGATCGCCATCCCTTTGTTGCCTATACCAGATTTCGCTTATGCATCATTCGATTTTATAAAATAATCTCCAGGCGGTGTACACCATCATGTTCTGCTAACGCCTGCTCGAAAGTCACGCGTTTGATGCGCAAGGCACCGGAACGATAGCGATTATCATCGGCTGGCTCGCTTTCCAGAGGGGCACCGTTCAATACTGTACGACCTTGCTCACCGCTCGTATGCTCTTGCAGCATGCGGTAGACGAAGGTGATTGGCTTTCCTGCAAAGGAAAATTTAAATTCCAATCCGTCGAGATCGTCCGGCAGCACAGGGTCCAGGATCAGGTCCTCGCCTGACTGACGAATACCAAGGACATTCGATATGAGCTGATTCATGTAGATTCCCGGACCGCTGGAATAGATTCTCCAGCCACCCTTGACGGGTACGGCTCCTTCCCGCAGTTCACCAAACCGTTCCTGTGCTTCATACCGGGTGTTAAATTTACCGTCCGAGCTGCTGAAATACGCGTTGCTTTGGCGCCATTCGGCATTCGGTACGGTTGCGCGGATGCCGACCGGATTGATGAGCTTCAGGCTATGCCAAGCGTCATCCTTGCGTCCTAACTTGGCCATGGCTTCCACAAAGCGGATATGGGCGTGCACATATTGCAGCCCGACCTCACGTCCAAAGTTGGCCGCTTGCTCAGCGCGCTTGAAGTGGGAACTCACACCGCCGTCATATTGTGCAGGGCGGTTCATCAGACGCACACCATCCGGGCAGAGGAACTGCTCGCGGATAAGCTGCTCATGAGCCAAAGCTTGCTCAGGCGTGAGCAACTGGCTGATCATGCTGCGTGTCATCGGCAGCAAGCGGTAGTGGATTCCCGTCTCGGTGTCGGACGGATGGAGCATCAGCTTGGGTTGACCGGGCTCTTCCATATATACGAAGCCTGGAATAATTCCGCTCTCCAGCATGTAGCGATTGAAGTCTTTACGGATGCCGTTCGCCATCTGATGTAGATCTTGTGCGATCTTATCAGCTTCGCTTACTACATCTGC
Source organism: Paenibacillus sp. T2-29 (assembly GCF_052921365.1). Taxonomy (NCBI): domain Bacteria; kingdom Bacillati; phylum Bacillota; class Bacilli; order Caryophanales; family Paenibacillaceae; genus Paenibacillus; species Paenibacillus sp. T2-29. The sequence continues at coordinate 51,597 of NZ_JBREVE010000008.1, read as the reverse complement.
AGGAGCTTGCTCCAACGCAGCAGCAAAGTTACGAACCACTTGGTAGGTGAGGGCAACCGTCCAGCTGCTCGCCATGTATTGCTTCAGCTGCGCATTGGCTGGCTGGAGCGTGTCGTCCCAATCTCCATCGCCATAAGCCGATAAGTACGTGTCATGTAGGAAATTTTCCCGAATATATTCGATTTCCTTCAGGGCATGTTCCATAAGGGTCGCAGTCTGCTTGGTATAATCGAAAGTATGCCGATGAGTGTAAGGCACATTTTCTCCCAGAATACTGTAATCACGGGTAGCGGTCAAATAATCGCCCAGTACCTTGAGTGGCCAAACGATAATATCCCCATGGCTTTCTTCTTGCTGCACGTGAGTATAGTTGTCAAACATAAACCATTGCGGCCAGTTTCCGCTGTCTTCATACTGATGGCTGAATACAGTTAGCAAAATGGAACGAACCTCATCAAACTTTTGCACAGCCGAAAAATATTCCACAGGCCCCTGACATACATCGCGTGTTCCCCAGGCTGCTCCGCCGTATTGCTCCAGACCGTGAGGCACAGAGTAGTGGACGAGCATATTGTGGGTGTACCACCAGGCCACTGCGTTCACACGGAATAGCTCGCTGGTTTCCTGTTGACCAAGCGTCAGATGGAAGCCATTCATAAGCTCGGCAAAATATTCCCGGTAGCGCTCACGCTCATCTTCAAAGGAGGCGTGAAGCTCCTTATGTGCTCGGTCCTTCCCGGTCAAACGGCCATGCAGCCAGCCCTGTACAGTGCAGGTCCATTCGCTGCTGTCGCCCAGTTCCAAAACGACCAGCGATGCATCAGGGGAGGCCCCACCCTGTAGCATCGCTTGAGCATCGCTCACTTGCTGTAACGAAGCGCCTGCTATGTGCATTCGGTACAAAAGATCCGGGTAAGCCTCGGCGCTTAGGGAAGCGGAATCAGCTCTAAAGAGCAGCTCGTCACCTTCGCGTTCCATATGAAACGGAAGCTCGTATTCGTTCACATGCATAGACATTTGCTGAGTGATCAGGAATGGGTAAGCTTTACCGCTTGCCGAGCGCATGTGAAGCCGCACTTCTGGGCGATCGGCATTCGTATGGTTTGTAATAATGAATGTATCGTCAGCCGTTTTGTAATACCAGCGCACATAATTAAAGCCAATCTCGAACAGGGAAGGCATGGTGAGCAGGCGGTATTTTCCTTGAATTCCGACGTAGATACGTTGACCGGATGTCTTGGGAATGTTGAGCGCATTACGCACGTTGGTGATCATTTTGTTGAAATTCGTATTACCGATCACGAGTTGGGAATTGAATACCCCGTACATATAGGAGGTGGTTGTAATGGTTTCTTCCTTACCTCCAGAGTAATGCCCACCCATTAAAATGTGCCCGTGAGGACGCTCTACACGAAGCTCTTTGGATTTGAGTACAACATGCTCATAGCTATCCGTAAAAAAGGAAAGTAGTTCATCGCCATCCCGTTCTTCTTCCTGGCGTTTCGGGAAAAGCTGATCCACTTCGGCATCGGTCAAGTCCAGCGTGCGCAGCGGTTCACCGATGGTTTGCCCTGTAGCTTCACGTTCTGCCTGGAAGTCACTTGCGATGCGCGCTGGTATGATGGTCGCGGAAGCGTCCGCTAGAACGCCAACTACTTCATCGCGTGCTTTGGTTACCAGGTCCTGATACTCCAGCTTCGTCACTGCAGCCGGATGGCTCGGCTGGAACAGACCGTAAAACGTAAAGCGAGCTTCCCCGGCGAGTTTTACCCGCTCAGATTGCAGCGCTGTATAAGCGAATTCGTATTGATACACTTCATTGGCGAGCGAGTCGCGGCGAAGTGCTTCCGGCTCATTCGTTTCCTTGTAAGAAAGTCCAAAGAACTGAAATCCGTCAGTCGAGTATCCGACAGTACGGGTTAACGAGCCTTGTTGAATGTAAGGGAATGCCTGGCTTTGCGGCTGATTCTGACGTGAGCAAACGGTATAGCCTCTTTGTTCATCATGATAGACAGTATGGTCAATATACTGAGACAAATAAGCTTCATTACTGCGCACAGCAGCGGTATCGGCAATACCGATATCCTGACCGTACACAATATCTGCTTCAACGTCATCGCCCTGTAGGGTTACATCCCAAAACCATACTCCCAGGCGGCTTAGTGTGAAGGTCACCTGATAGCCTACACCGGCGGTGAAGCCTTCCCAAATAATCTGCTGATCCGTTTGTCTGATTACGCCGGGCGAACGAACTCCAAGCAGTGGAGTGATGCTTACGCCAGAAGGACGATACAGTCTCAGGTACAGATTATTCAAGGAACCATCGACTGAATTGGTCAACAGTTGGTTGATCATCGTTGAGCCGTGAGCGATCTTGTACACATCACCGCTGCTTAAAAAGGTAAAGGACAGGTCTCCGGCCCGCAGCAAAATATTTTGATCTAGACTTGTATTCATCAAAGGGAACGCCTCACTTTCCTGTTTCTTTTACTAACCGAAAACGGCCTTCTGTAGTATCTCGGCTGTTAGGTCCTGTAAAGACGGCAAATTCACCGCTGTCACTGTCGAAGCTCAAATCTGCATGATGATAGCGCAGCTGAGGCTCGGTCACTGTAAATTCCACTTCCTGGCTTTTGCCTGGGGCAAGCAGGACTTTGCAGAAATCTTTCAGTTCTTTCATCGGACGAACCGTATCACCGCTGATATCACGGACATAAAACTGAACCGTTTCCTCGACTGGACGTGTTCCTGTGTTCGTTACCTGTACTCTAACAATCAGTTCTTGACCGGGAATAAGGGTATCGCCGGAAAGCTGTAAGCTGTCATAGGCTACATCGGTGTAGCTCAGGCCATAGCCGAACGGGAATAAAGGTTCGTTCGGTATATCTAGATACTGGGACACATAGCGTTCTGTCGTGTTCGGATCTAACTGTGGACGTCCTGTATTAAAATGATTGTAATACACAGGCACCTGCCCGACCGATTGCGGGAAGGACATCGTCAGACGACCCGTAGGTTCGGCATCACCGTATAACAGATCGGCAATTGCTGCGCCGCCTTCGCCACCAGGGAACCAGGCTTCCAGTACAGCGTCTGCTTCTTCGATGACGCCGTGCAGATCCAATGGACGACCATTAAACAGTACGGCTACCATTGGCTTATTCAGTGTCTTCAGGCGCTTCACCAATTCCAATTGGGCCTGTGGCAGGCGAATATTCGAACGGCTGCCTGCTTCACCACTCATATCTGAGCGCTCGCCAAGCGCTAAAACGATGACCTCTGCTTGACTGGCAGCATGCAGAGCTTCTGCATATTGCTCCTCTGTTATGTCGTCTACAGAGCATCCTGCCGCTACGGTGAGCAGCGAGGAGGATATTTTCGAATGAAACCCGTCGACAACACGAATGGCTTCCTCTTGTGAACCGCTCCACGACCAAGAACCCAAAATATCGCCGCTCTCTGCAAAAGGTCCGATCAATGCAATACGTTGATTGCGATTCAATGGAAGCACGGAATCATTTTTGAGCAGCACGCATGATTTAATGGCTAGTTCTTTGGCAACCGCACGATGGGCTTCGCAGAACACAACTTCACGTTCACGCTCAGGGTCTGCGCCACGTAGCGGATTCTCGAACAAGCCCAGCTTTTGTTTGAGCTTCAATATACGCATCACCGCTTCATCAACGAGCGCTTCATCCAGCTGTCCGCTGCGAATCAGCTCAGGCAGGTGTCCATTATAGCAGGAGGTCATCATTTCAATATCTACGCCTGCCAGCAATGCTTTCTTTGCTGCCTCCCGCTCATCTTCGGCGATGCCATGAGGAATAAGCTCTTTGATCGCGGCCCAATCCGAAATGAGTACACCGTCAAATCCCCATTCATCACGAAGCAGATCACGCATCAGGCGCTTATTGCCCGTTGCCGCTACGCCTTCTACGGTATTGAAGGACGTCATCACCATTTCGCAGCCTTCATCTAAAGCAGCTTTGTAGGAGGGGAGATAATACTCTCGCAGCTGCCATGCGGATATATCTACGGTATTGTAATCTCGTCCGCCTTCACCGGCACCATAGGCAGCAAAGTGCTTCACGCATGCGGCTACCCGCTCGGTATCATTCGTCAGATCTTTACCCTGAAATCCGCGCACAAACGCACGGGCAAATTGACTGTTGAGATAAGGGTCTTCCCCAGTGGATTCCATTACACGACCCCAGCGGGGGTCACGTACCAGATCGACCATAGGAGCGAATGTGACGTGAACACCAGATACGGCTGCTTCCCGGGCAGCGATAGTAGCGCTCTCTTCTGCAAGTTCCATATCCCATGAGCAACCAATAGCCAGCGGGATCGGGAAAATCGTTTTGAAGCCGTGTACAATATCTGCCATAATTAAAAGTGGAATACCCAGACGATTTTTACTCAAATGAGCCTGCTGAACACGAATCGCTTCCTGAGCTCCTGCAAGGCCGAGCACGGAACCAACATTGTGAACCGTTTGCTCGGTAATGCCGAGAGAAGCCATAGGCCCAGTAATTTGGCCCTCTGTACCCGCTTCTTCAAAAAAGCCACCCACAAGCTGAAGTAGTTGGTCGACTTTTTCTTCAAGCGTCATGTTTTGTAAATAGGAATTCAGGTGTTGTTCCATCATAATCCTCCATAAGCTGTATGGTTGGTAGAACAGCTCTCTTTTTCAGATTCATGAGATTTTTTGGACAAGTTGATTCAAAAAAGTGCTGAACAGGCTAATAGCTAGTATAGAAGCATAATATTCTGTTGTATTATTAATCGAAACGTTTCTATTGTTGAACTCAGTTGGATTATATACGCTTTCAAATGGAGAGTCAAATGCAAAACGGAGGTCCTTTTATAGGAAGAATAGCGTAATAAAGATAAAATAAATGAAAAAAAGATGCGATTCTAAGTAAACAAAAAATAATATCCCTATTGAATACGGTTTCAATTTGTTCTATAATGACTATCGAAACGTTTCTATTGATGAGTATGGTCCTTAGGCTTTAAACATAATTGTTATAACGGTATGCTTTAACTGCTATGTATTTGCATGTATCAGAATTTTGCAAAACTCATGTACTTGAATCCGTTATCATATTGCATGATCGGTAAACAGATCATCTCGGGAGGAATTCGTATGATGAAAAGAACATTGGGGATCATTTTGGCAAGCACCTTATTACTGGGGGGGGCGTTGGCAGGCTGTTCATCCAAGGATGATTCGTCAGGCAAAGATGCAAATGGCAAGACGACCATCACCATGTGGGGCATGGGAGCGGAAGGAAAGTTGCTGCCTGAAATTGTAAAAGATTTTGAAAAAGAAAATCCAGATATTCACGTTGATGTACAGGCGTTGCCTTGGGATAACGCTCACGACAAATTGCTCACGGCGGTTGCCTCAAAATCAGGTCCAGATGTTGTCCAGCTCGGTACATCATGGGTGCCGGAATTAGCATCTGCGGGTGCACTAACAGACATCACGCCTTACATCAGCAAATACCCTGAGCTTGAAGCGAAAAATTTCTTCAAGGGCGCTGTGAGTACGGCTCAATTTGAAGCTAAACCGGTCGCCGTACCTTGGTACACTGAAACGCGAGTTTTATTCTATCGTTCGGACCTACTGAAACAGGTTGGATACAATGAAGCACCTAAAACGTGGGAGGAACTGTCCGATGCTGCTCAAAAGCTAGCGGCTCGGGGTAAAGGCAAATATGGTATCTCCTTTAGTGCAAAGGAGCAGTCCATGGGCTTTATGTTTGCTCTCCAGAACGGTTCCAAGCTGGTTGACGAGCAGGGCAATCCGCTATTCAACCAAGCACCGTTTGTAGATGCTGTGAAGTATGTAAATACCTTTTTCCAAAATGGCTCTAACGCAGTGGATATTGGAATTGATTCCGTTCAAGGTTTGCAAGGCGAGGGGATCGTTCCAATGTTTATCAGCGGTCCTTTCATGATTAAAGAAATCAAGAGCAAGGCACCAGAACTGGAAGGCAAGTGGAATATTGCGGAGCTTCCTGGCAAAGTAAACAACCTATCCGTTTTGGGTGGAGCCAACCTTTCAATTATGAAATTCAGCAAGCACCCAGAGGAGTCAGCCAAATTCCTGGCTTACATGAGCAAACCAGAAACACAACTGAAATGGATGGAGCTGTCCAGTAACTTGCCTGCGACTACTAAATCGTGGGAAGATGCCAAAATGAAGAGTGATCCGATGCTTCTGACGATTCGCAAACAGCTGGATCATTCCGCAGCATTGCCGCAACTGGCTGCATGGGAAGAAGTTTCTCAACAATTCATCAAGAGCTTTGAGCGTATTTACCGCGGTCATGCCGATGTACAGAAGGAAATGGATGACTTTAATCAGCAGGCTGCAAGTATAATGAAAAAATAATGATCCATATCCGTCATTGTCAAAGGGAGTGAAGGCATGAAAGGAAGCTCGCAGAAGCTTGCGCCATACTTGTTTATCGGTCCCTCCATCATCCTGTTAACGCTGTTTTCGTTGTTGCCGATACTACTGGCGCTCGTGATCAGCTTCACGGATATGGATCTGTCCGGACTCGTTAATTATGAAAGTATTCGCTTTATAGGATTGGAAAATTACACGAACGTGCTTTTGGACCCTTCCTTTTTGAAGTCTATTGGGAATACGTTGTTCTTTGTTATCATTGGTGTTCCGTTGGTGCTGATATTTTCGCTCAGCATCGCGATCCTGATTAACATGGGTAAATCACGTGCTTTCAAAGTATTCCGCGTCGTGTTCTATCTGCCGTCTGTAACGAATGTGGTTGCGGTCGCAGTGGTTTGGAGCTATTTGTATAATCCGACGCTTGGATTATTCAACTACGTACTTGGTCTGGTGAATTTAGGTCCCGTCCCATGGCTGACCGATCCAACAGTAGCGAAAATTTCGCTGATTGTGTTAGCGGTTTGGCGGGGCATCGGTTTAAACATGATTATTTTTATTGCGGCTATTAAAGGGATTCCAGGCTCTTATTATGAAGCGGCACAGCTTGACGGGGCCAATACATGGCAGCAAATTCGTTATATTACACTTCCGCAGCTTCGTTATGCTATTTTCTTCGTGTCCATCACAACGATGATCGGCTGGCTGCAATTTTTCGAGGAACCTTTTGTCATGACCAAAGGGAAACCGCTGGACGGCACGCTAACGGCATCCTTGTTCATTTACAATAACGGCTTCCAATTTAGTAAATTCGGGTATGCCGCGGCGGGATCGTTCATTCTATTCTTCGCGATCATCGCGGTGACGCTGATTCAGTTCCGTTTGCAAAATAAAGCGGAGTCCTGATAGAGAGAGGTGATGAACGTGAAAACAGCTGTTCAGCAAGCCCGCGCCAATACGCGCAGTGGTGAAAAAACATTTCAATGGTTCGTGGCGATTCTCCTGACTGTGGGAGGTCTGTTGATGGTGCTGCCTTTTGCGTGGATGATTTTATCCTCCTTTAAGACAGAGGGCGAGGTAACCAAAATTCCTCCAACCATCTGGCCTGAGCATTTTACACTGGATAATTTTAAAATTCTATTCGATAGCATGGCGTTTGGAACCTATCTGACGAATACGCTGATCATTGTCCTAGCTTCCTTCTTCGGATTATTCCTTAACGCCATGGCGGGTTATGGTTTTGCCAAATTCCATTTCAAGGGCAAGGGCTTCCTGTTCTATTTGGTGCTGGCAACCATGATGATTCCAGGTCAAGTGACGATGATTCCCGTCTATTTGATTCTGAACCAGATGGGGTTGACCAATTCTATGCTGGGGATTGTCCTTCCTGGATTGGTGGGCGCGTTTGCGATCTTCCTCTTCCGGCAGTTCATGTCCGATATCCCAGAAGAACTGCTGGAGGCGACCCGTCTTGATGGAGCAGGTGAGTTCCGCACTTTTTTACAAATCGTGCTACCCATTTCGACGCCGATTATCGCGGTACAGGCCATCCTGACCTTCATCGGCGGATGGAACAGCTTCTTATGGCCGCTCATTATTGCGAACGATGAAAAGCTGTACACCTTGTCTGTCGGTCTGTCACTGCTCAAGGGACAGAACGAAAGTCAATTTGCTCTGCAAATGGCGGGCTCGACCTTCATGGTCGTTCCGATCATGATTATCTTCATTATTTTCCAAAAGTATATTATCGAGAATTATACGATTTCGGGGATTAAGTAATAGCTTAATACGTAAATTGATAAAAACACAAAAACGGAGGACTTCCTAGTTTGAGCAAAAGAAGCCCTCCGTTTTTTGTGTATAAAAAAACGAAAATTCCTGGTCAGCTCATGTTCATTCTTAGAGAAGCTGCATCAGGATTTTGTTTATATATGGGGAACGGAAAAATGAAAGAGTTAGAATTCAGATTGAGTGTTACGAAGGTGAATAAAAGTTTCGGTCTCCAGAATCATTAGGGTATGCATTACATTAACAACGACCGGCTTTTTTCAGCAAAGTGAACTATACTTTTATTATATATATTTGAAAATATTTCAAAATAATAGGTTAACAAATTTTACATAATTACTTCAAAAAAAGTATAGAGGCCAACTAAAAAAATGATTATATTGGAAAAGAAATAAAAAAATACAAAAAATGAGGTGGATCAAATTGTTTGATCCTATTAACCAAGCAGCTGAAGGCAGTGTTTCTCCTATGACGTGTGTTTTTTGTGATACACGTGATCGTTGTGTAGGTTGTGATGCTACCGACTGGTTTTGTAGCAAAGAAAGTGGTCATTGGTGTACTAATAATGATAGCGATTAATTCGATTAATTGAAGTAAAACTCGCAACGATAGAGCTTTCAAACACAGGTAGTCAACTTAGGAGGTCTGGGAACTAATCTTCTTGGACTTCCTCCTATTTTGTAACTTTGAGAGGATGATTAATAGTGATTAGTGCTCCATTTGAAAAAAATCCCGTCAAAATCATAGAACAAAATGAAAAGTTATACTTATACAATATAAAAACAAATGGGCTTTTTCAGATTGATGATGTCGTAGTAGATATATGCAATAGCGAAGGTAAGGAAATTGAAGAAATATATGAATTACTTAAGCATCGTTCTAGTAGAGAAGAGGTAGATAGGTTATTAGCCAGTCTGAAGGAAGCATCGGTTATATATAATAAAGATTTGTCTGTTCAAAAGGAATGTAAAAGTTGCAATGATGAGCAAGTGAGTCTATCATCTATAATCCTTATGCTGGTTCAAGAGTGTAATCTAAGATGCTCTTACTGTTATGGAGGAGACGGAGAATATAATGATCGAGGACGCATGGACACAGAGACCGCATTAAAAGCAGTTGATTATCTGTTTAATCATTCTGGCGAGGAAGAAGAACTGAATATTTGCTTTTTTGGAGGGGAGCCACTTCTGAACATTGAAGTGATTAAAGAAGTTGTAGCCTACACTAAGCTAAAACAAGAAAAATCAAATAAACGTGTTACATATAGTATGACAACGAACGGCACCTTAATTTCCAAAGAAATTGAAAATTTCTTATTAGATCATCATGTTTCTATTCAGATAAGTCTAGATGGTGATCAAATGACGCACGATTTCAATCGATATTATCAGAACAGAAAAGGTACCTATGAAATCATTTTAAATAGAACAGAAAGTTTAAGAAAAAAAGGTGCCATAACAGCAAGAGCTACGATTTCACCAGTACAATTGGATATAACACATACACTTACACATTTATTGGGGATTGGTATCCGCCATGTTGCGATGTATCCTGCAGTCGAGATGCTTAGTGAGAATGACTTTGAGAAGTATGCACAAGAATTCACCAAATTGGTTGTTCATTTTGAATCTTTGCTTCAGGTCAAAAAATATGGGGAAGCACGTCAAATATCGAACATTCTAAAATACTTGTTGATGATTCATTCTTCTTCTAAGCGAGATTATTTTTGTGGAGCGGTCTCGCATATGCTTGCCGTTGATGTGCATGGTAATCTTTATCCTTGTCAACGATTTGTTAATGAAAAGGATTACTCTTTAGGAAATGTAAGGGAAGGGATGGATGTAAGAAAGAAGAGTGGCATGCTTAGTGAGATGCGTTTAGAGAAGAGAACTGTATGCGGAGAATGTTGGGCTAAGAATCTATGTGGTGGAGGTTGTCCTCAAGAAAATATGGTGCTTAGTGGTTCAATTAATGAGCCAGTGGATAAATACTGTAACTTTACTCGTAGTGCAATAATGGATTGTATGAAATTGTATTTACGATTAACTAAAGAAGACAAGAAAAACCTGTTCTCTGCTAAGCGGCAGCGAGAGCAACTATTGGAGGATGCCTCATTTGACAATTGATATTCAAGCTTTAAGTAAGTCATATGGTTCTCACCAAGTACTTAACGAGCTTCATTTTCACATTGATAATGGTATATTCGGACTGCTCGGAGACAATGGAGCGGGTAAGACCACTTTAATGAAAATTCTTGCCACTTTACTTAGATTCGACCGAGGGGAAGTTGAAATATTCGGACATTCTTTGAAAAAAGAACCTGATGCTATTCGTTTTTTACTAGGTTACTTGCCACAGTATTTTGATTTTTTTCCAAATGTGACTATTTTGGAATCCATGAATTATTTTGCGGCTTTAAAAGGTATTCAAGGTAAACATCATATTCAAGAGGAGACATCACAGCGATTAATTGAGGTGGGACTTATCGATCAAGTTGATAAAAAAATAAAACAGCTGTCTGGGGGAATGAAGCAGCGCTTAGGAATTGCTCAAGCTATGTTAGGACAGCCTAAGTTGTTAATTGTTGATGAGCCTACGGTTGGACTGGACCCCAAAGAACGAATTGCTTTTCGAAACTTGCTTCAAAATTATGGAGAAGACAGGATTATATTGTTATCTACTCATATTGTTCCTGACGTTTCAAGCACATGTGACAAACTACTCGTTTTAAAAGAAGGCCGTTGTCTGTACCAAGGGGCTATAGACGATATGATTCGAACTGTCGAGGGTAAAGTGTGGTTGGTTGATGTTGGCAAGCGTCAATTGGAACAATTAAGCCAACAAGCTCGAATCACTTCCATTGTGCGGAAGGAAGGAAGAGTTCAGGCTCGATTATTGTGTAACTACCCTCCAGATTGTTGTACAGAAGTCACACCCGAAACGGCTAATCTTGAGGATGCGTATCTGTACATTTCCGATCCGGAGGAGAGTTAGCAGAATGGGACAAGTAATCAGAGCCCTAGTTCAATTTGAAGTTTTGCTTATGAAAAAAAGTGTAGTATTTTTTATAGCACTAACGTTCTCTTGTTTTTTAATTCCTTTATTTTTATATCTAGGAGCAGGGAATAAGAATAACGCGTTATGGATATTTTTGCATCATGGACAAATGTTCTTTACCATATTACTTATGCCGTTAATGTATTCTGTTCTTTATGATGGCGAGAAGCAAAAAATGATTTCTTCTGTTATTATGCCTAAATTGCCTAAAGGAGCCCAATATTTTTATTGTAAGAGTTGTGTATTATGGGGAGTGGTTTGCTTATTTCAATTTGTCGCTTTAGCTATATTTTGTGTGGTTCAATGGACGACTCATGGGAAGGCTCCATTCTTGATACTGCTTCATCTAACAGTAGCAGGTGTAGCAACTACTGGATATTCTGTTCAAATTACCGTCATATTGAACTTGCTCTTACGTAAACAACTGTATGTGAACATTGTAGTGCTCGTTTACCTTTTAATCAGTATTACTATCAACTTGCCTTACATTTCAATCTGGTTTAATCCAGATTGGATTATTTCCAATTTCTTCACACAGTCGTTTGCTTTTGGGCGAGTATTCCTATTTTTGCTTATGTGGGTATTGATGAAAGTCAGTAATCATCTATGGATGGCGAGGGTACAAGAATGAATGGAATTATAGTTCGTTTCTGGCTACAGCTTTTACTTCGAAGAGAACAAGCAGTAACCTTGCTGGTTTCCTTTAGTGTGGTTCTTTTATTCAATTTAATAATGAATGAAGGTATTGCAATAACTTATAGTGTTAACTTGTTATTTGTAGCTTTTTTTTCTTTACAGACTGCGAGTATACACAATCGTAATCATACAGAACCGTATATATATATTTCTGTCTTTCCTAATTATCGTCTAATCGCTTACCAGCTTTATGTTTCTTTAATTCTTTCGTTTCCTCTCTTGCTCATGATGGTAGGACTTTTATGGAAATCATTCGCTGATGTATCATTATGGAATTTGGTTATCATTGTATTTTTTTCTAGTGTTTTTTCATCGATGTTGGGTCTCTTCTTGGGGCAGGTAGTAAAGCATTATGGGTTGGCCTTCACTTTTCTCATTGCTTTTTACCTTCCTATAGGTTTAGTTTCCTGGTCTTTTAATGAAAAGTTACGTTACATATCTCCTGTAGTGAATATATTCAACCCCTATATGATCAACTGGCGAAATCTCTTTGGACTCTTAGGCTGTAGTTTATTATTTTACGGATTAGGCACATTGTTATCCAGTCGGCGCGGAGGCGGCAAAAAGTCTATAATCCCTTGGATTAGTACGGTCCTTGCTTGTAGTATATTGATGGGCGTATGGGGATATGAGAGGCTATTTAATGAGAATGTACAGACATCGTCGTTTCAAAAAATAACTGTGGGACAAACACAAGTAGAGTATAAGGGGATTAGTTCGTATCAGGCTAGGCAATTTGCCACCCTTTTTGAAACGCTGTATCAAGTGGCTAAAAAAAAGGAGACACACCCGATTCGCTATACCTTGGAAATCACCCGAATACACTCCATGTCATCGTTCGAGCCGAAAATAATAGTGCGAAATCATAATAAACTTCAAATCAATATTTATTCAAATAAGCTTTTAGAGTTTAATTTCGGAATGGATTGGGCGAGTAAGTGGATTGATTACATTTTGCCACAATTGACCCACTTGTCCAATGAGCAAGTTGGCGCTTTTAAACGCCTCAAAAATGAAATTATTTTGGAAGTTAGAGAAAAAAATCCCGAAAATATCTATACAATTCAGGGTGACTGAGAGCTAAAATAGTGAGATTTCATGAAGAACGAATAATAGTAGATAAAAAGAAAGGGATGGAATGCATGGAACGTGAGGCAGACCATTTGAATATAAGAGCTATATTTCATTCATTCCAATATTGGCCGAAGTTAACTAAGTTACTATGGAGTACAGAACCTATCTACTTTATTATCATTATTTTTGGCTATCTACTAAAAGGAACACTCCCGATTGCTAACCTTCTTTCCATACAGTATTTGGTTTCTGAATTTGAGACTAACACGGTATGGCATAAGCTTCAAATCAGCGCAGTTTTCCCTGTAATTATCGTGATGTTTTCTAGTTTGCTTATTTCAAGTTTAATTGAATATTCTGATAAATTGTTCCAAATTTCACTGATAAATAAATTACAAACATTAATAGTATCACAAGCATCAACATTTAATCTTGCGGATTTTGAGAGTCCGCAAGTACACAATCAGCTCAAAAGAGTACAGAACGACTCAATAGATAGACCTATTCAGATCTATAAAGAACTCATTAATTTGTTAAGTTCTATGGTTACGTTATGCTCTAGTATTGCCATTTTAATAGCATTCAGATGGTGGATATTACTCATTCTTGTTGTTTCCCCCCTGGCATCTTTTTATTCTTTATTGAGATTCACACAAATTCAATATGTAGCCAAGAAAAAACGGGCTCCTTTACAACGTAAATCCAGGTATATTAATTACTTATTGACTAATGAGAAGTCTTTTAAAGAAATCCTATTGTATCAACTTAGTGACTACTTTACAGCAAAATATAAGGACATTTTTGATGTTTTCTACAAAGAGGATAAGTATTTAGCCAAAAAACGTATTGCGTTATATTTGTCTTTTCAAGTAATAAGTACATTATTTATAGCCATTGCTTTGATTATGATTATACAAATAGCATGGAAAGAAGAATTTCTCGTTGGCAGTATTTATGCATTAGTTCAAGCAGTATTATTAGCTAATCAAAATATTAACACAGTATCTCAAGGATTGATTTCATTGTGTGATCATAATCTGTATCTAGATGAATTATTCGCTTTTTTTAACATAAAACCTAAACAAGACAGTTCTAGAATGTTGCTAAGAGAGTCAGGTATACAAGCTGATTCAACGATAGAATGCATAGAATTTAAGAATGTTTCATTTGCTTACCCAGATCAAAAAGAATTGGCTCTCAAAGATATAAGTTTTAAAATGAAACGTGGTGAATCTCTTGCTCTAGTGGGCAGGAATGGATCAGGGAAAACAACAGTGATAAAACTTTTAACGGGGTTATATGAAGACTTTGAAGGAGATATTTTAATCAATTCTATCTCGGTTCGAAATTACAATAAAGAAATGCTTTACAAGAAAGTAGGTGTTATATTTCAAGATTTTGTCCAATTTGATTTTTCAGTAAGAGAAAATATAGGTTTTGGCAGTATAGGGGATCTTGAACTTGATACCAGGATATGGGAATCGACCCAACATACAGGGGTAGATTCGGTAATACGAGATTTGCCTAATCAATTAGAACAACAGCTAGGAAGAAACTTCGAAGGGGGGATACAGCTTTCAGGAGGGCAGTGGCAAAAGATTGCTATATCGAGAGCGCTCTTCAAAGATGCTGACGTTTATGTATTAGATGAGCCTAGTTCATTTCTTGATCCAGAATCGGAAAAACAAGTATTTAAACAATTTCAAAAATTCGTTGATAATAGACTATGCCTCTACATATCTCATCGCTATACCTCTGTTTTATATGCAGATAAAATTTTAGTTATGGAGAAGGGGCAGATAGTAGAAGGAGGAACCCACCAAGAACTAATTGAAAATAGAGGGTTTTACTATAATTTATTTTCTGACGAAATTCATACATTCCAGAAAGCGCTAGTTATTAATGATGTACGCTAACTGTGTATTGAGATTCTGTCAAAATAGTGGGACTGCGAACAGAATTGTTTTTTACCTTATGAGAAGTAGACTATAACAAAAAAAGCGGAGCTTCCCTTCGAGAGGCCCCGCTTTTGGGCTTCACATTGGACATTTTCTATATGAGTTAGCCAATATTGATGGGATAGTGCACGAATCTTTCTTTTCAGTCTGTAGATGCGGGTCGTTGTCGCCGTAACTGAAATATTATATTTGTCAGCGAGGAAGGACATATACAGCGTTATATTGGGAGAGGCTGCTTACATATAACAAATTGATAGACGATAAAGGACTGCTTAACAGTGAAAAAGGAATGAAGACTTTATGAATAACGATGATAAAATATACAAAAACATACAAAAAATCCGATATACCTCTAGGATTACTATTTAGAAGAGAAATGGAGGTTTTAAGATGAATGTATCTTTTACATCATCTCACCAATCGCCGTTCCACACCACAGATAACAACCGACTTGAACTACGGCATCCCCTCTCCCCTCAGGCTGAAAGGAAGAGTATAGGCAAGCCGCAAAACAAGATTATTCAGCAATTGATTGAGCAGAAGCAAAATCTGATGGAGAGGCGTTCGGACTATATAAGTAATGCTCTAAAACGTGGCCTCGGTTCGGAAGCTGTAAAAGCCGAAATGGAAAAGATAGATAAGCAGATTCAACAAATTGACGAGAATATTCAGAAGCAATCGATAGAAGAACAAAAAAAAGCATTTGGAATGGATGAGGAAAGTAAAAAAGAAGCCCAGGAAGATAAAAAGGAACAATATACGCACAAGACTGCAGAGGAGCAGAAGCAAAGTCTCATGACTTATACGATGCATAGTATTGTATCAGCAAACAACCAGCTGAAGAATTCCAAAATCACTAAAAGGGCACAAATTACATTAGAAAGCGAAGCTAAAGGTTGGGAAAACACTAACCCTTCAAGATCAACTACTTTGCGTGAGAAGGCAGAAGGCCTTAATGAGAAAATTATGGAGATTGTCTCAAATATCAATGAGTGCATTAGAAAAGCAGTGAATGAGGAAGCGACGATAATAGATCGAGATGAACCAAAGGATGAGAAAGAATCAAGTATAGAGGTTGGTAGGGTGTAGACTGAACAAGAGATCAATGCCTATGTGGATTCGGCTAAAGACGAAGCTAAGAATGCAGGTGTAAAGATTAATATTGCAGTTTAATTGGACTATTATTGCTATTTAGTAAAGAGGCTATTTGCTCAATAGGTTTGTTTATAAAATGAAGTGTTCAAAAATACGTAACCAAATGCTTATCGTTTATTATTAAATACATAATATATATATTAAGTATTTAATAATAATATTGACTATGCTAATTACGGTGTGTTATATTGGAAGCGTTAATAAAATGGCTTGTTGATTTTAGGTACAACAAATTTTATTTTCGCATTCAGAGAGGATGGTTTAGGTGGCAGCAGCTGTAAAAGCAAAGATGATTGTAGACAAATCTTTTCGTATTGCTGAAGTCGATAAACGCATTTATGGTTCTTTTGTAGAGCATCTTGGGCGTGCTGTATATGGTGGTATTTATGAACCTACTCATTCGACTAGTGATGAAAGCGGTTTCCGCAATGATGTTAAAGAACTGGTAAAAGAGCTGGATGTTCCTATTATACGCTATCCGGGCGGCAATTTTGTATCCGGTTACAATTGGGAGGATGGTGTCGGCCCTGTTGCATCCAGACCTAGACAGTTGGAGCTGGCGTGGAGAACAGTGGAGCCGAATGAAGTAGGAACGAATGAATTTTTTAAATGGGCCAAGGATGTTGGCTCTGAAGTAATGATGGCGGTAAATCTGGGTACGCGTGGAATTGATGCGGCGCGTAATCTGGTGGAATATTGCAATCATCCAGGAGGCTCCTATTGGAGTGATTTACGTCGTAGTCACGGTATAGAGCAGCCACATAAGATTAAAACCTGGTGTCTTGGCAATGAGATGGACGGACCGTGGCAGATTGGGCACAAGACAGCGGAGGAATATGGTCGTCTGGCTGTAGAATCTGCAAAAGCCATGAGGCTGATTGATCCTGACATTGAACTTGTATCCTGTGGAAGCTCCAGCTCCACGATGCCGACGTTCCCGGAATGGGAGGCAACTACACTGGATCATACGTACGAGGTAGCCGACTATATTTCCCTGCACCAATACTACGGCAACCATGACAATGATACGGCTAATTATCTGGCACGTTCCATGGACATGGATCATTTTATTCATACTGTCATTTCGACTTGTGATTATATCAAAGCGAAGAAACGTAGCAAGAAAAAAATGATGCTCAGCTTTGACGAATGGAACGTATGGTACCACTCCAATGATGCAGACAAAAAAATCGATCCATGGTCTGTGGCACCACCGCAGCTTGAGGATATTTACAACTTTGAGGATGCATTGTTGGTGGGCAGCATGTTGATTACGTTCTTGCGTCACGCGGACCGTGTAAAAATGGCTTGCCTGGCTCAACTGGTCAACGTTATTGCGCCAATCATGACCGAGAATAACGGAAAAGCGTGGAAGCAAACGATCTTCTATCCGTATCTGCATGCTTCCCGTTATGGTCGTGGGGTATCACTGATGCCTGTAGTGGATTCCGAAAAATACGATTCCAAGGACTTTACAGACATTCCATATCTGGATAGCGCTGTGGTTTATGATGAAGAGGGAGACGCGCTGACTGTCTTTGCAGTGAACCGTCACTTGTCTGAATCGCTGGAGCTGACGGTAGATGTACGCAGTTTCGAAGGCTACCATATTGTCGAGCATACCGTGCTGGAGCATGATGATCTCAAAGCGACCAATAGCCCAGCTGGAGAAAAGGTTACGCCTCATAACGGTGGCAATGCCAAGCTTGAAGACGGAATTGTAAAAGCTCATTTGGGCAAAGCCTCGTGGAACGTTATTCGTCTTGCTAAATCTCATTAAATCTCATTAATTCTCTTTCTAAAAGGAACGGACTGAGTTATACCTAATAAGTCCGCATTCTCTCTTGTAAGGCTACTACAAGAGCAGGAATGCGGGCTTTTTGTATAAAATGAGCCATTTGTCCCTCCATCAACATAGTGCTCGAAAGGAAGAGGTAATTCCAATAAATATTATATTTATTCCTAAATTTAACTAGGTAAAGATGATCCTTAATCACTAAGTGTTCGTGCCTCGTACATTTTTATGAAGTTAATTAGACCCAGTGCCCACCCTCCTGGGTGAAAAAAGACCCTGTTGTACCGTTGTCAATGAATTGATATCTGAAATGAAGGTGTGTAATCCGTCTTAAATCCACGTTATACTTTAAAAGATAGCTATTTTAAATAAAAGATGGCTGTAGCATTTCGTGAAAGGAATGATCTCTATGAGTCAAACAGACGAATATCGTTTTCAAGTAAATTTGGGCGGCATGATTGATATTTTGGCCAATCATTTATATAGCAGTCCACGAGTGTTTATACGTGAAATACTACAAAATGCAACAGATGCGATCACGGCTCGCAAGGAGCTACGGAAGACTGAAGCTGAAAGTAGATCATTGAAAGAAGACAATACCCTTGAAGATACAGTTTCTGAGAGTAACGACTATGAAGGCAAAGTCATCGTAGAGCTATCCGGTGCCGGGGATCAGCAGGTATTGATGATTCAGGATAACGGTATTGGATTGTCTGAAGAAGACATTCATCGGTTTCTGTCGATCATCGGGCAGTCTTCCAAGAAGGGGGCTGATTTGCTAACCTCGGAGACTTCATTTATCGGGCGTTTTGGGATTGGCTTGCTGTCTTGTTTTATGGTGAGCGATGAAATTGTAGTACTGACCCGTTCGGTGAAGGAAGGCATCTCTATGGAATGGAGAGGGAAGCCGGATGGGACGTATACGATTCGTCGATTAGAGACTGAGCTGCCTATAGGGACGCAAATTTATTTGCGCTGTAAGCCGGGGAGCGAGTTTTATTATGAGCCAGCGCAGGTGAAAGACTCCTTATTTTATTATGGAGCCTTGCTGCCATATCCTGTCCTGCTGTCTGTAGACGGGGAGACTAAGCAGGTCAATCTTCCATCGACAAGCTGGATGCAGGACCCGGAACAATTACGGAGTCGACGCGGTGAGGTGCTGGATTTAGGCTATCGCCTAATGGGTGAGCGCTTCAGTGATTTTATACCGCTGCGGACGGCATCGGGCAGAACAGGCGGGATTGCATTCATTTTGCCTCGCAGTGTTAATCTGAACAGCAAGCGGCTGCATCGGGTGTATCTAAAGCATATGCTCGTGTCCGACAAAGCGGAAAATGTATTGCCAGAATGGGCATTTTTCATTAAAAGCCTGATTTGGACAGACGAATTGCAACCAACGGCATCTCGTGAATACTTTTATGAAAATGAGCAGCTTGATGCGGTTCGTTCCGAATTGGGAACCTGTATTCGAGAAGAACTGCTTCGCATGGCGGAATATGAGCCAGACCGCTTGCAGCACTGGATTCGTTTGCACGAGCTATCCATGAAGGCGCTCGCGGTTGAGGATGATGAATTTCTGCGGATTATGCACCGCTGGTTTTCCTTCGAAAGTACTTTTGGGCGGCGCGAGCTGAGTGAACTGATCCGAGAGGCGGGCGGGCGTCCGCTCCATTACACGGCGACCGTGG
This sequence comes from Paenibacillus sp. T2-29, assembly GCF_052921365.1. NCBI lineage: Bacteria > Bacillati > Bacillota > Bacilli > Caryophanales > Paenibacillaceae > Paenibacillus > Paenibacillus sp. T2-29. Next base: position 31,968 of record NZ_JBREVE010000008.1, on the reverse strand, counting down.
ATGAGTATCGCCAGATTACGCATGTGGCGGCAGCGCAATCGATGCTGGTGATCAACGGCGGATATATCTATGATTCAGAAATTTTGGATAAGCTGCACTGGTTCGACGCTACCCTGCAAACAGAGCGACTCAGCCCTGAGGATGTATCTTTATCATTTACCGGGTTGACGCAGGAAGAGCACACCAAGTATTACGGTGTGCTACGTGTGATGGATGCTGCTTTGCAGCCGATGCGCTGTCGTGCTGAGTTGAAGCGTTTTGAGCCTGCGAGCTTGCCTGTGCTGTACACCATTTCACAGGATGCACTAACCTTGCGCTCCATGGAACACACAGTTGAAGAGACCACTTCGCTTTTTTCCAATGTGCTCGATAGTCTAAAAGCGGGAGTCCAGCAGAACGCGGGCTATTCGACCTTGTATTTTAATTTAAGCAATCCGGTAGTGGCGCGGATTTTTGAAGCTACCGATACACAGATGATTACGGCTGCAACAGAAATGATGTATGTGAATGCGCTTATGATGGGTCACTATCCGATGAACCGCAGTGAGCTAGGGCTGATGAACCGGAGTGTGCTGCATTTTATCAATTGGGGATTAGGGAACGGACAGAATACGTAATTGCGTAATTAAAGGAGGATTCAAATGGAAGAGACGATATATGAAATGATGGAGCAGGCGCAGGATATGCCCGGAGGGGCGGCAAAGCTGGCGATTCTGGAAGAGGCTGTTCGCCTGGCGGATACTTCAGGTTTGAAGGAGCTCGCTTATGAAATTCGGGGAGAGATTGTAGACTGTGCTATTTTTAACGGATATCCATTGAAGTCGCTGATTGCTTTTTCATGGCAGCTGGGTCAATTTGACCAAAATCCAGAGGAATACGACCCCGTTGAGCTGTTGTGGAACTATAAATGGATACTTGGAAAGGTGTGCAGTTTTCCGAATATATCAAAAACTCAAATCGAGGATCTGGTAGAGGATATGCGCAGACGTTATGCTGAATACGGGTATAATGAGCGACCATATTACTATTATAAGTTCCGCATCGCGATGGACATGGGTGAACTGGATGAAGCACGGCGGTATCTGGATATGTTCCGCGTAATTGAGCCAGACAGTATGAGTGATTGTGAAGCCTGTGAGCAGAGCCAGATGGTGCGATTCTATTATTTGACCGGAGAAGACGAGCAGGCGCTTGCCGTGGCAAAACCGATTTTATCGGGACGGATGAGATGTGCAGAAGTGCCGCATGTGACGCTCTCGCAGGTGCTATTGCCGCTGTATCGTCAAGGCGAGGTTGATCAGGCGAAGGAGCAGTATCGCAAAGGCTATCGCCTGGTTCGTGATGACCGTGACTTCCTGAAAACGATAGCAGAGCATATTGAGTATTTGACGGTTGCAAATCCGATTGAGGGAATCGGAGTGGTGGAACGTCATTTGCACATCGCATTGGACTATGAGAGCGGATTGGAGCAAATGTATTTTTACGCAGCGATGGTAGGGCTGCTGCAAAAGCTGGATACTTCGAGAAAACTTCGTTTGATTCGGATGCCTGCATCTTTTGAATGGGGCAAACAGGAACGTACGTTAGAAGAGATCATTGCGTACTTCAGACCACTGGCAGAGTCTGCGGCAGCTGAATTTGATCGACGGAATGGAAATGCATTTTATTCGAAATGGATTGGGAAGATTGTTCAACCGGCGTAGAAGAACAGGCGACTGTGGCGAATATTTTATACAGCCCAAACAATGAACAAGTAGAATATTCTTGTTTGAAATGACAGGAGGGATTAAATCGTGACTATGACCCAGAAGGTAATTAATTTTGCGCATCGCGGAGCTTCCGGGGTATGTCCTGAAAATACGATGGCGGCTTTCCGCCACGCGTTGGAACTGGGAGCAACAGGCATTGAAACGGATGTGCAGCGTACCCAAGATGGGCATTTGGTGCTGATTCACGATGAGTCGCTGGAGCGCACGACAGGTTGCCCGCTGGATGTAAGAGATATCACGCTGGAAGAATTAAATAAACTGGATGCAGGCAGTTGGTTTGATGAGAAATTTCGAGGCGAGCGGGTACCGATGCTAGATGAGTTACTGGAACTGGCCCAGTCCTCGGATACCATTATTAATCTGGAACTGAAAAATAGCATTCATCTCTATCCGGGGATGGAGGAAGAGGTCATTGCCGCTGTGAAGCGCTTTGGATTGGAAGAGCGGGTGATCTTATCCAGCTTCAATCATGAATCGCTCGCGCTCTGTGCGCAGATTGCCCCCGAGATCAAGACGGGAGCGCTCTATATTGAGATTATGGTTCGCCCATCGGAGTATGCAACCCAATTCGGGGCTACAGCACTTCATGCCTACAAGCAAGTGGTTACACCGGAAGCGGTGTCCGAGGCTTTGGCATTAGGCGTCGTCTACCACCCATGGACGGTGAATGAGCCGGAGGAAATGGAGCGTCTGCTGGAGGCCGGAGTGAACGGCATCATCACAGACTATCCTGATCGGTTGGCGCATATTCTAGCTGTCCACTCTTCCTAAGAGGAAGACGCAGTAAACCTACAGCTAAGGATTGTAGGGAAGTAGGTGTAGCTATGTATTGAAAGAAAAAAGACTCTCCTACGTACTCGCTTTCACGAGACAAGGAGAGTCTTTTTTTGGCTTGAGCCGAAGTGAATATCATCACGACGATTTTGATTCCGTTCTACTTGATGCCGAGTCTCATACGATAGCTGAACAGGATATCCAGTGTTCTGCCTTTAAAATGATTCTCAACCAGCTTCACGAAGCGGGCTATATCGTCGTCAAGCGTTCGATTGCCAAGTTTGAACAGGCTCTGAATTCCTCCCTGGCTAAGAGCGAGCCCAGTATAACGAGCAGCGTCACATTGCTCACGATTGTGGAAGACAATCTCCCGAATATAGCGGAATTGCCCGCTATGGTGCAGATTAGCTAGATGCTGATCCTTGCTCCATTTATGAGCCTGTTGCTCTACAGGAGCTTCCTGTTCCAAAACGGTATCAGCTTTGGTGATAAGCTCTGTATAAGCTTGCTCTATCTGCCATTGCAGCACAGGAGGCCAGTCACAGTCAAAGGCTGCGAACACGCCGCCTTGTGCCAAGACCCTGCCTGCTTCCTGGAGTGTGCTCTCGGGGTCCATCCAGTGAAAGGACTGAGAACAGGTGATGACATCTACAGTGCCGTCCTCAAAGGGCAGGTTGTTGGAGAACCCGCTTTCGAAGGAAATGGTACCTGTCATTGTCGTTCCTGCTCTCTCCAGCTTGCGCTGCGCTATCCCTCTCATGTCCGGGTTAGGCTCGATGCCGACGATTCGACGAGCGGTGTCTTTCCATATGAAAGTAGAGAGCCCAGTACCGCAGCCAATATCGGCAACTAGCGTTACGTTCCGATCCAGATAGCGGCTGATGATTTCCACGACGAGTGATGGCGCTTCTGGACGGTGTTGATCGTAGTTGTCGGCAAAGCCATTGAAACGATCCACATTACTTTGCAGATTTCCCTCAGGTATCATAGGGGCTTTTCCTCCTTAGTTTCGCCCGGGCGACCGCGTAAATTCCGATGCTCTGTACTTTTACATTGTACAAGTTTATGTGCTTAACCAGCTACTTTCGTGATTTCACAACATCATCGGATTTCGGTAGGAGGAAATCTTCCTATTTTTTATCATTGAAGCAAGTGCCCACTCACGCATCATGGAGTCAAGCATTGGACGCAAATCTTCGCGCTGCATGCCCATGTGGAGCACTGCTTCCAGATAGCCAGCTTTATCACCAATATCGTAGCGTGTGCCCTCCAGTTCCAATGCAAGCAGCTGGTTTTGCAATGCTACTTGATGCAGAGCATCTGTCAATTGGTATTCACCGCCCGCTCCAGTGGACATGTTCTCCAATATGGAGAAAATAGAAGGCTCCAATACATAGCGACCAATGACAGCCTGCCGCGAAGGAGCATCTGCCGGGGATGGTTTTTCAACAAGTCCGCCGACTTCATGAATAAGGCCATTTTGGTGAGTGGAGTCAATAATGCCGTATTTACTTACATCCTGTTCTTCTACCGTGCGCACGCCGACCACTTGCTTGCCAGTGGCTTCGTATACATCCATCATCTGACGAATCGCCGGAGTGGAGGAATTCATAATATCATCGCCCAATAACACGGCGAAGGGCTCATCGCCAATGAACTGACGGGCGCAGCGTACCGCATGTCCCAAGCCGAGCGGTTCTTTTTGACGGATATAGTGGATGACTGCCTTGCCTCCGATGCTTTGAACTTCACGCAGAAGATCATATTTTCCCTTGCTCTCCAGTACTTGCTCCAGCTCTACAGACTTGTCAAAATGGTCTTCGATGGCTTTTTTATTACGCCCCGTAACGATAATGATGCTCTCAATTCCAGATTTGATGGCTTCTTCAACGATATATTGAATGGCTGGTTTATCTACGATTGGAAGCATTTCTTTTGGTAAAGCTTTCGTAGCTGGCAAAAAACGGGTTCCCAAACCGGCGGCAGGGATAACGGCTTTTGTAATTTTTCTCATAGAGATTCACTTTCCTTTCGGGATGGGGAACCGAATACCCAGTATCGGCTCCCGATATAATTGATGATCGTTCCGGCTGCGGTGGCGATCAGCTTGCCTAAAGCAAGCGGCAGCTCGGTTTCAGTGTGAAGCACTTGCAGCAATAAGGAGGTTATCCCCAATACGATGAGGTTGATGACGATAAATTTGAGTAACTGACCTTTACTTGTGTTGTTTGCTTGTTGTTTGCTGAATGTCCATTTGCTGTTCAAAATATAACTGTTGGCTGTGCCGCAGCTGTACGAAATGATCTGCGCCACCACGACCGGCACTCCGGTCCAAGCCAGTAGCATAAAAATGATATAATCTACTCCTGTATTCACCAGACCTACGATGCCAAATCGGATCATAGGAAGCAGCTGGGCCATGCGACTTTTCATAGATTAGGCCCCACGACCGGATTTGGGTCCAGTATATACCGCGCTGTTGTCGCGTACTGTACGTTCACCCGAAATCAGACTATCACGGGCCCCTTTCATGTACAGGGACTCGCGTTGTTCAGGAACCTTCATAGCATGTGTCGGACCGTTATCGTATTGTCCACCCAGACGCTCACGGACAATGTAGAGTGGACGTGCTTTGGTTTCGTCATAAATCCGTCCAATATATTCACCCATAATACCGAGAATAATCAGAATCACTCCGTCGAAGATCAGGCTGATGCTAATCATGGATGACCAGCCTTTCATCACATAGGAATCGGTGAAAAAGTTAAGAAACAACACATACATCAGATACAGGAAGCCGGACATGGACAAAAGTGCGCCGATATAACCTGCCAGCTTGAGCGGCTTAATCGAAAAGGATGTGATCCCGTCGAGACTGAGCTTGATCATGCGTTTTAGCGGATACTTGGTTTCGCCTGCGAGCCGCTCATCGCGCTCATATTCAACAGCAGTTTGTTTAAAACCGATCCAACTGACCAGACCGCGTACGAATCGGTTATTTTCAGGCAGACGTTTCAATTCATCTATGACCTTGCGATCCATTAGGCGGAAGTCCCCGGTGTCGACCGGGATATTAATATCCGTTGATGCTTTAAGTACGCGGTAAAAGAGGCTGGCAGACCATTTCTTGAAGCGAGTTTCGCCATTGCGTTTGAGTCGTTTGGCGTAGACGACTTCATAGCCTTCCTTCCACTTGTTAGCCATCTCAATAATCAGTTCCGGCGGGTCCTGGAGGTCAGCGTCAATGACGACGACCGCCTCTCCCACCGCATAATCCATCCCGGCGGTAATTGCTAGCTGATGACCAAAGTTGCGAGAGAAATCAATCAATACAATCGTGTCATCTCTGAGACTGAATTCCTTGATGAGTTGGACGCTGCGGTCCGAACTTCCATCATTGACGAAGATCAGCTCGTAGGGCTCGCCCATTGAGCCCATGACTTGTTTCAGCCTCCGGTAGGTTTCCGTAATAACGGCTTCCTCGTTGTACATCGGGATAACTATGGAATAACGGATAGGTTCACTCATTCGTAGTTCCTCCTCATTTATAATGTGATTTCGTATAAAGTACCGCTTCCTCCACGCTCGTCTCCGCCAAATCCACCTTGACCATCCTGAGCGCTTGCGTTGGTGTTCGTGGTGTCGTTTCCGCTGTTCGTTGCTTTCACTGCTGTACTTGTTTCTGCTGTGGTTGTTGTTTTCCATTCATCTGTAGGGATTACTTTGCCGTGTTCTTTAATCCATGCAGTGACTTCGGAGTTGCCGCCGTCCGGTCCACCGCCGCCACCAGAAATCATAAAGTATTTCACTTGCCCACTTTCGACCAGCGCCTTGATTTTATCGACGGTATAGACCGGATCGGAAGACACAAAACCGTTCATAATAATTACTTTTTGTCCGGCCTCGACCAGGTAAGGAGCGGCTGTTGAATAATTACTTGCTGCGAAAAGATAGGTTTCACCTGTGTTATTTTTTTGCAAGTAGTTCAATGTTTTTTGATCTAAACTTTGGCTGCCGTTCGGGCCTCCCATTCCTCTGGAACGGGTAGAAGCTTTTTGTTCCGCGTCTGCACTTGTTTGTGTGCTTGAGGTATTTCCATCAGAGTTGGAATTCTCTGCATTTTGAGTCTGGTTATTCATTTGAGTTCCTTCGGCTTGTTGACCATTGAAGCTTGCACCTCTATTGCCATCATTGCGGCCTGGCATTCCGCCACCGCCGCCGCCAAATTGAGTCGGTCCAGCTTGCGGAATCATGCTGTTCCCCCCGTAGACGATTGGTGTCAATGCCCAGTACACAGGGCCGATAAACATAGCGAGTACACTTGCGATAATAGCGTATCTTGTGAACTTCTCGGATTTCATTCGTGCTACCACCAGGAGTGCTGTGCCGATGATCCCTAGGATCAATACCGCGATGGACCAGCCACTGCCGATGGTATCGTTGTAATTTTGTAGAATGAACCAGCTAAATACCGATGTTGCTAATACTGCCACGGGTAACAGCCAGGAGAGCCAGTTGGAATGCTCACGATACTGCTGCCACAATTCTACGAATCCTGCTCCGAAGAGCGCTGCAATCGGTGGTGCGAGCATAATTAGGTAATAATGATGGAAGAAACCTGCTACGCTGAAAAATGCAGCTACGGGAATCAACCAGGCGAGCCAGAAGATAACTTCTTTATGTTTCTGTGTGATATTACGGCGTCGAATACTGGCAAGCAGGCCGATGGAAGCAATGATTGCGAACGGAAGCAGCCAGCTGGCTTGGCCTGACAGGGAAGATTGGAACAACCGCAAAGGTCCCTTTTCACCAGTACCGAACATGCCGCCACCGGAATTTCCACCCGGGCCACCGCCTGGAACACCCTGGCCGTCTCCACCAGGAGCGCCTTGTCCGTTCCCCCCGAATCCGCCGGGTGGTATTTGACCACCTGCACCGGGTCCGTCTGCTGCCATGTTGTTGGCACCAGAGTCATCCGTAGTGGTAGTGCTGTCAGATGATGTAGTCGTCTGGACCTGATCCGTGTTCATAATTTTGCTATTCGTTGCAGCGTTATTGTTCTGCTCTGAGCGTTGACCGCCACGATTGCCACCTGTTCCCTGATCTCCTGTCAGGCGAGACAGGCCGTTATAACCGAAGGCCAAATTCAGTACAGAGTTGGTTCCGCTACTCCCCATATAAGGACGTTCATCGGCCGGAGTGGAATCCACTACGACTGCCCAAGAGAGCGATACAATCAGGAGAACCACTGCCGATCCTGCCAACGTTATTGCTTTTCGTTTCCAGTTATACTTGGAAGCCAGCAGATAGAACAGGCCCAACGCAGGAACGATCATATAGGCTTGCAACATTTTTTCGTTAAAGGCAATGCCGACGACTGCGAAAGCAGCCAGGATCAGCCCGGTTTTGCTATTTTTAAGGCCTCTGAACAATAGCCAAGTTGCGAGCAATAATGTGAAGACCAACATAGCGTCAATGTTATTCGTGCGGCTAACCGCTACGGCTATCGGTGTTGTTGCCATAGCGAAGGCAGCCAAACGTGCGGCCAGTGTACCAAAGCTTGGTTTAACGAGTAAGTAAACGAGCAAGACCGAGCCGACCTGAGCCAGTGCCTGCGGCAGGATCACGCTCCATCCGTGAAGTCCGAATATATAGGCGCTCAACGTCTGAATCCAGAACACCACAGGCGGCTTGTCTACCGTTACCGATCCTGCAGAATCAAGTGAGGCGAAAAAGAAATTGTGAAAACTCTGCAGCATGCTTGCTACTGCCGTCGTGTAGTAGGTGTTTACGTACTTGTCTTGCCAGATGTTGTATCCGTTCAAAAATGCGGATATCAGCATAATGATGATCAGGGGGATGTCTGCCCTGGTCTTAAACCATTTCTTAATCATGTTCGTTCCACTCCCTGTGAAAGTTTCTTTGTATTTATTCCGATCTTGGCCCGGTGAACTACCGGCTTGCTATTATCATGCCAGACGTACCTTAATGGGTTCTGAGCGCTCCCTGAACGTTAGCTGAAAGCTGGGGTGAGGTGCTTTTTTTACGGCAGGATTCAGGTATATTAGATACAGGTAAAAATGAATCGACTTTTAATATGATAAGAATGAAGCAATATGAAAGGGAAGATTAATAATGAATCCAATACACGGAGTTAAGATTATGCTGGCGGACGACGAGCCTCATATTTTGCAATTTTTAGAGCTTGGACTGATTAATGAAGGATATGAAGTCAGAACCGCCGAGAACGGGAGTGATGCACTCGATCTGGCAAGAGAGTTTCGTCCGCATGTAGCGGTGCTGGATGTAATGATGCCTGAAATGAACGGATTTGAGGTATGCCAAAGTCTCAAGGAGACAGAAGATAACATCGCAGTCATTATGCTGACCGCCAAGGATGATGTGGACGATCGGGTAAAAGGGCTCAAGCTCGGCGCGGATGATTATATCGTTAAGCCCTTCAGTTTTAATGAGCTGCTGGCTCGTATTGAGGCGCGTTTGCGAAATCAGTTCCCTGACCTGTTGGGGGAAGTGGTTCACGGACCCTTTCAAGTGGATGATCGACGAAAGGAGATTCGCTATCAGAGTCAGGTGCTGGAGCTATCGCCTACCGAATACGAACTATTGAAGTTTTTGGTGTTAAACCATGGAATCGTGCTGAGTAAAAGTCGTATCCTGGACCGAGTCTGGGGGTATGACTTTGGGGGCGAGGATAATATTGTGGAAGTGTACATTCGCTCCTTGCGAGAAAAACTCAAAGATAAGGAGCATCGGGTCATTCGGACGCTGCGTGGTGTTGGGTACCGAGTGGATCTGTTATGAAGGCGGGGAGGAAAAAACGGAGAAAATATGCGCTTCGTTCTCTCCGGTCCCAGCTTTTGGCCAGAACCTTACTCATTTTGGCATTGCTGCTCGTGTTGATCGGTTTTCTCCAATACTTTCTAATGAAAGATTTTCTGTATCGCAGTCGAGCAGACGCTATGAATACACAGCTGAATTCAATTCCTGTCGACTTATTGATTAAGGATTCACAGGAAAATAGTGGGGATGGGATCGCCGCTCCCCAAGATGATACCAATCGGAGAGGTAATCGACCGGGGCCGTTTCTGTTTTGGCCGGATATGTCGCTTGCTTCTATAGGTATAGACGGCACCTTTCAGAGCTTGTCCAACGAAAATGGGCTTAAACCGCCGCGCCTCACCACTCAGCAGTATCAAGCAATGCAGCAGAGCAAGCGCATGCGTCACGGCTATCAATTAATTACGGATGCACAGGGAAAAGAGCAGCTAGTTGTATTTCGCCCGCTCGGTCCACCAGACCGTTCGTCAGGGTTACTGCAAATGGGCGTATCCACGAATTCCATGCAAGAGCAGCTGATTAATCAACTCCGCACCTTTATTTTATTGTCTCTGATTGCACTTGCGATTGGTTTGGCGCTTATGCTTCCTGTGCTTCGCCGTACATTGGTGCCCCTTTCCAGAATGGTCGAGGCAGTCAAACGTATTGATGCGGGCAATTTGGACGAGCGCTTTGACGCAGAGCAGGGTCAGTATGAGGTAGATCGCCTGGCAGTTTCATTTAATGGAATGCTGGAGCGGCTGGAGCATTCTTTTGCTGCCGAGCGGGAATTGCAGATGCAAATGCGACGATTTATTGCGGATGCTTCTCATGAACTGCGTACCCCGCTCACATCCATCCACGGTTTTTTGGAAGTGCTGCTTCGTGGAGCAGCATCCAATCCGAAGCAGCTCCAATCAGCACTAGAAAGTATGTATGGTGAATCCAAGCGCATGAACAAGCTTGTCTCTGATTTGCTATTGTTGGCTAAGCTGGACCGAACACCGGAGTTGAAGCTGGAAGATATATCGCTAGATGCATTGCTGTTGGAAATGAAGCCACAGCTCCTTATGCTGGCAGGCACACGTAAGGTATTTTTTGATATGACGGCAGGTGTTTGGGTATTGGCAGAAGGCGATAAGATCAAACAGGTCGTACTTAACCTGTTTCACAATGCTGTTCAACATACTGATATAGAGCAGGGCGTGATCCATGTCAACCTATCGGCTGGTAAGAAGCTGGCAGATATTCAAATTCGTGATAATGGACCCGGCATGGGGAAGGAACAGCTGGAGCGGATATTTGAGCGATTTTATCGTGGAGATGAATCGCGTACACGCAGCTCAGGCGGAGCGGGCCTTGGTCTGGCTATTACGCAATCAATCGTGGAAGCACACGGAGGGAGCATTACAGCTGAAAGTACACTGGGAACGGGAAGTATATTTAAAGTAACGCTGCCTTTAGCAGGAACAGTATAGTATCGCAGATTATGGTCTAACATAAGAATAGCCCCCCGAACCGCGACTTTGGTTAAATAACGGCTCGGGGGGCTTTGTAATTGTTAGTTAATGAGTGCAGCTTTTTGTAAGAGCACATGCAGCACCTTGGCAGATGCCTCACGTGTTGTAGGTGCATTCGGTTGGAAGTAGGAAGAGCCTTTAATCGTGGCTCCGTTAATAATACCTGCCGCACTTACTTTTTCAATACTGTCCTTGGCATAGCCTGCAAAGGATGAAGTATCATGGTATGGTGTGCGTGCAGGACCATCGGCTGCTGTTTTGATTTGAAGCAGGTCTACTGCTTTGCCCAGCACAACAGCAATTTCTTGGCGACTGATATTTGCTTGCGGATCAAACTTGTCGTTGTTGCGACCTGTAATCAATCCGGCCTCATAAGCGGCCGCCACATCCCCGGCATACCAGCTACCTGCCGGAATATCACTGAATGGTACAGCAGTACCTGGTGTCAGGCCAAGTGCCCGGGTGACCAAGGCTGCAAATTCTGCACGCGTCACGTTTTGCTTCGGTGAGAATTTCGTGTCGGTTGTGCCGTTAATGAGCAATTTATTTGCAAGCGATTGAATTTCGGATTGGGCATACGACGATGAAATATCTTCAAAGCTAACAGGTCGTGTCGCCGCTGCATACGTCGAGAAGCCCGGACGGCTTACCTTAACGACGGTAGATCCATCAACTTGCTTGGTGAAGACGGATGGGACGGGATAGACATTTCCGTTCGCTGTATAGAGCACACCGGCTGTATTAGGATCAATTTGACCAGGTACGGTAAAGGATCGGCTAATAAATTGTCCTGGCGCAACTTTGAGCGGTTGGCTCTTACCGCCAGTGATTACGTTGGCCTCAAACCCTACCGGGGTGCCGATCACATTCGAGCCTTTAAGCTTGCCTGTAAATGTGCCGCTCGCCTCTGCTTGGCTGCTGATACTCACTTCAATGCCTGCACCTTGAGGTGCATTTTTTAGAGCTGATACTGGCAATGCTAGGGAAGAACCTGTATTGCCCACAATCAGGCTGCTTCCTGCTGCGGCTTTGCCCAGCGTTGCCAGCTGTGACGAAGTGAGTGATGCTTTAGTCGTTTGGCCTGCTTGGCTAGTAGCCGACAATACGATAGCTGTCGGGCTGGAGCCAGCTGTTGTCACAGCAGCCTGCAGGTCTGCATCAGCTACTGTCAGTGACTGTATATTATTGTTTAACGCAACGGCTGTAGGCACAGCTTTTACAGCTTGTCCTTGCTTCACTACGCTTTGCAGTGAAGGTGCAGATGTAGCGACAGGGGTGGATGTATTAGTTGCAGCAGAAGGTGTAGTATTGCTTCTGCCGCCACCTCCACCCCCGCCGCCACTACTACCACCGGATGGGGCACTATTATCCACACGGATCGATTTAGTGGCAGTGAACAGTTTAGGACCATCGGTATTGCGTTCGACTTCTCCCTTTTCATTCAGTTCTGGAGAGCTGACTTCCAGCTTGTACACGCCATCCTTCAAGTGCTGAATAACAGGCTGACCGTTAGCATCCAGGACAGGCTTGCCATTGTCATCAAATTCAACGTAACTTCCGCCAATCCCCTTGAAGGAATATGCGCCTTGTTTGAGGCGAGCGTTAGTACCTTGCTCCTTGGTAGTGGCAATCCCATCAATCAGACCGATCAGCTTATCATCTAATCCATATACATAGAGCGCGATCTGATTGGTTTTATCTGTGGTCAGACGGAAAGCCAAATCTGTTGTGCGCTGCGCACCTGTACGATTTGGGTAAATAATCGGGTTCGTGAAACTCAGGTCCTGCAAGCCGAAGCCTGTCGTTGGATTTTCTTTGCCGACATGCACAACGAACGGAAGATGAAGTGTTGGCTGTCCAGCGCTTTTTAGAATAACCTCTCCTTCATATACACCAGTAGCTGCATTCGCACTTGGTTGTACAGACAGGAAGAACGGTTGCGATTTGCCCGGTTCTGCCGAGATGGCTCCATTCGCGCCAATACCCTGCAACTGAACGCTAATATTGCTCACATCGGGGGTAGCAATAGGCTTAGTCGGATCAGAGGTGACATTATCATGTAAAACGTAGCTGGCTTCATACTGCACAGGGTTTGCGGACAAGTTTTTGAGTTGAAGCTGGATCTGCTTCGCATCACTACCAGATCGTAACAGCCCGAAGCTGGCGGAAGGATTATAATTCACAACCTCCTGCCGATTAAAGTTCTTGTCAAGAATCGTAATCTTTTCAACGGTTTCCAGCAGGGCTGGAGTCTGAATCGCATTCGCAATGTTTACAAGACCTGCACCTTGGGAATACACATCATATTGGATTTTATCCTCATCAAAGAGTGTAATCGAAGTGTTTGCCAGAGCAGCGCGGATATCAAACGGTGTCCAGTTCGGATGCTGCTGCTTCAGCAGCACGGCAAGTCCAGCCACATGCGGAGATGCCATACTCGTTCCGTTGCTGCGTTTGTAAGCTTGCTCATAGGATGCATCTGGATAGAACTTGGCGAAGGCAGGGTACGTTGACATAATGCCAACCCCTGGTGCGCTCACGTCCGGCTTGATGCTCAGCAGTTCATCGCCATTTGGTCCGCGGGAGCTAAATCCGGCCATGGTATTACCAGGATTGTCAGTACGACGATACTCTTCACCAAAAGTAATAAAGAATTTTTGTTTGTGGTTTTGGCTTTCAATGATTTGTCTTGCCAGTGCTCTACCTTCTTTTCCTATCATGTCAAAGGTAGGAATATAATCTACATTGTCTCCTTGATTCGAATTAATGTAACCGTCGTAACCAGGGATAGCATCACTCAGATTGGCTTGTGTACTGTCGCTAGATTTCGCTTGACCATTAAAAATAATAATAGCCTTTGCACCATTTAGTTGTGCGTTCGCGATTTTATCCACGAAGCCCAAGACGCCACGCGATACGACCACAACCTTACCTTTTACATCTTTAGAAGTGAAATCATCTGGATATCCCAAGTTGGCATAAACTAATTCCAATGGTTCTGTCCCCAAAATAGAAGAAAAATCCTCGTGAAATGTCTGCCAACCCATCATGTTAAAATTGTAATAGGTATCTGATGTAACTGTTATCGGCTTTTCATCATCACCATAGGTTACAAGATTGACGGATGCTTTATTGGAATAGCTGTGGCTGGGGGAAGTGGCTGCACCAACGGAAATCGCCAGCTGGGATGTTGCGGGAGAACCCATGGAGTAAAAATAGGGCCCTTGTTGTGCAGCGTTACCGTTCGCGATGACTGCGACTACCCCGGAAAGTACCGCATTATTGATGGCGATGGCATCCGGGGAGTTGGGATCCTTTTCAGAATCTGAACCTAGCGACAGGTTGATGACATTCATGCCATCCTTGACAGCACGTTCAATACCGTCAATGACCTGAGCCGAGGAACCCGAGGAACGACCGGTCTTGGTATTGCGTCCAAGCACCTTATACACGTATAAGTCCGATTTATAGGCAATGCCTTTTTGTACAATATCCGAGGATTTATTTGCAGCTTTCCCGGCAATTGTACCGGAGACATGAGTACCATGTGTCGTTCCACTAAAACCTGTGCCGTACGGATCATTCTCTTTTTCAAGGAAAGGTTCCTCGTAAGGGTCGTTGTCCTGTTCAAAAGAGTCATATCCGCCTTTGTAGGCTTCTTTCAAATCTGGATGCTCATAATCGATACCGGTATCAATAACCCCGACCTTGATTCCCTCGCCATGCAATCCTTTGGCCCAGGCTTCAGGCACACCAATTTGGTCCAGTGGTGCGTTGTCATAAGTGGCTTCATTGGCTGTAAGTGTTGGCGGGTCCTGCACGGGGATGGAATAATACGTTTTGTTTTCGTGAATGGATTTAACGCCTGGTAGTTTAGCCAATTCTGGAATTTTATTGGCTGGCACTGTAACCTCCAGTCCGTTAAGCACCGTATTGTACTGGTAATTCACTTGAAGGGAAATGCCGTGCTCAGCGGCTTGGTCTACGAACGTTGTTTGCTCGGTGGCGATCGCAGATTCGGCTTTTTGCTCGGATTGAGCGGTGAAAGCTTTGGCGCTTGAACGTGCGGCATATTTGTCCACAGCTAGGGGCTCACCATCAAGCTGTACGATGACTCTGACCTGACGAGAGGAGTCTGTGCTCAGCTCAGGTGAGATAAAGGCTGGAGCCGACTCAATAGTTAATGCTTCCTGAGCTTTTAAAAATGAGTCGATTGGCAGATCTGCAGTAGCGGCAGAACTGAAAGACGGTAGAGATAAGCTTACCGTCAAGGCAAGAGCGAGTGATACGACAGGTATTTTTTGCAAAATGATCGGCTTTTTCAAAGATTTCCCTCTTTTCAATCAAAATATGATATCTCTACATACTAGGATTTGAAGCCACTGCCGTTGTTCTCACGCCTCCCTTAATATCTAAAATAATAGAATTGACCACTGGTGACTAACTTGCCAGTTTTGAGGCATATCTTACCATATTGGTGGGATATATTACTATATGTTTTTTATATTTTTAGAAAAAATAAGGTTAACTTCACATATAGATTCCATGGAAATGTTATGAATTTACTAGATTATTTTTGAAATCAATCGAAGAGGAATGGGAGAATGCAAGAATTAATGATATAATCTGCATTGGAATTGTAGAGGTTACACAATCACGTAAAATGCTTAAGGTGAAGGAGTCGATTATGTTGGCAAAAACATTGATTTTTGGGCATAAAAATCCGGATACGGATACCATTTGCTCAGCTATTGCTTATGCAGACTTGAAAACCAAACTGGGCGCGGACGTAGAGCCGGTTCGTCTGGGCGAGGTTAACGGGGAAACGCAGTATGCGCTGGATTATTTCAAAGTGAGCGCGCCGCGTCTGGTTGAGCAGGTTTCTACTGAAACAGACAGCGTCATTCTGGTCGATCATAATGAACGCCAGCAAAGCGCAACTGACATTGACAAGGTGCGCGTAACTGAAGTCATTGATCACCACCGGATCGCTAACTTTGAAACAAGCCAGCCGCTGTACTTCCGCGCTGAGCCAGTAGGTTGCACAGCCACCATTTTGAACAAGCTCTACAAGGAAAATGGTGTAGCCATTCCCAAAGAAATCGCAGGTCTGATGTTGTCCGCGATTATTTCTGATTCCCTGTTGTTCAAGTCCCCGACTTGCACAGATCAGGATGTAGCCGCTGCCCGCGAACTGGCTGAAATTGCTGGTGTGGATGCAGACCGTTACGGTTTTGACTTGCTTAAAGCGGGTGCTGATTTGAGTGGCCACACGATTGAGCAGTTAGTAAGCTTGGACGCCAAAGAATTCCAGATGAATGGACGCAAAGTGGAGATCGCACAAGTGAACGCAGTAGACGTAAACGACGTATTGTCCCGTCAAGCTGATCTGGAAGCTGCTTTGTCCCAAACCATTGCAGCCAAAAATCTTGATCTGTTCTTGTTCGTCGTAACAGACATTGTGAACAGTGATTCCATTGGTATTGCGCTGGGAAGCCAGGCTCAGGCAGTTGAAAAAGCCTACAATGTACAGTTGGATGACAACAAGGCTGTTCTGAAAGGCGTCGTATCGCGCAAATCGCAAATTGTGCCTGTATTGACAGAAGCTTTTAACAGTTTGTAATGATATAAAATAAGCCTCCTGAACCCGACTGCATGAAGGCAGTGGTAGCAGGAGGCTTATTTTTATTTCCTCAGATCTTCCAGAACGTCCTCGATACGAAATTCAAATGCCAATTTCAACTGGTCGCTCATCAGGTGCCAGGCACTTTCAGCTACAGCGAGATCCCCGCTATGAGTAAAAGCATGTGCGGCACCCATGTATTTCTTATACATTACGGGTACATCCGCTTCAATCAGCCGCTTGGCATACAACTCAGCTTCATCAGCCAAGGAGTCCAGCTCGGCCGTTATGATCAGCGCAGGAGGGAGATCATGTAGCGATTCTGCATAAATAGGAGAAGCCAACGGATTTCGCGCCTCATCTGGCGAGCGCAAATAGCTTTCATTGAAGATTTTTGCCACGCGAGGCGGAATCGCCTTCTCAAATTGGGGCTTCAGCTTGGGATCTGTAGCGATATCCAGTGATGGGTAATCCAGCACCTGATACACAATCGGGAATTCCTTGCAGTCTCGGGCCATAAGACACAGTGCTGCTGCAAGATTACCTCCTGCGCTATGTCCGCCGACCGCAATGCGTTGGGGATCGATGTTCAGCACGTTAGGATGCTTGTACACCCATTGGGTCACATCATAGCTTTCCTGTAGCGGAATAGGGAATTTGTGCTCCGGGGCCAAGCGATAATCGACATTAACGACGACGCAATTCGCACGTTCAGCAATGACCGGGCACCAGGGGTCATCCATTTCAGCGCTGCCCATAATGAATCCGCTACCATGAAAATTGACGAATACGGGGAGTGGATCAGCAGACCTGAGGGAAGGCTCATATACAATCACCCTGGAATCACCTACAGAGGTGGGAATCATCCTCTCTGTCCGATGTACTTTGGGAGAATGCGAAGGTTTAAAATCGGATGCTGTTATCATCCGGCCAGCCGATCTGCGGGCAAGTTTGACGAACAGATTTTGTCTCAGTCTTCGCACTACTTGTCTTTCTCCTCTCTGAGGGCGCTGGGGGTGGTTAGACGCGAACCTTTTACATCTTCAAAAGCATCTCGTACGCGTGACAAATAGGTCTGAAACTGGCAGAGTTCCGCTTCAGTAAAGTCTGACATCAGACGTGAAGCCAGCCCTATGAAAAAAGGGTCCATCTGCTGAATTTTACTTCTTCCTTTATCATTCAGGGAAACAAACACTCCCCGCTTGTCATTGGGATCGTCGTATTTATTAATGAATCCTTCTTGTTCAAGAGAAATGACCATAGAACTGATTGCTGCTCGGCTGACACCCATCTTTTCAGCTAAAGCAGAAGGAGAGGACATTTCATCTCTTTGCGCAGAAAGTACACAAAGTGCAATATATTGCCCGTAGGAGAGACCAAATTCACGCGAACGTTTTTCCATATTTTTTCTTATTTCGTACGTTATAGAAAATAAATCTACCAAAACACCAATCGGCTTATTGCCACCTGGAAATAGATTATAGGCCAGTTGACGAATTTCGGAGTCCAAAAAAAAGAACATGCGATCCACCTCGATGTAGTTAATTAGTTAACTGTAATTTAATTAACCACTGGTTGCAATGATTTATACAAACTTTGTTCTGCATTTTTTGAAAAAGTATCGGCAAAACGTCACTTCCAAGGTCCGATGCACTGTTCAATACCTTGATCCACAAGAGCTTGGATGGAGGGCTGACGCAAGGTACGTCCTTCTTGCCATCGCCATTCACTATATTGAATCTTGGCGGTAAACATGGGTTTTACCCAAAATGCGTCTTGATGCCGATCCGGTTTATTAATAAAAGGTCGCTCCGATATGGTATGTGGCAAGAGGCGCTCGGTTAGCTGACGCCAATCTCCACGAGTCAGCTTACCTGTACCCACATGCCCGATATAGCGCAGCATTCCTTGTCTATCATACTGGCCCAGCAATACAGCGTTGATAACGCCTCCGTTTAGGGTATAGCCACCGATAACGGCAATGATATCACCATAATTTTTGACCTTGACCCATCGTCTGTCCTGTCCGCCCAATGTGTACGGACTATCCAGTTTTTTGCACACAATACCTTCCATTCCTTGGCTGCACATAACCTGAAATAGAGCTTGTCCATCAGGATGAGCAGGAGCCAGTTGGATCCGTTCACTCGGTATGATGATCTGATGCAGCAGTTCAAGCCTTTCCTGTAACGGTTTGCGATGAACCCATTCCCCATTTAGATAAACAATATCGAACAGCATGTAAGTAGCGGGTACGGCTTTATAGGCTGCCTGAATTCGATCCGTCCGGCGAATCAGATCCCGGCGCATAATTTCATGGAACGACGGTTTACCGTCGGCACCAAGTGCGATCATCTCCCCGTCCAGTATGACTGAATCTGCCCTGCAGTAGGAGGAGAAGCGAGCAAGCTCCGGGTACAATAGCGTTCGTTCATGCTGCTTGCGATTGAACAGACGCGTGCTGCCCTGATCGTGATACGTTAAAATTCTTGTACCGTCCCATTTTATTTCGTAACGCCAAAGGCCTGCATCTACAGGGACCTTTTCGCTCAGTTCTGGTTCAAACGGGATGACAGGCTTCATTTCCGTACCCAACACAGCACCTCCCTTTACCTTATTTGGAATAAATATAGTGTCGACGATAGTTCCTTTTTTATGTATGTGATGTTTCGCTGTCCCCTAAATAGGGGAATGATAAGGATATCTAGCGTGGGCATCAAGTGATTGCAGTACTCGTTCGCATGGAGTTGTACCCGCATTTTCTTCAGTCAGAAAGGGGATTGGTCTCATGAGACAAATTCGCGAGGAAGACCATGCAGTAGTCATGGTGGATGATGGACAGGTAGTTGCAGAAGTAGGTTATAAATCCGTAGATGACCACTCTTTGGTCATTGACCATACATTTGTATCCGAGCAGTTACGGGGTCAAAAAATTGGCAAGGAGCTTATCGACAAAGTTGTTGCTATGGCAAGGGAACAGCATAAAAAGGTGATCCCTGCTTGCTCGTACGCGCTGGCTCTGTTCAAGCGTCATCAGGAATACAGTGACGTCTGGCAGCAATAGATATGATATCATGGCAGCGTATTGCATAGCCGACACAACACCGGAGTGGGGAACGATCCCTTTTCGGTGTTTTTTGTGTGCATAAAGCTTGTAAAATGAATGCATTCTACCGTTGATATGAGGAGATAAGAGCGATTCCCAAATGATGAAGCATATTTTCAGGAGAATGGCTGTGAAATTGTTCATACTGTTGTCACTTCACAGGCTATCTATGAGTTCTATATAATATATTATGGTTATGACCGCAAAAATAACGAAAACCTGAATTTAAACGAAGGAGACGCTCATGATGAATAAAGCGAGTGAGGACAAGCAGTACGTTCCAACGAGCAATCGTAATTTTACAGCCTTGATTATCACCGTTTCCATTATAGCCAATGTGATTATTTTGCTACTGTTCTTTTCGCCGATCGGATACCAGGGGAGTGTTAGTTTTGATCTCACTATTTTCCCAAGGTTGAATGCGATTTTTAACAGCTTCACATTTATTTTCCTGGTGGCTGCATTGGTTGCGATTTTCAAGAAAAACATTAAGGTGCATAAAACCTTTATTCTGCTGGCCTTTGCCAGTACCGTTTTGTTTTTATTTTCCTACCTAACCTTCCATTACATTTCGCCGGAAACTGCAAAATATGGTGGTGTAGGTATCCTGCGGCCGATTTACTTTACGCTGTTGATTTCGCACAGTATACTGGCTGCGATTATCGTACCGCTGGCGCTATTCACAGTTGTATGGGGATGGACGATGCAGGTAGCAAAACATCGTAAAATTGCCCGTTGGACGATGCCTATTTGGCTATATGTGAGCTTGACTGGGGTTTTGGTGTACGTTTTCATGGCTCCATATTATTAATAGATGTCAATCCTCTGTAGGTTGATTTGGAAAACATGGCGTCTCTATTGAAGAGGCGTCTTTTTTGTATCCAATAAAAGAAAAATTATTCCTTCTAAATTTATTTTATTGAAAAAATGTTCCTTCTATAACGGTATTTCTGTTATAATTTACCTTAATCAACTAAGAACAAGGGGGTCACCATGTGACAAAGAAAGCGAAAGGCAGGTTACGGTTGCTTGTATCTATGCTGGCACTGGTTGTACTGCTGAGCGGCTGCGGTGGCGGAGGCTCAAAGCCGGAAAAGGTAGACGGAGGGAAAGTGACACTGCAGTTTTGGACCATTGCGCTACAACCTACATTTACCCCGTATTTTAATCGGGTCATTGCCGATTATGAGCAGAAGAACCCTAATGTCAAAATTGATTGGAAGGATTACCCATATGATGCAGTGACCAATAAGTTATTGACGAGTATTGCTAGCAACAGCAGCCCGGATGTAGTGAATCTCAATACGGAATTTGCTAGCCAAATGGGCTCTAAGGGTGCTGTTGTTGATATGAATGAACACTTGTCGCCCGAGGAAAAGGCTGCTTATTTCGAGGGTATTTATAATTCTACGGTTATTAACGGTAAAGCTTATGCACTACCCTGGTATACCGGCACGGAAGTACTTTACATGAATACAAAGCTGGTTAAAGCTGCTGGATTGGACCCTGCTCATCCGCCCAAAACGCGGGAGGAATTGTCAGAATGGGGCCGCCAAATCAATAGAAAAATCGGTAAGGCCGGCTATGCCCAGCAGCTCGTATCCAAGCTTTTTGCGGTTGACGGTATTCCCATTCTAAATAAAGAGAAGACAGCAGCTGCATTCAACACTCCAGACGCAGTCACCATGGTTGATAATCTAAAAAAACAGATGGAAGATGGTGTCGTGCTCAAGGAAGATGCTGATTTTTCACAGCAAGTGAAATATTATGCCGGCGAGCAGGTTGCCTTTGAGCTGGCAGGTCCGACGTTCATCAATTTTATCAAAACGGCGGCGCCGGACGTATATAAGAATACGATTGCTGTTCCCGTCCCAACTGGCAAAGCTGATGTGCGGCTCTCCAACTCTATGGACCTGGTCGTACCTACCAAGTCTGCACATATAGACGAGGCGGTGAAATTTGCTGTTTTCTTAACAAATGCTGAGAGTCAAACGGCTTTTTCTAAAGAGGCCAATACCCTACCTTCCACGAAAGAATCCATTAAAGACCCGTATTTTACTCAGTCTGACCAATCATTAGAAGCACAAGCCAAGGTAGTATCTGCACAAAGCTTGGATAAGGCGACAGATTATATGGTCGGTGTGCCTAATGCCAAGGATGTGAACAGTGCAATCGCGCGAGCCTTGCAAAATATTTTATTGAACGGAAGAGATACGAAGGAGACGCTTACTGCCCTGGAGCAGGAAGTAAACGATATTTTAAAGCAATAGGTATGACAGGGGAGTAATGCGAATACTCCCCTGTTCATTTATCAAAATCAGGTGGTGATGCAGCATGATCAAATGGTTGAGGTCGGAGTCCTTTACGGCCTGGGCCTTTATGACGCCGGGACTGTTATTGCTTGCCGTCTTTGTATTTTGGCCTATTATTTACAGCATTCCGCTGGCATTGACGGACTACTCTGTCATATCAGATACCCATTTTGTCGGCTTGGATAATTTTGAAGCAGCGTTTAAGGACCGTAACTTTCTTATTTCGATTTGGAACTCATTGTTGTACGTGCTCATTGTCCCCTTTCTTCAACTTTTCTCTATCCTGATGGCTGTGCTGGTGAACAGCCGTATCCCTGGAATTAAAATATTTCGTACGACCTACTACATCCCTGTTGTGACTTCGATGGTAGCTGTGGCCTTAATTTGGAGTTGGCTGTTGGGCAATAACAGCGTAGTGAACTATTTGCTTATACAGGCAGGTTTGATTAGCAAAGACATACACTGGCTATCGGACAGTAATTTAGCCTTGTATGTACTGATGTTCATCACGATGTGGAAGGGACTCGGGTATTATATGATGCTCTATCTGGCAGGATTACAAAACATTCCTCATGATCTGTACGAAGCCGCTAGGGTGGACGGAGCAAGTCGATGGCGTTTGATTATTCATATTACGCTTCCGCTGCTAAAACCTTACGTTTTATTCTGTACCCTCATATCGCTTATGGCAGCTATTCGTGTTTTTGATGAGGTATATGTGTTAACCAAGGGTGGACCGGGAACGGCCACATTAACATCCAGCTTGTATATTTTTCAAAAGGGGATGGAGCAGTTTAATTTTGGGTACGCTTCGGCACTTGGCTTAATTGTCGGTGCAATGATTGCGGTACTTAGTATTATCGTATTCCGATTCAATAGGAAAGGCGGTGTCAATCCCTATTGATGAATCTACAGAATGATAAAATGCTGCGCTCGTCTCTTCCTAAAAAAGAAACCAGTCGCATCAAGCTTAGTCTTGGTCGAGTGCTCAGAATGACGATAATGTATTTGCTTTTAGTGCTGCTAGCCCTCTTTTTAATGGGACCGTTTCTATGGCTACTTAGTGTATCCCTCATGCCAGGCCGTAATATTTTTTCAACGCCGCCTGCGATCTTCCCGACCTTTATTAATTTCGACAACTATGTTCAGGTGTGGCAGTTCATGGATTTTCCTAAATATATGCTGAATACAGTCATCATTACGGTGTTGGGCGTTGTGCTCAATGTGGTACTGGCCAGTTTGACGGGGTATCCCTTGGCTGTATTTCGTTTTAAGGGTAAAAATGTGGTGTTTACGCTGCTGATTGCTACAATGATTATTCCTTCTTATACGGCATTTATTGTGCATTATCTGACCATTCAAGGACTTCATCTGGGCAATACATATATGGGTGTAGTGTTGCCTGGGGCAGTCTCTGTGTTCAACATTTTTCTAATGCGGCAGACGTTTATTCATATCCCCGCCGACGTGCGTGATTCGGGTAAAATGGACGGCGCTTCGGAGTTTCGAATCTGGTGGCAGTTGGTGCTTCCGCTGGTCAAACCGGCGCTTGCTGTGATTTCTCTATTGGAGGCCATGTCGTTCTGGAACAGCTTCCTGTGGCCTATCGTTATTCTAAACGATACGGAGCTATACCCGCTGGCAGCTGCACTTACGTATCTCAATGGTCAGTTTGCCTATAATTTTGGCTGGATTGCTGCAGGCACAATGATTTCGGTATTGCCGATCATTATATTGTTCCTGTTCACGCAGCGCTATTATATGGAAGGCTTAGCGGGAGCGGTGAAAGGATAATTCAGAAGTCTCGGCTACGGAGAGCCCGTAAATGGAAGGAGACGATTGCGATGGAACTGTCCAAAAGAATGAGACCTAATTCGGATGTAGGGCTAATACCACAGGAGGTTCAATATTATTTTCGTGATGTGTATGACAGTGGGGACAAACTGGTTATCGCTGAACCGAACCTGATCTGTGAACTGTCCTCTCGCTTTGCAATGAATCAGGAGTATGAAGGTGTGCTTGACCCCGAGGGACCGATCCGACTCATTGCACCTCCGGGGCCCGGTGTTCCGACTGAAACAAGGGGAAGCGTGCAGTTGATGCTCGAATATGAAGGAACGCTTACTGCCGATGGATATCGTTTGGACATTCAGAAGGAAGGGAGAATTGAAATCCATGCATCCAATAAAAGAGGGCTTAAGTACGGCATGGATGCCCTACATCTCCTGCTTCAAGTAGAACAGGAACGATGTACGCTACCGGTGATATCTATTCGGGATGAGCCTTCCTTTCCGGTCAGAGGAATCATTGAAGGTTTCTACGGGAAACCGTGGAGTTTCGCAGATCGGCTGGATGCCGTTCATTTTATGGCTGCGCATCGGATGAACACGTTTATGTACGCTCCCAAGGACGATCCCTATCATCGCGAGCTATGGAGGGAACCGTACCCCGAGGAGACATTTGCCCAAATCCGCGAATTAAAGGAAGCCTGTGAACGGCACGAGGTTGATTTTCACTATTGTATTAGTCCAGGGAATGACCTGAATTTTGGTAGCGCTGAAGATTTTCTCAAATTGACGGAAAAGTTGGCAGCCATGATAGCGATAGGCGTGCGCCATTTTTCTGTATTAATGGATGATATTGATTACGTCCTTAAAGGGGAAAATCGGCATTTGCTGGGCCGTTCGGGTCACGCTCATGTCTTCTTGACGAACAAGGTTCATACATGGTTGGCTGAGCGGCTGCCTGAATTTACGCTGACAGTCTGTCCATCGGAATATTGGTCCTATTGGGATACCGAATACAAAAAGGATTTCCGGGAGCGATTGCATCCAGATATTAAGGTATTCTGGACGGGATACTTTGTATTTGCTCCACAGATTGGTCGCCAGCATGCTGCCGATAATCATGCATTCTATGGGCATGAGCTGTGGTTATGGGATAACATCCCGGTGAATGATTGTGACCATGATCGGTTATTCCTCGATCCGCTGCGCGGACGGTATTCCGGGCTTCCAGCTTGCGGACATACCGGCATGGTGGCCAACCCGATGAACCAATGGGAGTGCTCCAAGGTGACGCTCATTACGATGTCCCACTATATGTGGAACAGTGAGCGTTATATGCCGGGGCTGTCATGGGAATGGGCTGTGCGGGAGTTAGCGGGGGAGCATGCAGATGAACTGATGTTTTTCTGTCGCCAAAACAAGAACAGCCGACTGGGCGGCAACACGTATGAGGACGTGGACCTTGCCTTGCAAATGCGTGATATCCCTGCGCTGGATATCTACTTCGAGCGGCTGCTTCACGTTGTGAGCGTCCTACAGAATATATCTGCCAATGATGCGGCGGCAGGCTTCGTGGCACAGGCTACGCCTTGGCTGGAACGTGCCAAGTTGGATGTGGACCTGTGGCAAGTGCTGCGCCAAGCTGCGCTAGGCAACGAGCGCCAGAACGATGTGCAGTCGCTAGGAAACCTCATGCAGAGCGAAGCAACTGGCGGACAAAAGCCGCCGCCTCTGACGGACGAGGTCGTGGACGAACTACGACGCGGTATCACGGCTTGCCTAGAAGCAGAGACTCGACTGGGGAGCAATCCAGCGATCCGTGCCGCCGTGCAGTGGGGCTATGTCGATCAGGATGAACAAGGCAAATATCGACTGATCTTGTGAGAATTGGTGATGGTTAAGAAACAAGACAGCATAGCTGCCTTGAAAATTACCATTTGCCGTTAGAATAACGGTAATTTCCAGGAGAGGTGGAGCGTATGGTGAAGCCAAATACCCGATTACTTTTTGTACCGCTGGATGAGCGGCCCTGCAATTATCAATTTCCTTACTTACTAGCACAGGGCACAGACCTTGAAATGGAGCGCCCTCCTTTAGAATGGATGGGACAAAAGAAAATCCCTGGCGATACGACCAGGCTATGGACGTGGCTCGAAGAACGTGCGGCGACTGCTGATGGAGCGATTATTGCGATGGATACGCTGCTGTACGGGGGAATCGTACCCTCCCGGCTACACGGAATGTCGAGTGAGCAGGTCAGGGACAGGGCTAATCGTCTTCGCAGGTTGAAGCAGCTATACCCGCAACTGACTTTGTATGCCTTTCAATTGATTATGCGTTGTCCGCAATACTCTTTGGCTGATGAGGAACCAGACTACTATGCTGATTGGGGTCGTGAGATATTCAGAAAGGGTTTCATTGAGCATCGTCAGGAGCTAGCGATCGCTACCGCAGAAGAGTTGCTGGAATTAGCGTACATCGATGAGCGTTTGCCTATAGAGATTTTGGATGATTATCTAGGGCGTCGCCGTGTGAATTTGGAAGCCAATCAAGTAGCACTGGAACTGGTAGCAGAAGGCGTGATTGATTTTATGATCATCCCACAGGATGATTCGGCTCCCTACGGCTATACCGCCAAGGATCAACAACGGCTAAGAAGTCGTATTTCCGAGCTTGGGTTAGATTTGAAAGTATATATGTACCCGGGGGCAGACGAAGTGGGTTGTACGTTGCTAGCTCGTTGGGTGAATCAGACGAATCATCTAGTTCCACTGGTGTATCCTCGATTGTCTGCTTTGCAGGCAGCATTTGTAGTCCCGCTTTTTGAGGATCGTTATTTTTACGAGACATTAAAGTATCAGATTATAGCGGCAGGTGGGCTGATTGCTTCCTCGGCAGCGGAGGCTGATTTGATTTTGCTAGCTAACACGCCTGGCGACACGATGGCAGAGGCCTCCTCCCAGCAGCATGCGATGACCGGATATGATGTACAACGAAATCTAGTAGAACTAGTAGAGTACGGAGCTTATATGCAGCATTATGCCAATAAAAATGTCGCTATTGCTGATGTAGCCTATGCCAATGGAGCCGATCTCAAGCTACTTAGACTATTGAGGCAAAAGGGATTGCTATTTAAGCTGGCAGGCTATGCAGGCTGGAATACCAGTTCCAATACGCTCGGTACTGTCATTGCTCAGTCTATGCTTTATGTCCGCTATGGTCCTACGGAGGAACACCTGGATTTTCTGGGGCTACGCTACGCTGAGGATGCCTGTTACTGCGCTGTGGTACGTACAGCTATGAATAATGGAATTGTGGAGCAGATGGGTTTTAACAAGTTTATGCTCGATGGCTCTAGAGGGTCGGTAACTGCAGTCATTCGCGGACGGCTGGAGCAGGCGCTCGATGAATATGTAAATGGGCCGGAAGATCGCGTGGAAATTACAGATTGCTACATGCCGTGGAACCGTACCTTTGAAGTTGGATTGACTGTACGGCATTATGCCGAGGGGAGGGAGTGATTCCTATGGGAATGGAAGGTGTATTATCCAAGGTTTGGCATGGACTGATCGTTTCCTGTCAGGCGCTACCAGGCGAACCGTTGCATGGAGCAGATTCTATGGTCAAAATGGCGCGTGCTGCACAGCAGGGGGGAGCTGTAGCGATTCGTGCCAATGGTGCATCGGATGTACGTGCGATTAAACAGGCGATCCCTCTACCAGTCATTGGTTTGATTAAACGGGATTATAATGATTCTGATATTTACATTACGCCTACCCTCCGTGAAATGGAGGAACTGGTGGAGGCAGGTGCGGATATCATTGCGCTGGATGCCACATTGAGACCGCGCCCAGCGGGGTGTAAGTTGAAACACCTCATAGATTACGCTCATGAGCACGGAGTCGCTTCCATGGCGGATATATCGACACTAGAGGAAGCACTTCATGCGGCTTCCCTTGGTATAGGCTGCGTATCCACGACGTTATCCGGTTATACGCCATATTCTACTCAGATAGAGGGTCCGGATCTGGAATTGGTTCGGAGAGCATCAGAGCTGGTTCCTGTTCCTGTCATTGCAGAGGGCAGAATCCATGATCCGGCACAAGTAGAGGAAGCGTTTCGGCTGGGTGCACATGCAGTGGTTGTAGGCTCGGCGATTACTAGACCCCAATTGATTACGCAGCGGTTTGCCGATGCCGCAAGGAAGGCAGTGAAATGCATCTATGGAGATGAACGACCGAATTAACACGTATTATCCTTCATTAACGAAATCGGAGCAAAAGGTCGCTTTGTGTGTACTGGAGTGCCCCGCAGACATCATATATTTCTCTGTGACGGAGCTAGCTGACTTCGCAGGTACAGGCGAAACGACGGTTATGCGTTTTTGCCGGAAAATTGGTTTTAAAGGGTATCAGGATTTCCGACTGTCGCTAGCACAAAACCAGACTTATCGCAAAACCGATATGAGCGAGGAGAACATCGACCCAGATAACGAACATGATATTACCCGCACGGTGTATCACAATATGCTCGATATATTGCATTCCAGTATGGGGCTCTTGGATCATTCGGAGCTTAGTCGTGCTATAGCGTGTCTCGATCAAGCGGGTTATGTTCAATTTTTCGGGGTAGGTGCATCGGGCATTTCCGCGCAGGATGCTAAAAACCGCTTCTTGCGGATTGGGCGGCGCGCCGAGGCTGTGGCAGACGGACATATTCAGTCGATGATGGCGGTGTCCATGAGCGCTGGTGATGTCGCTATTGGCATCAGTGTATCAGGAAGTACGCTGGATACGAACGACATGCTGTACAAGGCCAAGCAGAACGGTGCAACAGTTATCGCAATTACGAATTATGCAAAATCACCTATTACCTCCATTGCAGATATTGTTTTACTGACCGCAGGGAAGGAAGCTCCGATAGAAGGCGGTTCAATCGGCGCCAAAATCTCACAGCTATTCGTGATTGACCTCATCTGTGAAGGACTTGCTCGCAAGCACACGAGTCACACCAAACAAATGAAGGAAAAAACAGCGAGAGCGGTGATTGAACGAAGTTATTGAAATTCTGCGATTGTGGATTGGAATACGGCACGCTCCGACAGTTCATCATGTTTTTCTATCTATAGAAGGTTTGTGCTAAGAGCTCGTAAGCTTTTATGTGGGGGAACAAGGAGGATATGGTGGTGGCAGTTGCATTGAACAAAGTCATTGGGATCGACATTGGGGGGACTTCTGTAAAGGCCGCCATAGTGGCACGGGATGGATCTGTACTTGATGAAATTCGAATGGATACAGATGCCTCCCGTGGGCGTGACTGGGTGTTGTCGCGTGTATCTGAGTCTGTATTCGGACTGATGCGTTCTTTTGGGGATACCAGTGTGAGTACCCCTGTAGGTATAGGCGCTTTAGGTATTGCTACTGCTGGCAGAGTGAATGTGGAGAGCGGTGAAGTTGTGTACGCTACAGATAACCTACCTGGCTGGCAGGGTACATCCTTGGTGAGGTGGGCTAGAGAAAAGCTTGCTTTACGTGCGGTTGCTGATAATGATGCGAACGCTGCGTTACTTGGAGAAGCTTGGCAGGGGGCCGGGAAGGGTAAGCAGCGCCTAGCCATGCTCACCTTGGGAACAGGGGTCGGAGGCGCGTATATGGAAAATGGCCTCTTGTGTAGAGGTGCTCATTGGAGCGGCGGCGATTGGGGGCACAGTATTTTGTTTCCTGGAGGTCACCCCTGCAATTGCGGGAAAAAGGGATGTGCTGAGCAATACGTATCAGGTAGCGCCCTGTTACGTCGAGGTAGTGAATGCACCGGAAAACTGTATTGTTCTGGGAACGAGATTGTGGAAGAGGCCGCTCACGGCAACCTGAAGACAATTCAGGCGCTAGATGACTACACAGCAGATTTAGCTGTTCTTCTGGCTAATATATCGGTGACTCTTGATCCTGAGTTGATCATTGTTGGGGGAGGAGTAGCGGACGCGGGAGATGTCTGGTGGCCCTTGCTGGAAAAGCATCTGGACCGACTGGGAGTTCAGACAGAAGTAAGTCGGGCAATGTTGGGAAACCGCGCTGGATTCATTGGCGCTGCCAGGCTTGCTTTTGAGATGACGGAATCTTAGTAAAAATGAAAGGGGAACGAACCATGACGCAAAAACGGCTTGATGCCGATATTGTTGTGATTGGCGGAGGTCTGGGTGGGACATCGGCAGCCCTTGCAGCGGCGAAAGCTGGTATGAGAGTCATCATGACAGAGGAGACGGACTGGCTGGGAGGGCAATTAACTTCACAGGCTGTTCCTCCGGATGAGCACCGCTGGATCGAACAGTTTGGTTGCACAGCAACGTATCGTGAGTTCCGCAATCGTGTACGCTACTACTACCGTCAGAACTATCCATTAACTGAAGAAGCGTACAATGATCCGATTCTTAATCCTGGGAACGGCTGGGTAAGTCGTCTGGCTCATGAACCACGGGTAGCTCTACAGGTGCTTGAGGATATGCTTGCTCCTTATTTAAATACGGGACGTGTTCGTGTATATTATCACACTGTGCCTATTGCTGCTCAGACAGATGGAGATTCTATCACTTCTGTTACCGTCCGCACCTCGTATAATCCTGATCATAAGAGTGGCCTCAGAGTGCTGCATGGAACGTTTTATCTGGATGCCACAGAGTGTGGTGATCTCCTTCCCATGGCGGGTGTGGAGCATACAAGTGGAGCGGAATCCCGAGCTTCAACGGGGGAGCCTCATGCACTGGAGTATGCTAATCCTCTTGATATGCAATCTATCACGCATGTGGCTGCTGTAGACTACATTCCTCAGGAAAGCTTCATTATAGAGCGACCGCAACAATACGATTTCTGGAGAAATTATATCCCGTCCTTTTCCCGTTTTCCGATTTTGAGCTGGTTTGCAACAGATGCAGATGATACCAGTAAGCTAAAACAGTTCACATTATTCCCTAACGATCAGGGTATTGTATCCTTATGGGATTATCGTCGTATCGTAGATCCTTCCATATGGAGCGAACCGCTAAACGATGGTGAGGTTACTCTTTTAAACTGGGCTCAAAATGATTATTACCTAGGACCATTGATTGGTGTCACCGCTCAGGAGCAGGCAAGGCATCGAGAAGGAGCGCGTGAGTTGACTCGTTCATTAATATATTGGCTTCAAACTGAGGCTCCCCGATTAGATGGAGGTTTCGGCTATCCTGGAATTCGACCACGGGGTGATTTTCTTGGCACTTCTGACGGTCTGGCTAAAACGGCTTATATTCGCGAGTCGCGCCGGATTAAGGCCAAGTATACGATTTCGGAGTTTGATGTAAGTCGTGAGCTTCGGGGGAAGGAGGGACCCAAACGATATTCAGACAGTGTAGGTGTGGGCAGCTATCATTTAGATCTTCATCCGACTACGGTATCTCAGCGAACCTTTTACATCCCTAACTATCCTTATGAAATTCCATTGGGTTCACTGATTCCTGTGAGAGTACGTAATTTGCTTCCTGCATGCAAAAATATAGGGATGACTCAAATAGCCAATGGTTGCTATCGGCTACATCCTACAGAATGGAATATAGGAGAATCATCGGGAAGCTTGGCGGCTTACTGTGTCTCCAACGGAGTATATCCTATTGAAGTGAGCCGATCAGAAGAACATCTTGGACGTTTTCAAAATGTTCTCCTTCGTCAAGGTGTGGAGCTGCATTGGCCAGTAGAGGTGTTCGAACCAGAAGGAGTGACCAGTTAATGAAGGGGCACAAGCCCCTTGACTGATTTATCGGAGCAGAAAATGAGTAGATGTATTCAAAAAATAAAAATAATAAAAAAATACTTGCTAAGTTGCTTAGGTATATGATATATTATTTGAGCTGACAACAAAACAGCCGTTTCGAAAAAGAATAACTAGGGCGAAACAATCTTCGAAAAGAAGAAAAAAAATAACCCTTGCATTTTTGAAATGAACATGATATGATCTTATAGCTGTTGAAAAACGCAGTGAAAAGAATTTGATCTTTGAAAACTGAACAACGAGTGAGTAAATGATTTTGTTCGCAAAATCAAACAAGAGATATTTTATCTCGTTAGTTTCAACATGAGCTAATCGCTCTTTCTATAAACCAGCTTCGGTTGGTCTTTAATGGAGAGTTTGATCCTGGCTCAGGACGAACGCTGGCGGCGTGCCTAATACATGCAAGTCGAGCGGGGTTATTTAGAAGCTTGCTTCTACATAAC